>NZ_JBHTGW010000008.1:0-248783 GCF_042675325.1 Ramlibacter sp. GCM10027632 | reverse complement strand
TGAGCTTCTTGACGAAGGCTCGGGCCAGGCCGGAGTTGATCGCCCAGAACAGCAGGGCATGCAGCACCACCACCGCGGCGAAGCCGACCAGGTGCTTGCTGGGTTTGCGTTGGCTGCTGGCGTAGTCCATCGTCGTCATGTGCAGGTTTTGAAAACGATTGCAATGCTACTTTTTGCGCCCACACCTGCGGATCAGGTGAAACCCTGCCCTGCGATTCCACATTGAAAAAGTGCGTTCAGCGACTTGTTGCTGCCCTTTCACACTAGGGAAAGTCCTAATGAGAAGCGCTAGAGCGAGCCAACTTTCGAGGTTTTCCCCTCTGGAGAGAGACCCCCGCAGGGCGGGATTCAACCCGTCGATCCGTTGCGGCGCACCCGATTTCGGGCTGCAAACACTTTGCAAACGTTTGCAGACACAACAGAATCGCACCTGCATGCACGACGGCAGGGCAGCCCCTGCATGAGACGACATGTTTTTCGAAACCTAGAGAGGAGACTTCCTTGAAGACCCAACGTTTCCATATCCGCCCGAGCCAGGTCGCCCTGGCCGCGACGCTGGCGGCCCTGCAGATCGGCGCTGCCAACGCCCAGACCCTGAACCTCGACGAAGTCGTGGTGACCGCTTCGCCGGCCGCCCGCTCGAAGATGCGCTCGAGCGACTCCGTCAGCTCGGTCGGCGAGGAAGCGATCGTCCGCGGCGGCGCGACGAACGCCGCTGAAATCCTGCGCTCCGTGCCCGGCGTGCGCGCCGAGTCCTCCGGCGGCGAGGGCAATGCCAACGTGACCGTGCGCGGCGCGCCCGTGTCCGCCGGCGGCAGCCGCTATGTCCAGTTCCAGGAAGACGGCCTGCCGGTCCTGCTGTTCGGCGACATCGCCTTCGGCACCGCCGACCAGTTCCTGCGCGCCGACTACACCACCGACCGCGTGGAAGTGGTGCGTGGCGGCAGCGCCTCCACCATGGTCTCCAACTCCCCCGGCGGCGTGGTGAACTTCGTGAGCAAGTCCGGCAAGGACGCCAGCAACTCCGTCGGCGTGACCGTCGGCCTGGGCTCGCGCCTGAACCGCTATGACTTCAACCTGGGCACCCAGGTCGCCAAGGACACCTACGTCAACATCGGCGGCTTCGTGCGCCAGGGCGAGGGCGGCGCGCGCGGCAACGGCCAGACCGTCGAGGACGGCGGCCAGGTCAAGGCCAGCCTGACCAAGGAACTGGGCGGCGGCTCCTACGTGCGCCTGAACTTCAAGCACCTGGACGACAAGACCCCGTCGTTCATGCCCGTGCCGACCAAGCTGGTGAACGGCCAGATCCAGACCGTCGCCGGCATCGACCCGCGCAAGGCCTTCTTCATCAACCCGACCCTGACCCGCGACGTCACCATCGACGCCTCCGGCAACCGCGTCGCGTCCAACCCGGCCAACGGCCTGCACGTGACCAGCACCGCCATCGGCGCCGAAGCCAAGTTCAACCTGGACGGCGGCTGGGTCCTGGAGGAGAAGTTCCGCAAGAGCTCGAACTCGGGCCGCTTCATCGCGCTGTTCCCGGCCGACAACGGCAACAACGGCACGGCCGCGAACTTCACCGGCACGATGTTCAACACGTCGCTGGACAACATGGACAACATGTTCAACGACGTGAAGCTGTCCAAGTCCTTCGACCTCAGCGGCGGCAAGGCCCTGTTCACCGGCGGCGTGTTCTCCGGCACCCAGAACGTGGCCCAGACCTGGTTCTGGAACCAGTACAGCATCAACTACGCCTCCGGCGCCTACTCCGCGACCCCGACCTCCACCGGCTGGGCCACCTGGGGCGGCTGCTGCTCGCGCACCTATGACGTCCGCTACAGCGTGACCGCGCCCTACGCCGCGGTGAGCTGGGACAAGGGTCCCCTGAGCATCGACGCCAGCATCCGCCAGAACAGCATGAAGGCCTCGGGCCAGACGTTCAACGGCACCTCGGTGACCAACGCCACCGACCTGTCGGCCGGCAGCTGGAACCCGGCCTCCGCCGACACGGTGAACTACAAGATCTCGAAGAACGCCACCTCGATCGGCGCCAACTACGCGATCACCCGTGACACCGCCGTCTACGCCCGCGTGAGCGATGGCTACAACTTCTCGGCCGACCGCCTGCTGTATGGCACCAAGGGCGCCCTCAACGGCACCAAGCCCACCTCGTTCAACCGCCTGCAGCAGCAGGAAGTGGGCGTGAAGCACCGCCAGGGCAACCTGAGCCTGTTCGGCACGCTGTTCTTCGCCAAGACCGACGAGAGCAACTTCGAGGCGACCACCCAGAAGTTCACGACCAACAGCTACAAGGCCCAGGGCCTGGAGCTGGAAGCCGGCTACCGCATGGGCGCCTTCCGCATCAACGGCGGCGTGACCCTGACCGATGCCGAGATCACCAAGTCGCTGAGCCCCTCCGAAGTGGGCAAGACCCCGCGCCGCCAGGCCAAGACCGTGTACTCGATCGCTCCGTCCTACACCCTGGGCGACGTCCAGGTCGGCGCCATGCTGATCGGCTCGGGCAAGTCCTACGGCGACGACGCCAACACGATCACCATGAACTCCTACGTGATCACCAACCTGTTCGCCAGCTACCAGGTCGCGAAGAACCTGACCGCCTCGGTCAGCGTGAACAATGCGTTCAACAAGCTGGCCTACACCGAAGTCGAGGGTGACGGCCACGCCGCCCGCGCCTTCAACGGCCGCTCCGGCAAGGTCAGCCTGAAGTACGACTTCTAAGCACGCCTTGTCCTGTCCCGGGGCCGGTCCGCGCAAGCGGGCCGGCCCTGCTTCCCGAACGGAATCCCCACTTGAACCCGATTCCCGAACTGGGCGCCCCCATGGCCCCGAACGTCCACGATGAACGCCAGCCGGTGCTGCAGGCACGGCTGTCCGCACGGCGCGCGCTGCTGCGCGAGCGCCTGGCACGCCTGTATGGCACCCACCCGCGCTTCGACGCCTGGTTCGAAGCCCTGGTCCAGAACACCCTGGCCGCCGCGATGCGCCGGCCCGCCGCCCTGTGGCGGCTCGACCTCGCCCGCGAGCAGGACCCCGACTGGTTCCGCCGCGGCGGCGTCGGCTATTGCGCCTATGCCGACAAGTTCGGCGGCTCGCTGCGCGGCGTCGCGCAGCGCATTCCCCACCTGCAGGCCCTGGGCGTGTCCTACCTGCACCTGCTGCCCTTCCTGCGTCCCGGCACGCCCCCCAACGACGGCGGCTTCGCCGTGGCGAGCTTCGACGACGTCGACCCCGCCCTGGGCACCTGGAGCGACCTGGCCGGCCTGACCACGCAGCTGCGCGAGGCCGGCATCAGCCTGTGCAGCGACATGGTGCTCAATCACGTCTCGCACGACCACGCCTGGGCGCGCGGCGCGCTGGCCGGCGACGAGCGCCTGGCCGGCTTCTTCCACTGGCTGCCCACCGCCGACGACGTGGCGCGCTGGGAGCGCCACCTGCCGCAGGTCTTCCCCGACACCGCCCCCGGCAACTTCACCCGCATCGAGGCCCGCGGCGCCTGGGTGCGCACCACCTTCTACCCCTACCAGTGGGACCTGAACTGGGCCAACCCCGAGGTCTTCACCGAGATCGCGATGGCCCTGCTGGGCCTGGCCAACCAGGGCGTCGAGGCCTTCCGCCTCGACTCCACCGGCTACCTCTGGAAGCGCGAGGGCACCGACGGCCTGAACCAGCCCGAGGTGCACGACATCCTGCAGGCACTGCGCGCGCTGGCCGACATCGCCGCGCCCGGCGTGCTGATGAAGGCCGAGGCCATCATGCCCACGCGCGACCTGCCGCCCTACTTCGGCCTGGGCGAGCGCCCCGCGCCCGAGTGCCACGTGGCCTACCACTCCAGCCTGATGGCCGCGGCCTGGGCCGGCCTGGCGCAGGAAAGCGCGCAGGTGCCCGGCGCGGTGCTGGCCGGCACGCCGCCGCTGCCGGCGGGCGCCGGCTGGATGACGTACGTGCGTTGCCACGACGACATCGGCTGGAACGTGCTGCGCCCCGAGCTGGCCGACGCCGGCCTGTCCGGCGACGCCGTGCTGCTGCAGGTCTCCGAGTTCTACGCCGGCCGCACGCCGGGCAGCTACGCCCGCGGCGCCTCGTTCCAGACCAGCCCCACCCGCCCGGTGCACGGCACCAACGGCATGCTCTCGGCACTCGCGGGCCTGGAGTGCGCCGCCACGCCCGCCGAGGCGCAGGCCGCGGTCGACCGCATGCTGCTGCTGCAGTCGCTGTCCTATTTCGCCGGCGACCTGCCGCTGCTGTACATGGGCGACGAGTTCGCGCAGGCCAACGTGGCCGACGACGAGGTGGCCCGCCGCCTGGCCGCCGGCAACGACGGCCGCGAGCTGCACCGCCCCGGCTTCGACGAGGCCGCCCTGCGCGCCGCGCAGGACCCGGCCACGCCCGGCGGCCGCGTGCTGGCCTCGCTGCGCCGCATGGCCACGCTGCGTCGCGAGCAGCCCGCGCTGGCGGCGCGCCCGCTGCAGCGGCTGGACGCCGGCGACGGCGCCGTGCTGGCCCTGCGCCGCGGCGACCAGGCGGTGGCCCTGTTCAACTTCTCGCGTACGCCCCGCGCCATCGACCTCGCCGCGCTGACCGGCCATGCCGGGGGCTGGCACGAGCTGCTGTCCGGCCAGGCCGCCCTGCCGGCCCGGACGGTGCTGCAGCCCCATGGCAGCCTCTGGCTGCTGAAGAAGGAGACCCCGTGAGCTTCGCCAAGCCCCACCTGTCGTTCTGGCAGATCCTGAACATGAACCTGGGGTTCTTCGGGATCCAGTACAGCTTCGGCCTGCAGCAGGCCAACATGAGCCCGATCTACCAGTTCCTCGGCGCCGACGAGTCCAAGCTGCCGCTGCTGTGGCTGGCCGGGCCCGTCACCGGCCTGCTGGTGCAACCCATCATCGGTGCCATGAGCGACCGCACCACCAGCCGGTGGGGCCGGCGCACGCCCTACTTCCTGATCGGCGCCCTGATCTGCAGCCTGTGCCTGCTGGTCATGCCGTTCAGCCCGGCGCTGTGGTTCGCGGCCAGCCTGCTGTGGATCCTGGACGCGGCGAACAACGTGACCATGGAGCCGTACCGCGCCTACATCAGCGACCGTCTCGATGCGAAGCAGCACTCGCTGGGCTTCCTCACGCAGAGCGCCTTCACCGGGCTGGCGCAGACCCTGGCCTACCTCACGCCGACCCTGCTGGTGCTGGCCGGGTTCAACAAGGACGCCGTCAACAGCAGCAACATCCCCCACATCACGGTGATCGCGTTCATGATTGGCGCGGTGTGCTCCATCACCACCGTGTACTGGTCGATCCGCCGGGTGCCCGAGCTGCCCATGCCGCCCGAGGAGCGCGCCGCGCTCGAGGCGCGGCCGCGCGGCATCGGCGCGACGCTGGCGGAGATCCGCGACGCCATCCGCGACATGCCCGCCACCATGCGCCAGCTGTGGTGGATGAAGCTGTTCCAGTGGTACGCGATGATGGCCTACTGGATCTACGTGGTCCCCAGCCTCGCGCGCTCGGTGTTCGGCGGCCTGGAGCCCACGCAGGCGGTGCGCGACGCCGGGCTGCTCAATGGCCAGATCGGCGGCTTCTACAACTTCGTGGCCTTCCTGGTGGCCTTCCCCATGGTGGCCTTCACCCGCCGCCTGGGCGCGGCCAAGGTGCATGCGGCCTGCCTGGTGCTGGCCGGCATCGGCATGTGGTCGCTGCCCGCGATCCAGGACAAGTGGCTGCTGTTCATCCCGATGCTGGGCGTGGGCCTGGCCTGGGCCAGCATCATGGGCAACCCCTACGTGCTGCTCGCCGGCAGCATCCCGCCCGACCGGGTGGGGGTGTACATGGGCATCTTCAACATGTTCATCGTGCTGCCCATGATCATCCAGATGGTCACCCTGCCCCTGATCTACGACAGCCTCCTGGGCGGCGACCCGCGCAACGTGCTGCGCCTGTCGGGCGTGTTCCTGGTGATCGCCGCCGGCCTGGCGCTGCGCGTGCGCAGCGCGCAGCCCGCGGCGCAACCCGCCGCGCTGGCGGCGGCCCGCGATGTTTGAGTCCCGCGCGCCGGGCACGGCCGCCGCGGCGGCGGCCGGCCCGCGCCTGCTCGGCGACGTCGGCGGCACCAACGCCCGCTTCGGCTGGCAGGCCGACGCCTCGGCGCCGATCACCCGGGTGCAGGTCCTGCCCTGCGCCGAACATGCCTCGCTGCTGGCGGCGATCCGCACCTACCTGGCGGACCAGGGCCTGCCCGCGCCGGCGAGCGTGGCCATCGGCATCGCCAACCCGGTCACCGGCGACCGGGTGCACATGACCAACCACCACTGGGCCTTCTCCATCGGCGAGCTGCGCGAGGCGCTGGGCGCCGCGCGGATGCTGGTGGTCAACGACTTCACCGCCCTGGCCCTGGCCCTGCCGCGGCTGCAGCCGGCGCAGAAGCGCCAGGTCGGCCCCGGCGAGGCGGTGGCGGGCGCGGCCATCGGCCTGATCGGCCCGGGCACCGGCCTGGGCGTCTCGGGCCTGCTGCCCGCCGGCGCGCACTACCTGCCGATCGCCGGCGAGGGCGGCCATGTCACCCTGCCCGCGGGCAATGCCCGCGAGTTCGCCGTCATCGAGTGCCTGCGCCGGCGCTACGGCCATGTCTCGGCCGAGCGCGTGCTCTCGGGCGCCGGCCTGGTGGACCTGTACCACGCCCTCAGCGAGGTCGATGGCCTGCAGGGCCGCGAGATCACCGCGCCCGCCGAGGTGCTGGCCCGGGCCGCGGAGCACCCGCAGTCGCGCGCCGCCGAGGCGCAGGACCTGTTCTGCGGCTTCCTCGGCGCGGTCGCCGGCGACCTGGCGCTCACGCTGGGCGCGCGCGGCGGCGTCTACATCGGCGGCGGCATCGTGCCGCGCCTGGGCGAGCGCTTCGACGCCTCGCCGTTCCGCGCCCGCTTCGAGGCCAAGGGCCGCTTCGCCGTCTACCTGGCCCAGGTCCCGACCTGGGTGATCCACAGCCCGGTCTCCCCGGCCCTCGACGGGGCGGCGCAGGCCCTGTCCATGGACTGAGCCCACGCCCCGTGGGCCTTTGCCGGGCCGGGGGCCGCGCCCGGTAGAATCGCAGATTCCGCCTTGACCCCGGTCAAGGTGACCGGAACCGTCCCCGGGCGGCATGCCGCCCGGCTGCTACGCTGTCCAGGTTCCCCCCTTGCCACCGCGGGCCCAGCCCGCCACCCGCCTTCCCGACCATGAGCGCTTTCAACGAGGAACGCGTGCTGTCCGTCCACCACTGGACCGACCGCCTGTTCACCTTCACGACCACCCGCGACGCCTCCCTGCGTTTCAGCAACGGCCACTTCACCATGATCGGCCTGCGCGTGAACGACAAGCCGCTGCTGCGCGCCTACAGCATCGTCAGCGCCAACTACGAGGACCACCTGGAGTTCCTCTCCATCAAGGTGCCCGACGGCCCGCTGACCTCCCGCCTGCAGCACATCAAGGTGGGCGACACCGTGATCGTCGGCCGCAAGCCCACCGGCACGCTGCTGATCGACTACCTGCTGCCCGGCAAGCGCCTGTACATGATGTCCACCGGCACCGGCCTGGCGCCCTTCATGAGCATCATCCGCGACCCGGAAACCTACGAGAAGTTCGAGGAAGTCATCCTGGTCCACGGCGTGCGCGAGGTCGACGAGCTGGCCTACCACGACCTGATCACCGACCACCTGCCCCAGCACGAGTTCCTGGGCGAGATGGTGGCCAAGCAGCTGCGTTACTACCCCACGGTCACGCGTGAGCCCTACAAGAACATGGGCCGCATCACCGACCTGATCCAGAGCGGCAAGCTGTTCGAGGACCTGGGCGTGCCCAAGCTCGACCCGGCCACCGACCGCGTGATGATCTGCGGCAGCCCCGCCATGCTGAAGGACCTGAAGGCCCTGCTCGAGGCCCGCGACTTCGGCGAGGGCAACACCACGCGCCCCGGCGACTTCGTCATCGAACGCGCCTTCGCGGAGCAATAAGCCCCGCGCCCCCGGCAGGCTGCAACGGCCTGCCGGGATTTCCCCAGTCCCGGGTGCGACGCCCGGGGCCTGCGGCGCAGCTACGATGCTGCGCCATGACCTTTCCCTCCCCCCGCGTCGCCCTGATCCACGCCACCGCGCTGGCCGTGGAGCCGATCCAGGCGGCGTTCGAGCGCCACTGGCCGCAGGCCGTGCGCATGAACCTCCTCGACGACAGCCTGTCGGTGGACCTCGCACGCGACGGCGCCCTCACCCCGGCGATGGTCGAGCGCTTCCTCACCCTGGCCCGCTACGCCGCCGGCACCGGCTGCAGCGGCGTGCTGTTCACCTGTTCGGCCTTCGGCCCCGCCATCGAGGCGGCGGGCGCGGCCACCGGCCTGCCCACGCTCAAGCCCAACGAGGCGATGTTCGAGCAGGCCCTGGGCCTGGCGCCCGCGGGCCGGCCGCTGAAGGCCGGCCTGGTGGCCACCTTCCAGGCCTCCCTGCCCTCGATGTCCGCGGAGCTGGAGGCGATGGCCCGCGCCCGCGGCGTCGCGCTGGACCTGCGCACCGTTTTTGTCCCCGAGGCCATGCAGGACCTCGCCGCCGGCCGCCCCCAGGACCACCACCGCAAGGTCGCCGCCGGCGCCGCGCAGCTCGCGGGCTGCGACGTCGTCATGCTGGCCCAGTTCTCCATGGCCGCGGCGCGCGAGGCGTCGCAGGCCGACGTGGCCTGCCCGGTGCTCACCAGCCCGGACTGCGCCGCGCTCTCGCTCAAGCAAAGGATCGCTCCCCATGGCTGAAGGCCGCATCCCCGTCGCGCAGCTCGCGCGCTTCATCGCCCGGGTGCTGGAAACCCAGGGCCTGCCTGCCGCGGACGCCGCCACCGTCGGCCGCCTGATGGCGCAGGCCGAGGCCCAGGGCTCGGACGGCCATGGCGCCATCCGCCTCGCGCCCTATGTCAGGCGCATCCGCGCCGGCGGCTACAACCTCACGCCGGACATCCGCGTGACGCAGGAGCGCGTCGCGATGGCCCTGCTCGATGGCGACAACGGCTTCGGCCACCTGGTGATGGAGAAGGCCGCGCGCCTGGCCATCGAGAAGGCCCGCCACTGCGGCATCGCCTGGGTCGGCTCGCACCACTCCAACCATGCCGGCCCGGCCTCGCTCTACGCGCGCATGGCCCTGGAGCACGACATGGTGGCCCTGTACTTCGCGGTGGGCAACGCCAACCACCTGCCGCCCTGGGGCGGCCTGGACATGCTGCTGTCGACCAACCCGATCGCGGTGGCCGTGCCCGCCGGCGAGGAGGCGCCGATCGTGCTGGACATGGCCACCACCGTGGCCGCCTACGGCAAGGTCAAGGCCAAGGCCCAGCGCGGTGAGCAGATGCCGGTGGGCTGGATGATCGACCGCCAGGGCCAGCCCCTGACCGACCCCACCCGCTCGGAAGAGGGCTTCCTCATGCCTATCGGCGGCTACAAGGGCTACGGGCTGGCGCTGGTGGTCGGCCTGCTGGCGGGCACGCTCAATGGCGCCGCGATGGGCCGCCAGGTGATCGACTTCAACAAGGACTACCAGACCACCACCAACACCGGCCAGGCGATCGCCGTCATCGACCCGGCGGCCTTCGGCGACGTGGCGGCCTTCAAGGCCCGCGTCGACCAGGTGATTCGCGAGATGCGCGCCAGCGAGCGCATGCCGGGCGTGGACCGCATCTGGCTGCCCGGCGAGCAGAGCCACGCCAGGCGCCTGGAGAACGAGCAACTGGGCATCGCCCTGCCCGCGGCGCTGCGCGCGCAGCTCGACGCGCTGGCCGCCGAGGTCGGCGCGCCGTCGCTGGCGCAGGCCTGAGGCGCCGTGAGCGGATCCGTCCGCGACTTCCCAGCCGCATCCAAGAAAAACCACGAAGGAGACCTTCCATGCAACCCCTGAGCCCCCTGCGGCGGCTGGCCCTCGCGGCCGCCGCCACCTTCCCCCTGCTGCTCGTCGCGCCCGCGCAGGCGCAGACCGCGCCCTGGCCGAGCAAGCCGGTGAAGATCATCATCCCGCTGGCCGCGGGCAGCGCGGTGGACAACGCCGCGCGCATCGTCACGCAGAAGATGGGGCAGGACCTGGGCCAGTCCTTCGTCATCGAGAACCAGCCCGGCGCGGCTGGCCTGATCGGCGCCGGCAACGTCGCCAAGGCCGCGCCCGACGGCTACACCCTGGGCGGCTTCAACGACAGCATCATGACCATGGTGCCGAACATGCAGGCCCGCATGCCCTGGGACATCCTCAAGGACTTCGAGCCGGTCTCGCTGGTGGCCACGGTGGAATGGGGCCTGGTGGTGCCGGCCGACTCGCCGGTGCGCAGCGCCGCGGACCTGATCGCCGCCGCGAAGCGCGCGCCGGGGCAGGTGAACTACGGCTCCGGTGGCAACGGCAGCCCGCAGCACATCGCGATGGCGCTGTTCGCCGCGCAGGCCGGCGGGCTGCAGATGCAGCACGTGCCGTACAAGGGCGCGACCCAGGCCGCAACCGGCACCGCGGCCAAGGAGGTGCAGGCCGGCTTCCAGGGCATCGCCACGGTGACCTCGCTGGTCGCCGCCGGCAAGCTGCGGCTGGTGGCCGTGAGCACGCCGCGCCGCCTGCCGCAGTTCCCCGACGTGCCCACGGTGGCCGAGTCCGGCCTGCCGGGCTTCGAGTTCAACTCCTGGTTCACGCTGATGGCGCCGGCGGGCACGCCCAAGGCCATCGTCGACACGCTGGCCGCCTCGGTGAGGAAGGCGCTGGCCGACCCCGAGGTGCGCAGCAAGCTGGCGGCCCAGGGCCTCACGCCGCGCGGCACCTCGCCCGAGGAACTGGGCACGGCCACGCGCGCGCAGCTGGCGCGCTACGGCGAGCTGATTCGCAGGAACAACATCACGGCGGACTGAGGCCCGCCGGCGCGCAGCAGGCGCCTCAGGCGCCCGGCGCGTACATCGTGAACCAGGCGCGGCGGCGGCGGATCTTCCAGCCCTCGGCGGTCTTCACGAATTCGTCCTCGATCTCGCCGGCCTGCTGCAGCGGGTCGGCCTTGCGGCCCTTGGGCGTGAGTTCCTCGCTGCGGCGCGAGGACCACAGGATCACCGTGCAGCGCGAACGCGCGGCGGTGTCCGAGTCGGCCGTGACCACGTGGTTGCACACGATGTGCTGGGTCAGGCGCTCGGGGTCCTTGGCGGCGTAGGAGGCCAGGATCGCGGCGGGTCCCACCAGCGGCTGGCCGCCGGGGCGCACCAGCTCGCCCTCGGGGGCGAACAGGGCCGCGAGGGCCGGGTAGTCCTGGTCGTCCACCGCGCGCGCGGCGGCCAGGACGATGTGTCGGCAGGCGCTCTCGGCCTGCAGGCGTTCAAGTTCGGTCATGGCATCAGGCCGGCTGCGCCAGCCAGCGGTTGATCACGGCGGCCGTCTCGGCGGGCCGCTCCATCGGCGCCATGTGGCCGGCGTCCTCCACGAACGCCAGCACCGCGCCCGGCGCCAGCCGGTGCATCGCCTCGTGCTGCGCCACCGGCGCCCAGGCATCCTGGCGCCCGCACGCGATCAGCGTGGGCACCCCCAGCGCCTGCAGCGACTGCAGCACCGCCGAGCCGTCCGGCCGCGCCAGCAGCGCCCGGATCTGCGCCGCGAACTGGTCCGCCGTCTTGCGCTCGCACATGCCCAGGATCGCCTCCATCAAGGCCTCGTCCTGCAGCCGGTCCGGGTGCACCATCCCCTGAGCCCACTCGGCGGCCATCGCGCGCATGCCCTGCGCCCGCGCCTTCTCCAGCAGCGCCTGGCGCTTGGCCTTCTCCGCCTCGCCCGCCGCGCCCGCGGCCAGCGGCGCGTAGCCGGTATCCAGCAGCGCCAGCCGCTCCACCCGCTGCGGCGCCAGCCGCATCACCTCCAGCGCCACGCGCGCGCCCATCGAGTGCCCCGCCAGCGCGAAGCGCGCCGGCGCAGCCTCCAGCAGGCGCTGCGCCATCACCGTCAGGTGGTCGGCGTCGCCGTGGTCCACCACCTGGCAGGCCACGCCCGCCGGCAGGTGCGGGTACAGCGGCTCCCACACCGCCTCATCGCACATGAGGCCGGGAACGAGGACGAGGTCTCGGGACAGGGTCATCGACGGCTTACTTCGACTTGCCCGGGTCCTTGACGTCGGTCAGCGTCTGGATCTCCACGTTCCACAGCTGCCCGTCCTTCTTCTCGACCCGGCGGATGTACACGTTCTGCACGATGTCGCGCGTCTGCGCGTCGATGAACACCGGACCGCGCGGGCTCTCGAACACCTGGCCCTTCATCGCGTTGAGCAGCGCCTCGCCACCGGCGCCATTGGTCTTCTTGGCCGCCTCCAGGATCACCCGCATGCCGTCATAGCCGCCCACCGCCATGAAGTTCGGGCGCAGCCCGTTGTTGGCCTTCTGGAACGCCTCCACGAACTTCTTGTTCATCGGCGAGTTGTGCGCCGCCGAGTAGTGGTGCGAGCTGACCACCCCCAGCGCCACGTCACCCATCGAGTTGAGGATGTCGTCGTCCGTCACCGAGCCCTCGGCGATCAGCCGGATGCCCGCCTTGTCCAGCCCGCGCTCGGTGAACTGCTTCATCAGCGCCGAGCCTGCCCCCGAGGGCACGAACGCGAACAGCGCGTCCGGCTTGGCATCTCGCACCTTCTGCAGGAACGGCGCGAAGTCCGGGTTGCGCAGCGGCACCCGCAGCGCCTCCACCACCTCCCCGCCATTGAGCTTGAAGCGCTCGGTGAAGAACTTCTCCGAGTCCACCCCCGGGCCGTAGTCGGTCACCAGGCTCACCACCCGCTTGATGTTGTTCTTGGTCGCCCACTCGGCCAGCGAGGTCACCACCTGCGCCGCGGTGAAGCTAGAACGCACGATCCACGGGCTGGCCTCGGTGATGCTGGAGGTCGCCGCCGCCATCACCACCATCGGCGTCTTCGACTGCGTGGCCAGCGGCGCCGTGGTGAAGGCCAGGGGCGTCAGGCCGAAGCCCGCGATGACCTGCACCTTGTCGCTCACGATCAGCTCCTGCGCCAGCCGCTTGGTCACGTCCGGCGTGCCGGTGTCGTCCTTGAGGATCACCTCCACCTTCTTGCCCGCGACCTTGTCGCCGTTCTGCGCCAGGTACAGCTTCACCGCGGCGTCGATCTGCTTGCCCGTCGAGGCGAAGGGGCCCGACATCGGCAGGATCAGGCCGATCTTGAAGGTGCCGGCCGACTGCGCGGCGGCGTGGCCGCAGGCCACCGCCAGCGAGGCAGCGGCAACGGCATGGAGGAAGTGGCGTTTTTGCATGAGGGTCTCCTGTGGAAAGCGGCGGCGCGCGGCGGCCGCAGGGCAGGCCGGGATCTTAGCCATCAAACGAACCGCGATCCCTCCGGCACGGCAATGCCGCACTAGGGAAAACGAGCAGGTACGATCGGGCCATGGACCTGCCCTCGCACCAGCTCTCGATGACCGTCCTCATGACGCCGGACACCGCCAATTTCTCCGGCAAGGTGCATGGCGGCACGATCCTCAAGCTCCTCGACCAGGTGGCCTACGCGTGCGCCAGCCGCTATGCCGGCCGCTACGTGGTGACCCTGAGCGTCGACCAGGTGATGTTCCGCCAGCCGATCCAGGTCGGCGAGCTGGTCACCTTCCTGGCCTCGATCAACCACACCGGCACCTCGTCGATGGAGGTCGGCGTGAAGGTGATCGCCGAGGACATCCGCACCCAGGTGGTGCGCCACGTGAACAGCTGCTTCTTCACCATGATCGCGGTGAACGACGACGGCCGCCCCACGCCGGTGCCGGCGCTGGTGCCGCAGTCCGAGGACCAGAAGCGCCGCCACGCCGCGGCCGAAGCGCGCCGCGCGATGCGCCGCGAACTCGAGGCGAAGTTCGCGCAGATCAAGGGCGCGGCCTGACCCCTTCGACCGCGGCGCGCGCGGACCGTGGGCGCGCTGTCATCGAAGCTTCATGCGGGCCCGCCCGCGGCCTCCGGACCGTTGGGCCGTTGTCCTACAGACTTCGAACCCGAGCGGACTAACCTCTCTCCATCCCCCGGACACCTGCCTCGCGCCACACGATGGCGCTGGCCCGGGACTTGCAAAACGAGAGAGACAGGTCAGAGAGGTACCCCCATGTCGTCGGCTGAATACCGCATCGAAAGCAACCGCCCCTTGTCCGGCAGGCTCCTGCCCCAGGTCGGGGGACGCCAGCTCCTGGTGGGAAACCGGGGCCTGGCCGTGGCGCTCGCGGCAAAGAACTTCCGGGCCGAGTCGGGGCAGGAGATCCGCGTGGTGCACGTGCCCACCGGGGAGATCGTCTACCGCAAGCGCGAGGGCCGGCCCGAGGCCGCTGCCGACGAGGCCTGACCCGCACCGCGCCGGCGCGGCGCACGGAATGCCCGTGCGGCGATCGAGGGGACCGGGCCCTTCGCCGTCAGCGCTGCTTCTCGCGCAGCGTGCGGCTCAGAAGCACCACAGGGATCAGCCCCACCAGCACCAGTGCCAGCGAAGGCAGGGCCGCCTCGCCCAGTCGCTCGTCACGCGCGAGCTGGTAGGCCACCACCGCCAGCGTGTCGGTGTTGAAGGGGCGCAGCACCATGGTGGCGGGCAGCTCCTTCATCACGTCGACGAACACCAGCAGCGAGGCCGCCACGGCCGACCGCCGCAGCAGCGGCCAGTGCACCCGCGTGAGCAGGCCGAAGCCGGCCGCGCCGAGCATGCGGGCCGAGTCGTCGAGCGTGGGGGGAATGCGGGCGTAGCCGCTTTGCATGGACTGCAGCGCCACCGACATGAAGCGCACCAGGTAGGCCCACACCACGCCCAGGACGGTGCCGGTGACCCAGTACACCGTGGGCGCCGAGGGCGCGACCTGCTGCAGCCAGCCCACCGGCAGCAGCAGCCCGACGACGATGACCGCGCCCGGCACCGCATAGCCCAGGCCGGCGAGCTGCACGACGGCGCGGGTGACGAGGTCGCCGCGCCGGCGCAGCGTGAACGCGAGCAGCAGCGCCAGGCCCACCGCGAGCGCCGCGCTGACCGTGCCCAGGCGCACGCTGTTCCAGGCCCACTGGAGGAAGCGGTCCCAGGGCAGCACCGACCAGTCGGCCGCCAGCGGCCGCAGCATGAAGGCCACCGGCAGCACGAAGCCCGCCAGCACCGGCAGGCTGCACACCGCCCAGGCCGCCACCGCCTTGCCGCCGGACAGCCGCACCGGCTGCGCCTCGCCCGAGCCGGCGCGCCCGCCGCGCGTGGCGGAGAAGCGCAGGCGGCGCTGCGCGCGGTGCTCGATCCACAGCACCATGCCCACCACCGCCAGCAGCGTCGTGGCCAGCTGCGCGGCGGCGACGCGGTTGTCCATGGCCAGCCAGGCCTTGTAGATGCCGGTGGTGAAGGTCTGGATGCCGAAGTAGCTGGTCACGCCGAAGTCGGCCAGCGTCTCCATCAGCGCCAGCGCCACGCCGGCGGCCACCGCCGGCCGGGCCAGCGGCAGGGCGACCTGGGCGATGCGCCGGCGCAGCGGCGCGCCGAGCAGGCGGGCCGCCTCCATCAGGTGCGCGGCGCGCTCGCCCAGGGCGGTGCGCGCCAGCAAGTAGACATACGGGTAGAGCGAGAACACCAGCACCCACACCGCGCCGGGCAGGTTGCGCACCTCGGGGAAGACACGCCCTTCCAGGCCGAAGGCGGCGCGCAGGCCCGACTGCAGCGGACCGCTGAACTGGAGGAAGTCGGTGTACGCGTAGGCGGTGACATAGGCCGGCATGGCCAGCGGCAGCAGCAGCGCCCACTCGAAGCTGCGGCGCCCGCGGAAGTCGAATAGCGTGACGGCCGCGGCGCAGGCCGTACCGACCACCGCCACGCCGGCGGCGACCGCGGCGCACAGCGCCAGGCTCGACAGGGCGTACCGGGGCAGGACGGTGGCCGCCATCTCCCGCAGGATGCCGGCGCTGGCGGCGTCCCACTGCGCCCAGGCGACCAGCACCCCGCCGACCGGCACGAGGAGCACGGCGGCGAGCAGCAACAGCAGGACGTCCTGGAATCGGGGCAGGCGCATGGGAGGGACCCAGGCGCAGCCTGGACCGGGAACGATGCAAATGAGAATTGTATGCATCTAGAATGGTGCTCATGCATTTGGAGCTGTCCGCGCTGGGCGTCCGGTATTCGGGCGCGACCCGTCCCTCGGTGGACCAGGTCTCGTTCGGCCTGCCGCGCGGCGACATCGGCGTGCTGATCGGCCCCTCGGGCTGCGGCAAGACGACGCTGCTGCGGGCCATCGCCGGCCTGGAGCGCGCGAGCGCGGGCGAGATCCGCATCTCCGGGCAGGTGGTGGGCAGCAAGCAGCTGCACGTGCCGGCCGAGGCCCGGCGCATCGGCATGGTGTTCCAGGACTACGCCCTCTTCCCGCACCTGGACGTGGGCCGCAACGTGGCCTTCGGCATCGAGCACCTGCCGCGGGCCGAGCGCGCGCAGCGGGTGGCCGAGGTGCTGGCCCTGGTGGGCCTGCCCGGCACCGAGCGGCGCATGCCGCACGAACTCTCCGGCGGGCAGCAGCAGCGCATCGCCCTGGCCCGCGCCCTGGCGCCCAAGCCGGAGCTGCTGCTGCTCGACGAGCCCTTCTCCAACCTCGACGTGGACCTGCGCGAGCGCCTGGCCCACGAGATCCGCGGCATCCTCAAGGCGGCCGGCGCGACGGCGCTGTTCGTCACGCACGACCAGCTCGAGGCCTTCGCCATCGGCGACGCCATCGGCGTGATGCACGAGGGCAAGCTGCACCAGTGGGACGACGCGTACTCGCTGTACCACCGCCCCGCGACCCGCTTCGTGGCCGACTTCATCGGCCACGGCGTGTTCACGCCGGCAACGATCCGCGAGGAAGGCGGCAAGGTGGTGGTGGACACGCCGCTGGGCCCGCTGGCCGACGTGGCCGAGTGCCCCCTGCCCTGCGCCTTCGCCGGCGGCGAGTGCGACGTGCTGCTGCGCGCCGACGACATCCTCCACGACGACGACGCGCCGGTGAAGGCGCAGATCGTGCGCAAGTCGTTCCGCGGCTCGGAATTTCTCTACACCCTGCGCCTGGCCAGCGGCCAGAGCGTGCTGGCGCATGTGCCCAGCCACCACGACCACAAGCTCGGCGAGTGGATCGGCATCCGCCCGCAGGTGGACCATGTGGTGACCTTCAACCGCGCCTGCGACCGCCACGGCCGCGACCTGTGCCAGATGCCCTGCACCGACACCTGCGCGTCGGCGGGCGCGGCGGCGCCCGCCACGGCCGGGGTGGCCGTGGTGCCGGTGGCGACGATCCGCGCGGCCTGAACCGGCCGGCGCGCCGCGCGACCTCACGCCCTCGCCCTCGCCTCAGCCCGCGCCTCAGCCCGCGCGCTCCGACCGCCGCCCGGCGCCGGAACGTCCGCAGGCGCCTGTTACCTGCGCTCACCGCGCCCGCCGCGACCGCCGGGTCCGGCGCATGATGCGCCGCATCCGCGCCATGCCCCTGGACCTCCTCACCGCCGACGAGCTCGACGCGCCCACGCTGGCGGCCTGGCGCGCGCTGCGCGCCGCCAACCCCGCCCTGGCCAGCCCCTGCTTCACGCCCGGCTTCGCGCGGGCCGTGGCCGCGGCGCGCCCCGACCTGCGCATCGGCGTGCTGCACGAGGGCGGGCGCATCACCGCCCTGTGGCCACACCAGAACGACCGCGGCCGCGGCGCGCCCGCCGGCGGCTCGCTGTCGGACCACCACGGCCTGGTGTGCGCCCCCGGCCTGCGTTGCGACTGGCCGGCCCTGCTGCGCGCGGCGGGCCTGGCCTGGTGGGCCTTCGACCACCTGCCCGCCGCACAGGCGCCGCCCGGCGCCGGCCGCACCGCCTCGCCGGCGCTGGACCTGGCGCAGGGCTACGCCGCCTGGCGCCAGCGCCGGCGCGAGGCCGGCGCCAGCCGCCTGGCACAGCTCGAACGCAAGGCGCGCAAGCTGGCGCGCGAGGTCGGCCCCCTGCGCTTCGAGGCGCACACGACGGACCGGCGCGTGTTCGACACGGTGCTGCGCCTGAAGTCGCGCCAGTGCCGGCGCACCGGCGTGCCCGACTTCTTCGCCTGGCCCTGGGCCCGCGCGCTCGCCCAGGCCGCCTGGCAGGCGCAGGAGGAAGACTTCGCCGGCCGCCTGAGCGCCCTGTACGCCGGCGACCAGCTGGTGGCCGCCCACCTGGGCCTGCGCTCGCCCCAGGCCTGGCACTGGTGGTTCCCGGTGTACGAGGCGGCGCATGCGGCGCACTCGCCCGGCGCCCTGCTGCTGCTGGAGGTGGCGCGCGCCGCCGCGGCCGGGGGCTGCGCGATGCTGGACCTGGGCCAGGGCGATGACGCCTACAAGGCCAGCTTCGCCGACACCGCCCTGCCGCTGGCCACCGGCTGGGTGGCGCGGCCCTCGCTGGCCAGCCTGGCCCAGGGCGCGCGCCGCGCCGCCCGCGCCTGGTGGCGGGGCAGCGGCGCGCTGCAGCCCCTGCGCGCGCTGGCCCGCCCGGTCATGCGACGGGCACGTGCCATTGCGGCAGCATCGCGCACCTGAGGGCATGCGCCGCGGCGCGGCGGCCGTCCTCCAGGCCGGTGGTCACGCGCGCGAGCAGCAGCGGCAGCGGCGTCGAGGCCCACACGGTGATGCGCGGCAGGCGCAGCGGGTCGACGCCCGGGCCCACCCGGCGGCTGACGGTGGTGGTGGCCCACTCGTAGCCCGCCGCCGCGACCCAGGCCGCGTGCTGGCGGGTGCAGCGGCCGTAGGGGTAGCTGAAGCTGCGCACGTCGGCGCCGACGGCCTGCTCCAGGTCATGCCGGCAGCGGGTGATCTCGTCGCGCGCGACCGCCGGCTCGCAGACGGTAAGGTCAACGTGGCGGCAGGTGTGCCCGCCCACCTCCATGCCGGCGCGCACCCAGGCGCGCAGGTGCGGCAGGTCCATCAGGGCCGCGGGCGGCACGCCCAGGGCGGTGTCCCACCGGTTGCTGCCGCCCACCTGCGAGCTCACCACGAAGGCGGTGGCGGTGAAACCCAGGTCGCACAGCACCGGCAGGGCGTGGGTGAAGTTGCTCAGGTAGCCATCGTCCAGCGTGATCCCCACCACCTTGCCCTGGCGCTCGCCGCGCAGGTAGGGCCCGAGGTCCCGCAGCGAGAGGCCGCGCCAGCCCAGGGCCTGCAGCGCCCGCAGCTGGCGCTCGAAGCGCGCGGGGGCGAGCACCAGGCTGTCCCAGGGCGTGCCGGCCGGGGGCGGCGGCGCCGTCTGGTGGTAGGAGAGGATGGCAATGGGCACGCGGACCGTGGGGCGCATGCCGACTTGTAGCAACCCCGGGCGCGGCGCGGGGGCCGCTGCCCCGGCCTTCGTGCAACAGGGCGTAAGCGAGGCCGGCGGCGAGCTCGGGACGATACGACCTGGCGACCTGGCGACCTGCCGGTCAGGCGGTCAGGCGGTCAGGCGGTCAGGCGGTCAGGCGGTCAGGCGGAGGCTCAGCCGGCCCGGCGCAAATCGTCCACCGCGCCGCGCAGGTCCGCCGCCCAGGCGCGGCGGTCACGGCCGGCGCCGGCCTGCGGCTCGCCGAAGCGCACCACCGCGAGGATGCGCGGCCCGGTGAGCGTGCGCCACAGCGAGCCCACCAGGGTGTCGTCGCCGATGTAGCACGGACTGAAGGACGGCTCGCGCGTGGCCGCGTCGATGAAGCGCAGGGCCACCGGCTGCACCGGCGCGTCGGCATGGAGCGCAGCCTGCAGCAGGTTGGCATGGAACGGCAGCAGCTCGCGGCCGTCGCTGGTCGTGCCCTCGGGGAAGACGGCCAGCACGTCGCCGGCCTCCAGGGCCTTCGCCATGTGGTGCACCACGCGCATCGCGTCGCGGCGCGAGGCGCGCTCGATGTAGAGCGTGCCGGCGCCGGTGGCCAGCCGGCCGATCAGGGGCCAGTGGTGGACGTCGGCCTTGGAGACGAAGCGGCAGTAGCGGCCGGCATGCAGCACCAGGATGTCGAGCCAGGAGATGTGGTTGGACACCAGCAGCGCCGGGCCGCTGGCGACGGGCCGGCCGTGGACCTCGAGGCCGATGCCCAGCACCGCGAGCATGCCGCGCGCCCAGCGCTGCACCTCGGCCTGGCGCTGCGCGGCGTCGAGCCGCGGAAAGCGGAAGGTGATGGTGGCCAGGCCGGCCAGCGCATGCGCCAGCGCACGCGCCAGCCGCCAGCCGGCGACGGCGGCTTTCACGCGGCCTGGCGCGCGTCGTGGGCGAGCTGGCCGCCCACCAGGGTGCAGCGCACCCGGCCCGGCAGCTCGTAGCCGGAGAAGGGCGTGTGCTTGCCCTGGCTGCGCAGGCTGGCGGGCGTGACCTGCCAGTGCGCCTGCGGGTCGACGATGCAGAGGTCGGCGACGCCGCCCTCGACCAGCTGCCCGCAGCTGGCCTGCAGCGTGCCCAGCGCACCGCCCAGCACCCGGGCCGGCTCGCTGGTGACCACGCCGAGCGCGCGCGGCAGGCCGGCGCCGGTTTCCTGGCCCCACTTGAGGGCCAGGCTCAGGAGCAGCTCCAGGCCGGTGGCGCCGGGCTCGGCCTCGGCGAACGGCAGGGTCTTGGCGTCCTCGTCGACCGGGGTGTGGTCGGAGACCAGGGCGTCGACGGTGCCGTCGGCCAGCGCCTCGCGCAGGGCGTCGCGGTCACGCTGCTGGCGCACCGGCGGGTTCAGGCGCAGGCGGCTGTCGAAGTAGCCGATGTCGGCGTCGGTCAGGTGCAGCGAGTTGATGCTCACGTCGCAGGTGACCGGCAGGCCCTGGGCCTTGGCCTGGCGCACCAGCTCGATGCCGGCGGCGCTGGAGAGGCGGCACAGGTGCACCCGCGCGCCGGTGGACTTCATCAGCTCGAAGATGGTGAACAGGGCGATGGTCTCGGCGGCCACCGGCACGCCCGCCAGGCCCAGGCGCGTGGCCAGCGGGCCGCTGGCGGCGACGCCCTTGCCCAGGTGGATCTCCTGCGGGCGCAGCCAGACGGTGTAGCCGAAGGTGGCGGCGTACTGGAGCGCGCGCTGCATCACCTGGGTGTTGCCCAGGGCGACCTCGGCCTGCGAGAAGCCCACGCAGCCGGCCTCGGTGAGTTCGGCCATCTCGGTGAGCACCTCGCCCTTGAGGCCGCGGGTCAGCGCACCCAGGGGGAAGACGCGGGCCTGGTGCAGCTTCTCGGCGCGCATCTTGAGCATCTCGACCAGGCCGGGCTCGTCGAGCACCGGGTCGGTGTCGGGCGGGCAGACCAGGCTGGTCACGCCGCCGGCGACGGCCGCGGCCATCTCGCTTTCCAGCATGCCCTCGTGCTCGTAGCCGGGCTCGCGCAGGCGCGCGGCCAGGTCCACCAGGCCGGGGATCACCAGGCAGCCGCGGGCATCGATCTCCTTGCTGGCGGCGAAGCCCTCGGGCGTGCGGTTGATGCCGACGATGCGGCCAGCAGCCACGGCGACGTCGCAGATCTCGTCGAAATTGGAGGCCGGGTCGATCACCCGGCCGTTCTTGATCAGGATCTTCATCTCGTTATGCCTCGTTGCCCGCGACGATGCTCATGACCGCGCTGCGCACGGCGATGCCGAAGGTCACCTGCGGCAGGATCACGCTCTGCTTGCCATCCACCACCGCGGAGTCGATCTCCACGCCGCGGTTGATCGGGCCGGGGTGCATGACGATGGCGTCGGGCTTGGCCAGCTGCAGCTTCTCGGGCGTCAGGCCGAAGCTCTTGAAGAACTCCTGCGAGGACGGCAGCAGCGCGCCGGACATGCGCTCGTTCTGCAGGCGCAGCATGATGACCACGTCGCAGCCCTTGATGCCTTCCTCGAGGGTGTGGCACACGCGCACACCCATGTGGCTCATGTCACTGGGCACCAGGGTCTTGGGGCCGACCACGCGGACCTCGGCGCAGCCCAGGGTGGTCAGCGCGTGGATGTCCGAGCGGGCCACGCGCGAGTGCAGCACGTCGCCGACGATGGCCACCGTGAGGTTGGAGAAGTCCTTCTTGAAGTGCCGGATGGTGTACATGTCCAGCAGGCCCTGCGTGGGGTGCGCATGGCGGCCGTCACCGGCGTTGATCACGTGCACGTGGGGCGCGACATGCTGGGCGATCAGGTAGGGCGCGCCCGACTCGCTGTGGCGCACCACGAACATGTCGGCGGCCATGGCCGAGAGGTTGGCGATGGTGTCCAGCAGCGACTCGCCCTTGGCGGCGGAGGAGCGCGCGATGTCCAGGTTGATCACGTCGGCCGACAGGCGCGTGGCCGCGATCTCGAAGGTGGTGCGGGTGCGCGTGCTGTTCTCGAAGAACAGGTTGAATACGCTCTTGCCCCGCAGCAGCGGCACCTTCTTGACCTCGCGGTCGTTCACGCTCACGAAGGAGGCGGCGGTGTCCAGGATGTGCGTGATGATGTCGCGCGGCAGGCCCTCGGTGGAGAGCAGGTGAATCAGTTCACCGTGTTTGTTCAGTTGGGGGTTTCGCTTGGACAGCATCGTTCAGGAACCTTCCACCTGGAAGCGGAAGCCGCCCTGGGCATCACGCGCCAGGGCCAGCGATTGGGAAGCCGGCAGCGACACGCGCGCCGCCGCGAAATCGGCCTGCACCGGCAGCTCGCGACCGCCGCGGTCCACCAGGACGGCCAGCTGCACGCTGGCGGGGCGGCCGTAGTCGAACAGTTCGTTGAGCACGGCGCGCAGGGTGCGGCCGGTGTAGAGCACGTCGTCGAGCAGGACGATGTGGGCGTCGTTGACGTCGAAGGCCAGCTGGGTCTGCTGGCCGCCGCCGGCCATGCCGCGGCGGGCGAAGTCGTCGCGGTGCATGGCCGAGGAAATGATGCCGGGCTTGCCCGCCAGGCCCAGGTCGGCCTGCAGGCGCTCGGCCAGCCAGGCACCGCCGGAGGTCACGCCCACCAGCTTCGACTCGGGACGCAGCAGCGAGCGCACGCCGCGCAGCAGCTCGCGGTACAGCGCCTCGGCGTCGAGCATCAGCGCACCTGCGGGTGCAACGGTCATCCCATACTCCTCAAGAACTGTTCAAGAATCACGCAGGCCGCGCCGGCGTCGGCATCCGCCGCGCCGCTGGCCAGGGCCTCGGTGGTGCTGTATCGCTCGTCCACCTCGTAGACCGGCAGCTTCGGGAACTTCGAGCGCAGCTGGCGCGCGAATTTCCGGGCCCGGGCGGTATTTTCGTGGCTGGCGCCATCGGGGTGGAAGGGCACGCCCACGACCAGGGCGTCGGGCTGCCACTCGCGCACCCGGGCCTCGACCTCCGCCAGCCGCGCCTCGGCGCCCTCGGCGCGGATGGTGCGCTGGGGCGTGGCGGTGCGCAGCATGCGGTTGCCCGAGGCCACCCCGGTGCGCTTGAGCCCGTAATCGAAGGCGAGGAAGGTCTGGAAGTGGGCGGGGACGTCGGGTTGCGTGGCCGGATGGCTCATGCCCCGGCCCCCATGCTCGGCACTTCGTGTCCGTCGCTGCCCCCCGAGGGGGTGTTCGCTGTCTTGGGGCGGCCCGGCGCTGCGCTCATGCGTGCCCCGCCTCCGACGACAGCATCCAGGCCTGCAGCCCCAGCAGGCCCAGCGCCTTGTCGTAGCGCTGGTCGATGGGGGTGTCGAAGATGATGGCCTGGTCGGCGCCGACGGTGAGCCAGCTGTTCTCGGCCAGCTCGGACTCCAGCTGGCCCTCGCCCCACTGCGCGTAGCCCAGGGAGACCAGCACCTTGCGCGGGCCGGCGCCGGTGGACAGGGCCTCGAGCACGTCCTTCGAGGTGGTCATCTCCAGGCCGCCGGGGATGGTCATGGTGGAGGCGTAGACCGTGTCCTCGGGCTTGTCCTCGCCGGCAAAGACGGCCTCATGCAGCACGAAGCCGCGCTCGGTGGCGACCGGGCCGCCCTGGAACACCGGGGCGGCGACGAGGTCGGGCCGCGACAGCGGCAGGTCGACCTTGTCGAACAGGTGCTTGAGGCTGATGTCGCTGGGCTTGTTGATCATGATGCCCAGCGCGCCGCGCGGGCTGTGCTCGCACAGGTAGACCACGCTGCGGGCGAAGGTCTCGTCCTCCAGCCCCGGCATCGCGATCAGGAAATGATGCGTGAGGTTCATGGGGGAGGCGTCGGCGGGCATGATCGCGATTTTACGCACCCCGTTCGGTTCCAGGGCATGCACGACAAACCCCACGACAAGCACTACCCCGCCGGCCTGGTCTGGCTGCGCCGCGACCTGCGCGCGCACGACAACGCCGCCCTGTACCGCGCCCTGCGCGCCTGCCGCAAGGTGCACTGCGCCTTCGTCTTCGACACCGCCATCCTCGACCCCCTGCCCCGGGCCGACCGGCGCGTGGAGTTCATCCGCGAGTCGCTGGTGCAGCTGGACGAGGCCCTGCGCGCCCTGGCCGGCCGCGAGGCCGCCGGCCTGATCGTGCGCCACGGCGTGGCGGCCGCCGAGATCCCGCGCCTGGCCCGCGAGCTGGGGGTGCAGGCGGTCTTCGCCGCCCACGACGACGAGCCCCCCGCCCTGGCGCGCGATGCGCGCGTGCGCGGCGCGCTGGCCGACATCGGCGTGGCCCTGCACACCACCAAGGACCATGTCATCTTCCAGCGCCACGAGGTGATGACCCAGGTCGGCAAGCCCTACGCGGTGTTCACCCCGTACAAGAAGGCCTGGCTGGCCAAGGTGGACGATTTCTACCTGAAGTCCTACCCCGTCGAGCGCCATGCCGGCGCGCTGGCGGACCGGCCCGAGGCGCTGCGCCTGCCGGTGCCCGCCCTGGCCGACATCGGCTTCGAGCCGACCAACCTCGCGCAGCTGCCCCTGCCCGTGGGCGCCGCCGGCGGGCGTCGGCTGTTCGAGGAGTTCCTGCACCGCATCGACCATTACCAGGAGGCGCGCGACTTCCCCGCAGTCAAGGGCCCGAGCTACCTGAGCGTGCACCTGCGATTCGGCACGGTGTCGATCCGCGAGCTGGCGCGCGAGGCCCACGCCCGGGCCCGGGCCGGCAGCGCCGGCGCGCAGACCTGGCTGTCCGAGCTGGTGTGGCGCGACTTCTACTTCCAGGTGCTGGCCAACTTCCCGCACGTGGTGGACGAACAGGGCGGCAGCCACAGCTTCCGGCCGGAGTACGACAAGATCCGCTGGGAGCACGGCAAGCCGGCCCAGGCGCTGTTCGCGGCCTGGTGCGAGGGCCGCACCGGCTACCCGCTGGTGGACGCCGCCATGCACCAGCTGAACCAGACCGGCTACATGCACAACCGCCTGCGCATGGTGGTGGCCAGCTTCCTCACCAAGGACCTGGGGCTGGACTGGCGCTGGGGCGAGCGCTACTTCGCCGAGAAGCTCAACGACTTCGACCTGGCCGCCAACAACGGCGGCTGGCAATGGGCCAGTTCCTCGGGCTGCGACGCGCAGCCCTATTTCCGCATCTTCAACCCGGTGAGCCAGAGCCGGAAGTTCGACCCGGAGGGCAGGTTCATCCTGCGCTACCTGCCGCAGCTGGCGGGCCTGGCGCCGCAGGCGCTGCACGAACCCTGGGCGGCGTCGCCGCTGGAGCTGGAGGCCGCGGGCGTGGCGCTGGGACGCGACTACCCGCTGCCGGTGGTGGCGCACGACGAGGCGCGCGAGCGCACGCTGGCCCGCTACGCCGTGGTCAAGAAGGCCGCGGCGTAGCCACCGCCTCGCCGGCCGCGTCCGCGGCGTCCGTGGCGTCCGCTGGGCCCGCTGAGGCTGCGGTGGCTGTGGTGGCTGTGGTGACCCTGGCGCCGCCGGGCTCGGCGCCGCGCGCGGCATAACGCCGCACCAGCCCGAGGAGCTCGTCCTCCGCGTAGGGCTTGCCGAGGTAGTGGTTGACGCCCAGTTCGGCCGCATGGTCGCGGTGCTTCTGGGCGATGCGCGAGGTGATCATGACCACCGGCAGGCCGGCCCAGCGCGGGTCGCCCCGCAGGTTGCGCACCAGGTCGAAGCCGTCCATGCGCGGCATCTCGATGTCCGACAGCACCACCGCCGGCGCCTCCTGCGCCAGGCGCTCCAGCGCCTGCAGGCCGTCGGCCGCCAGCGCCACGCGGAAGCCCTCGCGCTGCAGCAGGCGCTGGGTGACGCGGCGCACGGTGATGGAGTCGTCGACCACCAGCACCAGCGGGGCCTGGGCCGGCGCCGCCAGGGGCGTGCCCGCGACCGCCTCGCCGCCGCCCTGGCCCCAGGCCTGCGCCGCGGCCCCGTACACCGAGGCCAGCGCGACGGGGTTGTAGATCAGGACCACCGCGCCGGAGGCCAGCACCGTCATGCCCGCCAGCCCCGGCAGCCGGGCGAGCTGCGGGCCGAGGTGCTTGACCACCACTTCCTGGTGCCCCAGCACTTCGTCGACCCGCACCGCCACCCGCTGGGCCGCGCTGCGCAGGACCAGGACCGGGATCGAGCGACCCGGAGTCTCGGTGCTGCCCTTCGAGGCGCGCAGCAGCGCCCCGCCCCAGTGGAACGGCAGGGGCTCACCCCCCTGCAGCAGTCGGCCCTCGCGCGCGGCCTGCGCCACCTCGTCGGGCGTGGCGCGGTGGATGATCTCCACCAGGTGCGCCGGCACGCCGAAGGACAGCGCGCCGCAGCGCACCATGACGACCTGCGTGACCGCCGTGGTCAGGGGCAGCACCAGCCGGAAGCGCGTGCCCTCGCCGCCGCGCGAGGCGGTCTCGATGCGCCCGCCCAGGGCCTGCACCTCGGCGCGCACCACGTCCATGCCGATGCCGCGGCCGGCCAGCTCGGTCAGCGCGCCGGCGGTGGAAAAGCCGGGCGTGAAGATCAGGCTGGCGGACTCCTCCTCGCCCAGGGGCGCGTCGGCCGGCCACAGGCCCAGGGCCACGGCCTTCTCGCGGATGCGCTCGACCTGGAGGCCGGCGCCGTCGTCCTCGAAATCGACCGAGACATCGTTGCCCTCCTGCGCCAGCGCGATGCGGATGCGGCCCACCGCCGGCTTGCCCGCCTGCGCGCGCTGCGCCGGCGCCTCGATGCCGTGGGCCACGGCGTTGCGCAGCAGGTGCTCGAAGGCCGGCGTCATCCGGTCGAGGATGCCGCGGTCCATCTCGATGGTGCCGCCCACCAGCTCCAGGGCCACCTGCTTGCCGGCATCCGCCGCGGCCAGGCGCACCACGCGGTGCAGGCGGTCGGCGATGGACTCGAACTCCACCATCCGCGTGCGCAGCAGGTCGCGCTGCAGCTCGCGGGTCTGGCGCGCCTGGGCGGCCAGGCCGTCCTCGGCCGCCTCGACGGTGCGCTGCAGGGTGCGCTGCACCGTGGCCACGTCGTCGACGGACTCGGCCATCATGCGCGTGAGCTCCTGGACGCGGGTGAATCGGTCGAACTCCAGCGGGTCGAAGCCGGCGGTGTCGCGGGCGTGGGCCAGGCGCGACTGCATCTGCAGCTCGGCCTGCAGCTCCACGTCGCGCAGCTGGCCGCGCAGGCGGTCGAGGTTGCCCGTGAGCTCCTGCAGCGCGCCGCGCAGGTGGCGCACCTCGGACTCCAGCCGCGAACGGGAGATCATGACCTCGCCGGCCTGGTTCATCAGGCGGTCCAGCAGCTGCGAGTTGACGCGTACCGCGTGGCCGGGGGCGCGCGCCGGCGGCGTGGTGGCCAGCGGCGCCGCGATGGGTGCGGGGGCCGGCTCGGCCTCGCCGGCGGCCTCCGGCGGCGCCTCGGGCTCGGGCTCGGTCGCGGCCGCCGCGCGGGACGGCTCGCCGGCGGGCTCGGCCGGGACATCGGTCCGGACATCGGCCGGTGCCAGGCGCAGGGCGTCGAACGCCGCCTGGAGCTCGTCGAAGGCCTGCAGCAGGGGCTGGACGTCGTCGGCTGTGGCGTCCTCCTCGAGCGCCTCGATGCGCGACTCCAGCGCATGCGCCTGTTCGCCCAGCGCCAGCGCGCCGGCCAGGCGGGCGCCGCCCTTGAGCGTATGCAGCAGGCGCAGGGCCTCGTCGCGCGGGCCACGCCGCTCGGGCTGGCCGTGCCACTGGCGCAGGACGCTGCCCAGGGCGGGGAGCAGCTCCAGGGCCTCCTCCTCGAAGAAGGGGAACAGGTCGCGGTCGGGCGCGGTCCGGCCTCGCGCGGTGTCGGGATCGCTGTCGGCGCGGGCGGGCTGGGCGCGCGCGGGAGGCGCGGCCAGGGTGTCCAGCGCGTCCAGGGCCGCGGCCACCTCGGGCCGCGCCGCGGGCAGGAAGCCGGCCGCGAACTGGTGCAGCAGCCGGCGGATTTCCTCGGCCGCGTCGGTCCAGGCCTGGGCATGCGGGGCCGCGGCGCAGGACAGGGCGCGCGCCGCGTCGAACGAGGACTCCAGGCGGCGGGCCAGCGCGGACAGCGCGACGAAGCCGACCGTCGAGGAGCTGCCGGCCAGCGAATGGGCCAGGGCAGCCAGGGTCGCGGGCACCGGCTGCTGCGGGTCACGCGCCCACTCGGCCAGCGACGCCTGCAGGCGCAGGGAGCCCTCGTCGGCCTCGCCGAGGTAGACATTGATCAGGGCCGGGGACGCGGATGCGGGCTCGGCGGGCGCGCCGGGTTCGAAGGCCGCGGCGGCCGCCTCCGCTTCGGCGGCGCCGGCCGGCGCCGGGGACTCCCGGACGTCGAAGGCCTCGGCGACCTCGCCCCCCTTGGCCGGATCCATCGAGTCCACCGGCTCGGGAACCTCCACCGGCTCCGCGACCTCCGCGACCTCGACAGCTTCGACAGCTTCGACAGCTTCGACAGCTTCGACAGCTTCGACAGCTTCGACAGCTTCGACAGCTTCGACAGCTTCGACAGCTTCGACAGCTTCGACAGCCTCGACAGCCTCCATGGGTTCCACGGACTCCACCAGCGCGGCCGCCTCGGCATCGCCGGGAAAGCGCCAGCGCACGGGCACCACACCGTCCCGCCAGGCCTGGGCGGGCGACTCGAACAGGGACGGCGACCAGCCCGGGTCACGGCCCGCGGCGATGTCGTCCGCCCAGCGCGCCAGCCCCTCCAGGCCACGGCCGGCGAAGCCGCGCATGGCGTCGCTGGCGGGCTGCTGGTCCGCCAGCCAGGCGTTGAGGACCTGCTCCATCGCCCAGGCGCCCTCGCCGAAGGCCTGCAGGCCGACCATGCGCGAGCTGCCCTTGAGCGTGTGGAAGGCGCGGCGCAGCGTGGTGAGCGCGGCGAGGTCCGAGGGCTCGGCCACCAGCACGTCCAGGGCCTCGCGGCCGGCGGCGATGACCTCGCGGGCCTCCTCGAGGAAGATGGCCAGCAGCTCGGCCTCCTCGTCGGCAGGGTCGACTTCCACGACCTCCACCGCCTCCAGCCCAGCCCAGGCCGGCACCTCCTCGACCTCCAGGGAACCGGCCGCCCGCTCGGCGCGGAAGGCCTCCATGAGGTCGGCAGCGCCGTCGGCCTCGACCGCCTCGATGGCTTGGATCCCCGCGACCGCCCCAGGCGCCTGGATGCCTGCGGCCGCCTCCGGCGCATCCACGGCATCCACGGCTTCGGAAGCCTCGACCGCGTCGGAAGCCTCCGCGGCGGCGGTGCTCCCGGCCGCCTCCGCCACCGTGGCCGGCAGCGCCCCCTGCTGGGCCAGCGCCTGCAGCTCCGGCAGGTCGGACAGCTCCGGCAAGGCCTCGGCCAGGGCCGCCTCCAGCGGCGGCTCGGGCTGCACGGCCGGCGGCGCACTGATGCGGCCCATGAGCGGGCGCAGCGCGCCCGCCACGTCATCGAACACGAACAACTGGCGCGCCAGCGCGGGCTGGTAGCCCAGCATGTCGACCAGCAGGCCCAGCGCGCCCAGGTTGTTGCCCAGGCGCTCGACGCCCGGCGGCGGCTCGTCCGGCGCGCTGGCGAGGATGGCCTGCACCGCCTCGCGCATCGCGGCCACGGCCTGGACCGCATGGTCCAGCCCCAGGACCGAGAGCACGCCCCGCATCTGCGACAGGTGGCCCGGCACGCCCCCCAGCGGGGTGCGGTCCCGCGGCTGGCGGAAAAAGGCGTCCAGCGACTTCTCGAGCTCGCCCAGCGTGGCCCGCAGTTCGCCGACCACGCTACCCATGGACTGGCGGTCGCTCACCTGGCGGTACAGCGTTTCCATCCAGGGCTCGAGCGGCCCGGGAGCCCCGCCGTGGCGCACCTGGTCGAGCCGCTGCGCGAGCTGCTGCGCGCGCTGGGCCAGCGCCTCGTCGGACGGGTCGAATTCCTGCAGCAGGGCCTCGAGGAACAGGATGGCAGTGGCCGCCTCCATGGCTTGCGCCGGGGGCGGCGCCTCGGCCACCACCACGGCCTCGCCCGCCACGGCCCCCAGGGCCTGCGCCAGCGGCGCCAGCGGCGGATGCAGCCGGGTGAGGGCCTCGCCCAGGCCGGTGAACAGCTCGCCGGTGGTGCGCAGGCGGCTGGTGTCACCGCCGGCCAGGGCCGACCAGCCTTCGCGTGCGGCGGCCACGCGCTTGCGCACCTGGGCCAGCAGCCCGGGGTCGTAGCGGCCGTAGCGCTCCTGCTCGTAGTCGACCGGCGCATGCTGCTCCAGGCGCCAGGCCCGGCGCACCGCGGCCAGCCGGGGCGCCCGGCCCGCCTCGGCCGGCGCGGCCTGGGCGCAGAAGAAGGCCAGGTCCTGCGCCAGGCGCTCGGACACGCCGGCCTCGCCGCGCGCCAGCTGCGCGTACTGCAGCAGCACCCGCGAGGCGGCGCGCTTGGCGTAGACATCACCGGACAGCAGCCCCTGCGCCAGCGCCTCGAAGAAGCCGGTGGCCACCGCCCAGAAGCCGCGCACCTCGCGCGCACCCGGCGCAGCGGCCAGGGCGGCGCAGATGCCGGCAAGCTCGCCGGCCGCGGCCGGGTCGGCCGACTTGACCACGCGCAGGACCGACTGGTCCATGCGCGCGCGCACCGCGGCGCCCTCGGCCAGCGGCGCGCCGCCGAGGTCGGGCGCCTCCAGCCACTGCCAGTCGAACGGCCACAGGTCGGCCGGGTGGATGCGGTCCGCGCCCCACAGCGCCTGGACGTCACGGTATTGCGGGAACAGCGCCACCGGCTGCTGCGGCTTGCCGTGCAGCAGGCCCTCGAGGTAGTCGGCCACCGCGAAGCCGGCGCGCTCCACGCGCGCAGCGGCGGCCTCGTCGCACAGGGCCGGGCGCTCGGTGAAGCGGTGCACCGCCTGCTCCATCGCGCGCAGCACCTGGGCCGGCGCGGACAGGCCGACCATCTCCAGCGCCCCCACCGCCTGGTGCAGCTGCTGGCGGGCCTGGCGCAGCGCGCCGGTGTCGGGCACCGCGCCCTGGGCCACCTCGCGCACGAAGCGCCGCAGCGCGTTCGAGGCGCCCTCCAGCGACTTGCGCAATTCGTCCATGACCCAGGCCAGCGGCCCGAGGTCGTCCGCGGCGAGTCCGGTGTCGGGCGCGGTCTGGCTCATGGCGGGCGGCATCAGGCGATCTTGAAGCGGGCGACCGACTGGCGCAACTCTTCGGCCATGCGCGCCAGCTCGCGCACCTGCTGCGCGGTGGAGCGCGTGCCTTCGCCGGTCTGCTCGGTGACCGCGAAGATGTGCTGGATGCTGCCCGCCACGCTGCTGGCGGATTCGGCCTCATGGGAGGCGGCGGCGGCGATCTGCTCGATCAGCTCGGCGAGGCGGCGCGAGACGTCGTCGATCTGCTGCAGCGCGGCGCCCGCGTTGTCGGACAGCCGCGCGCCCTCGACCACGCCCTGGGTGGAGCGCTCCATGGCGGCCACCGCATCCTGGGTGTCGGTCTGGATGGCCTTGACCAGCGCCGCGATCTGGCGCGTGGCGTCGGCCGAGCGCTCGGCCAGGCGCTGCACCTCCTCGGCCACCACCGAGAAGCCGCGGCCCGCCTCGCCCGAGGCGGCGGCGTGGATGGCGGCGTTCAGCGCCAGCACGTTGGTCTGGTCGGTGATGTCGGAGATCAGCTCGGTGATCTCGCCGATCTCCTGCGAGGACTCGCCCAGGCGCTTGATGCGCTTGGAGGTCTCCTGGATCTGGTCGCGGATCACGTTCATGCCGCCGATGGCGTCCTGCACCGCCTGCAGGCCGGAGGCCGCGGCCTGCAGCGACTGGCGCGCCACCTGCGCCGAGTCCTGGGCCTGGCCCGAGACCTGCTGGATGCGGCCGGCCATCTCCAGCACCGACTGGCCGGTGGCGCGGATCTCGCGCAGCTGCTCGGTCGATGCCGCCAGCAGCTCGGTGGAGGTGGACTCCACCTGGCCGGTGGTCTGGCCGACGCGGCTGGCGGTGTCCTGCACATGGCCCACCAGCTGGCGCAGCTCCTCGACCGTGTAGTTCACCGAGTCGGCGATGGCGCCGGTGATGTCCTCGGTCACGGTGGCCTGCCGGGTGAGGTCACCCTCGGCCACCGACTGCAGCTCGTTCATGAGGCGCAGGATGGCCGCCTGCGTGGCGTCGTTCATGCGCTTGGCTTCCTGCTCCTGCAGCTCGGCCTCCAGGCGCTGCTGCTCGGCGACGACCTGGCGGCGCCGGCTGTCCTGCAGCTGCACGTAGGCCAAGCCCAGCGCGCTCAGGATGGTGGCCGCCGCCGACAGCACCAGGGCCAGCAGCATGCCCGCGCCGAGGCCGGCGCGGTCCGACAGCTTGCCCTGCAGGGCCTCGAGGCCGCGGCGCAGCGGCTCGCTGTCGGCGAGGATGACGGTGTGCGCCTCGCGCGAGGCCACCAGGCCCTGCAGGTTGCCCAGGATGGCGCTGGCCTGGTTGCGGGTCTCGTCGTACAGGCGCAGCAGCGCCTCGAGGCGCTCGCGCACCTGCGGGTCGCGCGCCGCGCCCAGGCGCATCTCGGGGTTGCCGCCGAGCAGGCCCTGCGCGGTCTCGCGGAAGGTGTTGAGGTCCTTGCCCAGGAGGAACACGGCCTCGGGGCTGACGCCCTCGGCGGTGAGGAATTCGTTGGCCGACTTGCCGATGCGCTGCGTGAGCATCACCAGCTGGCCGGCGGCGGAGATCTCGGCCGCCGGTGCGCCCTGCTGCAGCTTGAGGGCGGCGATGGTCTCGGCCACCTCGAGCAGGTCGGACGACTGCCGGTTGATGGTGTGCAGGGCCGCGCCGACCTGCGTCAGCACCTTCTGCTGGCCCATCACCACGCCGGCGGCGCGCTCGGCGCGCTCCACCAGGGGCAGCACGCCGGTGACGTCCGCCTGCAGCGCGCCGGACACGGGCTGCAGCTGCAGGCCGGCATCGCCGGCGAGCAGGCCGCGCACGTTGCGGGCCAGCACGTCGCCGCTTTCCTTGACATCGGGGAAGGCCTGCGGGCTGCCCACCAGGGCCTGCGAGACCGACTTGGCCAGCCGCTGCGACTGCATCAGGGCCTGGCCGGTGCCGGCGACCTGGCGCGCGAGGCGGTCGGCCTGGCGCGTGGCCAGCACGGTGACGGTGGCCAGCACCAGCAGCGAAGCGGCCAGCAGCACGTACAGCAGGCGCTGGTGGCGGGCGACCGGGCGGCGCCCGAGCAGGGGCAGGGCCACCAGCTCGGACTCGGCGACCGGGCCCATCGGGCCGGGGGCGAACACGGTGCGCGCCACGCCGGCGAGCCCGGGCGTCTCCAGCGCCATGGCATCACCCATCGAGGCCACGAAGCGCGGCTTGCGTTTGAGCAGGGCGATCAGGGGATCGAGGACGGACATGGTGGCGGCCTTCTCAGGTGCGGGTGTCGGGGGTGGCGGCGGGGGTGGGGGCGGGGTCCTCGGCGATGTCGAGGAAGGCCGGGTCGCGCGCCAGGGCCTGCAGGTTCAGCTCCTGCCAGGCCTGGCCCTGGGCGTCGGTGTAGCGGCTGCCGAACCAGGCCGGGTCGGACTCGGCGCGGGAGGCGCTGGCGCGGAAGGCGTCGATGCCGCGCAGGCCGGCGAGGCGGTCGATGCGCAGCGCGCAGTTCACCTCCAGGACGGCGCCGAGGGCGACCAGCCGGGCCTGCGTACGGTCGGCGGGCTCGGCCCGCGGCGGCTCGCCCGCGACGAACGCGGCCAGGTCGGCCACGCCCCACAGGCCGCCGCGCAGGTTGGCCACGCCGAGGAACCAGGGGCGGGTGTAGGGCACGGCCTGCGGCGCCTGGAAGGCGCTGATCTCGCCGGCCTGGGCCAGCGGCAGCAGGTAGCGCGCGCCGCCGGCCTCCACGGCCAGCCAGGCGGCCTGCGCGCGGTCGCCGCGCGGGGCCTGGAGGCGGTCGGCCAGCCGGCCCTGGAGTTCGCGCAAGGCTTCGCGGTTCGCCATGGCGCGCCGCTCAGCCCAGCGCCCGGATCTTGGTGACGAGTTCGCGCGCGTCGACCGGCTTGGTGATGTAGTCGCGCGCGCCCTGGCGCATGCCCCAGACCCGGTCGGTCTCCTGGTTCTTGCTGGAGCAGATGATGACCGGCAGGCCCGCGAAGCGCGGGTCACGCGTGATCGTGCGGGTGAGCTGGAAGCCGTTCTGGCCGGGCATCACCACGTCCATCAGGATCAGGTCGGGCCGGGCCTGCTCGATCTGGCGCATCGCCTCCTCAGCGTTCTCGGCGGTACGCACGGTGTAGCCGGCCTTGGCGAGCACCTCGGACAGGTGCATGAGCTCGGTTCGGGAGTCGTCCACGACGAGGACGGTGGAGATGGGCATCAGTGTCCTTTCGGCACGGCGGCGCCGAACTGCAGCACAGTCTGCAGCAGCTGGTCCTTGGTGAAGGGCTTGGTGAGGTAGTCCTGCGAGCCGACCATGCGGCCGCGGGCCTTGTCGAACACGCCGTCCTTGGAGGACAGCATGACCACGGGCGTGGCGGAGAAGCGCGCGTTGCGCTTGATGATGGCGCAGGTCTGGTAGCCGTCCAGCCGCGGCATGAGGATGTCGCAGAAGATCAGGTCGGGCTGCCAGTCGCTGACCTTGGACAGGGCATCGAAGCCGTCCTCGGCCAGCAGGACCTGGTGGCCCCCCTGCTTCAGGAAGATTTCCGCGCTGCGGCGGATGGTGTTGCTGTCATCGATGACCAACACCTTGAGGGCTGGTGGGCCCTCTTCATCGTCTGTCTCGCTCAATTGACGCCGCTCCCTGGTTGGCAACCCGGGCGGGAGCGCGTCGACCGGTCAGGTCAGCGGCGTCCCAGCGTCAGATCTGCACCATCTCGAAGTCTTCTTTGCGGGCGCCGCACTCGGGGCAGGTCCAGTTCATGGGAACGTCGGCCCAGGCGGTCCCGGGGGCGATACCATGGTCAGGCGCGCCAGCAGCTTCGTCGTAGATCCAGCCGCAGATCAGACACATCCAGGTTTTTTCTTCAGTCACAGCTTACGGGGGCTTCCAATAGAATGCAACGATTGTATCTATCGCGCCGCTGGCACCCCCCGATTTGGGCACACGCCTGATGTTCCGAGGCCCATGACCACGCCCAATATTCCCGACTCCGACGAGCCCGAGGCCGGCATCGACGCCGGCCCGCCCTGCGTCATGACCTTCAACGCCAGCGACCCCAGCGGCGCCGGCGGGCTGGCAGCGGACGTCGCCACCATGGCCTCGGTCGGCGCGCATGCGCTGCCGGTGGTCACCGGCGCCTACGCGCGCGACACCGCCGAGATCTTCGACCACTTCGCGTTCGATGAGGAGGCGGTCGCCGAGCAGGCCCGCGCCATCCTCGAGGACGCGCCGGTGCAGGTGATGAAGGTGGGCTTCGTCGGCTCGCCCGAGAACATCAGCACCATCGCCGAGATCGCCGCCGACTACGCCGACGTGCCGCTGATCGCCTACATGCCCAACCTCTCCTGGTGGGACGAGAACCAGATCGACCTGTACCTCGACGCCTTCCGCGAGCTCATGCTGCCGCAAACCACCGTGCTGGTGGGCAACCACAGCACGCTGTGGCGCTGGCTGCTGCCCGACTGGAGCGGCGACAAGAGCCCCGGCGCGCGCGACATCGCCAAGGCCGCGGCCGAGGCCGGCGTGCCCTACACGCTGGTCACCGGCGTGCCGCTGCCCGACCAGTTCATCGACAACGTGCTGGCCACGCCGCAGGCGGTGCTGGCCAGCCAGCGCTTCGAGCGCTTCGAGGCCGTGTTCTCCGGCGCCGGCGAGACGCTGTGCGCGGCGCTGGCGGCCCTGGTGGCCAACGGCACCGACCTGGCCGCCGCCACCACCGAGGCCCTGGGCTACCTGGACGAGGCGCTGGACGCGGGCTTCCGCCCCGGCATGGGCAATGTCATCCCCGACCGCCTGTTCTGGGCGCAGCCCGATGTCGGCGAACCCGAACCCCTGACCGAAGAAGAAGCCAAGGCCCTCCAGGTCCTGGACATGCCTGCCCATGACACCAAGCACTGACCGCAACCAGCAACTGTTCGACCGCGCCCGCGCGCTGATCCCCGGCGGCGTGAACTCGCCCGTACGCGCCTTCCGCGCCGTCGGCGGCACGCCGCGCTTCGTGCAGCGCGCCCAGGGCGCGCATTTCTGGGATGCCAACGGCACCCGCTACATCGACTACATCGGCTCCTGGGGCCCGATGATCCTGGGCCACGGCCACCCCGCGGTGGTCGAGGCGGTGCAGAAGGCGGCGCTCGACGGCTTCTCCTTCGGCGCGCCCACCGAGCGCGAGGTCGACCTCGCGCAGGCCATCATCGACCTCGTGCCCTCGATCGAGATGGTGCGCCTCGTGAGCTCCGGCACCGAGGCCGCCATGAGCGCGCTGCGCCTGGCGCGCGGCGCCACCGGCCGCAAGCGCATCATCAAGTTCGAGGGCTGCTACCACGGCCATGCCGATGCCCTGCTGGTCAAGGCCGGCTCGGGCCTGGCCACCTTCGGCAACCCCACCAGCGCCGGCGTGCCGGAGGAAGTGGCGCAGCACACCGTCGTGCTGGAGTACAACAACCTGGCCCAGCTCGAGGAGGCCTTCGCCCTGTACGGCGCGGAGATCGCCTGCCTGATGATCGAGCCGATCGCCGGCAACATGAACTTCGTGCGCGCCAGCGTGCCCTTCATGACCCGCTGCCGCGAGCTGTGCTCGCAGCACGGCGCGCTGCTGGTGTTCGACGAGGTGATGACGGGCTTTCGCGTCGCCCTGGGCGGCGCGCAGGGCATCTACGCGAAGCTGATCCCCGGCTTCAAGCCGGACCTCACCGTCATGGGCAAGGTGATCGGCGGCGGCATGCCGCTGGCGGCCTTCGGCGGCCCGCGCGCGATCATGGAGCAGCTCGCCCCGCTGGGCCCGGTCTACCAGGCCGGCACGCTCTCGGGCAACCCGGTGGCCACCGCCTGCGGCCTGGCCACGCTGGCCGAGATCTCGAAGCCCGGCTACTTCGACGCCCTGGCCGCGCGCACCCGCAGCCTGGTCGACGGCCTGAAGGCCGCCGCCGCCGCGGAGGGCGTGCCGTTCGCGGCCGACTGCGAGGGCGGCATGTTCGGCTTCTTCCTGCTGCCGCAGCTGCCGCAGGACTACAAGACGGTGATGACCAGCGACGGCGCGAAGTTCAACACCCTGTTCCACGGCCTGCTCGATCGCGGCGTGTACATCGCCCCGGCGCTGTACGAGGCCGGCTTCGTGAGCTCGGCGCACAGCGACGAGGACATCGCCATGACGATCGCCGCCGCGCGGGAGTCGTTCCGGCTGCTGGCCGGGTGACCCGCCACACGCCCGCGACGAACCGGCGCCCCCGATGAACGAGCCCGCTTGCCGCGGGCTTTTTCATTCCCGGTTCAGCCAGGCGATCTGCCGGTCCTGCGCCGGCGCCAGCAGGACCCAGGACCCGCGCGCGGAAGGAGCGCCGCGCCGCTCAGGCCAGGCTGGTGGGGCGCGGGCAGCGGTCGGCGTGGTGCACCAGGGTGCGTGCCAGCTCCTCCACCAGCGACTGGCGCAGCGCGCGCGCCTCGGGCGCATCCCAGAGGTTGTGCTGCTCCAGCGGGTCGTCGACGAGGTCGTAAAGCTCGCCCCAGTCCCCCTCGTGGTACAGGCTCAGGCGGTGGCGCTGCGTGACCAGTGTGCGCACCTGCACCGGCGTCTCGAAGCCCACGTAGGCGCGCTGCTGCGCCTCCTCGATCAACACCCCGCTGCGGCCCGACGCCAGCGCCTTGCCCGCTTCGTCGAACAGCGCCACACCCTGCACGCCATTGGGCGGCGCGATGCCCGCGCGGCGCAGGATCGTCGGGCCCAGGTCCATGCTGCTGGCGAGGTCGGCACGGACCTCGGGCGCCCCGCCCTGCGGCTCCTTCCAGATGAACGGGACGCGCACCAGCCCCTGGTAGTGGAGCGGCCCCTTGAGCATGATGCCGTGGTCCCCCATCAGGTCGCCGTGGTCCGAGGTGAAGACCACCACCGTGTCCCGGTCCAGGCCGAGATCGCGCAGCGTGTCGAGGACCCGGCCGATGCGGTCGTCGATGTTGGTGATCATCCCGTAGGTCAGGGCGATGATCTCGCGGATCTCGCGCTCGTTCGCCGCGAACATGCGCGGCGAGTCCAGCCGGGCCCGCCCGCTCGCGCGCTCCTGCCGCAGCCACTCGACATGCCGCGCCGACGCCGCAGGCGAAACCGCGGTCCCGGGCACCTCGATCGTGTCGGGGTCGTACATGTCCCAGTAACGCCCGGGCGGTGTCCAGGGATGGTGCGGGTCGGGGAAGGAGCACACCATCGCGAAGGGCTGGTCGGCGCTGTCGCGCGCGTGCCGCTGCAGCCAGCCCATGGCCTGCTCGGCGACGTAGTGCGTGGGGTACTGGAATTCGTCGAGGCGCGTGTGCCAGGCCTGCGGCGCGACGAAGCGCGGGTCGGGCCGGCCGTGCGCGCGGCCGATGCGGCCCGCCACCCCGGGGTGCTCCGCGGCGAGCCAGCGCAGGTAGTCGCCGAAGCACTCGTCGGCATGGTGGTTGCACAGGACCACGTCCTGGAACCCGTAATACGGCAGGCGCAGGCGGTGCGCGGGGTCATCCCAGCTCGAACGCAGCTCCTGGCGGTAAGCCGGGTCGGCCAGGTCGATGCGCCGGGCCTCGGGGTGCCGCGCCGACACGCGCAACTGCGACGGCGGCGCGGGCGGCAGCGCCGGCGGGACATCCTCCATGTTCTGGAAGTGGGCCTTGCCGACCAGCGCGGTGCGGTAGCCGAACTCCGAGAGCACGTCGGCGAAGGTCACCGCGTCCAGCGGCAGTGGCGTGCCGTTGCCGCGCGCCCCGTTCACCGAGGGCATGCGCCCGGTGAGGATGGCCGCGCGATTGGGCATGCACACCGGGTTGGCGACGTAGGTGCGGTCGAAGCGCGAGCCGGCCGCGGCCAGGGCGTCGATGCGCGGCGTGCGCACGATGCGGTTGCCGTAGCAGCCGAGGTGGTCCGCACGGTGCTGGTCGGTGAGGAAGACCAGGAAGTTGGGGGCGCGCATGCGGCCGGCCCTCACTCGGGACGGACCTTGCCGGCCTTGAGCAGGCCGGCCCAGCGCGCCTCGTCGGCGCGGATGCGCGCCTGCGTCGCGGCGGCATCGCGATCGACCAGTTCCACGCCCTGCGTCTCGAAGGCCTGGCGCACCTGCGGGTCCTCCATGGCGGCGCGCAGTGCGGCGTCGAGCCGGGCACGCACGCTGGCCGGGGTCGCGGCGGGCGCGGCCAGCGCCCACCACACGTCGGTCTCGTCGCCCAGGCCGGCGATGCCCAGCTCCGCGAACGTCGGCACCTGCGGCAGGCGTGGCGAGCGGCGCCGGCCGGTGACGGCCAGCGGCACGAACTTCGGGTCCTGCGCGTGCTGAGAGGCCACCGGCATGCCGACGAACATCAGGTCCAGCCGGCCGCCGATGAAGTCGCCCATCGCCGGGCCGGCGCCGCGGTACGGGACGTGCAGGAGCTCGGTCCCGGTGGCGGTCTCGAACAGGGCGCCCACCAGGTGCGAGGGCGTGCCGTTGCCGGCGGAGCCGTAGCTCACCTTGCCGGGGCGGGCGCGCACCGCCCGCAGCAGCGAGGGCATGTCGGTGATGCCGGCCGAGCGCTGCGCCAGCAGCACGTTGCTCTGGCCCGCCACGGTGCGGACGACGGCGAGGTCACGCTGCGTCGAGTAGCCGGCGGCGGGCAGCAGCTGGGGCAGCAGGGTCAGCTGGCCGTCTCCCGCGAACAGGAGGGTGTAGCCGTCGGCGTCGGCCTTGGCGGTGGCCTGCGCCGCCAGGGCGCCGGCCGCCCCGGCGCGGTTGTCCACCACCACGCTCTGGCCCAGGGCCTTGCCCAGGGCAACGGCGACGACGCGCGCCAGGAGGTCGGTGGGGCCGCCCGGTGCGAACCCGACCAGCAGGCGCACGGGGCGCGAGGGGTAGTCCTGGGCCCAGGTCGAGGCAGGCACGGCCAGCAGCGAGGCAGCGCCAAGGAGGTGACGGCGGCGGAGGGTCATGGGCGGGCGGGCAGCGGTAGTGGCGAATCCGGCGATTGTTCGCGCACCGCGCCGCGGCCACAAGGCGGCCGACCGCCAACTCATAATCCAGACTTATGAATTTGGGACAACTGAGTCTCCTGCGCCTGGTCGTCGACACCGGCAGCTTCACCGCGGCCGCGCGGCAGGCGGGCATCTCCCAGCCGGCTGTGTCGCAGGCGATGGCGTCGCTGGCGCGCCAGGTGGGCGAGCCGCTGTTCGTGCGCAGTGGCCGGCAGGCCCGGCCGACGGTGCGGGCGCTGTCACTCGCGCGCGCCGCGGTGCCGATGGACGAAGCCCGGGCGCAGGCCGTCGAGGCGGTGCACGCCGCGCAGCGAGGCGATGCCGGGCGCCGGCGCCAGGTGCTTCGGGTCGGGCTGGCGCCGGCTGCGGGCCTGGTCTATGGGCCGACCATGGTCGAGGCCGTGCACGCGGCCCGGCCGCGGCCCCTCCTGAGCATCTCGACCGGCCCTGCGCCCGGGATGCTGGCCCAGCTGCTGCGCGGCGAGCTCGACCTGGTGATCGCGCCGCGGCCGCGCGGCCTCCAGGACCCGCGGCTGCGGCACCAGGTGATGTACACCAGCCACCCGACCATCTACGCCCGCGAGGGCAACCCGCTGGCGCGGGCCACCACGCTGCGCGCGATCGCCCGCGCCGAGTGGGCGGTGGCCGGCTCGGCGGGCACGCCGGGCAACGTGGTGGAGGAGGCCTTCCGCGTGCGACGCTGGCGCCCCCCGCGCATCGCGGTGCAGTGCGCGGACTACGCGATGCTGCTGAAGATCGTGAGCGCCAGCGACCTGCTGGGGGTGGTCTCGCACCCCGGCCTAGTCCCCGCGCCCCATCGCCAGGGGCTGGTCCCGGTGCGGGTCACCGAGGGCCTGCCGCATTACGAGGTCTGCCTGTTCTGGCAGGACGAGGCCCTGCACCCGTGGCCGGCGGGCATGGGGCGGGTGCTGGCTGCGCTGGGGGCCGGAGAGTCGGCGCGCCCATGAAAAAGGCCCCGGCATGCGCCGGGGCCTGGCGGACCAGCGAGGCCTTCAGGCCCGCTGGTACGGCGTGCACGTGCTCAGTGGCGGAAGTGACGCACGCCCGAGAACACCATCACCACGCCGCGCTCGTCAGCGGCGTCGATGACCTCCTGGTCACGCATGCTGCCACCCGGCTGGATGACGCAGGTCGCGCCCGCGTCCACCACCACGTCGAGGCCGTCGCGGAACGGGAAGAAGGCGTCGCTGGCCACGGCCGTGCCCTCGAGCGTGAGGTTGGCGTGCTGGGCCTTGATGCTGGCGATGCGGGCCGAGTCCAGGCGCGACATCTGGCCGGCGCCCACGCCCATGGTCATGCCGCCCTTGCAGAAGACGATGGCGTTGGACTTCACGTACTTGGCCACCTTCCACGCGAACAGCAGGTCCTGCAGCTGCTCGGGGGTGGGCTGCTTCTTGGTCACGACCTTCAGGTCGGACAGCTGCAGCTCGTGGTTGTCGGCGGTCTGCATCAGCAGGCCCGAGCCGATGCGCTTGACGTCCATGAAGTTCTGGCCCTTGTCCCAGGGCGTGGCGCCGCCCGGGGGCAGCGCGATCTTCATCAGGCGCACATTTACCTTGGACTTGAACACCTCCAGGGCCTCGGGCGTGAAGTCGGTGGCGATCAGCACCTCGACGAACTGCTTGCTCACGGCCTGGGCGGCCTGGCCATCGAGCGGGCGGTTGAAGGCGATGATGCCGCCGAAGGCGGAAGTGGGGTCGGTCTTGAAGGCCTTGTCGTAGGCCTCGAAGGCATTGGCGCCCACGGCCACGCCGCAGGGGTTGGCGTGCTTGACGATGACGCAGGCCGGCGCGTCGAAGCTCTTGACGCATTCCCAGGCGGCATCGGCGTCGGCGATGTTGTTGTACGAAAGCTCCTTGCCTTGCAGCTGCACGCCGGTCACCAGCGAGCCGGGGGCCGGGTACAGGTCGCGGTAGTAGGCGGCCTGCTGGTGCGGGTTCTCGCCGTAACGCAGGTCCTGCAGCTTGACGAAGCGGCCGTTGCTCTGGGCCGGGAACATCGAGCGGGTGCCGTCGTCCAGCAGGCTGGAGAGGTAGTCGCTGATCGCGGCGTCGTAGTTGGAGATGCGGTTGAAGGCAGCGACCGACAGCGCGAAGCGGGTCTTGTCGGACAGCTTGCCGCCGTTGGCCTTGAGTTCTTCCACCACGCCGGCGTACTGCGAGGCGTCGGTCAGCACCGCCACGTCCTTCCAGTTCTTGGCGGCGCTGCGCACCATGGCCGGGCCGCCGATGTCGATGTTCTCGATCGCGTCTTCCAGCGTGCAGCCGGCCTTGGCCACGGTGGCCTCGAAGGGGTACAGGTTCACCACCAGCAGGTCGATGGTGTCGATGCCGTGGGCGGCCAGGGCGGCCATGTGCTCGGGCACGTCACGGCGGGCCAGCAGGCCGCCATGCACCTTGGGGTGCAGGGTCTTGACGCGGCCGTCCAGCATCTCGGGGAAGCCGGTGACCTGGGCCACCTCCTTCACGGGCAGGCCCTCGTCCTGCAGCAGCTTGGCGGTGCCGCCGGTGGAAATCAGGCCCACGCCCAGCGCGTGCAGGGCGCGCGCGAGGTCGACGATGCCGGTCTTGTCGGAAACGGAGATGAGTGCGTTCATTCTTTATTTCAGGAGCTTGTGCTCCACGAGTTTCTTGCGAAGGGTGTTGCGATTGAGGCCCAGCCAGTCGGCCGCGCGCGACTGGTTCTGGTCGGCCTTGGCCATGACCACCTCCAGCAGGGGTTTTTCCACCACCTTGACCAGCATCTCGTACATGCCGTCGGGTTCGGTTCCACGCAGGTCGCGGAAGTAGCCCTCCAGGCTGGTCCTCACGCATTCCTCGATGTGTTTCTTGCTCACGCGTCCTCCACGCTGGTGTGGGCTTGTCGTTGTGTGTTGACGGCAGGCAGGCGGTCGGTCGACGCACCGAGTTCGTCGAAGTAGTCCGCCACGGCCTGCCACTGCGCCTGGCTGTCTTCCAGCACGAGCATCCGCTCGCGGAACGCCTCGCCGCCCGGCAGGCCGCGCACGTACCAGCCGATGTGCTTGCGCGCGCTGCGCACGCCGGTGAATTCGCCGTACAGCGCGTAGTGGTCTTGCAGGTGCGCCAGCAGCAGGCGCCGCACCTCGGCCACCAGGGGCGGGGCGAGGTGGGTGCCGGTGGCCAGGAAGTGGCCGACCTCGCGGAAGATCCACGGGCGGCCCTGGGCGGCGCGGCCGATCATGAGGGCGTCGGCCCCGGTGCGGGCCAGCACCTCGCGCGCCTTCTCGGGCGAGTCGATGTCCCCATTGGCCACCACCGGCACCTTCACCGCGGCCTTCACCGCGGCGATGGTGTCGTACTCGGCCTGCCCCTTGTAGCCCTGCTCGCGCGTGCGCCCGTGCACCGTGAGCATCTGCACGCCCTCGGCCTCGAAGGCGCGCGCCAGGGTGACGGCGTTGCGCTGCGCGTCGCACCAGCCGGTACGCATCTTGAGCGTGACGGGCACGCCATGCGGCTCGCAGGCCTGCACCACGGCGCGGGCGATGGACACGGCCAGGGCCTCGTCCTGCATCAGCGCCGAGCCGGCCCACTTGTTGCACACCTTCTTGGCGGGGCAACCCATGTTGATGTCGATGATCTGCGCGCCGCGCTGCACGTTGTAGGCAGCGGCCTCGGCCATCATCGGCGCGTCGGTCCCGGCGATCTGCACCGCGATCGGGCCCGGCTCGCCGGTGTGGTCGGCGCGGCGCGAGGTCTTGAGGCTGTTCCACAGGTCCTTGCGCGAGGTGACCATCTCGCTCACCGCGTACCCCGCCCCGAACTGGCGGCACAACTGCCGGAAGGGCCGGTCGGTCACGCCGGCCATCGGCGCCGCGAACAGGTTGTTCGCCAGGACATGCGGGCCGATGTTCATGGGGGAGGCGGGGAGCGTCGTTGCTGAAAAATGAGGCACGATTGTAGTGGGTCCGGGCCGGGGGGTGCGGCGGCCGGATCCCTATACTCGTGCGCGATGGATGCGTGGTTCCAATCCCTGCTCGCGCTGCTCGCCCTGCCGGAGTTCAGCCTGGGCACGCTGTTCGTCGTCGCCTTCGTCTCGGCGACCCTGCTGCCCATGGGGTCCGAGCCGGTGCTGTTCGGGCTCCTCAGGCTGAACCCGGACCTGTTCTGGCCAGCCATCCTGGTGGCCACCGCCGGCAACACCCTGGGCGGCATGCTGGACTGGTGGATGGGCTACGAGGCCCACCAGGTCCTGGACAAGTGGAAGCACTCCAAGGTGCACGTGCGCGCGCTCGACTGGCTCGAGCGCCTCGGCCCCAAGGCCTGCCTGCTCTCCTGGCTGCCCGCGGTGGGCGACCCGCTGTGCGCCGTGGCCGGCTGGCTGCGCATGCCCTTCTGGCCCTGCGTCGGGTACATGCTGGTGGGCAAGTTCCTGCGCTACGTCGTCATGACCGTCGCCCTGCTGCACCTCTTCCCGGTCTGAGGCCTCACGGCGCGGGCGCGCCGGTGATGGCATCCAGGCGGTGGCGCCAGGCCATGTAGTACAGGATCGGGATCACCACCAGCGTCAGCACCGTCGACACCAGGATGCCGAAGATCAGCGAGATCGCCAGGCCGTTGAAGATCGGGTCGTCCAGGATGAAGAAGGCGCCGAGCATGGCGGCCAGGCCGGTGAGGACGATGGGCTGCGCGCGGGTGACGGCCGACTGCACGATGGCTGCCTCCAGCGGCACGCCGGCGCGCACCTGCAGGTTGATGAAGTCCACCAGCAGGATGGAGTTGCGCACGATGATGCCGGCCAGCGCGATCATGCCGATCATGCTGGTGGCGGTGAACTGCGCCCCGAGCAGGGCGTGGCCCGGCATGACGCCGATGATCGTCAGCGGGATCGGCGCCATGATCACCAGCGGCGTGAGATAGCTGCCGAACTGCGCCACCACCAGCAGGTAGATCAGCACCAGGCCCACCGCGTAGGCCGCGCCCATGTCGCGGAAGGTCTCGTAGGTCACCTGCCACTCGCCGTCCCACTTGATCGCGTAGTCGCGCAGGGTGTCCTCGGGCTGGCGGATGAAGGCCTCCTGCAGCGTGCCGCCGCCGGGCGTGGGCAGGGCGAGCAGCTGCGGCCGCATGGCGAACATGCCGTACAGGGGACTGTCCAGGCGGCCGGCCATGTCGCCCACCACGTAGTTGACCGGCAGCAGGTCCTTGTGGAAGACGGGCTGCTCGCGCAGCGTGTCGGTCACCGTGACCAGCTCGCGCACCGGCACCAGCCGGCCGCTGGCGCCGCGCACGGCCAGGGCCAGCAGCGCGTCGAGGTCGCCATGGCGCTCGGCGGGCAGCTGCAGCAGTGCCGGCGCCGGGTACTTCGACTGGTCGTGCAGCCAGGCCGCGGCCTCGCCCGCCAGGCCGGCGCGCAGCGTGGCCACGATGTCGGCCTGGCTCACGCCCAGGCTGGCGGCCTTGCGGCGGTCCACCAGCAGCAGGGTGCGCGGGGCGTCGGCGATGCTGCTGTCGTCCACGTCGACCACGCCCTCGTGACGCTCGAACACGGCGCGCACTGCGCGCGCCACCGCGCGGCGGCCCTCGGCCTCGGGGCCGTAGACCTCGGCCACCAGGGGCGCGAGGACCGGCGGGCCGGGCGGCACCTCCACCACCTTCACGTTGGCGCCGAAGCGCCGGCCGATGGCCTGCAGCTGCGGGCGCACGCGGGTGGCGATGGCATGGCTCTGGGCCTTGCGGTCCGCCTTGTCCACCAGGTTCACCTGCAGCTCGCCCTGCTCGCTGCCGGCGCGCAGGTAGTACTGGCGCACCAGGCCGTTGAAGTTGATCGGCGCGGCGGTGCCGGCGTAGGCCTGGTAATCGGTGACCTCGGGCACCGTGGCCAGGTGGCGGCCCAGCGCCTGGAGCACGGCGGCGGTCTGCTCCAGCGGGGTGCCGGCGGGCAGGTCCACCACCACCTGGAACTCCGACTTGTTGTCGAAGGGCAGCATCTTCAGCAGCACCAGGCCGGTGGCCGGCAGCAGCAGCGAGAGCGCGATCAGCCCGGCCACGCCCAGCCCCAGCAGGCGGCGGCTGCGTGCGCCGGTGCGCGGGTCCAGCAGCGGGCGGAAGACGCGCCCGGCCAGCGGGGCGAGGCGCGCAGCCAGGCCGCCGTGTGCGCCGTGTGCGCCGTCATGGCCAGGTCCGCCATGGCCCGCCGCCGCCCCGCCGGCACGGCCCTCCCCGGCCGGCACCGCCTTCATCCACAGGCGCGCCAGCCAGGGCGTGACGACGAAGGCGATGGCCAGCGACAGCAGCATGCCGAGGCTGGCGTTGATCGGGATCGGGCTCATGTACGGCCCCATCAGCCCCGAGACGAAGGCCATCGGCAGCAGCGCCGCGATCACGGTCAGCGTCGCCAGGATGGTGGGGCCGCCGACCTCGTCCACCGCCGCAGGGATGATCGCGGTGAGCGGGCGGCCCGGGTGCAGCTGCTGGTGCCGGTGGATGTTCTCCACCACCACGATGGCGTCGTCCACGAGGATGCCGATGGAGAAGATCAGCGCGAACAGCGACACCCGGTTCAGGGTGAAGCCCCAGGCCCAGGAGGCGAACAGGGTCACGGTGAGCGTCAGCACCACCGCCGTGCCGACGATGGCCGCCTCGCGCCGCCCCAGGGCGATGAAGACCAGGGCCACCACCGAGGCGGTGGCGAACATGAGCTTCTGGATCAGCTTTTGCGCCTTGTCGTCGGCGGTGGCGCCATAGTTGCGGACCTGGGCCACCTGCACCTCGGCCGGGATGACGGTGTTGCGCAGGAGGTCCACGCGGCGCATCACCGCGTCGGCCACGTCGATGGCGTTCTCCCCGGGCTTCTTCGTCACGGCGATCGTCACCGCCGGCGACTCGGTGGCCGGGCGGCCGTCGCGCGCCGCGGTGCCGTGCCAGGCGTAGCGTGCGGCCGGCGGCGCGCCGTCGCGCACCGAGGCCACCTCGCGCAGGAAGACCGGCTTGCCGCCACGCGCGGCGACCACCAGGTCGGCGACTTCCGCGGCGCTGGCCAGGAAGGGGCCGGCTTCCACCGCGACGGCGCGGTTGCCCGCGACCAGCTCGCCCACCGGCAGCCCCTGGTTGGCGGACTGCAGCGCGCCGCGCAGGTCGGCCACGGTGACGCCGGCGCCGGCCATGCGTGCCGGGTCGATCTCCACGAGCACCGCGCGGCCCGGGCCGCCGAGGGTGGTGACCTCGCGCGTGCCGGGCACGCGCTTGATCTCGGCTTCCACCGCGTGGGCGACCCGCTCCAGGTCGAAGGGGGTGGCGTTGGCCGCATGCAGGGTCAGGGCAACGATGGGCACGTCGTCGATGCCCTTGGGCTTGACCAGGGGCTCGCCCACGCCCAGGCCGCGCGGCAGCCAGTCGGCATGGGCGCGCAGGGTGTCGTGCAGGCGCACCAGCGCCTCGGTGCGCGGCACGCCCACCTTGAACTGCACGGTCAGCACCGCCAGGCCGGGGCGCGAGACCGACATCACGTGCTCGATGCCCGAGATCTGCGCCAGCACCTGCTCGGCGGGCCCGGCCACCATCTGCTCCACGTCCTTCACGCCGGCGCCGGGGAAGGGAATGAGCACGTTGGCCATGGTCACGTTGATCTGCGGCTCCTCCTCCCGGGGCGTGACCGCCACCGCGAAGACCCCGAGCAGCAGCGCCACCAGGGCCAGCAGCGGCGTGATCCGCGCCGCCTGGAAGAAGGCGGCGATGCGGCCGGAGAGGCCCATGCGGGTGTCGTTCCTGTCCATCGGCCCTCCTCAGCGCACGCGCGCCGCGGCCTGCGGGTCGGTGGCGACGCGCTCGCCCGGCGCGAGCCCGGCCAGCACCTCGACCTGGCCGCCCTCGGCGCGGCCCAGGCGCACCTGGCGCAGCACCGGCCGGCCCTGGGCGTCCAGCACGTACAGGCCGGTGAGCTCGCCGCGCCGCACCACCGCCTGCGCCGGCACGCGCGGGCTGGCGGCGGCGGCCGTCGCGGTGGCGCCGGCGGCGGGCACCGGCAGCCACAGGCGCGCGAACATGCCGGGCGACAACGGGGCGGCCGGGGCGCCGCCGGCAAGGTCGGCCCGCACCTGCACGGTGTGGGTGGAGGGATCCACCGTGGGCAGCACCTGGGCCCGCGTGACCGCCGGCGCCTGCGCCGCGCCGGGCACCTCGACCCGCGGCAGCAGGCCCGGGGCCAGCCGCGCCGCCACGCTCTGGGGCACGGCGGCCGTCACGCGCAGGGCGGCCGGGTCGTAGACGGTGACCAGGGGACGGCCCGGCAGGGCCATGTCCCCCAGCGTCACCGGCACGTCGGCGACCACGCCGGCATAGGGCGCCCGCACCCGGTAGAAGCCGCTCTGGGTACGGGCCGCGCCGGCCTGTGCCAACTGCGCGTTGACCTGGGCCTGGGTGGACCTGAACTCGGCCTCGGCCCGGTCCAGGGCCGCCTGGCTGATGTACTGCTGCTGGTGCAGGCGCCTCTGGCGCTCGAACTCCCGGGTGGCGACATCGAGCGCGGCGCGGGCCGCCTGCACCTGGGCGTCGCTGGCGGCGGCGGCCTGTTCGGCGGCGCGCGCGTCCAGCTCCAGCAGCACCTGGCCCGCGGCGACGCGGTCGCCCGCCCGGACCTCCAGGCGCACCACCGCGCCGGCGACCTGCGCCGCGATGGTGGTCTGGCGCACCGCCTCGACCGAGCCGTCGAACACCGAACTGGCGGTGCCCGCGCCCGGCTGCACGACGACGGCAGCCAGCTCCGCGGCGCGGGCGGGCACCGCCATCGCTAAGAGGGCGGCAGCCGCGGCCAGGACGGCGGCGCGCAGGGTCAGGGGCGTCTTCATCGGTCGGTCCTCCGGGTCGGGCTTCATATCAGCGGCCTATTATTTGCATGATTGTGCAAATATGCAAGTGAAGGGAAATTTCCCACCCTTGTTGCCAACTGCATGGTTGAGCAACAAAGTTCTTCTGCCTTGAGCCTTGTCAACCTTCGGCGTAGAAAAACGGTTGAGATGAAAGCCGACCCAGAAGCCGGCACGACCTTTCAAGGAGAAGCCATGACATCCCGCCTGACCCTCACCCTGCTCGCCTGCAGCCTCTCGGCCGCCCTGTCCCACGCCGGGGCGCAGACCGCCGCCGAGAGCAAGGAGCTGTCGGCCCGCTACCAGGCGGACCTGCAGATCTGCAACAGCGAGGCCAGTTCGGCCGGCCGCCTGCAGTGCAAGCGCGACGCCAAGACCGAATACGACAAGGCGGTGGCCGATGCCAAGGCCCGCGCCGGCGCCAGCACGGGCGCCAAGGGCGCCGCCAAGGCCGAGGCCCTGTGCGCCGACTGCGGCCGCGTCACCTCGGTCACCACACGCGAGAAGGAAGGCGAGCCGACCGCGGCGGGCCTGATCGCCGGCGGCATCGGTGGCGCGCTGCTCGGGCGCCAGATCGGCGGCGGCAGCGGCCGCGACATCGCCACGCTGGGCGGCGCGGCGGCCGGCGCCTATGCGGGCCGCGAGATCGAGAAGAAGGTGCGCACCCACACGGTGTGGGTGGTGGGGGTGACCTTCGCCGGCAACCAGACCGCGCAGTACGAGTTCGCCCAGGACCCCGGCTACAAGGCCGGCGACCTGGTGAAGAAGTCCGGCAACGGCCTGGCCCGCCCCTGAGCGAGCCAGGCGCGCCTGCGGGCACGGCGCGCCGCGGGGCGCCGGCCCGGCCTAGTGCGCCTCCAGGCCCAGGTAGGCGCGCTGGATCTCGGGGCGCTCCAGCAGCTCGCTGGCCGGCCCGTCGGCCACGATGCGGCCCTCCTCCACCACGTAGGCGCGCTGCGCCAGGGACATCGCCATGTGCACGTTCTGCTCCACGAGCAGGACGGCCGTGCCCTGTGCGTTGACCTCGCGGATCGCCCGGAACATGTCCTGCACCACCAGCGGCGACAGGCCCAGCGAGGGCTCGTCCAGCAGCAGCAGCGCCGGCTGCGCCATCAGCGCGCGGCCGATCGCCACCATCTGCTGCTGACCGCCCGAGAGCGAGCCCGAGGGCTGGTGCAGCTTGGCCTCCAGCGCCGGAAACAGCGAGAGCACACGCTCCAGATTGCGCGCCCGATGCGCCTTGGCGCCGGGGATGTAGCTGCCCAGCTCCAGGTTGTCCCGCACCGTCATCTGCGTGAACAGCCGCCGGCCCTCGGGGACGATGGCGATGCCGGCGCTGCAGAAGCGGTGGCCCGGCAGGTCGGTGATGTCCTGGCCCTGGAACCGCAGGCGCCCGCCGCTGACGCGGTGCAGGCCGGCGATGGCGTTGATCAGGGTGGTCTTGCCCGCGCCATTGGGGCCGACCACGCAGACCAGCTCGCCGTCACCGGCGCGCAGGCTCACGTCCCACAGCGCCGGGGCGGCGCCGTAGCGCACCGAGATGGCATCGACTTCAAGCATGGGCGACCTCCCGGGCGTCGTTGGCAGTGTCTGCGGGCGTGGCCGCGGTCCCGAGGTAGGCGCTCATCACCTCGGGGTTGTTCATCACGTCCTGGGGCAGGCCCAGCGCCAGCAGCTTGCCCTGGTTGAACACGGCGACGCGGTCGGCCAGGGCCATCACGGCGCGCATCACGTGCTCGACGAAGACGATGGTGGACCCGCGGTCGCGGATCTTGCGAATCAGCTCGATCGCCTCGTTGATCTCGCCGGGCGTGAGGCCCGAGAGCACCTCGTCCAGCAGCACCAGGCGCGGGCGCGCCGCCAGCGCGCGCGCCAGCTCGAGGAACTTGCGCTGGTGCAGGTTGATGTCGTCGGGCAGGCTGTGTGCCTTCTCGGCCAGGCCGGTGAACTCCAGCCAGGTCCAGGCCTCGCGCTCGGCCTGCTCGCGGGTCAGGCCCGCGCTGCCGAAGTGGGCGACCAGGGCCACGTTCTCCAGCACCGTGAGGTGGGGGAAGGGCCGGGGGATCTGGTAGGTGCGGGCGATGCCCGCATGGGCGATCTCGTGCGGCGTGAGGCTCTCGATGCGCCGGCCCTCGAACTCCACCTCGCCCATGGTGGGCGGAAAGTGGCCGCTGACCACGTTGATGAAGGTCGACTTGCCCGAGCCGTTGGGCCCCAGCAGGCCGAGGATCTCGCCGCGGCGCACATCCAGGTCCACGCCGTCCAGCGCGCGCACGCCGCGGAAATGCTTGCCGAGGCCGCGCGCACGCAGCAGCACCTCGCCGGGGGCGACGGTGTTGGGGATCTGCGCGTCGTCGGTGCGTGCGCCCGCCGGGGCGCCCGCGCGCCGCGCCGGCCAGCGCTTCTGGATCCAGCCCATGAAGCCTTCGGGCATGAACAGGATCACCACCACCAGCACCACGCCGACGGCGGCCTTCCCGAGCAGCGGGCTGTTGCCGGCGGTGAAGTAGTACAGCAGGCCGGTGATGAACACCGCCCCCAGCGCCGGGCCGGCCCAGTGCCGGCTGCCGCCCAGGATGCTCATGAGGACCACGGTCAGCGGCACGGTGATGTTGAAGGTCTCGCCCACCGTCACGTACTGCACGAACAGCGCGTGGATGGCGCCGGCCAGGCCGGCCAGCGCACAGGACAGGGCCAGGGCCATCAGCTTGTAGCGGAAGGTGGGCACGCCCATGACCTCGGCCACGTCCTCGTCGTCGTGGATCGCGAACAGGCCGGTGCCGAGCTTGGAGCGCTGCACCTTCCAGCCGGCCAGCACGGTGACCGTGGCCACCGCCACCGCCATCAGGTAGATGGAGGAGGCCTGGCTGGGCCCGAGCTTGGGAATCTCGACCGCGTTCAGGTAGACGCCGGGTCCGCCGTCGATGGGCGTGTTGATGACGATGGTCGCGATGACGAAGGTGATGGCCAGCGTGAGCAGCGCGAACAGTTCGCCGCGCACCGACTTGACCCGGAACACCACCGCGCCCAGGGCCACGCCCAGCCCGGCGGAGACCAGGGCCGCCATCGGCAGCGAGGCCAGGAAGGGCCACCCGAGCTTGCCGGCGAACACCGCCGCGCAGTACATGCCGACGCCGAAGAAGGCGCCGTGGCCGAAGGAGAAATACCCCGAGTACCCGGACAGGATGTTCCAGGACACCGCCAGGATGATCCAGTGGCACACCAGGTACAGGAGGGACTCGTAGAAAGGCGGCAGGCCCAGCCAGGGGACGCTGGCCAGGGCCGCACCGGCGGCGAGGAGGGCGACGACCGTTCGGTTCATGCGTGTGTCTCGTCGTGGGGAATGGCGCCGCGCTCAGCGCAGGCGGCCGGGGCGCAGCAGCAGCAGCGCGATCAGCAGGGAGAAGGAGACGATGGGGGCCCACGAGGGCGAGGTGACGGCCATGGTGACCGCCTCGCTCACCCCGATCAGGATGCCCGCCAGCAGCGGGCCCAGGGGGCTGCCCAGCCCGCCGATCATCACCGCCGCGAAGACCACGCCGACCCAGGCGAAGATCTGCGAGGGCGTGAGCGTGAAGGTCAGCGCGAGGCAGACCCCCGCCGCCGCCGCCAGCGCGGCGCAGACGCCGGCCAGCACGAGGGACAGGCGCTTCTCGTTGATGCCGTAGGCGCGGGCGATGGCGCCGTCCTCGGCCATGGCGCGCAGCGCCTTGCCCAGGTCGGTGAAGCGCATCGCCGCCCAGATGCCGACGGAGATCGCCACGGCCAGCACCAGGGTGATCAGCTCGGGCACCGGCACGTAGAGCGAGCCGACGGTGAACTTCATGTCCGCGTAGTGCGACTCGAGCTTGCGGAAGTCCGCCGTCCAGATGCCCTGGATCACGCTCTCGAGCACCACGGTGACGCCGAAGGTCACCAGCAGCGAGTTGAACGGGGTGATCGCGAAGCGCGAGAGCACCCACTGCATGCCGGCGCCGATCAGGAAGAACAGCGGCGGCAGCACCACCAGGCCCACCAGGGGGTCGATCTGCCACACCGTGGCCAGGTGGTAGCCGAGGTAGGCGGCCAGGAACACCAGGCCGAAGTGGGACAGGTTGATCTGTCGCAGCAGGCCCCAGGTCAGGCCCAGGCCCAGGCCGATCAGCCCGTACAGGCTGCCGATGAAGATGCCGGACAGGATGGACTGCAGCAGCAGGTTCAGGCTGGGCAAGGTCATGCCAGGGGCTCCTCTTGCTTCAGCGGACCTGCAGGGTGGCGCCCGGGGCGGCGGAGGCGCGCGGCCAGACCACGTTCCACTTGCCGTTCTGCACCTGCTTGATCTTCATCAGGTCGTCACCGTAGTTGCCCGGGCCGTTGAAGCGCAGGCGGCCGTGGATGGAGTCGACCTGGTTGGCCTTCAGCCAGGCGGCGATGGCCTTGTCGTCCAGGTTGCCCGCGCCGCGCACGCCGGCTTCCAGGATCTGCCAGGCGGAATAGGACGCCGCGGCCTGCACCTCCACGCTGGTCTCGGGCAGGCCCGCCTTGGTGGCGCGCTCGTTGAACACCTTCACGAAGGCGGCCGCCACCGGGTTGCTGGTGAAGGGCGCGTGCTCCTCGAAGATGGTCACCGCCAGGGCGTTGTTGCCGTCGGCGGCCTTGGACATCGGGCCGGGCGCCGGGTACAGGTGGAAGTGCAGCGGCGGCGTGTAGTCGATCTTCTTCATCGCGTCGAGCAGCATGTTGCCCTCGAGACCGATGTCGCCCATCCAGACCAGGTCGGGCTTGGCATCCTTGACACGCGCAGCGATCGGGCCGAAGTCGCGGTTGCCGAATTCCCACTCGAGGAACAGCACCTCCTGCAGCCCGCGCTTCTTCGCCACCTCGCGCCCGCCCAGGGACATGAAGTGGATCGAGGGGAACTTGCTGGTCACGATGGCGATCGTCTTGGGCGGCTTCGGCGAGGCGGCCAGCGCGTCGAACAGCGTGTTGGGCACCGTCTCCTGCGGGTTGGCGCCGAGCGACCAGGCGGGGAACTGCATGTCGTACTTGGCCAGCGACGGGATGCCGAAGGTGTGGTGCACCAGAACCTTGCCGTAGCGCTGCGCCACGCCCATCGCCGAGAGGATGGCGCCGGTGGCATAGGGGCCCATGAGCAGGTCCACCTTGTCGGAGGTGACCAGCTGCTCGTAGAGCGTGCGGGCCAGGTCCGGCTTGGACTGGTCGTCCTTGACGATCCACTCCACCCGGCGACCGAGCAGGCCGCCGCGGGCGTTGAGCTGCTCGATGTAGATGTCGCCCACCAGCTTGTGCGTCAGCGCGGTCTGCGACAGGGGGCCGGTCAGCGCCAGGGTGCTGCCGATGCGGATCGGCGCCTGCTGCGCGGCGGCGGGCAGGACGGTCGCGGCCGCTGCGGCAGCTGCCGCGGTGAGGACGCTTCGACGGGATGCTTGCATGGTTGTCTCCTTCGGTGGTTGTTTTCGCAGGGTCGCTCTGGGGTCCGGGTCGGCCGATGGATCACTCCACCCGCGCGCCCGACTTCTTCACATAGTCGGCGGTGCTGGCGGTCTCGGACCGGATCAGCGCCGCCATCTGCTCGGGGCTCATGACCATGGGCGCCATGCCCTGGCTGGTCATGTTCTTCTCGACGAACTCCTTGTCCGCGAGGATGGTGTTGACGGTCGCATTCAGTTTCGCGACCACGTCGCGCGGCGTGCCGGCCGGCGCGAGGAAGGCGTACCAGGCGCCCATGTCCATCTCCTTGAGGCCGGCCTCGGTGAGCGTCGGCACCTGGGGCGCCGCCGGCACGCGCTTGTCGCCGCTGACGGCCAGCAGCTTGATCTTGCCGCTGCCCAGGTGGCCCTGGATGGTGGGGAAGGCGGGGAAGGTCAGGAGGATCTGGCCGGACATCACGTCGGTGATGGCAGGCGCGGCGCCGCGGTACGGCACGTGCACCAGGTCCGCGCCGGTGAGCTTCTTCAGCATCTCCCCCATCAGGTGGGGCTGGCTGCCGGCGCCGAAGGAGCCGTAGCTCAGGTCCTTGCGGCTTCGCATGTAGGCGATCAGCTCCTTCATGTCGTTCGCCGGCGTGTTGCCGGCCACGGCCAGGGCCAGGGCCACGTAGGTGACGGGCGCCACCGGCACGAAATCGCGCTGCACGTTGTACGACAGCTGCGGGTACAGCACCGGGTTGGCGACGAAGGTGGCGTCGTTCGTGAACAGCAGCGTGTGCCCGTCGGGCGCGGACTTGGCCACCGCCTCGGCGCCGATGGCGGTGTTGGCGCCGGTGCGGTTCTCCACCACCACCGGCTGGCCCAGGAGCTCGGACATGCGCTGCGCCATGCGGCGACCGACGATGTCGGTGGTGCCGCCGGCGGCGTAGGGCACGATGACCTTGATCGGCCGGTTCGGGAACCCCGCCTGGGCCCGGGCCAGGCCGGGCGCCACGGCGGCGGCGGCCGTGGCGCCGGCCGCCTTCAGGAAATCGCGCTTGTTCAGACTGGAACGCATGAAGTCCTCCTGCGTGTTGAAGGTCAATCCACCTGGGCGCCGGAGCGGCGCACCAGCTCGGCCCATTTGGCGATCTCGGCGCGGTTGAAGGCGACGAGTTCGTCCGGCTTCATGGCGCGCAGCTCCAGGCCCTGGGCCCCGAGCTTGGCGACCATCTCGGGCTGCGCCAGCACCTGGGCGCAGGCCTCGCGCAGCCTGGCCAGCGCCGGCGCGGGCGTGGCGGCATGCGCGTACAGCATGAACCAGGCGACCAGGTCGAAATCGCCGTAGCCCTGCTCGCTGATGGTGGGGACGTCGGGCGCGGCGGCGCTGCGCCGCGCGCTGGACACGCCCAGCGCGCGCAGCTTGCCCGAGCGGATGTGGGGCAGCACCGCGGCCGGGTGATAGAACATGAAGCCGGCCTGCCCGCCCATCACGTCCGTGAGGGCCTGGCCGCCCTCCTTGTACGGCACGTGCACCATGTCGCCACCCAGGCGCACCTTGAGCAGCTCGCCGGCCAGGTGGCCGGAGGTGCCGTTGCCGGCGGAGGCGAAGGTCACGCCGCCGGCGCGGGCCTTGTCGGCCAGGTCCTTGAGCGTGCGGATCGGGGAATTCGCGGCCACCACCAGCAGCGTCGGGGTGTAGCCGGCGAAGGCCAGCGGCGCGAAGTCGCGCAGCGGGTCGTAGGGCAGCTTGCGGAACAGGGTGGCGTTGATCGCGTGGGTGCCCACCGTGCCCATGACCAGGCCATAGCCGTCGGCCGGGCCCTTGGCGATGGCGTCGGAGCCGATGGAGCCGCCGGCGCCGGCGCGGTTCTCCACCACGACCTGCTGGCCCAGGGGCCGGGCCAGGCCCTCGGCGATGGCGCGGCCCACGATGTCGGTGGTGGTGCCGGCGCCGAAGGGGACCACCATGCGCAGCGGGCGCGAGGGGAAGTCGCCGGCGGCCTGCGCGCGCGCCAGCAGCGGCACGCCCAGCGGGGCGAGCCCGGCGGCGAGCGCCGCAGATTTCAGGAGCCAGTCACGGCGGGCGTTCATCGGGGCGCTCATGCAGACTCCTTGCGGCGCGGCGACCAGCCGTGGCGCAGTTCCTCGGTGTGCTCACCCAGCACGGGCGGGGGCACGACCTCGAGGTCGCGCACGCCGTCGTAGGTCACCGGCGGGCGCACGGTGCGGAATTCGCCCATCACCGGGTGGCGGGCCTCCACGAACAGCTGCAGGTGCCTGGCCTGCGGGTCGTCGGGGACCTCGTCGGTGGCGTACATCGGCGCATGCGGCACGTCCTCGGCCACCAGGCGGCGGCACCACTCGGCGCGGTCATGCTTCTTGAAGATGCCGGCCAGCACCGGGATCAGCGCGTCCTGGTTGCCGATGCGCGCGACGCGGCTGGCGAAGCGCTCGTCCTCGAAGATGTCGGGCCGCTCCATCGCCTTGGCCAGGCCCTGCCAGAACTTCTCGGGCGAGGACATGTGCAGCGCGATCCACTTGCCGTCCGCGCACTCCAGCACGTAGGACTGCGAGACGCGGGCGCGGCTGAAGGCGTCCATCACCTCCTGCGCGGAGAACAGGTGCTGGAAGGCGTCGATGTTGAAGTAGGCCATGGCCTCGAACATCGAGATCTCCACGCGCCGGCCCTGCCCCGTCGCATGGCGCTCGTGCAGCGCGCCCAGGATGCCCTGCGCGGCGAAGATGCCGGTCATGGCGTCGGCGATCGCGGGGCCCACCACGCGCGGGTCCTTCGGGTTCACGAGCAGGCGCAGCAGGCCGCCGTAGGCCTGGGCCACCGAGTCGTAGCTCGGGCGCTCGACGTAGGGGCCGTCGGGGCCGAAGCCGCTGATGGCGCAGTAGATCAGCTTCGGGTTGATCTTGCGCAGGCGCTCCTCGCCGGCGCCGATCTTCTCGGCGAAGCCGGGGCGGAAGTTCTGGATGTAGACGTCGGCGTCGCGGATCAGGGCGTCGAAAGCCTCCAGGTCCGCCGGCAGGCGCGTGTCCAGCGCCACGCTGCGCTTGTTGCGGTTGTAGGTCTGGAAGTGCGGGCTGTAGAGGCCGCCCTTGAAGGCGCGGAACGGGTCGCCCGAGCCGGGGAGTTCGACCTTGGCGACGTCGGCGCCCAGGTCCGCGAGCATCATGCCCGCGGCCGGGCCGGTGATGAAGGTGCCGTGCTCGACGACGCGCACGTCCTGCAGGGGGCGCGGGGCCGTCATGCCTGGCCCCCACGCTCCCCGGCGGGCAGCCCGCCGGTGTACTCGTACTCGCGCACCGCCTGGTACGACAGGGCGAAGCCGATCGGGTCCTCGTACTCCTCGGTCATGTGGCCGATCAGGCCGGCCACGCGGGCCAGCATCGGCACGCCCTTGAGCGCATTGACCGGGAAGCCCACGTCCAGGAGCACCGCGGGGATGGCCGCCGAGACATTGAGCTTGAGCTCCTTGCCCACCACCTCGGGGATCACGGCCTCGACGGCCTGGGCGATCCCCACGTACTTCTGGCTGGCGCCGGCAGCGCGCGCGACCTCGAACAGGCGGGTCACCCGCGGGTCGAGGGTCTTGTGCTCGGGATGGCCATAGCCCGGGATCGGCGCGCGGCGCGCGCGCCGCTCGGCCACCACCGCGCGGGCGGCGGCCTGGATGTCGCCGCCCTGGCTGGCGGCGGCCTGCTCGATCTCCAGGAACATGCGGCCCGCCGTCTCCGAGGCGCCCAGGATCACCGAGCCGCAGCCCAGGATGCCGGCGGCCACGGCGCCCTGCAGGGCGTCGGGTGCGGCGGCCAGCGTCATGCGCGCGGCCTGCACGCTGGGCACCAGGCCGTGCTCGGCGATCGCCACCAGGGTGGCGTCGAGCACCGCGCTGGCGGCGGCGTCGGGGCGGCGGCCGGTGACCAGCAGGTGGAAGTAGTCGGTGAAGCTGATGCGGCCGATCAGTTCCTCGGTGAGGTTGGCGCCCCGCACCACGATGCGGTGTTCGTTCGAGGTGCAGATGGCCGAGCGTGGCGTGGTGGCCTTGCCGATTTTCAAGTGGGTTCTCCCGCGAAGAATGGACGGACCCGTGGCGCGACGCTGCGAGCGCCGGCCCCGGACGGAGGGGCTCCGGGGCTCAGGCCGAGGGCACGAGCCGGAAGTCGTACTGGCACTCGTACCAGGGCTGCTGCAGCTGGCGGCCGTCGGGCGCCTGGCCTGCGGGATGCTCCTTGAAGTCCACGATCAGGCTCTCGCGCACGCCGAAGACGGCGTCGGATTCGATGTAGGGGCTGTCCGAGACGAACAGGTGCGTGACCAGCGGCTCGTGGCCCTCGGCGCGCAGCCAGGTGTGCATGTGGCCGGGGCGGTTGGGGTGGCGGCCCATGAGGCGCAGCATCCTGCCCACCGGGCCGTCGTCGGGCACCGGGTAGTAGTTGGGGCGGATGGACCAGAAGCTGTAGCGGCCGTCCTGGTCGGTGTACATCGTGGCGCGCAGCTGCATGGGCGCGTCCTGGCCCTTCTGCAGGTCGTAGAAGCCCTCGTCGTCGCCGGACCAGACGTCGAGGCGGCAGTTGGCGACCGGCTTGCCGGCGGTGTCGGTGACACGGCCGTGGTACCAGGCGCGCGCGCCGGCCATGCCCTCGGCGATGTCGGTGCCCGCGGTGACCACGGGCGCGCCCTCCCAGTAGAACGGGCCCAGCACGGTGGCCTCGGTAGGCGGCTGCTCGCCGGGCGCGGGCTGGTGCCTGGCCGCGCCGCGGGCCTGGTCCAGGGCTACCACCAGCATGGACACGCCCAGCGTGTCGGACAGCAGGATGAACTCCTGGCGCTTCTCGTCGCACATGTGGCCGGTGTCGGCGAGGAACTGGATCGCGGTCATCCACTCCTCGGGGCGCAGGTCGACGTCCTGCACGAAGGCATGCAGGTGCTTCACCAGCGAAGTCATCACCTGCTTGAAGCGGGGGTCCTTGCAGTCCGTCATGCGGTCGATGACGGCCTGCGCGAGGTCCGTGGCGGCGTATTGACGCATCTCTTGTCTCCTGTTGTCGGGGTCCGCGGGCTCTTGGTGTGGCCTGTTGCGAGTCAGTCTAGGGTCGGGTTTCACCGATGGGAAGTGACTTATTTCGACGCATACGATCGATGCCATCAATCATCCGAGCCTCCTCAGGGAAAACCCATGGAACTTCGCCATGTGCGGTACTTCGACGCCGTCGCCGAGACGCTGAACTTCACGCGCGCCGCGCAGCGCCTGCACGTGACGCAGTCGACGCTGTCGCACCAGATCCGGCAGCTGGAGGAGGAACTGGGCATCACGCTGTTCGACCGCGTGGGCAAGCGGGTGCGCATGACCGAGGCGGGCGAGCTGCTTCGCAGCCACATGGCGCCGGCGCTGGCGCAGATCGACCGCGGGCTGCAGGCGGTGCGCGAGTCCGGCGGCGCGATGACCGGGCGCATCCGCGTGGGCACCACGCCGAGCTTCAACACGCGCATGATCCCGCGCTGCGTCTCGGCCTTCCTGGCCGACCATGCGGACCACGAGGTGGTGGTGGAGGAACTCACGGCCGCCGCCATCGCCGAGGCGGTGGAGGGCGACCGGCTGGACCTGGCCGTTTCCTACCGGCCCGAGGGGGACACGAACCTGTGGTTCGAGCCGCTGTACACCGAGGAACTGCGCCTGGTGGTCAACCCGGCCCACCCGCTGGCGCGGCGCCGGCGCGTGCGCATGGCCGAACTGCACCAGGTGCGCATGGTCATGCTGCCCGAGGGCTTCGCCACGCGAAAGCTGATCGACGACTGCCTGCAGGCCGCCGGCGCCAGCGTGGTGGTGGCCGCGCAGCTCAACTCCATCGCGCCGATGCTGGCCCTGGTGCGCCAGACGCAGCTGGCCGGCATCGTGACCGAGACGGCGGTGGAGCCCAGCGCGGACCTGCGCGTGATCCCGCTGGAAGACCCGACGCCGGTGCGCACGCCGGGCCTGCTGTGGAAACGCGGGGCGGTGAAGTCGCCGGCGGTGCGGCAGTTCGCGGACATCATCCGCAACGCCGTGGGCCTGGCGAACTGAGGCCCCGCGGGGTCCCTCAGAGGACCTGGCAGGCTTGCTCGAAAGCGAGGCGCTTGTTGCGGTCGTACAGCAGCTTGTCGTCGCCATAACCCAGGTTGATCAGGAAGTTGGCCTGCCAGCGGCCGTCCGGGAAGAACTCGGCGTTCACCTTGGCCAGGTCGACCCCGCTCATGGGGCCGCAGTCCAGGCCATGGGCGCGCGCGGCGAGGATGAAGTAGCCGCCGCCCAGCGTGCCGTTGCGGTTGGCGGTGGCGGCGGCCAGCGCCGGGTTCGCCTCGAAGTTCTCCTTGGCGCCCTCGCGGTGCCAGATCTGCGGCATGAACTCGTAGAAGCGGGTGTCGGTGGCCACGATCACGGTGACGGGGGCCGAGCGCGTCTTGTCCACGTTGCCGGGCGACAGCGTGGGGATCAGGCGCTCCTTGGCGGCCGGGGTGGTGAGGAACACGTAGCGCGTGGGCTGGGTGTTCATCGAGGTGGGCGCCATGCTGGCGGTCTCGTAGACCTTGCGCAGGAGTTCGGCGGGCACCGCCTTGTCGATGAAGCCGTTGGCGGAGCGGGCCTTGAAGAACAGGCGGTCGAAGCTTTCTTGGTTGATGGTCATGTCGGTCAGGGGGTCAGGGTGGTTGGAACGGTGCCGATTATTCACCCCGGACGCCGGCGTCCTGGACCAGGCGGGTCCAGCGCACCACGTCGCCCTGCACCAGCGCGCGGGTGTCGGCGGCGGCCAGAGAGAGCGGCCGTCCGCCCGCCTTGCGGAAGGTCTCCACCACGTCGGGCGCGGCGATCACCTTGCCCAGTTCGGCGCGCAGGCGATCGAGTACCGGCGCCGGCGTCCGCGACGGCGCGAACAGGCCGAACCAGGACTCCAGGTCGATCGCCGCCACGCCGGTCTCGGTCACGGTGGGCACCTCGGGGTGCATCGGGTTGCGCTGCGTGCCGGAGACGGCCAGTGCCTTCACGTGCCCGGCCTCGACCTGCGGGCGGGCGGTGGGACTGAGGTCGAAGAACAGGTCGACACGCCCGCCCAGGAGGTCCTGGTAGGCCGCCTGCGCGCCGCGGTAGGGGATGTGGTTCAACTCCACGCCGGCCTGCTTCCACAGCACCGCGGCGAGGACGTGCTGGCCCGAGCCCACGCCGCCCGAGGCATAACTGAGCTTGCCGGGGTTGGCCCGCGCGTGGGCGATGACGTCGCGCAGCGAGGCCAGGGGCAGGTCCTTGCGGGCGATCAGGGTGTAGCTGTAGGCCACGGCCAGGCCCAGCGGCTCGAAGTCGCGCAGGCTGTCATACGGCAGGTTGCGGTACAGGCCGGGGTTGAGGGCGATGTTCGAGACCGAACCCACCAGCAGCGTGTAGCCGTCGGGGGCGGCCTTGGCCACCGCGTCGGTGCCCACCAGGGTGCCGGAGCCGGGGCGGTTCTCCACCACGAAGGGCTGCTCCATCAGCTTGCCGAGGCGGTCGGCGAGCAGGCGGCCGACGAAGTCGAAGCCGCCGCCGGGCGGCTGCGGCACCACCACCTTCACCGGGCGCGCGGGGTAGGCCTGCGCGCGCGCCGCGGGCAGGGCCAGGGAGCCGGCGGCGGCCACCGCCAGGGCGGAGAAGCGACGGCGGTCCATGTCAGCGCTCCAGGGGGCCGCCGGCGAGCCAGCGCGCGCCGCGGGCGTACAGGGCCTCGACCTCGGGCCCGGTGAGCATGGGCATGTCGCGCTTGACGTTGTAGCCGATGCGCGTCTGGATGTAGGCCAGGTGCCGGTAGCCCACCGGGAACTGCGCGATCGCCTCCATGTCCAGCACCAGCCGGGCCGAGGGATCGATCGGGTCGATGCGGTCCTTCTCGTAGATCGGCTGGCGGTGCAGCACCTTCCACTCGCCCTCGTGCTTCTGCACGAAGTCGTAGAAGCGGCCGGTGCACACCACGTCGCAGGCCACGCCCTCGACCATGCCGCGCTGCGAGATCGTCATCTTGGTCTGGGCGATGGCGCGGTCCCCGTTCACCTCGATGGCCGAGCCCCCGAGGAAGTGCAGGATGCTCACGCCCTTGGCCCAGCCCTCCTGGGTCACGCGGATGAAGTCGCGGAAGGGCCCCTGGAACCAGGTGGCCATCATCACGCCGTCGGGGTGCCACACGGTGGCGAAACGCTCCCAGTCGCCGGCGTCGCGCCAGACGGCCCATCGCTCGATGGTGCGCCGGATCAGGAGTTCCTCTTGCAAGGTATCGGTCATGGGGTCTCCGTGGGGGGTGCGGGGGCTCAGGCCTGCGCCGGGTAATCGACCTGGTGGCGGGCGATGCGCATGTCGCCCAGCTCCTGCTTCACGCGCAGGTGCTCGGGGTGGCTGGCATAGGCGTCCAGCGAAGCCTGGCTGTCGAACTCGGTGTAGAGGACCACGTCGCAGGCGTAGTCGACGCGGCTGGTGTCCACGCCGACCTCCAGCCGAAGCAGGCCGGGCACGCGCCCGCGCAGGCTCTCGAAGCTGGCGCGCAGGCGATCGAGGTGGGCGGCCTTCTGCGCCTGGGTCTCGCCGCGCACGTTCCACATCACGATGTGGCGCATGGGCCGGTCGGGGCGCGGGGTGTCGGTCATGGCGTCGTTGCGGAATGCGGATGGGGGCCGACTCTAGAAGCGCGTCACAATTTGCGAAACGACGCCGCTGCAAATGACTTTTCCATGCAGCGGAACAAGAGAACGAGGGGCGCGGCCCGGCCGCCCCCGCTGGAGACGACGTGGACCGCTGGACCGAGATGGAGTTGTTCGTGCAGGTGGCCGAGACCGGCAGCCTGAGCCGCGCCGCCGAGGCGCTGGACCTGTCCAATGCCGCCGCGAGCCGGCACCTGGCCGCCCTGGAGGCGCGCCTGGGCGTGCGGCTGGTGGAGCGCAACACGCGCCGGCTGTACCTGACCGACACCGGCCGCGAGTTCTACGGGCGCGCCCGCAACATCCTGGCCGACCTGAAGGACGCGGAGGAAACCGTCAACGCCGCCGCCCTCGACCCGCAGGGCACGCTGCGGGTGACGGCCTCGCTGTCGTTCTCGGTGCAGCACATCGCGCCGCTGCTGGACGCCTACACCCGCCGCTACCCCAAGGTGAGCGTGCACGTGGAGGTGGCCAACCGCTACTTCGACATCATCGACAACAACATCGACGTGGCGATCCGCACGCGCGAGTTCGAGCCGGACTCCAATGTGACCATCCGCCGCCTGAGCCAGACCCGCCGCATCCTCGCCGCCTCACCCGGCTACCTGCAGGGGCGCGGCACGCCGCGCGCGCTGGAGGACCTGCAGCGCCACAGCATGCTGATCTACTCGCATGCGAACAACCCCCACGAGCTGCGCTTCACCCGCGACGGGCAGCAGCAGTCGGTGACGGTGCGCAGCCTGCTCGAGTCGAACGACGGCCAGGTGCTGCGCGCCGCCGCCCTCTCGGGCATGGGCATCCTGGTGCAGCCCACCTACATCCTGTACGAGGACATCATGGCCGGCCGCCTGGTCCCGGTGCTGGACGACTGGGACCTGCCGCGCCTGACGGTGAACCTGGCCTACCCGAGCCGCAAGCACCTCTCGGCCAAGGTGCGCAGCTTCATCGACTTCATGGCGGAACACTTCGAGCGCGAGGACTACGCGCGCAAGTGGACGCAGCGCTGGAACACGGCCTGAGCCGCCGGGCGAGCCCCGGCCCCGGCCCCGGCACCGACACCGGCACCGACACCGGCACCGGCTCCGGCCCGCGCCGCCCTCCCCCTCAGTCCGGCCGGCGGCCCTCGAAGGCGTCCTGCAGCAGCTGGCGCAGCGCTGCGCGCTCCAGCGGGCGCGGGTTCGGGTACTGGTTCTGCATCGCCTGGTCACAGGCGCGGTCCAGGTCCCCGGCCTGGAAGCCCAGCTCGCGCAGGGACACCGGCGCGCCGTTGTCGCGCGCCAGGTCGAAGGCGGCGCGCGCCGCCGAGGCGCGCCCGCCCAGGGCCTTCGCGGTCAGTGCCATGGCCCCGGGCGCGGCCGGGGCGTTGTAGGCCAGGGCATGCGGCAGGATCACGGTGTGCGTCTCCGCATGCGGCAGGTTGAAGCTGCCGCCGATGGTGTGGCACAGCTTGTGGTGCAGGGCCATGTCCACGCTGGCCAGCACGGTGCCGCACAGCCAGGCGCCATAGAGCGCGTCGCGCCGCGCCTGCAGCAGCGCCTCGCCGTGCTCGCCGCCGGTGCCGGGCGCGGTGTGGGCGATCACCGGCAGCGCCCGGGCGAAGGCGGCGATGCCCTCCTGCGCCATCAGGTCGATCACCGGGTTGGTGTTGACGGAGTAGAACCCCTCGGCCGCATGGGCGATGGCGTTCATGCCGCTGGTCACGCTGACCCGCGCGGGCAGGCCCAGGGTCAGCTGCGGGTCGTAGATCACGGTGCGCGGGAGCACACGCTCGTCCCGCCCGGTCTTCTTCACGCCGGCCTCGGTGATGCCGAAGATGGTGGTCATCTCCGAGCCGGCGTAGGTGGTGGGGATGGCCACGATCGGCAGCGGGGACTCCAGCGCGATGGCCTTTCCCAGGCCGATGGTGGAGCCGCCGCCGATGGCGACGGCGCAGTCTGCGCCCAGGCGCGCGGCCATCTCGCGGGCGGCCCGCGCCGCCTCGATCGGCACATGCATCGCCGCCGCGTCGAACAGGCCGGCGCAGCGCGCCCCCAGCAGGGCGGCGACGCGCTCGCCCTCGTCGCGCCGGGTCGGGGTGCACAGCACGAGCGCGCGCCGCGCGCCGACGAGGTCGACCTCGCGCTCGAGGTGGCGCAGGCTGCCGTTGCCGAAGATCACGCGGGCGGGCCGCCCGATGAAGACGAAGTCCTTCTGGTCCATGGCGCCAGCGTAGCGGCAAGCCCCGCACCGCGCCGGCCGGCCGCACGCGCGCAGCCGGAAATCAGTTTTGCGCGGGATGGAACACGGGCCGGCCCGGACGGCCTCAGAGCGTGTCGATCGGGGTGGAGACCGGCGCCGCCTGGTGGGCCTGGTCGGCCAGCGAGAAGCGGTCGTCGGTGCGCGTGTAGAAGCTGGCGCCGAAGCGGGCGATGGGGCGGTAGTCCCGCAGGTTGACGCGCCAGGCCTGGGTGTCGACGAGCCCGTCGCGCGCGGCCAGCCACTTGATGCGGCCGATGAACACGTAGCGGCTGGGCGTCTCCAGGGTCTCGTGCAGCACGCACTCGAAGGCGATCGGCGCCTCCCGGATGCGGGGCGGCGCCACGCAGCGCGAGGGCACCGGGGTCAGCCCCACGGCGGCCAGCTCGCTCACGTCGGGCGGGAAGCTCTCCCCGCAGGCGTGCATCTTCTGGGCCATCGGCTCGTCGGACATGTGGACCACGAACTCCCCGTTCTGGAGGATGTTGGCCGCCGTGTCCTTGAGGCGCCCGTCGTCGAGGCGGTTGATGCTGATCATCAGGATCGGGGGGTCCTCGCCGATCATGTTGAACATCGAGAACGGCGCGGCGTTGGCCACGCCCTGCGCGCTCAGCGTGGTCACCAGGGCGATCGGCCGCGGCACGATGAGGCTGGCCATCAGCTTGTAGCGCTGGTAGCTGGTGATGTCGTCGAAGTTGACTTCCGTCATGGGATTCCGGTCCTGGCGCGGCCGGGCGCCGCGCCTGCAAAAAATCAAGGCGGCGCCCAGTCTAGGTGAACCGGGACGCCGCCGAGGCGCCGGGGCCTTGCGCCCCGCGCGCTCAGGTGACCACTTCGACCTTGGCGCGCTTGGCCACGGCGGTCCAGCTGCCGATCTGCGAGCGAATCAGCTTGTTGAACTCCTCGCCGACCACGGGGGTCTTGCGCGGCAGGGTCTGCACCTCCTCGAGCCGCGCGATCACATCGGGCTTGGCCAGGATCTCGGGAATCAGGGCGGTCAGGCGCTGCGCGATGGGCGCGGGCAGGTTCTTCGGGCCGGACAGGCCGAGCCACTGCGAGCCGGTCAGCGAGGGATAGCCCAGCTCCGCGAAGGTCGGGATGTTGGGCAGGGCCGGCAGGCGGCTGGGCGTGGACACGGCCAGCGCGCGCAGGGAGCCCGCCTTGAGCTGGTTGACGTTGGTGGTCACCGGGTCGAACACGCTGTCGATCTGGCCGCCCAGCAGGTCCTGCATGGCGGGGGCGCTGCCCTGGTAGGGCACGTGGTCGTGCTGGTCGGCCTGGCCCTCGATCTTCAGCAGCTCACCATACAGGTGGTTGGCCGAGCCGATACCGGAGGTGCCGTAGCGCACCGGCTTGGTCTTGGCCGCGGCCACGTACTGCGCCAGCGTCTGGTACGGGGACTGGGCGCGCACCAGCAGCATCATCGGCGCCTCCACCAGCATGCCCAGGTGGGTGAAGTCGTTCACCGGGTCGAAGGGCATGGTGCGGCGGGTGGCCGCCGCGTAGATGTGGACCGAGGCGTGGCTCACGAGCAGCGAGTAGCCGTCGGCGGCCTGGCGGGAAGCGAACTCGGTGCCGATCAGGCCGCCCGCGCCCGCGCGGTTGTCGACCACCACGGTCTGGGACAGGGCCTGCGACAGGTGCGGGGCCATCAGCCGCGCCACGGTGTCCACCAGGCCGCCGGGCGGGTACTGGCAGATCAGGCGGATCGGGCCCTTGGTCGGCCACGCGGGGGACTGGGCGTGGACCCAGGGGGCGGCGAGGGCGGCAGCGCCGGCAGCCAGCAATTCACGGCGTTTCATGTCGGTTCTTTCTGGTTCAGGTTGAAGCGGTTCCCGGCGATGCGCTGCACTCGCCGGTTGGAAGCTCTTCAGCACGACCTGTGCCAGTCCGGGCCAACGCCTGTTCGTGCGAGCGAGGGCCGCGGCGCCAGGGGCCCGTCCGGTGCGGCCTGCGCCAGGACGGGGCGATCGCGCCCTGGCGCGGAACTTGAATGCCCCGTCTTGCAGATCCCGGCGCACCAATTCCGGACACGCCCCGGCCCGACAGCCCGAAACCCCACACGACATGCACCAGAAGAAGACACGCAGGTTCTTGCTGATCAACCCCAACACGAACCCGCTCACGACGCAGCGGCTGCAGGACACCCTGCTGCCCCGCCTGCCTGCCGACACGCGCCTGGACGTGCGCACGGCCCGCTTCGGCGCCAGCTACATCGCCTGCGAGGCCAGCCATGCGGTCGCGGCCCACGCCTGCCTGCAGGCCTGGGCGGAGGACCGGCAGGCGCAGCCCGAGCCCCTGGACGGGGTGCTGATCGGCTGCTTCGGGGACCCCGGCCTGTTCGCGCTGCGGGAAGCCAGCGGCTGCGGCGTCACCGGCCTGGCCGAGGCCTCGTTCCTCGTGGCGGCGGCGCGCGGGCCGTTTGCCATCGTCACCGGCGGCGAGCGCTGGAAGCCCATGCTGCAGCGCCTGGCGCAGAGCCTGGGGTTTGGCGACCTGCTGCGGCACATCGAAACGGTGGCGCCCAGCGGGGCGGCGCTGCAGGCGGATCCGGAGATGGCCCTGCGCTGCCTGGGGCAGGCCTGCGAGCGGGCGGCCCAGGCCGGCGTGCAGTCCGTCATCCTCGGCGGCGCGGGCCTGGCAGGCTACGCGCAGCGCCTGCAGGACCGCAGCCCCCTGCCCCTGATCGACAGCGCCCACGCCGGCCTGGACGTTTTGCTGGGCCGCCAGCTGCCGCCGGCGCCGCAGGCGCAGGACGGCTTCTTCGCGCGGTGGCAGGGCGTGGCGCCGGCCCTGGCGGGCCTGCCGGCCCGGGATTGAGCGGCGCCGGCGCCAGGCATGAAAAAGCCCGCATCGAGCGGGCTGGGCGGGAGGCGCCGGGGGATCAGACGTTGAACAGGAAGTTCATCACGTCGCCGTCCTTGACGACGTACTCCTTGCCTTCGCTGCGCATCTTGCCGGCGTCCTTGGCGCCCTGCTCGCCCTTGAAGGCGATGTAGTCGTCGAAGGCGATGGTCTGGGCGCGGATGAAGCCGCGCTCGAAGTCGCCGTGGATCACGCCGGCGGCCTGGGGCGCGGTGTCGCCGATGTGGATGGTCCAGGCGCGCACTTCCTTCACGCCGGCGGTGAAGTAGGTCTGCAGGCCCAGCAGCTTGAAGGCGGCGCGGATCAGGCGGTTCAGGCCAGGCTCGGTCTGGCCCATCTCCTCCAGGAAGATGGCGCGGTCGTCGTCCGTCATGTCGGCCATGTCGGCTTCCATCTTGGCGCAGATGGCCACCACGGGTGCGTTCTGGCCGGCGGCGTAGTCCTTCAGGCGATCGAGCAGCGGGTTGTTCTCGAAGCCGTCCTCGCTCACGTTGCCCACGAACATCGCGCGCTTGGCGGTGATCAGGCACAGGGGCTTGAGCAGGGCCTGCTCCTCGGCGGACAGGTCCAGCGTGCGCACGGGCTTGCCCTCGTTCAGCACGGCCTGCACCTTGCCCAGGATCTGCACCAGCTTGGCGGCTTCCTTGTCGTTGCCGCTCTTGGCGGCCTTGGTGTAGCGCTGCAGGCTCTTTTCCACCGTGCCCAGGTCGGCCAGGCACAGCTCGGTCTGGATCACCTCGATGTCGGCGATGGGGTCGACCTTGCCGGCCACGTGGATCACGTTGGGGTCCTCGAAGCAGCGCACCACGTTGACGATGGCGTCGGTCTCGCGGATATGGGCCAGGAACTGGTTGCCCAGGCCCTCGCCCTGGCTGGCGCCGGCCACCAGGCCGGCGATGTCCACGAACTCGACGATGGCGGGGACGATGCGCTCGGGCTTGATGATGTCGGCCAGCTGCTGCAGGCGGGGGTCCGGCACTTCCACCACGCCGGTGTTCGGCTCGATGGTGCAGAAGGGGTAGTTCTCGGCGGCGATGCCGGCCTTGGTCAGGGCGTTGAAGAGGGTCGACTTGCCGACGTTGGGCAGGCCGACGATGCCGCATTTGAGGGACATGGAAAAACCTTTTGGATTGGACGGCCCGGGCACGCGGGGCGCGGGACGCTGGACCTCGTCCACATGCCGCCTGGGGGCGGCGGAGATGGGGGCGATTGTACTAACCGGCGGGCACCGGCTCCGCCTGCCGCACCTGACCCTTGCCCAGGCGCTTGGCCTCGTACATCGCCAGATCCGCGCGCTCGATGAGGCGCCCGGCGCCGCCCGGCTGGCCGTCGGCTTCGACCGCCATGGCCAGCCCGATGCTGCAGCCGACGCGGACCTCGCCCTGCTCCAGACCGACCGGCGCGCAGACCGCCTCCAGGATCTTGGCGGCCACCGACTGCGCGATCCCCGCGTCGGGCAGCTCCCGCAGCAGCACCAGGAACTCGTCGCCCCCCAGCCGCGCCGCCAGGTCCGAGTGGCGGATGCAGCCGCGGATCCGGCGGCCAACCTCCACCAGCACCCGGTCGCCGGCCGCATGGCCCAGGCCGTCGTTGACCTGCTTGAAGCCGTCGACATCGATGAACAGCACCCCCAGCCGCCCGGCGTGGTACGGCGCCGCCGCCAGGGTGTCGTGCAGGGCGCGCAGGGCACCGGTGCGGTTGCACAGGCCGGTGAGCGGGTCATGGTGGGCCTGGTGCTCGGCGGCGGCCTCGCGCTGCTTGATGTCGGTGATGTCCATGAGGAAGCCGACCTGCACCTGCTGGCCCCGCTCGGTGATGCGCACCAGCGACAGGCGCAGGGGCAGCTCGCTGCCATCGGCCCGCACCGCCCGCACCTCCATCGTGTGCGACTCGACGCCGCTGAAATCGTCCGCCGCCGCGCGGGAGCGTCCCGCGTCCGAGGGCCACTCGGGCAGGATGCGGTGCACGTCCCGGCCCAGGATCTGGTCGGTGTGCATGCCGAACATCCACTCGAACGAGTGGTTGACCGACTGCACCTGGCCCTTGTCGTTCGTGGTCACGATGGCATCGATCGCGTTCTGGAAGATGGTGCGCAGCTCGCGCTCACGCAGGCGCAGCTGCGTCAGCATCAGCCGCAGGCGCATCAGCAGCCCGCCCGAGAAGACCACGCCGACCAGGCCGAAGGCGCCCATGGCGATCATCCAGGTCAGGAGCCAGCGGTCCTCGGCCGGCACCGGCACGGCGCTCTCGGCCGTACCCACGAAGCGCGCGGCCGCCATGCCGATGTAGTGCATGGCGGTGATCGCCGCCCCCATCACCAGGCCGCCCAGCGCATGGCGCAGGCGCTTGGCCGCGCCGCCCAGGCGCGCGATGAACTCACGCACCCACAGGGCCAGGGTGGCCAGCGTGACGGCCGCCACGACCGACAGGGCGAACAGCCACGGGTCGAAGCGCAGGGCCGGCGCCATGGTCATGGCCAGCATGCCGCTGTAATGCATCGCACCGATGCCCGCGCCCATGCACAGGCCGCTGGCGAGCAGTCGGCGCGGCCCCAGCCGACCGTGCTCGAGCGCGCGCAGGGCCACGGCCGCCGCCGCGAATGCGGGCAGGCTGGACAGCACGGTGATGGCCGGGTCGTAGCGCACGCTGGCGCACAGCTCGAAGGCCAGCATGCCGATGAAGTGCATGCTCCAGATCGCGCCGCCGAGAGCCAGCGTGGCAGCCGACAGCGCCAGCCACCGGTGGCGCGGCGAGGCCATGAGCTGCTGGGCCGAGGCGATGTACAGCGCCGTGCCCGAGCCGGCTGCGGCCACCAGGAGCGACAGCAGCACGAGCGGCCACTGGTAGCCGCCGGGCACCAGCGACGCGGGCCCGGCAGCCAGGAACCAGTCTGCGACGTGGGGGATCATGAGGTGGTGGACATCCATCTGCCCTGCATCTCGTTACTTCGGAAAGATGCGTCAGCAACAGTGGATTTTGCTCAGGTTATCACGATCCCAAAAGCGGTATCGGCGAGCCCGGCCAGGGCGAGGCCGTCACTTCGGCGCGGGCGCCGCCTGCAGGCATTTCAGGCGGGCCTGCGCCGCCACTTCGTCCTTGCTGCGGGTGTCGAGGACCACCTTGCCCTCCAGGCGCTCGAGGGCACGGGTGAGGTCGTTCTCGCCGGTGGCCTGCTGCTTGCGGCCGCTGGCGATGTCGTCCTTGAGGCGCTTCTGCTCCGCCTGCCAGGCGTCCACCTGGGCGGCGACGCATTTGTCCACCTCGCTGGAGCAGGCCGCCAGGAGCGAGGCGGCGGCCAGGAGCAATGCGGGTCGCAGGGTCTTCATCATGCGTCCTCCATGGATTCTTCGGTCGCCGGCTGCGGCCGGCGGGCAATCGCCATCATCTCGTCGAGGTGCGCCAGGACCACGTCGACCACCTGCGCGTCGATGGCGCCCTTGCCACGCAGGTCCCGCATGAAGTCCGCCAGCGCCTGCGGGCCCAGCCCCTGGCGGTACGGGCGGTCCTGCACCATGGCCTGGAAGATGTCCGCCACGCGCAGGATGCGGGACTCCAGCGGCAGCGCCGCGCCGTCCCGCCCGCGCGGATAGCCCTTGCCGCCAGGCGCCTCGTGGTGGTCCGCCGCCCAGTCGGCGATGGCCTCGAAGCCGCGGATCTTGCGCAGGATCTGAAGCGTGCCGAAGCTGTGGGCGTTCATCACCAGGCGCTCGTCGGCGTCGAGCGCGGCGGGCTTGTCCAGGATCTCGTCGGGGACCCGCAGCTTGCCCAGGTCATGCAGCAGGCCGGCGATCTCGATCTCGTCGCAGCGCTCGGCCTCCAGGCCCAGGCGCTCGCCCAGGCGCCGGGCCACCAGCGCCACGCCGCGCGAGTGGGCCGCGGTGAAGCGGCTCTTGGCGTCGACGATGGCGGCGAAGATCCGCGCCAGCTGCAGCATCTCGGCGTGGCTGGCCGCCAGCGGGCGGCTGGTGGCCAGCATGTCCGCGAGGTAGCCCGCCAGGGCCGCCGGCTCCAGCTGCAGCCAGAAGGCCTCGTGGGCCGAGATCTTCATGAAGGCCGCCACCAGCTCCGGCGAGAAATAGCTGCCGCTGCGCGACTCGATCTCGTGGCGGATGGCGTCGCGATGCTGCAGCACCTTCCCGCTGGCGTAGTGCGGCGCCGCCATCGCATCGACCCGGTCGGCCAGCAGCGTGAGGTTGGCGCGCCGGCGCACGTCGGCGTCGACACCCTCGGCCACCAGGCGGTCCCAGCGCGTATGGTGGTAGCGGATCGGCAGGGCCAGCGGCGCCAGCGGCCGGAAATCCCGCAGCAGCTCCCAGCCCACGATCGCATGCGCCTGCGAGCCGGCCCAGTCGAACTCCTCGACCAGGTGGCGGTGCATGGTGGTGGTCGACACGCCGATGTCGTGCAGCAGGCCGAGGTCGAAGACGAAGTGGACCTCCGCGTCCCCGAGCCCCAGGGTCCGCGCGCACTCGGCGGCCATCACGCCGACCCGCTTGCCGTGGGCGACGTCGTCCACGCCCACCAGGTCCAGGGCATCGGACAGGGCGTAGACGACCTGGCGGAAATCGGCGTGGATCATCGTTCTCCTCCTGCGCGTGTCAGCGGTGCGGCGGCCTCACGTGGGCAGCACGTAGCCCTTGTCCCGGACCAGGCGGATCGCGGCGTCCACCACCTCCGGCGCATACAGCGTGCCGCGGTTGGCGGCCACCTCGGCGAGGGCTGCCTCCAGGCCCACTGCCGGCCGGTAGGGGCGGTGGGAGGCCATGGACTCGATCACGTCGGCCACCGCCAGCACGCGCGCCTCGGGCAGGATCTCCTCGCCCTTGAGGCCGCGCGGGTAGCCGCTGCCGTCCATGCGCTCGTGGTGCTGCCAGACGATCTCGGCCACCGGGTACGGGAAGGGCACGTCCTTGAGAATCTCGTAGCCCGCCTGCGCATGGCCGCGGATCAGGTCCATCTCCGGCCCGGACAGCCGCGTCGGCTTGGTCAGGAGCTCCGAGGGCACGGCGATCTTGCCCACGTCATGCACCAGGCCCAGCATCTCCAGCGCCTCGCAGCGTGGCGCGGGCCAGCCCATTTCCTGCGCGATGGCGCTGGCGATCAGGCCCACCCGCCGCTCGTGGCCGGCGGTGTAGGGGTCGCGCAGTTCCACCATGTTCGAGACAGCCTGCAGGGTGCCGCGCATCGCGCCTTCGAGCTGCTTCACATAGGCCGCGATCTGTTCCTCGGTGCGCCGGCGCTCGGTGATGTCCTCGGCCAGGACCACGGTGGCCGGCAGGCCGTCGTCCCAGGTGATGACCTTGGCGGTGAGCCCCAGCTCGATGCGCCTGCCGTCCTGCCGCCGGTACGGCACCACGTAAGACACCGGCTCGTTGCGGCCGTCGTGCACCTGCGACCAGGCATGGCGGATGCGGTCCACGTTCTGGGCATCCGGGTCGGTGAACTGCAGCACCTCCTGCCCCACCAGCGCCTCGGCCGGCCAGCCGGTGATCTCGCAGTAGCGGGGGTTGACGTAGATGTAGCGGCCTTCGCGCCGCACGTACATGCCCGTCACGGTCTCCTCGACCAGGCTGCGGAAGCGGTGCTCGCTTTCGCGCAGGGCGCGCTCGCCCTCGCGCAGCTCGGTGAGGTCGGTCCAGGCGATGATGGCGTCCTCACCCACCACGGTCATGGTGCCGCGGGCGATGCGGGTGCTGCCGTCCTTGCGCCGCAGTGTGATCTCCGGCGAAACCACCGGGCCGCCCAGGCGCGCCTGCGCGATGCTCGCCTCCCAGTGGGCGCGCAGCTCGCTGCGAACCTGGTCGTCGGGGTAGACCAGGCGGAACCAGTCGTCGTCGGTGACGAGGTCGTCGTCCGAGTACCCGAGCCACTGGCGGTGGGCGTCGTTGAGGGCGCGCACGCGGTGCTGGTACAGGTCCATCAGCTGCATCGGCACCGGCGAGGCCTTGAACACCTCCTGGAAGCGCAGCTCCATCAGCCGCGCCTGCTGCGAGGTCTGCTCGAACCGCTCACGCTGCGCCAGGTGGTCCAGGGCGAAGCCCATGTCCCGCGCGATTTCCCGCAGCAGCTGGAGCTGCTCGTCGTCGAAGGTGGACAGGCCGCCTGCGTACAGGGCCACCATGCCCGTGAGCCGCCCCTGGCACAGGAGCGGCATCACCGCGCGCTGGGTGATGCCGCGCCCGTACAGGTACTCGCGCCACTGCGCCATGTCGCTGGCCTCGTCGCCGGCCGCCGCCCCGGGCAGGCGCGGCACCGGCTCCGCGAAGACCTCCCCGCCGGCCAGGTGGACCACCACGTCTTGGAGCGGGCTGCCACGTTCGCCGAGCAGCCGCCGCAGCAGCGGCAGCCGGTCCTCGGCGATGCCGGCATGCTGTTTCAGCTGCAGCGGCCAGGGGTCCTCGCGGGTCTCCGCGATGAACACCACGGGGAAGGCGCCGTGGGCCATGAGCACCTTGACCAGCGCCTCGAGCAAGGCGTCGCGGCTCTGGCTGTGGACCACCGTGCGGGTGGTGGCGCTGAGCATCTCGTACAGGTAGCGCAGGCGCTGGATGCGCTCCTCCGCCTGCAGCCGCTTGATCGCGTCGCACACCTGCCGGGAGATGTGGTGCAGGAGGTCCACCTCCTCGGGCAGGAACTGCGCATCCGCCGGGACCAGCGCGTCGTCATACCAGACCACGATGCGGCCGACGTCGCGGCCGTCGAGCCACAGGGGCTGGGACAGGCCCCGGGCCGGCGCCGTGCCGGGGCGCGCCGCGCCGAACTCGCCCCACTCGCTGACGATGCGCGCCCGCGCGGCCGCGGGATGCTCGAAGCCCGGGGGCAGCACCTCGGCCACTCCCTGGAGCAGCTGCGTGACCTGCAGGTCGGGCCGCTCGATGAGGGCGGCCACCGCGCCCATGCAGCGCAGCTCCTTGACCCGCTCGCCGAGCTGGTGCAGTGCCTGCTCCCGCTCGCGCCCCAGGCGCTCGCGCTCGCGGATCTCGTCCTGCAGCTGGAGGAAGGGCTCGTGCACGGAGTTGCGCACCAGCGCGAGATAGACGAACCAGTACGCGTGGATCTTCAGCAGGTGGCCCACCAGGTTCGCCGAGGCGTAGACGCCGACGTACTGGGTGAAGGCGAACTCCGACAGCATCATCGCCACGATGGCCGCGAGCATGCCGCCCAGCACCGGCCTGGACATCCGCGCGCGCTGACGCCACAGCAGGAGGGCCGACAGGGCCAGCAGGCCGATGACGGCGTACTCGCCGTAGACCTTGAAGTCGGTGAGGCCCTGGCCGTCGACGTAGGCGTCGGGGAAATACCCCAGGAAGATCAGGAGCGTGAACAGCGCAGAGACGCTGCCGAACACCAGGTGCAGCCAGGCCAGGCGCACCGGACGGCGCAGGAAGCAGGGGGCGGCCACCAGCGCCCCGGCCTGCATGAACCGCGCGGCGATCCAGAACTGGGTGGCCGGGTTGGCGCTGTCGGTGGGCAGCACGTTCATGCCCTTGAAGGCCAGCGTGTGCAGCAGGTCCAGGCCTGCGCACCAACCGATGGCCACCGAGATGAACACCACGAAGTGGTTGCGCGTGTAGCGCATGGCGCTGGACGCCACGACCAGCGCGGAGCCGGCCACGATGATGGAGAACGACTCGGCGAGCGAGTGGAACAGCAGGTAGTTCACCTGCGCCGCCAGCCAGCTGAAGACCGAGAGCGTGGCTGGCAGCCACAGGACTCGGACCAGTGTTTTCCAGGACGTGATCGGGTTGTCTGACTGCACCAGGCGGGTTCCCGGGTCTTGCGTGCGTTATTCGATGTTCATGGAGAGTATCTCCCATGAACATGTTAAATCACTAGCAACCGGGCCCGCAGGCTCCCGCCAGCCCCGGGCTTGGCCGGGGTGTCAGCGCCTCAGACGCTGAACTTCTCCACCTCGCGGCGGGTGCCGTCCGCGATCTTCGACAGCTCGATCACGGTGGCCGTGATCTCCTCGCTGGCCGAGGCGTTGGACTCGGCGATCTGGTTCAGGCTGGCCATGTTCTGGTTGATGGACTGCACCGCGGAACTTTGCTGCTCCAGGGCGGCGGAGATGCGCTGCATCATGCCGTCGGCCTCGCTGGCGCCCAGCTCGATCTGCTCCATGTCGGCGCTGACCTGCTGCACCGTCTCCACCGCGCGGCGGGCCTCGGCCACGGCCTGCTGCACCAGCAGCGCGATTTCCTGGGTGCTCTCGGCGCTGCTGGCCGCGAGCTTGCCCACCTCCTCGGCCACCACCGAGAAGCCCTTGCCATGCTCGCCCGCGCGGGCGGCCTCGATCGCGGCGTTCAGCGACAGCAGGTTGGTCTTGTTGGCGATGTTCTCGATCACCTCGGTGATCTTGTTGATCTTCTCGGAGTTGGCGGCGATGCCGTTGACCACTTCGACCATCGTGGCCATCTTGTCGCGGCCGGCGCGCACCAGCGCCATCGAGTCGCGCGAGCGGGAGCTGGCGGCCTCGGTGTTGCGGGAGACGTCGCCCACCGAAGTGGCGGTCTCGCGCACCGCGTTGGCCAGCTGGCCGATGGCATGCATCTGGTTCTGCGCGCCGTCGCTGATCTGGCTGATCGCCTGGCTGCTCTGGTTGGCGGCGGCGGCCACCTGGCGGGTGTTGCCGCTGACGGCGCGCATGGTGGCGCCCAGGGCGTCCAGCGAGTCGTTGATGTGGGTCTTGAGCTGCGCCAGGTCGCCGCGCGCCTCGGCGCCGACGCGCCCGCGCAGGTCGCCCTGGGCCACCGCGTTCATCACGCGGCCCACGTCGTCCAGCAGCACCTGCATGGCCTGCATGGCGTTGTCCACGGCGGCGCGCAGCTCGCCCTTGACCTGGGGCGACATGCGCTGGGCGAAGTCGCCGTTGTAGAGGGCCTTCATCATGGCCTGCAGGGCCTTCATGGTCTGGTCCACGCTCTGCGCGCTGGCGTTCACCGCGTCGCGCATGATGCCCAGGTCGCCGCGCAGGTCGGCGTTGACGCGCTGGCTGAAGTCGCCGGAGGCGATGGCCTTGACCACCGCGTTGACCTCGCCGATGGCGACCTGCTGCGCGGCCACCAGCTGGTTGAAGGCGCGGGCCGTGGCGCCGACCTCGTCCTGCGAGCGCACGTCGGCGCGACGGGAGAAGTCGGAGGTCTGCTCGATCGCGGTGACGGTGCTGCGCAGCGCCTCCAGCGGGCGGGTGATGCTGGTGATCTGCCAGCGGATCATCCAGGCGATGACCGCCATGGCCGCCAGCAGCACGAGGCCGTACTGGCCCGCCAGGCGCCAGAAGCGGGCGTCCAGGTCGTCGATGTAGATGCCCGAGCCGACGACCCAGTTCCAGCCGTCGACCTTCTTCACGTAGGAGAGCTTCTCGTAGGCCTCCTCGGTGGTGCCGCCGCCCTGCTTCGGCTTGGGCCACTCGTAGGTGACGAAGCCGTGGCCGGCCTGGGCGACCACCTCGTTGAAGGCGATGAAGAGGTTCTTGCGGCCGGTGGTGGCCACCACCGGGCCGTCGGCGCCGGCCTGCAGGCTGGTCGCGCGGTTGAAGTTCTCGCTGTCCAGCGTCTTGCCCTCGAGCGCGGGCGAGGTGGGATGCATCAGCATCCGCGGCGCCGGCGTGCCCAGGTCATGGATCCAGAAGTACTCCTTCTGCTCGTAGCGCAGGCCGCGCACGGCCTGCATCGCGGCGGCCTGGGCGTCGGCGGCGGACAGGCCCGCCTTCTCCATCGCCTGGTAGTGCGTCACGAGCGTGTGCGCGGCCTCGACGAGGTGGCGGGTCTTGACCTTGCGCTCCTCGAGCAGCGCCGCGCGCTCCAGCCACAGGGCCAGCAGGGCGACGACCAGCAGGCCGGCAAAAGAGATCAGTCCTCCCAGGACCAGGCGCGTCTTAACTTTCATAAGTACGGCAGTGTAGGGGCAAACCCTGCACGCACTCGCCCTGGGAGCCGGCCACGGGCCGGTGCAAACAAGAAGTTCTTATCCTGCAGTCACCGGCTTGAACTGGTAGCCGCTTCCGGACGGCTCCAGCGAGCCCAGCGCGGGGAAGGGGAAGTGGAAGCCGCCCACCAGCGCCTTCTCCTTGACCGCCAGGTCGAAGATGCGCCGGCGCGTCTGGCGGGCCTGCTCGGGATTCATGTCGAAGGTGACGGACCAGTCCGGGTTGCGCGCGAACAGGGAGGGGATGTTGGTCACGTCGGCCACGTAGGTGAAGGTCTGGCCCTCGGAGCGCGCGGAGAATACGCTCATGCCCGGGGTGTGGCCGAAGGCGGCCATCGAGCTGAGGCCCGGCAGCACGTCCTGCCCCGGCTCGAACCTGACCAGGCGGTCGGCAGGCACCGCGCCCAGGCGGTTGCGAATCAGCTGGAACACGCCGCGCAGGCCGGGGCCGGCGGCATTCATGCGGGCGTCGTCCATCCAGAAGGCGTACTCCGGCGCCGGCACATGCACCCGCGCGTTGGGGAAGACGGCCGAGCCGTCCTTGGCGCGCAGGCCGTTGATGTGGTCCGGGTGGAAGTGGCTCACGACCACATGCTGGATGTCCTCGGGCCGGTAGCCCGCCGAGGCCAGCAGCCCGCGCAGCCGTCCGGTGGTGGGCGGACCGTTGTCGGCGAAGCCCGTGTCCAGCAGGATGCGCGTGCCACCCTGAACGATCAGGAACGGGGTGTAGGGGATCTCGACGTAGTCGGTCGGCAGGTTCTGGGAGGCGAGCAGGGCCTTGACCTGCTCCAGGGGCGCATTGCGCACGAACTCGTCGTCCAGCGGGCGGCGGGTGGCACCGTCGTTGAGGGCGATGACCTCCATCGCCCCGACCTTCATGCGCCAGAAACCCGGCTCGGGCAGCGTGGGCACCCCCACGTTCGCGCTCGCCTGGGACCAGGACGATCCCAGCGTCAGAAGGCCTGCGCCCGCGATGCCGGCACCCAGAAATCCACGTCGATCCATGCAAATCTCCTGCAGAGGGTAGGAAGGGGGCGCGAGCTTCACATGCACGCGCCCGGGCCGCCGGCGGTAGCAATTTTCCTGACTTGCGTAGAAGGTTGTTTCGCACCTGGCCTGCAGGTTGGCCGGATGAGTACGATGGGGCCAGGCGCCGGAAAGGCTGGCGCCACGTACCCCCGGAAGAGACACCCCCATGCGCAAGACCACCCTCAGCCTGCTGCTGGCCCTGGCCGCCCTGCCCGCCCTGGCCCAGACCGCCGCACCCGCCGCCGCCTCGGCCCCGGCAGCCGCAGCCGCCCCCGCCGGCGCCACCTGCACGGCCAACGCCGCCGAGAAGAAGCTCGCCGGCGCCGCGAAGAACTCCTTCATGAAGAAGTGCGAGTCGGACGCCACCGCCAAGTGCGAGGCCGCGGCCGCCGAGAAGAAGCTGGCGGGCGCCGCCAAGGCCAGCAACGTCAAGAAGTGCGTGAAGGACGCGGTCGGCGCGTAAGGCCCCCGTGGCCGGCGAGCGCCCCGGGCGCATCCTCCCGGCGATCGTGTTCTCGCAGCTGGCGGGAGCTTCCCTGTGGTTCTCCGGCAACGCGCTGTTGCCGGACCTGCAGGAGGCGCTCGGGCTGCCGGCCGACGCCCTGGCCGGGGTCACCTCGGCGGTGCAGCTCGGGTTCATCGCCGGCACCCTGGTTTTCGCCGTCCTGAACCTCGCGGACCGCTTCCGGCCGCGGGACCTGTTCCTGGCCAGCGCCCTGCTCGGCGCGCTGGCCAATGCCGGCACGCTGCTGCTGCCGGCGCTGCCCGCCCCGCACGCCACGCTGCTGGCGCTGCGCTTTGCCACCGGGTTCTTCCTGGCCGGCATCTACCCCGTGGGCATGAAGATCGCCGCCACCTGGTACCGCGAGGGCCTGGGCGTCGCGCTGGGCTGGCTGGTGGGCGCGCTGGTGGCGGGCACGGCCCTGCCGCACCTGCTGCGGGGCGCCGGCGTGGGCGGGCTCTGGCCGCAGGTGGTGGCCGGCGTGTCGCTGCTGGCGGTGGCCGGGGGCGTGGCCATGCACCTGCTGGTGCCTGAAGGCCCCCACGGCGGCAGCGGCGCGCCCTTCGACCCGCGCGCGGTGGTCAGGGCCTTCGCCTCGCCGCAGTTCCGCGCCAGCGCCAGCGGCTATTTCGGGCACATGTGGGAGCTGTACACGCTGTGGGCCTTCGCGCCGATGATGCTGGCGGCCTATGCGCAGCGCCAGGCCCTGGCGCTGGACATCCCCTTCTGGAGCTTCTGCGTGATCGCCGCCGGCGCCGTGGGCTGTGTGGGCGGCGGGCTGGTGTCGCGCCGCGCCGGCGGGGCGCGGGTGGCCTTCGGCCAGCTCGGGTTCTCGGGCCTGTGCTGCCTGCTCTCGCCGCTGGCCTACGCGCTGCCCCCGGCGGGCTTCCTGGCTTTCATGCTGGCCTGGGGCGTGGCGGTGGCGGGCGACTCGCCGCAGTTCTCCGCGCTCAATGCCGCCCTCGCCCCGCCCGGCTACGTGGGCTCGGCGCTGACCATCGTCAACTGCATCGGCTTCGCTATCAGCGTGGCGAGCCTGCATGCCATGGCGTGGCTGGTGGAGCGGCTGCCGGCGCCGCTGTGGTTCGTTCCGGTGGCGGCGGGGCCGGCGCTGGGGCTGCTGGTGTTCCGGCGGCTGGTGTTCAGTCTAAGCGCCAGTCCGCGCTGACCGCCTGGCCCACCTTCAGCACGGCGCCGTCGCCGGCGCGCACGATGGCGTTCATGCCGAAGGTGATGGCGCCGTCCAGCCGCGGGTCCTGGCGGTAGGCGCGCAGCGCATCGCCCACCGCGGTGCCGGGCTGCGCGGTGGCGGGGTCGATGTCGGGGATCGGGCAGCGCGCGCAGGGCTTGACCAGCTGCAGGCGCGCCGGCACGCCGGCCGCGATGTCGAGGGTGGCGAGGCGGTCCTCGTCGTGCGCCTCGACGCCGGCGATCACCAGGTTCGGCCGGAACCGCTCCATGCCCGCCGCGGGCTGGCCGGCGGCGGCCAGCCGCTCATTGAGCAGGGCCAGCGAGGCCTCGCTGGCCACCAGCACCGGGAAGCCGTCGCTGAACTGGTTGGGTGCCTCGACGCCCCCGGTCCATTTCAGGCTGGACAGGCGACGGTGCTCCGGCTCGAAGCGCACCAGCCGCAGGCGCTGGCCGAGGAAATCCGAGAACCATTGCGCGGCGGTGTCGCCCATGTCCCACGCCGGCACCTCGTCGTCCCACACCCGCACCCGGGCCGGCTTCTCGACGCGGTCGATCTCCAGGTGCAGGGCCAGCATGCCCGGCGCGCGCAGCACCACCTCGTGCAGCTTCAGCGCCACCTGCACCAGGGCCATGCGGGGCAGCTCCCGCTGCGACACGAACTCGCCCTCCTCGTCGACCACCATCCAGGCGCGATCGAGGTCCAGCCCGGCCTCGGTGAGCACGGCCTCCTGGAGCGCCACGCCCGCGCAGGACTTGACGGGGTAGACGAACAGGCGGGAGACGGTGGCCTGCACTTCGGGGGCGCGGTCGCTCATGACGGAGTTCCTGGGGGTGTTGGACGGAGGCGCAAACAGGGCGAAAACAGGGCCCCGGGGCGCCGGCGCGATTGTGCCCCGCTCCTACAATGCCTCCATGGTTGCGCCCCTTGATGTCTGTATCCGCGGCGCCGGCGTCGTGGGCCGCACGCTGGCCCTGCTGCTGGCGCGCGACCGCCTGCGCGTCGGCCTGGTCGAGGCCCCCCCGGCCGGCCCCGCCGACGTGCGGGCCTATGCGATGAACGCCGCCTCGCGCGCGCTGCTCGAGTCCCTGCGCGCCTGGCCCGCCGAGACCGAGGCCACCCCCGTGATGCACATGGAAGTCCATGGCGACGAGGGCGGGCTGGTGCGCTTCGACGCCGGCGAGCAGGGCATGCCCGCCCTGGCCTGGATCGCCGGCGCCACCGCCCTCGAGCAGGGTCTGGCGCAGGCGCTGCATTACCAGCCCGGCGTCGAAATCCTGCGTGAGCCGCGGCCCGCCGCCCTGACCGTGGTGTGCGAGGGCAAGGCCAGCGCCACCCGCGCCGAGCTGGGGGTGCAGTACGAGGTGCGGCCCTACCCGCAGCACGCCATCGCGGCGCGCTTGGTGGGCGAGCGCCCGCACGGCCAGGTGGCGCGCCAGTGGTTCCGCGACGGCGAGATCCTCGCCCTGCTGCCCCTGGGCGGGGCGGACGGGAACTCGGCGGCGCTGGTGTGGTCTGTCAGGCAGGAGCGCGCCGCCGAGTTGCTGGCGCTGCCCGCCGAGGAATTCGAGGCGCGCCTGACCGAGGCGAGCCACGGCGAGATGGGCGCCCTGCGCCTGTCCAGCGAGCGCGTGCGCTGGCCCCTGGTGCTGGCCAAGGCCGACCACTGGTGCGGCCCGGGCTGGGTGCTGGCGGGCGACGCCGCCCACGCGGTGCATCCGCTGGCCGGCCAGGGCCTGAACCTGGGCCTGGCCGACGTGCAGGCGCTGGCGCAGGTGCTGCACGGGCGCGAGTACTGGCGGCCGCTGGGCGACATGAAGCTGCTGCGGCGCTACGAGCGCGCCCGCAAGGCGCAGGTGGCCACGATGCAGCTGGCCAGCGACGGCCTGCAGGTGCTGTTCGAGCAGGACGCGCGTGCCTGGAGTGTCCTGCGCAACTGGGGCATGCGGGGCTTCGAGCACAGCGGCCCGGTGAAGCGGTGGACGGCGCGGCAGGCGGCCGGCCACCTGTGACGAGTCATTGAGAGGAAAGCCACCATGGCACACACGACGCGGCGGCTGATCGCCGCCGCCCTGCTCGCCGCCGGCCTGGCCGGGGCGGCATCCGCCCAGGAAGCGGCGATCCGCAAGAACCTGGCCGAGCGCGTCCCGCAACTGGGCAACGCCATCGAGGAGGTGCGCAAGACCCCCATGGCCGGCCTGTGGGAGGTGCGCGTGGGCACCGACCTGTTCTACACCGACGCCCAGGGCAACTACCTGATCCAGGGCGCGCTGATCGACACCAAGGCCCGCAAGAACCTGACCGAGGAGCGCCAGGAGAAGCTGCTGGCGATCGACTTCGCCAGCCTGCCGGTGGCCGATGCCTTCACCATCGTGCGGGGCGACGGCAAGCGCAAGATCGCGATCTTCGAGGACCCGAACTGCGGCTACTGCAAGCGCTTCGAGCGGGACCTGCAGGCCGTGAACAACGTCACCATCCACCTGTTCCTCTACCCGATCCTCGGGCCGGACTCGGTCACCAAGTCGCGCAACATCTGGTGCGCCAAGGACAAGGCCAAGGCCTGGACCGACTGGATGGTGCGCGAGCAGCTGCCGCCCAATGCCACCTGCGACACGGCGGCCCTCACGCGCAACACCGAATTCGGGCGCAAGTGGCGCATCACCGGCACGCCGACCCTGGTCTTCGCCGACGGCAGCCGCATTCCGGGCGCGATCAACGCCGCGCAGGTCGAACAGAAACTCGCCGAGGTGAAGTGAGCCCCTCCCCCGCAGCCGCCCCCCTGCACTACAAGGTCGAAGCGGCCGACCTGCACGCCCATCTCTTTCGCGTCACCCTCACCATCGCCCGGCCCGCCGCGCCGCAGCGCCTGTCGCTGCCGGTGTGGATCCCGGGCAGCTACCTGGTGCGCGAGTTCTCCAAGAACCTGCAAAGGCTCGCGGCGCGCCAGGACGGCAAGCCCGTGCCGCTGCAGCAGGTGGACAAATGCAGCTGGCAGGCCGACTGCGTGGCCTCCGGCGAACTGGTGCTGACCTACGAGGTCTACGCCTTCGACAACTCGGTGCGCACCGCCTGGCTCGACGCCTCGCGCGGCTTCTTCAACGGCACCAGCCTGTGCCTGCGCGTGCACGGCCAGGAGAAGCAGCCGCACGCGCTGGAGCTGGTCTCGCCGGTGGCGGCCTGGGAGGCGGCCACCGGCCTGCCCCCGCACAAGGTGGGCAAGCGCGGCTTCGGCACCTACCTCGCCGAGAACTACGACGAGCTGGTGGACTGCCCGGTCGAGATGGGCAGCTTCTGGAGCGCCGAGTTCAAGGCCGGCGGCGTGCCGCACCGGCTGGTGGTGGCGGGCGCGCCCCCCTCCTTCGACGGCGAGCGCCTGCTGGCCGACACGCACAAGATCTGCGAGGCCGGCATCCGCTTCTGGCATGACCGCAAGAAGCCGCCGTTCCAGTCCTACCTGTTCATGCTGAACGTGGTCGACGACAACTACGGCGGCCTCGAGCACCGCAACTCCACCGCCCTGATCTGCGGCCGCCGCGACCTGCCCCGCGCGGGCGAGGCGCGCGCGTCCGACGGCTACACCACGCTGCAGGGGCTGATCAGCCACGAGTACTTCCACACCTGGAACGTGAAGCAGCTGCGGCCCGCCGAGTTCGCGCGCTACGACTACGGGCAGGAGAACTACACGCAGCTGCTGTGGTTCTTCGAGGGCTTCACCAGCTACTACGACGACCTGCTGCTGCGACGCTGCGGCCTGATCGACGACGCCACCTACCTCAAGCTCCTGACCAAGACCGTCAACCAGGTGCTGCAGGCGCCCGGCCGCGAGGTGCAGTCGGTGGCGCAGGCCAGCTTCGACGCCTGGGTGAAGTACTACCGCCAGGACGAGAACACGCCCAACGCCACGATCAGCTACTACACCAAGGGCGCGCTGGTGGCGCTGTGCTTCGACCTCACGCTGCGCGCCGAGGGCAACACCACGCTCGATGAGGTGATGCGCGCGCTGTGGGCGCGTTGCAAGGCCGGCCCCATGACCGAGGCCGACTTCGCCGCGGTGCTCAAGGAACTGGGCGGGCGCAGCTTCGCGCGCGAGATCGCGGCCTGGGTGCACGGCACCCGCGAGCTGCCGCTGGAGGACCTGCTGGCCCGCCACGGCGTCACCGTCTTCCAGGACCCGGCGCAGCTGCAGCAGCGGCTGGGCCTGCGCACCGCCGACAACGGCGGCACGGTGCTGGTCAAGACCGTTTTGCGGGGCGGCGCCGCCGAGCAGGCCGGCTTCGCGCCCAATGACGAATGGCTTGGCATCGAGGTGGCCGGCGAAGGCTGGCGCCTGGCCAAGGTCGACGACGTCACGCTCTACGCCGGCGCGCATCGCAAGCTCGTCGCCCTGGTGGCGCGCGACCGCCGCCTGCTGCGCCTGGACCTCACCCTGCCCGCGGCGGCCACCACCTGGCGCCTGGGCGTGAAGGACGCGGCCCGGGTGCAGCCATGGCTGGCGGCCCACGCCTGACGCCGCGCCGCGCCGCGGTCCCGCTCGCCGCGCTGGGCGCGGTGGTGCTGGCCCTGCACCTGCTGGGGCTGGAGTGGCTGGCCCGCGTGCAGGCCACGCCCTCGGCGCTGCGCGCCGTGGCCGACCCGATGTTCACGCGCGTGCTCACGCCCGAGGCACCGCCACCGCCACCGCCACCGCCACCGCCACCGCCGCCGGCGCGCGACGCGGACGCCGAGGCGGCGCCAGCGCAGCCGCCCCAGCGCGAAGGCGCCTTGCAGGTGGCCACCGCCGTGCCCAGCGTGCCGCGCACGGCCACGCCCACCACGCCCGCTCCCGCGCCGGCCCAGGAGGCGGCGCCCGAGCCGGCACTGGATGCGGCCGCGTCAGCGCAGGCAGCGCCCGAGACACCGGCCGCCGCGCCTGCTCCTGCCGCCGCACCTTCTGCCCTGCCGGCTGCCTCGCCCGATGCCGCCGTCGCGGCCCCTGCGACCCCTGCGACCCCTGCGACCCCGGCGACCCCGGCGGCCCCGGCGACCCCGGCGACCCCGGTGACCCCGGCGGCCGCACCGGCCGCACCACCGTCCCCGGCCGACCCGTGGCCGCGCGACACCCGCGTCACCTACCAGCTGCGGGGCGACTTCCGCGGCAACCCGCTGCATGGCAACGCCCGCGTGCAGTGGCAGCGCCAGGGGCCGCTGTACCAGGTGCAGGTGGTGATCGACTTCGGCCTGGTGGGCACGCTCACCCTCACCAGCCAGGGCGAGGCCACCGCGCAGGGCCTGGTGCCGCGCGCCTACGAGGAGGTGCGCCGCAGCCGCCGGCGCAGCGTGCGCATGACCGACGCCGAGGTGGTGCTGCAGGACGGCCGCAGCCTGCCACGCCCGGCCAGCGTGCAGGATGCGGCGAGCCAGTTCGTCGAGCTCGGCCAGCGTTTCGCCTCGGGCCGGCAGGCCCTGGCGCTGGGCAGCACCGTGGAGGTGTGGCTGGCGCGCCCCGGCGGCCTGGACGCCTGGACCTACGACGTCGTCGCGCAGGACCTGCTGCGCACGCCGCGCCTCGGCGAGGTCGCGGCCTGGCGGCTGCGGCCGCGGCCGCTGGCCACGCCGCGCGGCAACATCACCGCCGAGTTCTGGTTCGCGCCGAGCCTGCAGTACCTGCCGGCGCGGGTGCGGCTTTCCATGGGCGATGAGGCCACCATCGACCTGGTCGTCGAGGTCATCGAGCAGCGCTGAGGCGGCGGGCCGCGCGGCTTCCGCGAAGGTTTCATGCAAGGGGCCTTGGGTATAGTCGTCGGGACAACTACCCCCGAGGAGACGGCATGTCCTACGAATGCATCGAAGTGCGCACCGAAGCCGGCAAGGTCGGCATCATCCAGTTGAACCGCCCCAAGCAGCTCAATGCGCTGAACGGCCAGCTGATGGATGAACTCGGCGCCGCGCTCCAGGCCTTCGACGCCGACCCGGCGATCGGCTGCATGGTCATCACCGGCAGCGAGAAGGCCTTCGCCGCCGGCGCCGACATCGGCGCCATGGCCAAGTACACCTTCGCCGACGCCTACGGCGGCGACTACATCACCCGCAACTGGGAAACCATCCGCAGCATCCGCAAGCCGGTGATCGCAGCGGTCGCGGGCTTCGCCCTGGGCGGCGGCTGCGAGCTGGCGATGATGTGCGACTTCATCATCGCCGCCGACAACGCCAGGTTCGGCCAGCCCGAGATCAAGCTGGGCATCATCCCCGGCGCCGGCGGCACGCAGCGCCTGCCGCGCGCAGTGGGCAAGTCCAAGGCCATGGACATGGCTCTCACAGCCCGCATGATGGACGCCACCGAGGCCGAGCGCTCCGGCCTGGTGAGCCGCGTCGTGCCCCTGGACAAGCTGATGGAGGAAACGCTCGGCGCCGCGCTGGTGATCTGCGAGTTCTCGCAGCTGGCGGTGATGGCGGCCAAGGAGTCGGTGAACCGCGCCTTCGAGGGCGGGCTGTCCGACGGCGTGATGTTCGAACGCCGCATGTTCCACGCCCTCTTCGCCACCGAGGACCAGAAGGAAGGCATGGACGCCTTCGTGAACAAGCGCAAGCCGCAATTCAAGCACCGCTGACGCGGCGCCGGGGCTGCGCCGCGGCGCTCAGGCCCCGAGCGTGAAGGCCTCGTGCACGGCGGACTGCACCGAGCCGCCCAGCACCGCGCCGCCGCCCGCCACGTAGACCCAGTCACCGATGGTCACCGCGCCCACCGCGTGGCGCGGCGTCGGCATGGGCGCGTGGGACTGCCAGCGGTCGCTGGCCGGGTCGTAGCTCTCCATCTGGCCGAACACCGTCTGCTGCCCCGGCCGGTTGATGATGCCGCCCTCGCCGCCCATGGCGAACAGGCGGTCCCGGTAGACCACCAGCCCATGCCCCGAGCGCGGCGTGGGCAGCGGCGCGCGCAGCTCCCAGGTGTCGCGATCGGGCAGGTACACGTGGTGCAGGCCGGTGTTGTATTCGAAGGTGTTGAAGCGCCCGCCGATCACATGGAGGCGCCCCTGCCAGGCCACGCAGCCGACGTGGTCACGCGCGCCGGGCAGCGCCTTGCGGCGGCTCCAGGCGTCGGCCTGCGGGTCGTAGACCTCGTGCCAGCCCACGCTGGCGCGCTCCTCGGTCGGCGCCGAGGCGCCCCCGATCAGGTGGATCTTCCCGGCCAGGGCCACGGCTGCGGCTGCGCCGCGCGGGCGGGGCAAGGGTGCCACCGGGCTCCAGCGGTCGGCGGCCACGTCGTAGGCGTAGGCATGGGTGTCGGGGTTGCGGTTCTGCTCGATGAAGCCGCCGAAGGCATAGATGCGCCCGGCCGCTGCGGCCACCGCGACATGGTTGGCGCCGCGGGGCAGCGCCGCGCCGAGGTACCAGCGGTCGTCGCGCGGGTCGTAGATGTGGTGGTAGCCGCGGTCGACGCGGCCTTCGCCGTAGCCGCCGATCACGTGCAGCCGCCCGGCCCACTCGACGGCCCAGGCCATCTCGCTGCGGGGGATCGGCAGCGCCGCGCGCGGCACCCAGCGCCCGGGCGCGCCGGCCGGCGCGGGGCTGGCGAAGGAACGCTGCGCCTCCTGGTCGGGCGTGAGGTGGTGCGGCACGCCGCCCTGCAGGCGGGCATAGGGCTCGGGGGAGGACGGGGCGGCCGGCAGGGAGGGCGCGTGGCCCGCGTGGCCCGGCTGCGCGAAGGCGGTGGGCGAGGCGAGCAGGCTGGCGCCGGCTGCCAGGAGGTGGCGGCGGTGGACGGTCATGGAGTCTCCTGGTGCCCCGGTGGAGCCCGGGGTCTGGCTGCGGGCCATCATAGGCGGCGGGGGCTGTGCCACCATCGCGGGACTTCACCGAGACACTTCTTCTGCCATGCCCGTCATCGCCATCACCCTCCTGCCCGGCTACCCCGCGGATGCGCGCGAGCGCCTGGTCGATCGCGTGGCCACGGCCGCCCGCTCCGTGGTCCTCGCGCCGGAGGCCGGCACCACGGTCTTCGTCCATGAGGCCGCCACCTACCGGCGCGACGGCCGCATCGCCTCGGCGGGCGGCCCGGTCGTGCCCGAGGCAACGCCCGTGGTGCGGGCCTTCCTGGAGGCGATGGGCCGGCGCGACCTGGAGGCGGCCGCCCAGTGGCTCGCGCCGGGTTTCGAGATGGTGTTCCCGGGCGGGCGGGCCATGCACCGGCTGCACGAACTCGTCGAGTGGGCGAAGGGGCGCTACCAGTCGGTGGAGAAGCGCTGCGAGCGCTTCGAGGAGTCGTGGCAGGGGGATGTGACGGTGGTCCACTGCAGCGGCACGCTGCAGGGCCGGTGGCCCGACGGGCGCCCCTTCGAGGGGGTGCGCTTCATCGACCGCTTCGAGCTGGAGTCCGGAAAAATTCGCAGGCAGGAGGTCTGGAACGACCTCGCGGAAAGCCGCTTCGCAGATCCGCTATAATCTTGTTTTCTCGGCGCTTTAGCTCAGTCGGTTAGAGCGATGGAATCATAATCCACAGGTCCGCGGTTCGAGTCCGTGAAGCGCCACCAAATCAAAGCCCGCTGTGCCCGCACAGCGGGCTTTTTCTTTGGCCCGCGCCGCGCCCGCGTCAACCAAATGACGACTCCGGACCAGGGATTCAATTCGAACCCATTATCAGATTGATAAACTTGTTACCCATCCGTACAAGTCGATCCGGAAAGGATGTGCGATGGAGCGCAAGTGCCTGAAATGCGGTTTCGTGAAGGACGCCGCGCGCGGCGACTCGATGGAGCCCTGCCCCCGGTGCGGGGCCATCTACAGCCGGGTCGAAGCGGCAGCCGCCGCGGGTGCGCCCGTGGCGGGGCCGGCCCTGAAACGGGCCATGACCCGGCGGCGTGACGACTTCTGCGACCCGCAGACCTTCGCCGTGCGCATGCGCAAGGAAAGCCTGTACCCGGCCTCCCGAAGCCTGACCCAGATGGCCTACCTGCTGGGCCTCGCCCTGGCGGCGCTGTGGGTCGTGGGCGGATTGATCAACATCTTCACCAGTCGGGCCTCCGACCGGATCCTGACCCTCGCGGTGTGCCTGTTCATCGCGGTGGCGACGATCTTCCTGTCACGGCTGTTCCGCGAGATCTCGCTGATGCTGTGCGACCTGAGCGACGCCTCGATCCGCACCGCGGCGCATTTCGAGCAGTCGTGAGCGGCGCAGGGCCGGATGACCCGGCCCCTGCCCCGCGCGTGATCAGTTCTTCTCGTAGTACGGCGCGGCCTTCGCGTTCAGGTGGGCCTTGTCCATCGTCAGCTCGAAGGGCAGGCCCTGGTGGTAGCGCCAGCCGTCGAGGTCGGCGTTGGTGATCTTGCCGTCCTTGTCCAGGTCCAGGTAGGCCGGTTTGAAGCCCACGGCCTGCATGCCGTTCTCCAGCGTGATCGGCACCGTACCGCCCTCGGCCCCGATCACCGTGCGGGTGTCCGGATGGATCGGCACCAGCGGCATGCCGACGAAGCCTTCCCAGATGTTGAACACCTGCTTGTAGCCGCGGCCCGCATAGGCGGCGCCCAGGTACTTCTCCGGGTTCGACAGCACGTTGCCCGCCTTGGCCGAGCGCGAGCCCGTGCGACACAGGAGGGCGAAGGCCTGGTTCTTGTCCGGGTAGGCGGCCTCGAAGGCCTTGAACAGTTCCTCGTCACTCATGCGGACGACCGAGCCGCTCTTGGTGCCGTAGAGGCAGGTGCCGCCATCCTCCGAGCGCAGCACCGTGTCGCCGGGCGCCTTGGGGTTGGCGTTGCACTCCTGGAAGACGCGCGGGTAGGGGATGTGGCGGGCGCCGGCGGGGTGGCCGTTGCGGTACTCGGTGGCATCACGCACGTCGACGATGGCCAGGCGGCCGGCGCCGGTGCGCTGCGAGCGCAGGTAGGCCGAGGCGGCGCTGATGTCAGCGGCATAGAAGCGCTCGTGCATGTAGCGGTTGCCATCCAGCGGGCCGGAGGCCGGCTTCACGGCATCCTGTGCGGAAACGGACAGCGAGGCGCACAGGGCCGCACCGGCCAGCGCAACGCACTTCAGGACATGGGAGAACATGGCTCTTTCCTCGGGAGAATTCGAACGGGCGAGTATCCATGGGTCACGGTCAAAATGAATACCAAACGTTCGAACTTCTTTTCATTTGGATATTCCGCCTGCGGGCATGCCGCGGGCCACGGCCGCCCGCGGGCGCGGGCCACGCAGGCCCAGCCCCTGCCGCCGCGTCCCGGCGATTGATTTCCATCAACGCACGGGCAGGCCCGCAAGGTTCAAGATGGCGACCTGGCCACGCGGGCGACCCGCGCCCTGCATCCGGGCCGTCCTTGAAAGGTGATCCGATGTTTCCCGAATACCGCGACCTCATCACGACCCTCAAGCACCGGGACCAGCACTTCACCCGCCTGTTCGACAGGCACAACGATCTCGACCAGAAGATCCGCAACATGGAGGAGCGCATCGAGCCCTCGGCCCTGGGCGAGATCGAGGCCCTGAAGAAGGAAAAGCTGCGGATCAAGGACGACCTGTATGCCCTCCTGAAGAAGGCAGCGGGCCACTGACATCCACGCCGCGCGCGTGGCTCACCCTGCCAGTCAACCCGGGACAGAGCCGAAGAGGGGCCGCAAGGCGCGGGCCATGGCGTCGACGTGGCGAGTGTCGGTTCCGCAGCAGCCCCCCATGATGGTGAATGCGGGCAGAAGGGGCCGCAATTGCACATAGGACTGCGCGAGGTCCACCGGGTCGCCGTCGTCCAGGACCGGCGCCGCGTCGAGTTCGGCATGGCTCAGACGCGACGCATTGGCGCGGATGCCTCGCAGGCGCTGCAGCCAGGCGCCTGCGCCCGCCAGGGCCTCACGGAAATGGGTGGGATGCGCGCAATTGACCATGTAGTAGCCCGGGTAGCCGTCCGAGGCTGAATCGACCTGCTGGATGGCTTCGCCCAGTGCCTGCCCGCTGGGCAGGCGGCCATCGGTCTCGGTGGTGAACGAGATCGCGACGGGCATGCCATGCGCCTTCGCCGCCAGGGCGACCCCGGCGGCCTCCTCGGCGCTGGTCATGGTCATGGCGCAGACCATGTCGGCCTGCGTGCGGGCCAGCACGCCAACCTGCCACGCGTGGTAGGCGCGTGCCTGGGGCACCGACATCACGCCGCCGGCGACATACCCATCACCCCGGGGCCCGATGCAGCCGCTCAGGACCCGGGGCTGCCCGGCGGCCACCGTGTCCGCCGCCACCTCCGCCAGCAGGGCCATGCCCTCGCGGTTGGCGGCGGCCAGCTCGTCGAGCGTGTAGCCCAGCCTCCAGCCCCAGTCCGGGTTGGCGCGCCAGGTCGGCGCCTCGAGGATGAGGCCGACACCATGCTGCACGGCGAGCTGCAGGTAGTCAGCGTAGTAGCGCCGCAGGGCCTCGCGCCCCTGCGGGGAACGGAGCAACGTGAAGACCGCGAACGACGGGATCTCCAGGCCCTCCCGGAACACCAGGGTGGTCTCGAGTCCGCCATCGGTGAGGAAGGGAACCGGTGCGAGTTGCGGCAGCGGGCGGGGCGAGGTCGACATGGGCAGTCCTCCCATCGTTGAAGGCGGCACCTGCCGAAGTCTGCGCCTCGCCCGGTGGGCTGTCCACGGCACGGCGCCGTGCCGTGGCGCCTGGCCCCGGCCCTGCAACGGGGCAGCATCCCGCAGGACGGCGACACCGTCATCCCGCTGCGGGACATCCGCAAGGCCTGGACCTCACCGCGGCAGGTAGTGCGCCGCCAGCGCCTGGAAGGCCGCCAGGCGCGGCTCGGCGATGCCCTCGGCGGCCAGGACCTGCGCCACGCGCGGGGCGCACGCCAGGGCCGCGCGGGCATCCGTGAACAGCAGGCGCACCCGCCGCGCGAGCACGTCCTCCACGGTCTGCGCGAACTCCTGGTGCACCGCGAAGCGCACGCGGGCCTCGGTGAGGCCGGGGCCCAGGGCGTCCCCGCCCGTGCGATCCACCACGTCGGCCATGTCGTGCGCATCCCCCGCGCCGACCCCGTCCGCACCAAGGTCCGGACCGGCGCCGCCGCCCGTGAGGCGGTAGTCCGCCGTGCGGCAGTCCCCCCGGGCCTGCAGCAGCCCGGCGCGCACGCAGGCCCGCACCACGTCGTCGGCGATGACGCGGTAGGTGGTCCACTTGCCGCCGGTCACGGTGACCAGCCCCGACGGGCCGATGGCGATGTCGTGCTCGCGGCTGATCGAGGCGCTGGCCATGCCCCGGGCCTGCGGCCTCACCAGCGGACGCAGGCCCGACCACTGGCTCACGATGTCGGCGCGCACCGGCGGGCGCTCCAGGTAGCGCGCCAGTTCGCCGAGGATGAAGTCGACCTCGTCCGGCGAGGGCTCGGGCGCGTCCTGCGGGCCGTCACAGGGCACGTCAGTCGTCCCGGCGAGCAGCCGCCCTTCCCACGGGATCGCGAACAGCACGCGGCCATCGCGGGTGCTGGGCACCAGCAGCGCCTCGTCCGAGGCCAGGCACTCGCTGGGCAGCACCAGGTGCGACCCGCGGCTGGGGCGCAGGCGGGCCTCGAACGCGTCGCCGGCGCCGGCCGGCTCGAGGGCCCGCACCGCATCCGCCCACGCGCCCGCGGCATTGACGACGCAGCGCGCGCGCAGCGTGTGCCCGCGGCCCGTCTGCGCATCGGCACACGCCACCCCGACCACCCGCCCGTCCTCGTAGGCGAAGGCCCGCGCCGCCAGGTGGTTCAGCACCACTGCCCCCTCGCGCGCCGCGCTGCGCGCGAGGGCCACGGCCAGCGGCGCGTCGTCGAACTGCGCGTCCCAGTAACGGATGCCGCCCCGCAGACCGGCGCGCTTCACCGCGGGCAGCGCGCGCAGGGTCTCGCCGGCGTCCAGCCACTGTGTCGGCCCCAGGCTGCGGGCGCCCGCCAGCAGCGCGTAGGCCGACAGCCCCAGCCCGTAGCGCACCCGGTCCCAGCCGCTGTAGACGGGGACCACGAAGGACAGCGGCCGGCACAGCCCCGGCGCGTTGGCCAGCACGATCGCGCGCTCGCGCAGGGCCTGGCGCACCAGGCCGAGCCGGCCCTGCGCGAGGTAGCGCACGCCGCCGTGCAGCAGCTTGGTGGAGCGCGAGGAGGCGCCCTGGGCGAAATCATGGGCCTCGACCAGGGCGACGCGGTAGCCGCGCAGCACGGCGTCGAGCGCGAGGCCCAGGCCGGTGGCCCCGCCGCCGACGATGGCGAGGTCCCAGGCCTGCGAGGACAGCCGCGCGAGCTGGAGGGCCCGGTCGGCCGGGCCCGTGCCTACAGAGCCCATGCCCGCGCCCGGTCCACCGCCTGGCGCCAGCGGTGGTGCTTCGCCTGGCGGCGCTCGGCCGGCCAGGCGGGCTCGAAGCGGCGGTCCACGCGCCAGAGCCCGGCGACCTGGTCCGCATCGCGCCACACGCCGGTGGCCAGGCCGGCGAGGAAGGCCGCGCCGCGCGCGGTGCTCTCGGTGACGGTGGGCCGCACCACGGGCACGCCGAGGATGTCCGCCTGCAGCTGCATCAGCAGGTCGTTGCGGCAGGCGCCACCGTCCACGCGCAGCTCGCGCAGCGGCAGGCCGGCGTCGCGGCCCATGGCGTCGAACACGTCCGCCACCTGCAGGGCGATGGCCTCCAGCGCGGCGCGGGCGATGTGCGCGCGGGTGGTGCCGCGGGTCAGGCCCACCAGGGCGCCGCGGGCCCGCGCGTCCCAGTCGGGCGCGCCCAGGCCGGCAAAGGCGGGCACGAGGTACACGTCGCCGGTGTCCTCCACCTGCGCGGCCAGCGCCTCCACCTCGCGCGAGGACTCGATCACCTGCAGCCCGTCGCGCAGCCACTGCACCGTGGCGCCCGCCGCGAACACCGAGCCCTCGAGGCAGTAGGCCAGGGGCAGGCGCGCGTCCTGCGCCTGCCAGCCCGCGGTGGCGAGCAGGCGGCTGGGACTGTCCACCGGCCGCGCCCCGGTGTTCATCAGCATGAAGCAGCCGGTGCCGTAGGTGTTCTTGGCCAGGCCGGGCGCGAAGCAGGCCTGGCCGAAGGTCGCGGCCTGCTGGTCGCCGGCGATGGCGGCGATGGGCAGGGCCTGCCCCAGCACCGCGGGGGCGGCCTGCGCGATCACGCCGCAGGAGGGGACGACGCGGGGCAGCACCTCACGCGGGATGTCGAACAGGCGCAGCAGCTCGTCGTCCCAGTCGAGGCGGTGGATGTCGAACAGCATCGTGCGCGAGGCGTTGCCGACGTCGGTGACATGGCTGGCGCCCTGCGTGAGGCGCCAGACCAGCCAGCTGTCGATGGTGCCGCAGGCCAGCTCGCCGCGCCCGGCGCGCTCGCGGGCGCCGGGGACCGTGTCGAGCAGCCACTGCAGCTTGGTGGCGGAGAAGTAGGCGTCGGCCACCAGCCCGGTCTTGCGGCGGATGGCGGCCTCATGGCCCTCGGCGACGAGGCGCTCGCAGCGGCCGGCCGTGCGCCGGTCCTGCCAGACGATGGCGTTCCACAGCGGCTCGCCGGTGCGGCGGTCCCACAGCACCACGGTCTCGCGCTGGTTGGTGATCGCCAGGGCGTCGACCTGCGCGGCCCCGCGCGCCTCGCGCAGGGCGGCCAGCGCCTGCAGCGCCACGGCGCGCTGGCTCTCCCAGATCTCCAGCGGGTCATGCTCGACCCACCCCGGCTGCGGGAAGTGCTGCCGGAACTCGCGCTGGGCGGTGGCGACCGCCTCGCCGGCTTCATCGAAGACGATGGCCCGGGAGCCGGTGGTTCCCTGGTCGAGCGCAAGAACATGTCGCATGCACACCCCGCCGAGGCAGCGGCGCGGCCCGGTGCGGGCCGGCCAGGGCCACAGGATAGTGCGTGCGGTGCGGGCGGGCTATCGGGACGGGGCCGGACCAGGGGCCGCCACCGCGCGCCCCGCAGCCGCGGAAGGCGTCAGGCCGGCAGCGCCCAGGTGCTGGCCATCGACGGCCGCTGGCTGAAGCCGGCATACCAGGCCGCCACGCCGGGGAAGCGGTGGCGCCAGCCGAGGTCGGGGAAGCGCAGGTCCAGGTACCACAGCGCACAGCCCACCGCCAGCGAGCCGATGTCGACGCGGCCCTCCAGCAGCTCGGGATGCGCCTCCAGGTGGGCCAGCGAGGTCTCGGCCTTGTCCAGCTGCGCGGCGCGCCATTCGGGCCAGCGGATCGCCTCGGGGCGGGCGACGTCCTCGTAGCGCGCGAGCAGCGCCGCGTCGAGGATGCCGTCGCCCAGCGACTGCAGGGTCAGCGCCTGCCAGCGCGCGCGGCCCGAGCGCGGGAACAGCGTGCCGCCGGCCAGCGTGTCCAGGTACTCGCAGATGACCCGGCTGTCGTACAGCGCCAGGCCGTCGTCGGTGAAGAAGGTGGGCACCTTGCCCAGGGGGTTGGTCTCGATGATCTGGCGATCGCGCTGCACCGGGTGGGCGTTGGAGGGCAGGAGCTCGAGGCGGTCGGCCAGGCCCAGTTCGTGGGCGGCCACCAGGCACTTGCGCACGTAGGGGGAGAAGGGGGAGAAGTAGATCTTCATCGCGTGGATTCTCGGTGAGGTCAGGCGGTGGCCACGGTGGCCGGCGCGGCGGCGGCTGTCGCCGCGCCATGCGCCGCATGCATCGCCGCGCGCCAGCCGAAGGTGAGCGCGGGGCCCAGGGTGATGCCGGGCGCGGGGTACTGGCCGCCCATGACGGAGTGCATGTCGTTGCCCGCGGCGTACAGCCCGCGGACCACGCGGCCCTGGGCGTCCAGCGCCTGCGCGTCGGCATTGCATCGCACGCCGCAGGCGGTGCCGATGTCGCCGGGGTAGACCTTGACGGCGTAGAAAGGGCCCTGGCGCAGCGGCCCCAGGCACTCGTTGGGCTGGTGCCCGGGATCGCCGAGGTAGCGGTTGTACGCGGTACCGCCCTTGCCGAAGTCCTCGTCGCGGCCGGTCGCGGCGAGGCGGTTGAAGCGCTCGACCGACTCCTGCAGGGCCACCGGGTCCAGGCCCAGCTGGCGGGCCAGGGCCTCCAGCGAGTCGGCCTTGTGCAGGTAGCCGGCGCGCACCAGGTGCTCGCGCGGGCGCCCGCCCGGCAGGGCCAGCCCCAGGCCCCAGCGCTCGATGAAGTCGCTGTCGCATACCAGGAAGGCCGGCACCGTGGGCACCGAGGCGTGCGAGGCGTACATGCCGCGCACGAACTCGTGGTACGAGGTGGATTCGTTGACGAAGCGGCGGCCGGCGCCGTTCACCGCCATCAGGCCCGGCTTGGCGCGGTCCCACACCAGGTGCGGGTAGCGGGTGACGCTGCCGTCGGGCTTCGTCAGCACCGAGACCGGCGCCCAGAACGCCGGGCTCGCATGGCCCTCGCCCAGCGCTGCGCCGGCGGCGCGGGCCAGCGCGATGCCCTCGCCGCGGTTCCCCTGCGGCGACATGGACCACGGCCCGGTGGGCTCCGGGTACTGCGCCGCGCGCAGCGGCTCGCTCCAGGGGAAGCCGCCGGTGGCAATCACCACGCCGCGGCGCGCGCGCACGCGCAGCAGGCGGCCCTGGTGGCTCACCTCGACGCCATCGACGCCGCCGTCCGCGCCGTGCAGCAGCCGCTGCGTGTCGGCCTCCAGCCAGTAGGGAATGCCGCGGTCGATCACACTCTTGAACAGGCGGGCGGCGAGCGCGTTGCCCAGCACCAGCCGGGTGCCGCGGTGGTAGCCGGCCAGGCGGTCGGCGAAGTAGCGCAGCACCAGCTTCATGCCCTCGCGCCAGGAGGTGAAGGACTTCGTGACCGCGAGCAGGTGCTTGGCATCGGTCATCGTGATCATCATCCCGCCCAGCACCAGGAACTCCGGCAGCGGGTCGCGCAGCTCGCGGAACTGCCGCTTGCCCAGGAGGCGGCCGTCGAACATCAGCGGGTCGAGCGAACGGCCCCCCAGCGCGGCGCCGGGGCGGTCGGGGTAGTAGTCGGGCGAGTAGGTGCGCGCGGCCAGCTTCACCTCGGTATGGCGGGCAAAGTAGTCGACCGCCTGCGAGGCCGAGTCGACGAAGGCGCGCTGCAGGTCCTGCGGCGAGGCGTCGCCCACGGTGTGGCGCAGGTAGGTCAGCACCTGTTCCCGGGTGTCGGGGTGGCCGGCCTGCGCGGTCTGCGAGTTCAGGGGCGCCCACACCGCGCCGCCGGAGACGGCGGTGGAGCCGCCGATGCGGTCGCTCTTTTCCAGCAGCAGCACCGAGAGGCCCTCGATGCGCGCCGCCAGCGCCGCGGCCATGCCGCCCGCACCGGCGCCGACCACGACCAGGTCGAACGCCTGGTCCCACGCCGCTGCACCCGCGGGTGCCCCCACGCCCTGCGCTGCGCTCATGCCGCCGACCCTCCCAGCGACTTGCCGCCGTCGAGGAACAGCACCTGGCCGGTGATGAAGTCGGTGGCGGGCGAGGCGAGGAAGGAGACCGCGTGGGCGATGTCCTCCGGCCGGCCGGCCTTGCCGGTGGGCTGCAGCGCGAGCTGCGCCGCCATGCGCTCGGGCGTGAGCGCGCGCAGCAGGGGGGTGTCGATCAGTCCCGGCGCGATGGCGTTGACCAGGATGCCGCGCGGGGCCAGCTCCATCGCGCTGGCGCGGGTGTAGCCGACCACCGCCGCCTTGGAAGCCACGTAGTGCGGGTGGTTCTTCGCGCCCAGGTAGGCGCGCGAGGCGATGTTCACGATGCGCCCGCCCTCGGGCATGGTGCGGGCCACCTCCTGCGTGAGCGTGGCGACCGCGACGAGATTGACCTCGTAGACGCGGCGGAAGTCGTCGTTGGTGACCTCCAGGAACTTGCGCTCGTCGAACACGCCGGCGTTGTTCACCAGGGCGCGGACCGGGCCCAGCGAGCGCACCAGCGCACGTACGGCGGCCTCGTCGGTGAGGTCCACCACCGCGCAGCGCACGTCCAGGCCCAGGCTGCACAGGCGCGCCGTCTCGCGCTCGGCGAGGTCCGCCACGCGGTCGACCATCACCACCGCAAAGCCGTCGCGCGCGAGGCGCTCCACCGTCGCCAGGCCCATGCCGCTGGCGCCGCCCGTGACCAGGGCCAGGGGTTTGCTGCTCATGTTCTCGATTCCCTTCATGCGGCGAGGAAGCCGCCGTCCACCGGCAGCACCACGCCATTGACGTAGCTGGCCATCTCCGAGGCCAGGAAGACCACCGGGCCGACGATCTCGTGCGGCTCGCCGCCGCGCGCCATCGGCACGCGGTCCATGTACCAGTCGGTGCCGCCGGGCACCTCCAGCTGCGGCCTCACCATCTCGGTGAGCATCAGGCCCGGGGCCACCGCGTTGGCGCGCACGCCGAAGGGCGCGAGGTCGCGCGCCAGCACCTGCGTGAGCGAGCGCACCGCGCCCTTGGAGGCGACGTAGCCGGCCGAGGAGATGCCGCTGACGAAGGCCACGATGGACGACAGGTTGACGATGCTGCCGCGGGTGGACTTCAGCGCCGGCACGAAGGCCTGCGTCACGTTGAACAGGCCCTCGAGGTTGACGTTGATGATGCGGTCCCAGACCTCGGCGGCCTGCGGATCGTCGATGCGGGCGCGGCCGGAGATGCCGGCGTTGTTCACCAGTACGTCGATGGCGCCGCGGCGCGCGCCGATGTCCTGCGCGAAGGCGTTGACCGCGCCGCGGTCGGTGACGTCGACCGCTTCGCCCCAGGCCTGGCCGCCGGCGGCGGTGATGCGGTCCGCCACGGCCTGCGCCCTGGCGCGGTCCAGGTCGGCCACGATGACCCGCGCGCCCTCGCGCGCGAAGCCCTCGGCGATGGCGCTGCCCAGGCCGCCGGCCGCGCCGGTGACCAGGGCCAGCTTGCCCTTGAGAAGATCCATGGGTTGACTCCGGTGGCGCCGGTCAGGCGCCGAGGTAGGCCCGCCGCACGGCGGGGTCGTTCATCAGCTGCCGTGAGGGGCCCTGCACGGTCACCTCGCCGTTCTCCAGGATGTAGGCGTGGCTGGCCACGGTGAGGGCCAGCTGGACGTCCTGCTCCACCAGCAGCACGGTCATGCCCTCCTCGCGGTTCAGGCGGCGGATGGCGGCGAAGATCTGTTCCACCAGCAGGGGCGACAGGCCCATCGAGGGCTCGTCGAACAGCACCATGCGCGGGCGCGACATCAGCGCCCGGCCGATGGCCAGCATCTGCTGCTCGCCGCCCGACAGGGTGGCGGCGCGCTGGTCGGCCCGCTCGCGCAGGCGCGGGAACAGGGTGAAGACCTTCTCGAAGTCCTGCGCGATGCCGCCGCGGTCGCGGCGCAGGTAGGCGCCCAGCTCGAGGTTCTCGCGCACGCTCATCTCGCGGAACACCTCGCGGCCCTCGGGAACCTGCACCAGGCCGCGGCGCACGATCTCGTCGGACGGCAGCCGCGAGATCACCTCGCCGTCGAAGCGCACCTCGCCCGCGGTGGGCTGGATCAGGCGCGTGATCGCATTGAGCGTGGAGCTCTTGCCCGCGCCGTTGCTTCCGAGCAGGGCGACGATCTCGCCCTTGGGCACGGCCAGGGACACATGGGACAGGGCCTGGATCGGCCCGTAGGCGGCGCTCACGCCGCTGACTTGCAGCATGGCTTCAGGCATCGGCCGTGACTCCCTTGCCCAGGTAGGCTTCGATGACGCGCTCGTCCGCCGCCACTTCCTGCGGCGTGCCCTCGGCGATCTTCTCGCCGAAGGACATGACGGTGATGCGGTCGGAAATGGACATGACCAGCTGCATGACGTGTTCCACCAGCAGCACGGTGATGCCGTCCTGCCGGGCCAGCTCGGTGAGCAGGCGATCCAGCGCCTCGATGTCGCGATTGCGCAGGCCGGCGGCCGGCTCGTCCAGCAGCAGCAGGCGCGGCTTGATGGCCAGCGCGCGGGCGATCTCCAGCAGCTTCTGGCGGCCGAAGTCCAGCTCGCGGGCGCGGGTGGCGCGGTCGGCGCTCAGGCCCACGCGCTCGATGAGGCTGTCCACCAGCTCGCGGGTATCGGCGCCCGGCCGGCGCAGCAGGCCGCCCAGGCTGGAGGCGCTGTGCGTGTGGCACCCCAGGAGCACGTTCTCGTAGACGGTGAGCTCACCGAACAGCTCCAGGTTCTGGAAGGTGCGGGCCACGCCCAGCGAGGCCATGCGCGAGGGCGGCAGGCGGGTGATGTCCTGGCCGTCCAGCGTGATGCGGCCGGCCGAGGGCGTGTAGTAGCGGGAGATGCAGTTGAAGGTGGTGGACTTGCCGGCGCCGTTGGGGCCGATCAGCGCGTGGATGCTCGCGCGCTGCACCTGGAACGACAGGCCATTGACCGCGGTGAGGCCGCCGAAGCGCACCGTCAGGCCGTCGATGTCGAGGAAGGGGGCAGCGCTCACGGCGTCACCTCCGCGGCGTGTTGCGCCGGGGCGCGGGCAGCCGCCGGGCTGGCGGCGGGCAACGCCGCGGCAGCCGCAGCGGCCGCCGGCGCGCGCACCGGTTCGGGCGCGCTGGCGCGGCGGTCCGCGAACAGGCCCTTGGGCTTGAACATCATGAATCCCATGAGGATGGCGCCGTAGATGATTTCCTGGATCGACAGCGCCTGGCGCAGCAGCTCGGAGATCAGGCCGAAGGCGATGGCCCCCAGCACCGCGCCGCGCACCGAGCCGATACCGCCCACCACCACCATGGTCAGCACCAGGATGGTGGTCTGGAAGCCCAGGCTCTCGGGGTGGATGAAGGAGGTGAACAGGGTGTACATGCCGCCGGCCATGCCCGCATAGGCGGCCGACAGCGCGAAGGCGCTCTGCTTCATGCGCTTGACGTTGATGCCCATGGCCATGGCGGCCACGTCGCTCTCGCGCACCGCGCGCAGCGAGGAGCCGTACTGCGAGCGCGAGAGGGCCACGGTGAGCCACAGCATCAGCGCCGTGAGCACGATGACGAAGGGGTAGGCCTGCAGGTCGTTGGTCAGTTTCAGGCCGAACAGCTCGGCGGGCTGCATGCGCATGCCGTTGGAGCCGCCGGTGACCTTGTCCCAGTTCAGGAAGACCCACTGCATCGCCTCGCCGAAGGCGAAGGTGGCCAGGGCCAGGTAGATGTCCCGCATGCGCAGGGCCAGCAGTCCGATCAGGTAGCCCAGCACCGCCGAGAGCAGCGCCCCGGCGAGGATGGACACCACGAAGGGCGGGTGCCAGGCGGTGTTCACCAGGCCGGCGGTGTAGATGCCGATGCCGTAGAAGGCGGTGTGCGAGAGCGCGAACTGGCCGGTCTCGCCGATCACCAGGTGCATGCCCAGGGCCAGCACCACGAAGACCATGAGCAGGTTGACCACGTACAGCACGTAGCCGGAGGTGGTGAACGGCAGGGCCGCGAGCACCACGGCTGCGGCGGCCAGGGCCGCCTTGTCGATCGGGAGGGACTTCATACTTTCTTCACCTGCGGCTTGCCGCCCAGCAGGCCCTGCGGGCGCACCACCAGGGTGACCAGGATCAGGAGGAAGGGCGCGACCACGATGGCGTTGGTCGAGACGAACAGGCCCACCAGGTTCTCCACGATGCCCACGATGAGGCCGCCGAGCACCGCGCCGGGCAGGCTGGTGAACCCGCCGACGATCGCCGCCGCGTACGCCAGGATGGCGATGTGCGCGATGTCGGGCGTGATCAGGATCTTGGGGGTGATGAGGATGGCGGCGACCGCCGAGACCAGCCCGGACAGCGCCCACACCATCATGCGGATGCGGGACAGGCGGATGCCCACGATCTGGGACGCCTTGGGGTTCATGCCCACCGCGCGCATGGCCTTGCCGATGCGGGTGCGGTTGAACATCAGGTACAGCAGCACCATGACGGTGACCGCCACGGCGAAGATCGCCAGGTCCAGGTGCGTGAGCACCGCGTCGCCCACGATGATGGGGTCGTTGGAGACCAGCGAGGGCAGCGAGCGCGGCGTGTCGCCCAGGCCGGTCTGGCGCACCAGGCCTTTGAGCAGGTAGGCCAGGCCGAGGGTGGCGATGACCAGCTGCACGCCCACGCCCTTGGAGTGGGTGACGCGCTCCATCACGACCTTCTGGAAGACGGCGCCGAGGGCAGCCACGGCCAGCACCGTGACCGGGATCACCACCGCATAGGACCAGCCCGCGATGAGCAGCAGCGACAGGGCGATGTAGCCCCCCATCATGAAGATCTCGCCCTGGGCGAAGTTGGGGACGTCGGTGGTCTTGAAGACCGAGACGATGGCAATGGCCAGCAGCGCGTAGACGCTGCCGGTCACCAGCCCGGACAGCACGCCCTGCTGGAGGAACAGCCAGATGTCACTGAAGCTCATGTCGTGCGGGCCGGGGGCGAGCCCCCGGCCCCTCCTTCCTTACTTGGGCTGGTAGGTCCAGGCGCTGCGGTAGCTGCCAGGGACCAGCGTCTTGTTCTCGCCGTCGAACTTCAGGTAGATGGCGGACTTCTGGCCGGCGTGGTCGGTGGCGGTCAGCTCGATCGGGCCGGCCATCACGCCGGAGTCGAACTTGGTCTGCGTGAGCGCGGTCAGCACCTTCTCGCGGGTCGGCTGCGGGCCGGCGGCCTTGAGCGCGTTGACCACGGCCATGGCCGAGGGGATGCCATAGGGCATGTAGGTCTGCGGGTAGCCGGGCTTGGCAGCCAGGTCCGGGTAGTACTGCTTGTACATGTCGTAGACCCACTTCAGCTTGGGGCCGCCGGGCACGTCGAGCATGACCTCCTGCAGGTAGACGTTCTTGAAGGCGTCCTTGTTGCCCACGTTCTCCACCAGCTGCTTGAGGTCGGCGGTGCCGTTCACGGCGATGACGATGGGCTTGTTCCAGCCCAGTTCGTGGGCCTTCTTCACCAGCAGGCTGACCGGGCGGGCGTAGGTGGTGATCAGCAGCACGTCCGGGTTGGCGGCGCGGATCTTGAGCATGGGCGCGGTGACGTCGGTCAGGTTCGGGTTGACCGACTGCACCTGCAGGTCCACGCCGATCCGCTTGGCCTGGAACTCGGCGGCCTCGAGGTTCCAGCCGCCGTAGGCGTCGTCGTGGTTGATGTAGCCGATCTTCTTGCCCTTGAGGTGCTCGGCGGCGAACTGCACCATCGAGCCGCCCACCGCGCGCTGCGAGATGGAGAAGGCGCCGAAGATGTACTTGGAGGGCGGGTACAGCGCGCCGTCGCCGGAGGCGTTGAGCATCACGTACGGGATCTGGGCACGCTCGATGTACTCGCGCGCGCCGACCACGGCGCCCGAGCAGGAGCCGCCATTGAGCAGGAAGACCTTGTCCTGCTCGGTCAGCTTCTTCACCGCGGCCAGCAGGTCGTTGGCGTTGCAGCGGTCGTCCTCGACGACCAGCTCGATCTTGCGGCCATGGATACCGCCTTCCTTGTTGACCTTGTCGTAGTACATCTTCGCGGCGTTGAGCACGTCGAAGCCATAGGCCATGGAGTTGCCGGACAGGGGCGCGAACGCGCCGATCTTGATGACCTTGTCGGTCAGGCCGGGCTCCTGCTGGGCCTGGGCGAGGCCGGCGGCGCACAGGGCGAGCGCCAGGGCCAGGGGTTTCATCAGTTTCATCGGTGTCTCCTTGTGTGGGATGGGTGCGGAAGGGAGCGGGAGGAAATGGCGCGGCGTCACTGCATGCGGTAGCCGCCGTTGACGTCGATCACGTTGCCGGTGATGTAGGCGGCCTGGGGCGAGACCAGGTAGGCGACGGCGGCGGCGCAGTCGTCCACCGTGCCGATGCGGCCCAGGGGGATGTTCTGGGCGGCAGCGGCCAGGGCCCCGCTGCTGGTGACGGTGGCGCGCAGCATGTCGGTGTCGATCAGGCCGGGGGCGATGGTGTTGGCGGTGATGCCCAGGTGGGCCGATTCGCGGGCGAAGGCCTTGGCGAAGCCCATCACGGCGGCCTTGGCGCCGATGTAGGCGGCGCTGGAGCGGTAGCCCCCGAGCTGGGCGGCCACCGAGCCGAAGAAGACCACGCGCCCGCCCGCCACCGGCAGCGCCTCGCGGCGGCGCAGGTACTCGCGGCTGCACAGGAAGGCGCCGCGGGCGTTGACGGCGAAGCTGCGCTCCCAGGTATCCAGGCTCATGTCCTTGATCAGGGGGCGCTCGCCGTTCGGCAGGATCAGCAGGCCCGCCACGTTGACCAGTACCGCGACCGGGCCGTGGGCGGCCTCGACCTGGTCGAACAGGCGGGTGACGGCGGCCTCGTCGGCCACGTCGACGGCGCAGGCGGCATGGCCCGGGCCCAGCGCATCGGCCACGCGGGCGGCATTGGCGGCGTCGAGGTCGGCCACCACCACGCGCAGGCCGTCACGGGCCAGCTGGCGGCAGATCGCCTCGCCGATGCCACGGCCACCCCCGGTGACCAGGGCCAGGCGCGAGGAGGGGGAAGAGGAGTTCATGGGAAGACCGGATCAGGACAACGGAAGGCATCATGCATACATGATTCCCTCAATTCGACCGGGTAAACCCTTAAATTCGGACATTTCCGACATACATGTATACACATGGCCGGTATCCCTGCTACGCTTCACCCCCATGGAAACGCTCTCCGAACATGTCACCGAGACGCTGCGCAGCTGGATCCTGGCGGGTCGTTTCAAGCCTGGGGAGCGCATCGAGGAAATCCCGGCGGCGGCGCTGCTCGGGGTGTCGCGCACGCCAGTGCGCGCGGCGCTGTCGCGCCTGGCCAGCGAGGGGCTGATCGACTACCAGGCCAAGCGCGGCTACCTGGTGCGGGCCTTCGACCTGGACATGATCCTGGCGGCCTACGAGGTGCGCTCGGTGCTGGAGGGGCTGGCCTGCCGGCGCGCGGCGCAGAAGGGCCTCACGCCGGCGCAGGCGCAGCGGCTGCAGGACTGCCTGGCGCTGGGCGACCGCATCCTGGCCAAGGGCGCCCTGCTACCCGAGGACCATGCGCCCTACCAGCAGATGAACGTGGACCTGCACGACACGCTGATGGCGGCGGCGGGCAATGCCTGGCTGGACCGCTTCGTCGAGCAGGCGCACCAGATCCCCTACGCCTCGGACCGGCTGGTGCTGTGGGACGTGTCACATGCGGTGATCCTGCGCTCGCATGGCGACCACCATCGCATCGTCGAGGCGGTGCTGGAGCGCGATGCCCCGCGCGCCGAGCAGCTGATGCGCGAGCACGTCTACTACGCGGGCGTGATCCTGCGGGACAACTACCAGGCGTCGGAGTCCCCGGTCGCCGCACAGGTGCCCGCGCCGACCGCCGCGGCCTGAAGGGCGCGCCGCCCGCGTGGAGGGGCCTGCCTCAGGCCGCGGCCACCACGTCGAAATGCTCGACGTGGGGCGGCTGCAGGAAGAACGGGCCGATGATGGCGCGCCACTCGGTGAAGGCCGGCGACTGGCGGAAGCCCACGGTGTGGTCCTCCAGCGTGTCCCACTCCACCGTGAGCAGGAAGCGGCCGGCGGTTTCCTGGCAGGCCAGGATGGTGTGGCGGCGGTAGCCGCCGGCCTGGGCCAGCACGCTGGCGGCGGCGCGGGTGATGGCCTCGGAGAACGCGGCGGCGTCCTCGGGCCGGACCTTGAAATCTGCAACTTCGACGATCATGGAAATCTGCCTCTGGGGTTGAGTGCGGCCGGCCCGTCCCGGGCCTGGGCGCCGACGAAAAAAAGGGCCTCTTGCGAGGCCCTTCGTGGGGAGCGGGGGATCAGCCCTTGACGCTGTCCAGTGCCGCGTTGAACGTGGCGCTCGGGCGCATCACCGCGCTGACCTTGGCGCGGTCGGGGAAATAGTAGCCGCCGATGTCCACGGCCTTGCCCTGGACGGAGTTGAGCTCCTCGACGATCTTCTGCTCGTTGGCGGCCAGGGTGGCAGCCAGCGGCTTGAAGCGCGCAGCCAGGTCGGCGTCCTCGGTCTGCTCGGCCAGCGCCTGGGCCCAGTACAGGGTCAGGTAGAACTGGCTGCCGCGGTTATCGAGCTGGCCGGTCTTGGGCGAGGGGTTCTTGTTGTTGTCCAGGAGCTTGCCGGTGGCGGCATCCAGCGCCTTGGCGATGATCTTGGCCTTGGCGTTGCCGGTCTTGATGCCCTCTTCCTCCAGGCTCACCGCCAGGGCCAGGAACTCGCCCAGCGAGTCCCAGCGCAGGTGGTTCTCCTCGACCAGCTGCTGCACGTGCTTGGGCGCGGAGCCGCCGGCGCCCGTCTCGTACATGCCGCCGCCCGCCATCAGCGGAACGATGGACAGCATCTTGGCGCTGGTGCCCAGCTCCATGATGGGGAACAGGTCGGTCAGGTAGTCGCGCAGGATGTTGCCGGTCACGCTGATGGTGTCCAGGCCGCGAATCACGCGCTCCAGGGTGTAACGCATGGCGCGCACCTGGCTCATGATCTGGATGTCCAGGCCGGTGGTGTCGTGGTCCTTCAGGTAGGCCTTGACCTTCTTGGTCAGCTCGGCCTCGTGCGGACGGTACGGGTCCAGCCAGAACACGGCGGTCATGCCGGAGTTGCGGGCGCGGGTCACGGCCAGCTTCACCCAGTCGCGGATGGCGGCGTCCTTGACCTGGCACATGCGCCAGATGTCGCCGGTTTCCACGTTCTGCGACAGCAGCACCTCGCCGGTGGCCAGGTCGGTGATGTTGGCGACGCCGTCCTCGGGGATCTCGAAGGTCTTGTCGTGCGAGCCGTATTCCTCGGCCTGCTGGGCCATCAGGCCGACGTTGGGCACCGTGCCCATGGTCTTCGGGTCGAAGGCGCCGTGCCACTTGCAGAAGTTGATGATCTCCTGGTAGATGCGGGCGAAGGTGGACTCGGGGATGACCGCCTTGACGTCCTTCAGGCGGCCGTCAGCGCCGTACATCTTGCCGCCCTGGCGGATCATGGCCGGCATGGAGGCGTCCACGATGATGTCGTTGGGCGAGTGGAAGTTGGTGATGCCCTTGGCCGAGTCCACCATGGCCAGCTCGGGGCGGTGCTCGTGGCAGGCGTGCAGGTCACGCTTGATCTCTTCCTGCTTGGACTGCGGCAGGGTGGAGATCTTGTCGTACAGGTTGGCCATGCCGTTGTTCACGTTCACGCCCAGCTCGTCGAACAGCTTGCCGTGCTTCTCGAAGGCTTCCTTGTAGAACATCTTCACGCAGTGGCCGAAGACGATGGGGTGGGACACCTTCATCATCGTGGCCTTGACGTGCAGCGAGAACATCACGCCGGTCTTGTGCGCGTCCTCGATCTGCTTCTCGTAGAACTCCACGAGCGCCTTCTTGGACATGAACATCGAGTCGATGATCTCGCCGGCCAGCAGGGAGACCTTCGGCTTGAGGACGAGGGTCTTGCCGGACTTGGTGATCAGCTCCATCTTCACGTCGCGGGCCTTGTCCAGGGTCATGGACTTCTCACCGTGGTAGAAGTCGCCGTGGAACATGTGCGAGACGTGGGTGCGCGAGGCGGGGCTCCACTCGGCCATGCTGTGCGGGTTCTTGCGGGCGTAGGCCTTGACCGCGTTGGGCGCACGGCGGTCGGAGTTGCCTTCGCGCAGCACCGGGTTCACCGCGGAGCCCAGCACCTTGCCGTAACGCTGGCGGATCGCCTTTTCCTCGTCGGTCTGCGGGTTGTCCGGGAACTCGGGGACCATGTAGCCCTTGGAGCGCAGCTCGCGGATCGCGGCCACCAGCTGGTTCTGCGAGGCGGAGATGTTGGGCAGCTTGATGATGTTGGCATCGGGCTGCAGGGTCTTCTTGCCCAGGTCGGCCAGGGTGTTCGGGACCTTCTGCGCGTCCGTCAGGAACTCCGGGAACTCGCCCAGGATCCGGTTGGCCACCGAGATGTCGCTCTCGACCACGTCGATGCCGGCAGCCCCGGCGAAGGCGCGGACGATGGGGAGGAACGAATGCGTCGCGAGATAGGGCGCTTCGTCGGTGAGGGTGTAGATGATCTTGGAGGTATCGGCAGCCACGGGCGTCTCTGTAAAAAAAGTTGGGCTCAGCGCGCCGGGTCGGCGCACGGAGCCCATTTTAAGGTCGGGCCGGCGGGGGGCCCAACCCGGGAGGTCAGAAGCGGTAGCCGAGGCGGACCACGTAGTCCGTCGTATTGAGCTTGAGGTCGCCGCGGGTGACGGTGCCGCCCGCGCCCACGAAGGTGACGGTGGTGCGGATCGGGAGGTAGGCCACCGAGGCGTTGACGCTCCAGCGGTCGTTGATGTTGTAGATGACCCCGGCGTTGTAGACGGGCGTCCAGTCCGAGCTGGCGCTGGCCGAGGTGCCGGCCACCTGGGCGACCATCGGGTCGGCCTTGTTCACGTTGAAGCCGTGGAAGGTCACCCAAGACAGGCCCAGGCCCAGGTAGGGGCGCACCGTGGCGCCGGGCTGGCTGAAGAAGTACTTGGCCACCACCGCCGGGGTATAGGGCTTGAGGGTCGCCGCGGCCGGGTGGAAGGCCGCCGAGGCGAAGGGCGACGGCGTGCGCAGGTCGATCGTGTGCTTGGGCGGCAGGCCGATCGTGGCTTCGATGCCGATCGCGTTCGAGTACATGTGCAGCCAGCTCAGGGAGCCGGTGATCTCGCTGCTCACGTCGCCGCTGGCGCCCGCGGTCACCGCGGAGAACGGCACGGCGAAGGGGCCGCTGGAGGACAGGCCGCCGAGCTTGGCGTCCGGGTTGATCGAGGCGAGGCCCAGGCCGACGATGTTGTCGCCCGCCTTCTGGGCAAACGCGCTGGATGCCGCCAGCGCCGCGACGCAGGCGGCCGCCTTGAACAGGTTCTTCTTCATCGTGCTTCCTGAATGGCCAGGGTTGGAGTTGCGTTCCGACACCCGGGGCCGGGTGCCGTCTATTTTCATTCTAGGCACACCTTATTTCGACCATGCACAGGAGTTGCCACTAGTAAGAAGCACTGATCTGCAAGAAATGATGACACTTTGAAAGTTGATAAGTTAAGGCATTTCAGGCGCCACCCGATCGCAACAACTACTACGAAATGCGCAGCCCCGCGGCGGCGCGCGACAATGCGAGTCTCTCCCCTCTGCGCCCCGACACCCGCCATGACTTCACGCCGCCTCGTCACCGCCGCCCTCGCCCTGGCCGCCGCCGCGCCCGCGCTGGCCCAGGCGCCCGCCTACCCCGCGCCCGGCAAGCCGATCCGCATGGTCGTGCCCTTCACCCCCGGCGGCAGCACCGACATCCTGGCGCGCACCATCGGCCAGCAGCTCACGCAGGCCTGGGGCGTGCCGGTGGTGATCGAGAACGTGCCCGGCGCGGGCGGCTCGATCGGCGCGGAGCGCGTGGCCAAGGCGCCGGCCGACGGCCACACGCTGCTGATGGGGCATATCGGCACCCTGGCCGTCACCCCCTCCATCTACCCGCAACTGCCCTACGACCCGGTCAAGTCCTTCGCCCCGGTGGCCTGGGTCGCCCGCGTGCCCAACGTGCTGGCCGTGCACCCCTCGGTGCCGGCGAAGGACGTCAGGGAGCTCGTGGCCTATGCCAAGGCCAACCCCGGCCGCCTGAACTTCGGCTCGGGCGGCAACGGCAGCGCCGCCCACATCGCCACCGAGTACTTCAAGCTCGTCTCGCAGACGTTCATGGTGCACGTGCCCTACCGCGGCACCGCGCCGGCGGTGAACGACGCGGTGTCCGGCCAGATCCAGCTGGTGTTCACCGGTGCGCCGGCAGTGATCCCCATGGTCAAGGCCGGCCGCCTGCGGGCGCTGGCCGTCTCCAGCCCGAAGCGGCTAGACAGCCTGCCCGACCTGCCCACCGTGGCCGAGACCGGGCTGCCCGGGCTGGCCGGCTTCGAGGCGGACCAGTGGTACGGCATCGTGGCGCCCGCCGGCACGCCGGCGGCGGTGGTGGCCCGGCTGAACGCGCAGGTCAACCAGGCCCTCAGCTCGCCCGAGGTGGCGGCGCGGCTGCGCAACGAAGGCGCCTACGCCACGCCCACCACGCCCGAGGCCTTCGGCCAGCTGATCGCCAGCGAGATCCAGCGCTGGAAGCCGGTGGTGCAGCGCGCGGGCATCAAGCCCGACTGAGCCCGCCGCCGCTCAGACGATCGACACGCCCCCGTCCATCACCAGCGTCTGGCCGGTGATGAGGCCGGAGGCCGGCGAGGCGAGGAACACGATGGCGTGCACGATGTCCTGGGCCGTGCCGTAGCGGCCCAGCGGGATGGTCCGCACCTTCGAGGCCACGTACTGCGGGTCGGAAAACAGGTCCTTCGTCATGCCCGAGGGAATGGCGGTCGGCGCGATCGCGTTGACCCGCACCGTCGGCGCCCATTCCGCCGCGAGCACCTTGGTCAGGTGGGCCACGGCGGCCTTCTGGATGCCGTAGGGCGTGCCCTTGCCCGAGACGACGACCCCGTTGACGCTGCCGATGTTGACGATGGTGCCGCCGCGTTCGCGCATCGGCCCGCCGAACACCTGGCAGCTGCGGTAGACACCGTTGAGGTTGATGTCGGTCAGCGTCATCCAGGTCTCCTCGTCGCAGCCGGCGAAGTCGCTTCGCAGCTGCAGGCCGTGGGCGTTCACCAGCACGTCGAGGCCCGGCGTGCCGGCGATCTCCGCCTGCACCGCCTCGAGCGAGGCGCGGTCACGCACGTCGGCCACCCGGTGGCGGATGCCCTCGGCATCGGCCGGCCCGGCGACCGGCGCGCGGTCCACCGACCACACGGTACAGCCCAGGGAGCGGAAGCCCTCGCACAGGGCCGTGCCGAGGGTGCCGCGCCCGCCCGTGACCAGGACCTGGCGGCCGGCGAGGGCCGCGTGGGGGCGGGCAAAGTCGCTGCCCGGCAGGTGCAGGGTCATGCGCGCCCCCTCAGTCCACGGTGGCGCCGGACAGGCGAACGCCCTCGCCCCAGCTGTCGATCTGCCGCGCCACGAAGGTGCGGAATTCGTCGGGCCGGCTGGCGACGATGGTGCTGCCCAGGTCCAGCATGCGCTGGGTCACGTCGGGCTGGCGCAGGGCCTCGGCCAGGTCGTTGGCCAGCTTGTCCACCACCGCGCGGGGCGTGCCCTTGGGCGCGAAGAAGCCGGCCCAGGGCGCCGCCGCATAGCCGGGGAAGCCCTGCTCGGCGACGGTGCGGTAGTCGGGCGTGCCCGGGGCGCGCTGCGCGGTGGTCAGAGCGATCAGCTTCAGCTTGCCCGCCTTGAGGTGGGGCTGCACCGCCGGCAGGCCGGTGATGCCCACGGGCAGGGTGCCGCCGAGCAGGTCGTTCATCATCGGCGCGCTGCCCTTGTAGGGCACGTGCGTGAGGTTCATGCCGGCGCGCGACTTGAGGATCTCCATGCCCAGGTGCGAGGCGGTGCCGTTGCCGTCCGAGCCGTAGGCGTACTTCCCCGGCTCCTTCTTCACCAGGGCGATCAGCTCCTGCAGGTTGCTGGCCGGCACCTGCGGGTGCACCACGATCGCGTTGGGGTAGATCGTGGCCTGCGTCAACGGCTCGAAGTCGTTGAGCGGGTGGTAGGCCATCTTCTTGTACAGGGTGGTGTTGATCGCGTGCGACCCCGTCACCCCCAGCACCAGGGTGTAGCCGTCGGCCGCGGCCTTGGCCACGAGCTCGGAGCCGAGGTTGCCGCCGGCGCCCGGCTTGTTGTCGATCACCACCGGCTGGCCCCACTTCGCCGTGAGCTTCTCGGCGACGGCGCGGGCCGTGATGTCGGTGGCGCCGCCCGCCGGGAACGGCACGACGATGCGCACCGCGCGCGAGGGGAAGGCGTCCGGGGCCTGCGCGAGGGCCGTCAGGGGAGCGCTGGCGGCGAGGCAGGCGATGGCCGCGGCCAGGCTCCAGGTTCTTCGATTCATGCGGGATCTCCTGTCAGTCAACGAGTGATTCACAAACCGATGGCCGCCATCGGGGTCGCGGGCGTCGCCCCCAGCACCCGGTCCAGCCAGCGCTGCGCCGCGCCGGCCTGGCCGCCGCTGTCGCAGTACGCAAGAAACTTGCCGCGCAGGTCGGCCTCGGGCAGCGGCATCGCCGGGTCCCCGGCGACCGCGGTGACCTCGCGGCGCAGCACCGTGCCGTCGTCCAGCGTGAGCGTGAGCACCGCCCCCCGGCGCTGGGCCGCCGTCCACTGCGGGTGCACCGAGACGGTGACCATCGCCTCCAGCGCCCGCAGGCGCTCGTCGTGGAACTGCGGGTCGCGGTAGACCCAGGGGTCCAGCCGGCCCCAGCGCAGCATCGCGGCGATGCCGAAGGACAGCGAGAACTGCGCCTGCAGCGGCGTGCGCGGCTGGCGGTTGCCGCAGTAGACGGTGGCCTCCTCGTAGACCTCCAGCGCGATGGCCACCGGCTGGCGCCCGCCGAGATCCTCGCGCAGCAGGCTGGCGGCCCAGGCGCCGTAGTGCACGTGGCGCACCGCGGCGTAGGGCTTGAAGTAGGCGTCCAGCACGTGGAAGGCGGGCGATTCGTCCAGGGACACGGCCGCGTGCCCGAGGCCCACCTGCGCATACGCGTCCACCGCATCCTGCGGCGCGGTCAGGCCGCTGGCCGCGCCGAGGGCGGCGAACTGGCCCAGGGCCGCGGCATGGCCCAGGTAGGTGTTGCGGGCGGTGTCGCCGGTCTGCACCGGGCGGTACAGGCTCAGGGGCATCTGGCAGGCCGCCAGGCGGATCGCGGTGGCCACGCCGGCGTCGTCCAGGCCCATCGCGGTGGCCACCGCCGCGGCGGCGCCCAGCGCCGGCCAGTTGCCGTCGACATGCATGCCCCGGCGGATCCGCAGCGCAGCGCCCATGCGCGCGCCGACCTCGTAGCCCACGAGCAGGGCGCGCCGGAACTCCCCCCAGCGCAGGCCGCCCGCGACCGGCAGCAGCGCGGCGAGCGCCGCCACCCCCGGCCGGCCATGCGCGCCGGCATGGCCTTCGCAGGCCTCGTCCCAGCAGGCCGCCATCGCCAGCCACAGGGCGCGCGCCTGCGGGGAGCCGGCCCCGCCGCCCTCGAGCAGCGACCCGGGCTGCGGCGGCGGCGCCAGCTGGCAGGCCAGGGCCGCGACGGGCGCGGCCTGGCTGCCGGCGACGACGCAGCCCCAGGTGTCCAGCAGCATCCAGCGCAGCTTCGCGTCGAGCGCGGGATGCGCCTGCGGGTCGGCGGACCGCAGGCGGGCGACCAGGGCTTCCAGGTTCATGGGCGACGAAGCTCCTCTTGCGGGAATGGCGGTTTCGTTCACAGCGTCTCAGGCCCCGGCGCGCCGGCGGCTCCACACCAGCATCACCGCCGCGGCCGATGCGGCCACCACCAGCGACAGGAAGCCGGCGCGGTAGGCGCCGAAGCCCGCCGACAGCGCGCCGAACACCGGCGGGCCGATCACCACGCCCAGGAAGGTGAAGGCCAGGGTGCCGCCGGTGGCCACGCCGGCCTGCCCGGGCGGCGCGCGCCGCGCCACCTCGGCGAGGTAGACCCCGTTCCAGCCGATGCCCGAGGCGCCGAACACCACCAGCACCGCGATCACCAGCCAGCGCGGCGTGTCCGGCGTGAAGGCGGCGGTGGCCAGCGCGCAGGCCACCATCAGCCCCGCCAGCGTCATCAGCATGGCGAAGGTGCCGAGCCAGCGGTCGGCCACGTAGCCCCAGGCGATGCGGCCGGCCACGCCCCCCATCTGCGCGAACGAGAGCACCAGGCCCGCCGCCACCAGGCCGTAGGCCAGGTCCTGGTTCAGGAAGGTGACCAGGTAGGTGCTCAGGGACATCTGCACCATCGAGAACAGGAAGGAGCAGGCCGCCATGGTGGCCAGCGCGCGGTGCGCCAGCACCATGCGCACCGGCGACAGCAGCGTGGTGAGCTGGAACGGCACGTGCTCGCGCGGGTCGTCGTCCAGCACCGGGCGCTGGCGCTCGCTGGCCCAGGCGCAGGCCACGCACACCGCCGCCACCACCACCAGGCTGGCCTGCCAGCCGGTGGCCAGCATCAGCGAGGGCACGATGGCGCCAGCCAGCACGCTGCCCATGGGGACGCCGGTCTGCTTGACCGAGAACACCAGCGACATGCGTTGCGCCGAGGTGGTTCGCGCGAGGATGTGCGAGCTGGCGGGCGTGATCGGGCCATAGCCCATGCCGATCAGGAAGGCGCCCAGCGCCATCGCCGGCAGCCAGGGCACCGCGCACAGCACCAGGCCGGCGGCGCAGGACAGCAGGCCCCACTGGCTCACGCGGATCGCGCCCCAGCGCCGCACGCCGATGCCCCCCAGCAGGCTGGAGAACATGGCGGCCAGGTAGGTGATGGACACGTAGGGCCCGACCAGCGCCGGCGAGACCCGCAGCGCGCGCGCGACCTGCGGCGCGATGACGGGCAGGGTGATGAGGGCCATGGAGACCATGGCCTGGATGGCGAGGGTGAGGAAAAGGGGCAGCCAGGGGCCGGGGGACGTTCGCGGGTTCAATCCAATCCTTGGGTCACGGTCAATCAGGCGAGCAGCCGGCGGCGGATCTCCGCCGGCTCCATCTCCTGCAGGGGCGGCTCGGCGCCGCCCGGGATGCCGACCTGCGTCGCATTCAGCACCATGGACACCATCACGTAAGTGCCGGACAGCACGGTGAGGTCGATCACCGCCTGTTCGCCCATGCGGTCGACGGCTTCATGCCACAGGCCTTCGGGCACGCGGTGGTTGAGGGTCAGCTCGGTGCAGTAATCGTAGACGAGGCTCTCGTCGGCCTGCATGCCAGTGGGGCGGCGGCACTGGCGCAGGTCGCGCATGACCTCGTCGGACAGGCCGGCGCGGCGGGCGATCGGCTCGTGGGCCCACCACTCGTACTGCGCGTTGGCGATGCGCGCCTGGATCAGGATGGCGAGCTCGTTGAGCCGCTTGTCCACCGAGGTGCGAAAGCGCAGGTAGTCGAGCAGGTCGAAGCAGCGCCGCGCCATGTCGGGGCTGCGAAGCAGCGCGTTGTAGGGGCCTCCGAGGGCGGCGCTGGAGACCTTGAGGATGTCGTCGGCCAGGGGCCGCACGGCGGGCGGCAGGTCCTCGTACGCGATCTGGGAAAGTCTCTCGGTCATGGCGCCTCCTGCACTGGCACCGGCACCTTACCAAGCGCGGCGGCGGCGGGCAGTCTCCCACACGACTGCGGCCCGCCCCGCCCCGGCCTCACTGGTTCAGGACGGTAATGCTCACGCGCCGGTTGCGCGGATCGGACGGGTTGGCCGGCACGAAGGGCGCCGTGTCGGCCACGCCCTCGATGCGCTGGAAGCGGCTGGAGGGCAGGCCCGAGGACTGCTGCATCAGCTGGCGCGTGGCGTCGGCCCGCTCGGTGGACAGCGTCCAGTTGTTCTTGCCGCTGTCCGCGGCGAAGCCCAGGCTGTCGGTGTGCCCGCGCACGGCCAGCTTGTTCGGCAGGTCCTTGATGGACTTGGCCACCTCGCCCAGGAGCTGGGCCGCCTTCGGGTCGAGCTGGTTGGTGCCCAGCTTGAACATGGAGTAGTCGGCCTTGTCGATGATGTCGATGCGCAGGCCGTCGGCCTCGCGCGAGATCGACACCTGGTCCTGCATCTGCTTGAGGGCCTTGTTCTGCGAGATCTTCTCCTTCAGCTCCTTCTCGAGCTTCTCGAAGTTCTCGCGGTCCTCCTTGGCCTTGGCGTCCTCGCCCGGCACGCCCTGGCCCTTGCCGTCGGTGCCGGACTCGCCCTCCTTGGTGCCGCCCTCGGAGTTGGGGGTCAGGCGCTCGAGCAGCGCGGTCTGCTTGGCGGTGAAGGGGAAGCCGTCGGGGTCGATGATGGACTTGCCGCCGAACAGGCCGTCCGAGCCCGCGAGCTCGCCGAACTTGATCTGGCTGTGGGAGGCCGGCCGGAAGTAGTCGGCCACGCTCTTGCGCTTGTCCTCGGGCGTCGCGCCCAGCAGCCACATCAGCAGGAAGAACGCCATCATGGCCGTCATCATGTCGGCCAGCGCGATCTTCCAGGCGCCGCCGTGCGCCCCGCCATGGCCATCCTCGAGGATGATCTTCTTGACGATGATGGGCGCGACCGGCGCCTCCGCCGGTGCCGCCGCCGCATCCGCGGCGCCGGCCGGCTTGTTCTCCTGGGCGGCTGCCTCTGCCATCACGCCCCTCGCAACGCGTCGAACACTTCGGAGAAGCTCGGCTGGTTGTCGTGGCTGATGCAGGCCCGCGCCGTCTCGATCATCACCGGCTGCGGGTAGCCGCGCAGGTTGGAGACGATCATCTGCATGATCACGTTGTAGATCTGGCCTTCCTCGTCGATGATCTGCGTGAGCCGGCCGGCCCACGGGTCGAACATGCCGTAGGACATGAACACGCCCAGCATGGTGCCCACCAGCGCGGCGCCGATCAGCGCGCCCAGCACCGGCGGAGGCTGGTCGATGGCGCCCATGGTCTTGATCACGCCCAGCACGCAGGCCACGATGCCCAGCGCCGGCATGCCGCCCGCGATGGCGGCCAGCGCGCCCGAGGCCTTGAGCGCGTCATGGTGGTGGACCTTGATCGCGGTCTTCATGATGTCCTCGACGGTGTCGGCCTCGAGGTTGCCCTGCGAGATCACCGCCAGGCGCAGCGGGTCGCAGATCATCTGCACGATGAAGTGGTCCTTCGCCAGCTTGGGGAACTCGCCGAAGATGGGGCTGGAGTCGGGGTTCTCCACATGCGCTTCCAGCGCCACCACGCCCTCCTTCTTCATCACCCCCAGCAGCTTGCCCACCAGCACCATCACGGCCAGGTAGTCGGCCTGCTTCCACTTGGAGCCCGAGATGCACTTGCCGATGCCGCCCATGGCGGACTTGAAGATCGGGAAGCTGTTGCCCATGAGCGAGGCGCCGATGGCGGCGCCCGCGATGATGATGATCTCGAAGGGCGCCGCCTTGATGATGGGCGCCATCTTGCCGCCGGCGGCGATGTAGCCGCCGAACACGGCGCCGAACACCACCGCGAGGCCGATGAAGAAGAACATGACTGACCTTCAGAACTAGAAAACGCACCAGAAGCCGACGCACCAGCCGAACAGCCACTGGATGAGAAAGTCGGCGAGATTCCCGAGCACCAGCACCGGAATCCCGAGATAAGCGAGACACAAAAGCAGCCCTGCGACGGTCATCCCGGCGCCCGGGTACTCCTGGCGATCGGGCTTGGCATGGCTGCCTTTCATTGCGGAACCCAACTCATCTCTCGCAGGTGAATCGGCCGGTGCAGCGATAACTTGACCCGCCGTGATTTCGTAGTCGCATATTATCGAGCGATGATGGTGACATGGAACTCCTGCCCTCGAGATAAGTGGGAGCTATTCCATAAGAAGTACAACGGCAGCCTGCAACAGGCCTGGGCGTACGGCGAAGCGCTTACCGCGCTGGGCGTACGCATCGATCGCGCCTGCGCCTGGGACGGCGAGCGCCTCCTGGGCGTGGCCCAGTTCATGACCCGGCGCATCGCCGGCTACCTCTCGCTGTCCTCCTGCACCCGCGGCCCGGTGTGGAGCGCGGACACCCCCGCGGCGCTGCGGGCCCAGGCCTGGCGCGAGATGCGCCGCGCCATTCCCACCCGCCCCCTGCGCGTCACCCTGGTCTCGCCCGACCTGCCGGCGGGCGAACAGGCCGACGCCGAGACCGCCGGCCTGTGGCGCGTGATGACGGGCTATTCCACCGTGCTGCTGGACCTGCGGCGGCCGCTGCCCGAACTGCGCGCGGACCTCGACGGCAAGTGGCGCAACCGCCTGGCCAAGGCCGAGGCCGATGCGGGCCTGGCGGTGCGCGTGGAGCCGAACCTGCCGGAGTGCCAGCGCCTGCTCGAGCGCGAGACGCAGCAGCGCGCGGAGAAGCGCTTCCATGGCCTGCCCACGAAGTTCGTGCCGGCCTACATCGAGGCCTGCGGCTCGCGCGAGCGGGCCTTCGCGGTGAGCTTCGCACAGGCCCGCAAGGAGACCCAGGCCGCGATGCTGTTCCTGGTCCACGGCAGCGTGGCCACCTACCACCTGGGCTGGGCCAGCGAGGCGGGCCGCAAGGCCAACGCGCACAACCTGCTGCTGTGGCGCGGCATCGAGCACCTGAAGAAGCAGGGCCTGGAGCGCCTGGACCTGGGCGGCATCAACACCCGCGCCCTGCCCGGGATCTCGCGCTTCAAGCTCGGCGCGGGCGGGCAGCCGTTGACGCTGGCGGGCACCTATTACTGACAATACCGTCCATGAACCTGCGCCGCCCCGTCCTCGCCGCCGCCCTCGCCGCCGCCCTCGCGGGCTGGCCGATGGCGAGCGCCGCCTCCTGGTTCAAGGTGGGCCAGACCGACCGGGTCACGCTGTACATGGACAAGAACTCCATGCAGCAGATCGGCGAGCACCAGTGGCGCGCCTGGGAGCTGCAGGACCTCAAGAGCCCCGACCCGGACGGCGTGCGCTCGCGCCGCTACCTGAACGAGTACGACTGCGAGCACAAGATGCACCGCATCGGCCGCATGGTCAGCTACTCGGGCCCGCTGCTCACGGGCGAGAAGCTGCACGAGGTGGAGGAGTTCGGCTACTGGCGCAACATCCCGCGCCGCGGGCTGTTCGCGCTGGCCTACGTGATCCACTGCGGGAAGTAGCGGGGACGGCTCGGACGCCGCACCCGCCCAGGCCGCCCAGGCCGCACGGACCGCGCTCGGGCCCGCGGGCTGTCCCGGCCTCAGGAGGCCGAGATCTTGCGGCCGTTCAGGGGCTGCACCGGGCGGGCGTTCATCTTGAACGGGAAGCTGTCCACCATCTCGCGCTGCACGCCGATCGGGTTCTTCATGATGAAGAAGCGCACGCCCTCGGTACACGGCGGGGTGGTCAGCGAACCCTCATAGCTGTAATGCGCCAGGCTTTCGGGCAGCAGGTTGGCCGGGTTGATCGAGACGCCGGAGACGACCTGCTCCGGGCCGGCCTCCTTGGGCATGTGCTTCCAGATCGACCACAGGGTGCGATTGAGCTGCGCCGACTCGCGCATCAGGACGCCCACCACCGCCAGCTTGCCGCTGGCGCTCTTGTGGACCAGGTGGACCACCATGGCCATGGGCTTGCCGTCGATCTTCTCCTCGCTGGGGCGGTGGAAGTGGAACTGCAGCAGGTCGTAGCTCTCGTCGCCCACCTTGAGCGTGCTGCCCGGGGGGACGTTGACCTGCACGGTGTGGCCGTTGTTCACGATCTTGAGCGCGCCGGCCTTGTACTCGGGCTTGATCGCCAGGCTGGCCTTCTCGAACGGGCCGGTGAGGTCCACCGGCGACTGCGACTTGCCGCTGCCGCAGGTGGCGAAATGCTTGCCCCAGTTCTCCGGGCCGAACTCGCCCTCGTAGCCCCAGTGCACCGGGCCGGCATGGGCGCCGCCGTGCGACTTCTTCTCCAGCGCCTCGAACTCCTCGCGCAGCTTGTGGAGTTCGCCCTCGTGCTCCTTGAGCTCCTTCTTGACCAGGACCACCTCCTTGCTCAGGTCGGCGGCTTTCTTGGTGTTGACGAAGCCCAGGGTGCCGAGCACCCCGAACAGGATGACGACGATGCCGATGGCGATCATTCGCAGGAACATGGTCCGACCTCAAGAAACTGGAAATTAGTCCGATTTATTTCGTGGCGGCCGGTACATCCGGCCCTCGGACACCCCGGGCATGGGGCGAATTATTGTTGGATAGAGCCAGTATGATCGGATCGAACCCACCAGGCTTGAGGGCAGCATGAGCAAATTGATGACGGGCGTGGCGATCGGCGCCGTGGCCACGGCCATTGCCGGGGCCGGGATCTGGGGCCTCTCGGCCATGTTCTCCAAGGGCGGCGAGGCCCCCGCGGTCACCGCCGAGAGCGGCACGCGCACCCGCGCAACCAGCGTCGGCAACCAGGCCACCGGCGTGGTCGACCTGATCTGCGAGCTGCACCTGGACGTGGAGGGCCAGATGGCCCTGGGCATCCAGGGCAACGAGCCCTCTCGCATCACCATCGCCCAGGTGGACCTGGACAAGAAGTCCGGCTGGTACCAGGGCAAGATCAGCATCACCGAGAGCCGCGCCGGCACGCTGTCCCAGCAGGGACGCAAGCTGGTGGTCTCGCGCCCGGCGATGTTCGAGCGCTTCGGCGTGATGATCACCCAGGAGCAGTTCACCGTGGACCGCGACACCGGTGACTTCGTCCAGGCCCTGACCCTGAACGACGGCCGCAGCATCAAGCTGATCAAGGGCACCTGCGCCAAGGTGACGAAGCCGCCGTTCTGAGGCGCACCGGCGGCACGGCCTTGGTCCTGTTCGACCTGCGCTGGCACCTGCGCGCCTGGCGCGCCCAGGCCCGCTGGGCCCGCACCCGCGCGGCGATCCGCGACTGGCTGCACACCGCGCCACCCGGCTACGACGAGCTGCTCCTGTTCGGCGCCAGCGCCGGCTGGATGATGCCGGACGACTTCCTCGGGCGCTTCCGGCGCATCGACGCGGTCGACTTCGAGTGGGCGGCCGCGCCCCTGTTCCGGTGGCGCCATGCCGGCGTGGTCCGCGAGCGGGGCATCTCCCTCACCTTTCACCGCACCGAGGCGATCGGCGCCCTGGACCGGCTGCTCGCCGCCCACCCGCGGGCCCTGGTGCTGTTCGACAACGTGCTGGGCCAGTACACCCTGACCTGCCGCGACATCGCGCTCGCCGAGGCGCGCCTCGGCGAGATCCAGCGCCGCCTGCGCGGGCGGGCCTGGGGCAGCGTGCATGACGCGCTCTCGGGCGAGGGCGCCCGCCTGGCGCTGGCCGACGAGCCCGCCCCGGTGCCGCTGGCGCCCGGCGCCCCCTGGCCCGACCAGCCCCTGCTGCGGCAGGTGGGCGCGCGCGGCGAGTGGCGCGACCACCTCACGCGCGGACTGCTGCCGCGGCAGGCCGGCTCGGTGATGGTCCCGTGGCAGCTGGCGCCGGGGTACTGGCACTGGCTGCAGGCGGGCTGGGTGCCGGCCTGAGCGACGCATGTCGCGGGGACGACAGTCGCGGCCCTGGGGCCATGCTGCACTCCCGGTCTCACGACAACGACAAGGAGACACCCCCATGGACCGCCGCGGACTCTTCACCACCAGTGCCACCCTGGCCGCCGGCGCGATCGCCGGCTGCGCCCTGCCGGTGCAGTCGCAATCGCGCGCGCGCACGCCGTTCGCCGTGCCCGAGACCCTGGTGCCCATCGCCGGCAGCGACATGATGTTCCCGGTGCGCCGCATCTACTGCATCGGCCGCAACTACGCCGCCCACGCCCGCGAGATGGGCTCGGACCCGACGCGCGAGCCGCCGTTCTTCTTCCAGAAGCCCACCGACGCCATCCAGTACGTGGCCCCCGGCACGGTGGCCGACCACCCCTACCCCACGCTGACCAAGAACTACCACTACGAGGTGGAACTGGTCGCCGCGCTGCACAAGGGCGGGCGCGACATCCCGGTGGCCAGCGCGCTGGACCATGTCTACGCCTACGCGCTGGGCCTGGACATGACCCGCCGCGACCTGCAGCGCGCCATGGGCGACGAGAAGAAGCCCTGGGAGATCGGCAAGAGCTTCGACCGCAGCGCCCCGATCGGCCCGCTGCACCTGGCCTCGCAGACCGGCCACTTCACCCGCGGCGGCATCTGGCTCAAGGTCAATGGCACGACCAAGCAGAACGCCAACCTGAACCAGATGATCTGGAACGTCGCCGAGCAGATCTCGCGGCTCTCGGCGGCCTTCGAGCTGCAGCCCGGGGACATCATCTACTCCGGCACCCCCGAGAACGTGGGCCCGGTGGTGCGCGGGGACGTGATCGCCTGCCACATCGACGGCCTGCCGGACCTGTCCGTGAAGATCACCTGAGGCGCCGCGGTCCCGCCGCCGGGTGGCGGCCGGTAAAATCGGCGGCCTTCGCCTGACCGGGCGGAGGCCCCTCAGCCTCTGGATCAACACCATGAACCGCTGGACCCGCCCGACCGCCATCCTCCTTTCCGCCCTGCTGGCCGCTGCCGGCGCCTTCGCGCAGTCCCTGGCGCGCGAAATCCCGGCCGACGCGCGCCCCGCGCGCCTGGTCGTCACCCTGGCGCCGCAGGTGCTGGTCAACGGCCAGCCCGCGCAGCTCTCGCCCGGCGCCCGCATCCGCGACACCCGCAACCTGCTGGTGCTCTCGGCCTCCCTCACCGGGCAGGACCTGCCGGTCGCCTTGCGGCGCGACACCCTGGGCCTGGTCCACGAGGTCTGGCTGCTCACCGAGGCCGAATACGCCCGCCTGCCGCGCCGCTGATTCGCGGCGCGCGCCTGCCGTTTTCCTTCCCGTTTTTTGTTTTCGCGAGAGAGGGCCGCCATGGCCAAGAAAGTTTTCATCAAGACCTTCGGCTGCCAGATGAACGAGTACGACTCGGACAAGATGGCCGACGTCATGAAGGCCGCCGAGGGCTACGAGCCCACGCAGGACCCCGAGGAGGCCGACCTGATCCTGTTCAACACCTGCTCGGTGCGCGAGAAGGCGCAGGAGAAGGTGTTCTCCGACCTGGGCCGGGTGAAGCACCTCAAGGACAAGGGCGTGCTGATCGGGGTGGGCGGCTGCGTCGCCAGCCAGGAGGGCGCGGCCATCATCGAGCGCGCGCCCTACGTGGACCTGGTGTTCGGCCCGCAGACTCTGCACCGCCTGCCCGAGATGCTGGCGCGCCGCGAGCGCGAGAAGGCCTCGCAGGTGGACATCAGCTTCCCCGAGATCGAGAAGTTCGACCACTTGCCGCCGGCGCGGGTGGACGGCCCCTCGGCCTTCGTCTCCATCATGGAAGGCTGCAGCAAGTACTGCAGCTACTGCGTGGTGCCCTACACCCGCGGCGAGGAGGTCTCGCGCCCATTCGAGGACGTGCTCGCCGAAGTCGCCGGTCTGGCGGACCAGGGCGTGCGCGAGGTGACGCTGCTGGGGCAGAACGTGAACGCCTACCGCGGGAAGATGGGCGACACCAGCGACATCGCCGACTTCGCCTTGCTCATTGAATACATCGCCGAGATCCCTGGCATCGAGCGGATCCGCTACACGACGAGCCACCCCAACGAGTTCACCCAGCGCCTGATCGACACCTATGCGAAGGTGCCCAAGCTGGTGAGCCACCTGCACCTGCCGGTGCAGCATGGCAGCGACCGCATCCTCATGGCGATGAAGCGGGGCTACACCGCCATGGAGTACAAGAGCACGATCCGCAAGCTGCGGGCGATCCGGCCGCAGATGTCCATGTCCAGCGACTTCATCGTGGGCTTCCCCGGCGAGACCGAGGACGACTTCCAGAAGATGATGAAGCTGATCGAGGACGTGGGCTACGACACCAGCTTCAGCTTCATCTTCAGCCCGCGCCCGGGCACCCCGGCCGCCAACCTGCAGGACGACACCCCGCAGCAGGTGAAGCTGAAGCGACTGCAGCACCTGCAGGCGGTGATCGAGGAGAACGTGCGCCGCATCAGCGCCAGCCGGGTCGGCACGGTGCAGCGGATCCTGGTCGAGCGCCCCGCGCGCAAGGACGCCAGTGAGCTGGCCGGGCGCACCGAGTGCAACCGGGTGGTGAACTTCAAGGGGCCGGCCCGGCTGATCGGGCAGATGGTGGACGTGACGATCACCGAGGCGCTGCCGCATTCGCTGAGGGGTGAAGCCGTGGTCAACGCCGATACCAGCGCCTGACCCCGGCACCGGGCTGGGTGCAGGGCCCAGGACTGTAGCCACAAGGATTTAATTTTTTCCTTGAATTGGCGGATGAGCCGACCTAAAAATGGGTCCTTAGTACTCATCCATGCAGGAGGTCGACGTCATGGCACGTTCACCCAGCCCCCCGAGGTACGCCAAGAAGGTCTACGCCACCTTGGATACGGTGTCCCATACCGAGTCCAGCCTGGATGGCAGCGGCGCCTTCGGCACCACGCCCGACGGCCGTCAGGTCGTCACGATCAACGTGCTTGCGAACGACCTGAACCTGCCCAAGGGCGGGATGCGCACGCTCTACGCCCTGGACGACGGCCTGGGCAACACCCAGTCCGACCTGCAGGCAGGCGATGTGACCTCGGTGGTGGACGGCCACACCGTCTCGGGCTGGGAGTCGACCGCGGGGATCAACAGGGTTCGCATCTACGACAACCAGGTCCAGCTGGACCTGGATCCCTGGCTGGCGGGCCGCACCCTCGACCAACTGACCAGCGCCGACCGCCTGAGCGACTCCTTCAGCTACGCGATCCAGATGGCGGACGGCACCCTGAGCTGGAACCGGGTGACGTTCACGCTGGCCGGCGAGGACGACCCCGCCTTCGTGGCCAACGCCGGGCAGTTCGGCATGTATGTCTCGCCCACGGACCCCACCTACACGCAGGGCGCGCCGCTCACCGTCACGGACCCGGACCTCGGCCAGGCGGCGTTCACCGGCTACTCGACGCAGACCCAGTTCGGGACCTTCACCGTCCACCTGAGCCCGGATTCGGCCACCTGGCGCTACGACCTCGCACCGCAGGCGGCCGTCCCCTTCGACTACGACCATGCCAGCTTCCGTGAAACGCTGACCGTCACCACCCAGGATGGCACCCAGGCCCTGGTGGAAGTCGTGCTGCAGGACCGCGCCGTGCGCACCAACGACTCCGTCTACAACGGGGGGGCGAACGACGACCTGATCCTCTGCGGGCCCGGCAACAACAACGTCGCGGGATTGGGCGGCAACGACACCCTGCGCGGCGGCGATGGCGACGACAGCCTCACGGGCATCGATGGCAACGACGCCCTGTATGGCGAAGCCGGTAACGATTTCCTCGAGGGCGGCGACGGCGATGACCTCCTGAGCACGGGGGGCGGCATCGATTTCGTGTACGGGAACGCGGGCAACGACACCTACGCGATCGACATCGCGGCGGGCTTTCTCGGCACGGACAAGGCCTTCATCAACGGGTTCGAGCCGGGCCTCGACAGGATCCGCCTCAGCACCGCGCCCGGCTCCGCCTTCGCACCGCTCGGCGGGCTGAACGAGGTGCTGGTGGGCAACTACATCTTCTACGACAGCAGCACGGGCTGGCTCTCGGTGGACCTCGACGGCTTCGACGGCCCCGAAAGTCCCGTGGCCTTCGCGCGACTGCAATCCGACGGGCTGGTCGGCGTGCCGGCCAGCCTGAGCGACCTCGACTTCCAGGTCGCCTGAGTCTCCCCCGCAGTCCCCCGTGATCCGATCCAGTCCCGGGCAGCACCGGGGCCGGCGGGTCGAACTTTCACCCACGTACCGGAGCGATCATGGCCACAACCACCTCGTACACCAATACCCCGCAGGCAACGACCGACACCTACGGATTCACAGAGTCGCAGCTCCTCGAGAGCGTTCTCTACGACCCCACCCGCGAGGTCATCACCCTTGACGTGATGGCCAACGACCTGGGCGGCAATGGCAAGACCCTGTACTCGGTCGACGGCGACATGGACGGCCTGACCGAGCTGCTGCAGCGAGACGCGGCAGGCGCCTGGGAAACGGCGCGGATCGCGTTGTGGACCCAGGGCGAGGATACGCCCGCCTACCACGACATCCTGGTCCGCACCTGCAACGGCAAGGTCGAGGTCGACCTGAGCGGAGCGATGGGCGCTGGCGGGCTCGCGGACCTCACCGCGGACCAGACGCTGCGCGGCTCCTTCGTCTATGCGATCCAGCTTGGCAACGGCACCCTCAGCTACGCCACCATCAACTTCATCGTGACCGGCGAGGGCCAGGCGCAGGACCAGCCAGCCGCGATCGGCGGCGCCATCGCGGGCGCGGTGACCGAGACCAACGCCGTCATGCACACCGGCGGCCTGCTCACCATCAGCGACCCGGAGGGCCAGGACACCTTCCAGGCCCAGGCTCACGTGGCCGGCTCCGGCGGTCATGGCTTCTTCACGCTCCAGGCCGATGGCGCCTGGACCTACACCACCTACGACTCCATGGACTGGATGACCGGCGGCCTGCAGCTCACGGACAGTTTCATCGCCAAGGCCGCCGACGACACCGAGCAACTCGTGACGGTCACAATCACGGGCACCGATGACAGGCCCGTGGTCACGGCGGCCGATCTCGAGGGCCATATCGTCGAGGGCGTGGGCATCAACCCGCAGGGCCAGCAGGTCGCTTCGGGCGCGTTCACCCTGACGGACCCGGACCTGATGCTGGACATCCAGATCGGCGAGATCATCGCCCCCGCCGGCGCACCCGGCACCCTTGCGGTGACCCGGGTCCTGACCCCCGACACGCTCAGCTTCCAGTGGACCTACACCGTCGACGCGTCAGCCGTCGAGGAGCTGGGGATGAACGACGGGCAGAGCCTGCCGCTGAACTTCGAGGTGCAGCTCCTGGGCAGCACCGACCCCCACCTCGGGAGCTTCGCGATCCAGGTCACCCTCGACGGCGCCAACGAAGGCGGCGGCGCAACCGTCAACGAGCCCCCGTTCCTAGCCACCGATATTGCGGACTTCGACCCGGCCACGGGTTTCAGCGGCGCGATCACCGAGGACGACACCGCCGCGTTGACCTGGTTCGCCATCCTGGGCGATCCGGACGGGGCCGACGAGAGCACGTTCCGGGTCACCGGCCTGGAAGACGGCCAGGTCGGCTCCTTCGCCTATGACCGTACCTCGAGTACCTGGACTTACACCCTGGACGCGCGCGCCCAGGCGCTGCCCTTGGGTCAATCGGTCGACGAGCACTACATGGCCGTATCGTATGACGGCTCCCTCAGCATTCCGATCAACGTCCACGTGGAGGGGCGCGACGATCCCGCGCAGGTGAGAGGCACCCTGACCGGTGAACTCAGCGAGGACGACCCGCCCGTGGAGGGCCAGATCACGATCACGGACATCGACGGGGACGGCTATCTGCTCGGTATCCGGAGCATGGATGCCGCCTATGGCGCCTTTGCACTGGAGACCGACGGCCACTGGACCTACACGCCGGACCCGGTGCTCACCCTGGCTCTTGGCAACACGACGGTATACGAGACCATGAATTTCGGCGCGTTCGGCGACCTGGGTTCCGGCGGCACCTACGGCACGGTCACAGTCACGCTCCACGGGATCGAGGACGCGGCCGCACCCCTCGTGGGTACCGAGGGCGACGACCTCCTGACCGGCACCGACTTCGGCGAAAACATCAATGCCCTCGGGGGCAACGATGTGGTCTTTGCCGGCCTGGGCAATGACACCGTGCACGGCGGCGACGGAGATGACGTGATCTGGGGCCAGGCGGGGGACGACGTTCTCTACGCCGACACGGGCAACGACGTCCTGGTCGGGGGCCTCGGCGACGATGCCCTGTTCCTGGGCGAAGCCAGCGTCGGCGTCCTGACGCGTCAAGGGGTGGACATCCTCCACGGAGTGACCTTGGGCACCCGTATCCAACTGGACGCGGCCTACTTCACCGAATTCGCCACCTCCGGGACGCTGACCGCCTCGCAGTTCTCGGACAACCCGTTCGCCCCCCTGGCACAGGGCATGGCCGGCATCGTCTACGACGGGGCCTCGGGCGCCGTCTACTACGACCCGGACGGCAGCAGCGGGTTCTTCGGCCCCCCGAACGCGCCGGCGGTGCTGGTCGCGACGGTGGCGAACCCGTTCACGGCCTGGGTCACCGCGGACACCTTCTTCGTGGCCTGAGGCTCAGAACGGCGGCTTGGGCATGCCGGGGGGCATCATCCCCTTCATCCCCCCGAGCCGCTTCATCATCTTCATCAGCCCGCCGCCCTTGAGCTTCTTCATCATCCCCTGCATCTGCTCGAACTCATTGAGCAGGCGGTTGACCTCCTGGACCTGAACCCCCGCACCCGCCGCGATGCGGCGCTTGCGGGTGGCCTTGATCAGGTCGGGCTTGCGCCGCTCCAGCGGCGTCATGCTGCAGATGATGCCTTCCTTGCGGCGGATGTCGCGCTCGGCCTTGTCCATGTCGACCTGACCGGCCTTGGCCTGCATCTGCGCGGGCAGCTTGTCCAGCATCTGCGACAGGCCGCCCATGTTCTTCATCTGGCGGATCTGGGAGAGGAAGTCGTTGAGGTCGAAGCCCTCGCCGCTCTTGACCTTCTCGGCCAGCTTCTTGGCGGCGTCCACGTCGACGCCCGCCTGCACCTGCTCCACCAGGGCCACGATGTCGCCCATGCCCAGGATGCGCCCGGCATGGCGCTCGGCGTCGAAGACCTCCAGGCCGTCGATCTTTTCGGAGACGCCCGCGAACTTGATCGGCGCGCCCGTGACCTGGCGCACGGACAACGCCGCGCCACCGCGGGAGTCGCCATCCATCTTGGTCAGGATGATGCCGGTCAGGGGCAGCGCCTCCTTGAAGGCCTTGGCGGTGTTCACCGCGTCCTGGCCCTGCATGGCGTCCACCACGAACAGGGTCTCCACCGGGTTCAGCGTGGCGTGCAGCTGCTTGATCTCGTTCATCAGCGCCTCGTCGATCGCGAGGCGGCCGGCGGTGTCCACCAGCAGCACGTCGAAATAGCCACGCTTGGCGTGGTCCAGCGCGGCGCGCGCGATGTCCAGCGGCTTCTGCTCCGGCGAGCTGGGGAACCACTCGGCGCCGGCCTGCGCCGTCACCGTCTTGAGCTGCTCGATGGCCGCGGGGCGGTAGACGTCGCCCGAGACCGTGAGCACCTTCTTCTTGCGCTTCTCGATCAGGTGCTTGGCCAGCTTGGCGGTGGTGGTGGTCTTGCCCGCGCCCTGCAGGCCGGCCATCAGGATCACCGCCGGGGGCTGGGCCGCGAGGTTGATGTCGCTCACGCCCTCGCCCATGGTGGCCACGAGCTCGCGGTTGACGATGCCCACCAGCGCCTGGCCGGGGTTCAGCGAGCCCACCACCTCCTGGCCCAGGGCCTTCTCCTTCACGCGGGCGATGAAGTCGCGCACCACGGGCAGGGCCACGTCGGCCTCGAGCAGGGCCATGCGCACCTCGCGCAGCATGTCCTGCACGTTGCTTTCGGTGATGCGGGCCTGGCCCCGCATTTCCTTGACCAGGCGGGAAAGTTTGTCGGTGAGTGCGGAGGCCATGGGGGTGGGAGGATGGGGTGTCGCGCAGGCCGGGAGGCCTGCAGCGAGGGACTACACTGAGGACCCATGATTTTACCCAGCGCCTCCCCCGCCGGCGTCGCCCTGTCCCTGGCCGCGGCGGCCGCCTACGCGCTGCCCGCGGCGGCGGCCTCGCGGCTGTCCGACTCCGCCGCGCGGCTGGCCCTGCTGGCGGCCTGGCTGCTGCACGCCGGCGTGATCGCCTGGTCCCTGCTCGGGGACGCGCCGCGCTTCGGCTTCGCGCCGGCGCTGTCGGTCACCGCCTGGCTGGTGCTCACGGTGTACGCGGTGGAGCGCCAGGTCTTCCCGCAGCTGCAGGCCCGCTGGGCCCTCGCCGGCCTGGGCTCGGCGGCCGTGGTGCTGGCCCTGGTGTTCCCCGGCACGCCACTGCACGTGGGCGCCTCGCCCTGGCTGCCGCTGCACTGGGCGCTGGGCATCGCGTCCTACGGCCTGTTCGCCGCCGCGGTCGTCCACGCCTGGCTGATGATGCGCGCCGAGCGCGCCATCCGCCACGCCGACGACGCCCACGCCGGCCTGCCCCTGCTCACGCTCGAGCGCCTGACCTTCCGCTTCGCCACCGGCGGCTTCGTGCTGCTGTCCGCCACGCTGCTGGCCGGCCTGGTGTTCGGCGAGGTCGGCGGCGGCACCCGCTGGCGCTGGGACCACAAGACCGTGTTCTCGGTGCTGGCCTGGTGCGCCTTCGCCGGCCTGCTGCTCGGGCGCGCGCGCTTCGGCTGGCGCGGCCGCAAGGCGGTGCGGGGGCTGTACGTGGGCTCGCTGCTGCTGCTGCTCGCCTACGTTGGCTCGCGCTTCGTGCTCGAGGTCGTCCTGGGCCGCGCCGCATGAAGTACCTCGTGCTGTTCGCCGTGCTGGCGGTGATCTACCTGGTGTGGAAGCACCAGCGCCAGACCGGCGCCCGTCCCGGCGCCGGCGCCGGCGCGCCGGGCCGCAACCAGGCGCCCCGCAGCGGCCAGCCCCAGGCCATGGTGCGCTGCGCCGCCTGCGCGGTGCACCTGCCGCAGGCCGACGCGGTGGCCGATGCCCAGGGCCGCCTCTTCTGCAGCCCGGAGCACCGCGAGGAGTACCGGGCGACCCCCACCGACACCCGCCGCTGACCCATGACAGGTCCCGTCTCCGTCGCGTCCTGGGCCCAGCCGCCCGCGTCGCCGGCGGAAGACTCCGCGCCGCTGCGCCTGTGGCGCTCCTTCGCCAGCGCCCGCGTGATCATCGGCGCCGGCCTGCTCGCGCTGCTGGCCGCGCTGCGGGTCGCCACGCCGGGGGCACCCGGTGACCGCGCACTGCTCCTGGCCTGCGTCGCCTACACCGCGGCGGCGGTGGCCGTGCGCCTGCTCACGCGCCCCCCGGGGCCCCGCCTCGACGTCACCTGGGTCGCCATCCTGGCCCTGGACCTGGGCGGCGCCTCCGCCCTGCAGCTGCTGCAGGCAGGCGGCCTGAACTTCACCCCGCTGCTGGCGGTGCCGGTGCTGATGGCCGCGGTCCTGGGCAGCAGGGCCATGGCCATCGGCACCGCCGGGGCGGCCAGCCTGCTGATGCTGGCCGAGGCCTGGCTGCGCGCGACGCAGGTGCCCGGCGACAGCGCGCTGCGGCTGCTGCAGGCGGCCGGCACGGGCGCGGGCTACCTGGCCCTGGCGCTGCTGGCGCACCACCTGGCCGCGCGGCTGGCCCGCGAGGAGGACCGCGCCCGCCGCAGCCAGGAGGCCGCGCGCACCCAGGCGCTGGTCAACGCGCTGGTGATCGAGACGCTGGCCGACGGCATCCTCGTCGTCGACGCCGACGGCCGCGTGCGCGCGGCCAACCCCACCGCCTGCCTGCTGCTCGGGGCGAACGCGGCGCACCCGCAGTTCCGCCTCGAGGGCGAGCCGGGCTGGCAGGCCCTGTGCGACCTGGCGGCGCAGACGCTGGCCACCCGCACCCCGCAGGTGCGCGAGGTCACGCTGGGCCGCGCCGGGCAGCAGCGGCGCGTCTCGGTACGCACCCGGGCAGCCGGCGATGGCGGGGACGGCAACCTGTGCGTCATGTTCCTGGAGGACCTGCGCGAGATGGAGGCACGCCTGCGCACCGAGAAGCTGGCGGCGATGGGCCGGATGTCGGCAGCCGTGGCGCACGAGATCCGCAACCCGCTGGCCGCGATCACCCAGGCCAACGCGCTGCTCGAGGAAGACCTGGGCGAGCCGGCCCACCGCAAGCTCAGCGCGCTGGTGGGGCAGAACGCACGGCGCCTGGAGCGCATCGTCGAGGAGATCCTCAATGTCTCGCGGGTGCAGCAGCAGGACACCGCGCCCTCACCGCCGCTGGCGCTGGACGCCAGCGTGGCGACCGTGTGCCAGGACTGGTCGCGCCAGGCCGGCCTGCCCGGCCGCCCCGCGATGGCGCTGCGCGCGCCGCTGGCGCGCGTGCCCTTCGAGCCGGAGCACCTGCGCCGCGTGCTGGTGAACCTCCTGGACAACGCCAGCCGCTACGCCAGCGACCGGGCCGACGCGATCCAGGTCACCACCCAGCCCGGCGCCGACCGCGCGGTGCTGGTGGTCTGGAGCGACGGCGCGCCGCTGGAGCCCGCGGTGCAGCGTCACCTGTTCGAGCCGTTCTTTTCGTCCGAGAGCCGCTCCAGCGGCCTGGGCCTGTACATCTGCCGCGAGCTGTGCGAGCGCCATGGCGCGCAGATCGGCTACCGGCGCGCGCCCTCGCCGCAGGACAACGGGCGCGAGGGCAACGCCTTCATCGTGAGTTTCCGCCCGCCGCCGGCGGATGTCGCCGGACCCTCGCCTGCCACAATACCCGTCTGATGCAGCAGCCTGCCTCCCACGCCGCGGCCCAGGTCCTCGTCGTCGACGACGAGCCGGACCTGCGCACGCTCTACGAGCTGACCCTGCTGCGTGAAGGCTACAGCGTCGACGCCGCCGCCACGCTGGAGGAGGCCCGCGCGATGCTCGCGGCCCGGCGCTTCGACGTGGTCATCTCCGACATGCGCCTGCCCGACGGCCTGGGCCTGTCGCTGCTGCAGGAGATCTCGCGCCAGCAGCGTCCCGAACGCTGCATCGTGATGACGGCCTACGGGTCGGCCGAGAACGCGGTCGAGGCCCTCAAGGCCGGCGCCTTCGACTACCTCACCAAGCCGGTGGACCTGCGCCAGTTCCGCGCCGTGGTGGCCTCGGCCGTCCACGAGGGCGACGCCGGCATGCGGGCCGGCGCTCCTCGGGCCAGCGCCGCCGCGCTGCCGCGCGGCGAATCCGCGCTCGAGCGCCTGGCCGGCGACTCCCCGGCGATGCGCTCGGTCAAGGACCGGGTGGCCAAGGTCGCCCGCAGCATGGCGCCGGTGCTGGTGCGCGGCGAGTCGGGCACCGGCAAGGAGCTGGTGGCGCGCGCCATCCACGCCTGCAGCCACCGCGCCGCCGGCCCCTTCGTGGCGGTGAACTGCGGCGCCATTCCCGAGTCGCTGCTGGAGGCCGAGTTCTTCGGCGCGCGCAAGGGCTCCTACACCGGCTCCACCCACGACCGGCCCGGCTTCTTCCAGGCCGCCCATGGCGGCACCCTGTTCCTCGACGAGATCGGCGACCTGCCCCTGGCGATGCAGTCGCGGCTGCTGCGCGCGATCCAGGAACGCCGGGTGCGCCCGATCGGCTCCACCCAGGAGGAGGCGGTCGATGCCCGCATCCTCAGCGCCACGCACAAGGACCTCGCCGCCGAGGTCCAGGCCGGTCGCTTCCGCCAGGACCTGTACTACCGCCTCAACGTCATCGAGATCCTGGTGCCGCCGCTGCGCGAGCGGCGCGAGGACCTGCCGGCCCTGTGCGCCGCGCTGCTCGCGCGCATCGCCCAGGACGCCGGCACGCCAGTGCCGCCGCTGACGCCCGGGCTGCTGGCGCAACTGCAGTCGCTGCCGCTCACGGGCAACGTGCGCGAGCTGGAGAACATGCTGCACCGGGCCGTGGCCCTGAGCGATGGACTGGACCTGTCGCTCGAAGCCGAGCCCGCGGTGAGCGCGCCGGCGCCCCTGCCCGCCGCGGCCGCCGCCGGTGCGCAGGCCGTCCCCGCCGCCGGCCTGCCCTCCGACCTGCAGGCCTGGCTTGACGAGCGCGAGCGCGAGATCCTGGTGCGGGCCCTGCGCGAGAGCGGCTTCAACCGCACCGCCGCGGCGCAACGCCTGGGCCTGAGCCTGCGCCAGATCCGCTACCGCATCGCGCGCCTGGGCATCGCCACGCCCGGCCCCGACGACGCGGCGGACGACCGCGCATGAGGGAAGCCCCCGCCGCGCCCCTGTTCCAGGGTGGCTGGTACCGCTTCGCGCGCCGGCTGGATTCGCCCAACTTCGGCGCGCGCCCCGCCGGCGCCTGCATCGACCTGCTGGTGATCCACTCCATCAGCCTGCCGCCCGGGCAGTACGGTGGCGACGAGGTGCAGCGCCTGTTCACGAACACCCTGGACTGGGACGCCCACCCCTACTTCCAGGGGATCCGCGGGCTGCAGGTCTCCGCGCATTTCTATATCCGACGCGACGGCGCGCTGTGGCAGTTCGTCAGCTGCGACGCGCGGGCCTGGCATGCCGGCGCCTCGCAGTGGCGCGGGCGCGGCAACTGCAACGACGACTCGATCGGCATCGAGCTCGAGGGCCTGGAGGGCGACCCCTTCGAGCCCGCGCAGTACGAGGCCCTCGCCAGCCTGGCCTCGGCCTTGCAGCAGCATTACCCGGTGCGCCACATCGCCGGGCACGAGCACATCGCGCCCGGCCGCAAGCGCGACCCGGGCCCCGGCTTCGACTGGGCGCGGCTGGCCCGCAGCCTGGGCGGGGCCGGCGACTCCCTGCCCTCCTGAACTCAGCGTGTTCCCGGGCCAGGGAATCCGATGACACACCCTAGGTTCTAGGCCGCCGCCGCGAGGTCGCGCGCGAAATTCTCGTCAATGGCAAGAACACTACATGTGGTGCCTTGCGATACACTCAGGCCCTAGATATAGTGCCTGCGTTGTTGACACGGAATCGCCGAATTCCGACCACAAAAGGTGAGCGGGCACTACCGCGCAACCCCCGGCGAATCCCAGCGCGTGCGCTTTGCGCCCATCCAAAACACACGAGAAGACACACCACACGAGGTCCCATGCAAACTGCCCTGAGCACCCCCTCCGCACAAGCCTTCACCGGCGCCGCTGCCTCGTCGGGCGCCGCGTCCCAAGCCGGCGCCGCCGGCCAGGGCCTGGCCAACTACCAGATCATCCGACGCAACGGCGCGGTCGTGCCCTTCGCGCCGGACAAGATCGCGATCGCGCTGATGAAGGCCTTCCTGGCGGTGCACGGCACCCAGGGCGCCGCCTCTGCCAGCGTGCGTGAGACCGTCGACGGCCTGACCCAGGCCGTGGTGCGCGCCCTGCTGCGCTCGCGCCCGGGCGGCGGCACCTTCCACATCGAGGACGTGCAGGACCAGGTCGAACTCGGCCTGATGCGCGGCGGCCACCACGAGATCGCCCGCGCCTACGTGCTGTATCGCGAGCGCCGCGCCCAGGAGCGCGCCGCCAAGCAGCCCGAGGCCGCCAAGCCGGCCGAGCCCCAGCTGCATGTCACCGACGGCGGCCAGCGCATCCCCCTGGATGTCGCCCAGCTCAAGGCCCTGATCGAGAGCGCCTGCGCCAACCTGGGCGCCGACGTGAAGGCCGAGCCCATCGTCGCCGAGACGCTGCGCAACCTGTACGACGGCGTGCCGATGGACGAGGTCTACAAGGCCTCCATCCTGGCCGCCCGCACCAAGATCGAGAAGGACCCGGACTACACCTACGCCACCGCGCGCCTGCTGCTGCACACGATCTTCAAGGAGGTCCTGGGCCGCGACGTCACCCCCGCCGAGGCCGCCGCCAGCTACGCCGACTACTTCCCCACCTTCATCAAGAAGGGCGTGGACAGCGAGCTGCTCAATCCCGAGCTGCTGCAGTACGACCTGGCCCGCCTGGGCGCCGCCCTGAAGGCCGAGCGTGACCAGCAGTTCGACTACCTGGGCCTGCAGACCCTGTACGACCGCTACTTCCTGCACGTGCGCAAGACCCGCATCGAGCTGCCGCAGGCCTTCTTCATGCGCGTCGCCATGGGCCTGGCCCTCAACGAAATCGACCGCGAAGCCCGCGCCATCGAGTTCTACGAAGTCCTCTCCAGCTTCGACTTCATGTCGTCCACGCCGACGCTGTTCAACAGCGGCACGCTGCGCTCGCAGCTGTCCTCCTGCTACCTGACCACGGTGCCGGACGACCTGGACGGCATCTACGAGTCCATCAAGGAAAACGCCCTGCTGTCCAAGTTCGCCGGCGGCCTGGGCAACGACTGGACCCGCGTGCGCGCCCTGGGCTCCCACATCAAGGGCACCAACGGCGAGTCGCAGGGCGTGGTCCCCTTCCTGAAGGTCGTCAACGACACCGCCGTGGCGGTGAACCAGGGCGGCAAGCGCAAGGGTGCGGTCTGCACTTACCTGGAGACCTGGCACCTGGACATCGAGGAATTCCTCGAGCTGCGCAAGAACACGGGTGACGACCGCCGCCGCACCCACGACATGAACACGGCCAACTGGATCCCCGACCTGTTCATGCGCCGCGTCATGGAAAAGGGCGAGTGGACCCTGTTCTCCCCCTCCACCTGCCCGGACCTGCACGACCTGTACGGCGCCGAGTTCGAGAAGGCCTACGTCGCCTACGAAGAGAAGGCCCGCCGCGGCGAGATCAAGCCGAGCAAGACCGTCCAGGCCGCCGACCTGTGGCGCAAGATGCTCACCATGCTGTTCGAGACCGGCCACCCCTGGATCACGTTCAAGGACGCCTGCAACGTGCGCTCGCCGCAGCAGCACGTGGGCGTGGTGCACTCGTCCAACCTGTGCACCGAGATCACCCTGAACACCAGCGACACCGAGACCGCCGTCTGCAACCTGGGCTCGATCAACCTGCGCCAGCACCTCAAGGACGGCGCCATCGACCACGACAAGCTCAAGCGCACGGTCTCCGTGGCCATGCGCATGCTCGATAACGTGATCGACATCAACTACTACGCCGTCAAGAAGGCGCGTGACTCCAACCTGCGCCACCGCCCGGTGGGCATGGGCATCATGGCCTTCCAGGACGCGCTGTACGAGCTGCGTATCCCCTACGCCTCGCAGGAGGCGGTGGACTTCGCCGACAAGTCGATGGAAGCCGTCTGCTACTACGCCTACTGGGCCTCCACCGAGCTGGCCAAGGAGCGTGGCCGCTACTCCAGCTACCGCGGCTCGCTGTGGGACAAGGGCATCCTGCCGCCCGACACCGTCGACCTGCTGGCGCAGGCCCGCGGCGGCTACGTGGAAGTGGACCGCTCCAGCACCCTGGACTGGGACGCGCTGCGCAAGAAGATCGCGGCCGACGGCATGCGCAACTCCAACTGCGTGGCCATCGCGCCGACGGCGACCATCTCCAACATCATCGGCGTCGACGCCTCGATCGAGCCGTGCTTCGGCAACCTGTCGGTCAAGTCCAACCTGTCCGGCGAGTTCACCGTCATCAACCACTACCTGGTGCGTGACCTCAAGCGCCTGGGCCTGTGGGACGACGTGATGGTCATGGACCTGAAGCACTTCGACGGCTCGCTGCGCCCGATCGACCGCGTGCCGCAGGAGATCAAGGCCCTGTATGCCACCGCCTTCGAGGTGGAGCCGCAGTGGCTGGTGGAAGCCGCCGCCCGCCGCCAGAAGTGGATCGACCAGGCCCAATCCCTGAACATCTACATGGCCGGCGTCTCGGGCAAGAAGCTCGACGACACCTACAAGCTGGCATGGACCCGCGGCCTGAAGACCACCTACTACCTGCGCACCATCAGCGCCACGCACACCGAGAAGTCCACCGTGACCTCGGGCCGCCTGAACGCCGTGTCCTCGGGCGCGCCGTCGCAGGGCCAGGGCATGAGCGCCCTCGAGGCCGCCGCCGCCGCGGCCCGCGCGCAGATGGATGCCGTCCCCGCCACCGACGTGAAGTTCTGTGGCGTCGACGATCCCACGTGCGAAGCCTGCCAGTGACGCAGTGATGGAACGCGAAGGCGCGCTGTCGGTCTTCTCCGACAGTGCGTCGACGCAAACGAGCAACAGAATCGGGCAGTGATGTGAATGAACACTTTGCATTCCACATCGCTGCTCTCATAATGAGAGCATTGGAAAATCTATGTTGACCTGGGACGAAGACGTCAAGCCCGCATCGCAGGCTCCCCAAGGCACCGGCTTCACCGGCAGCCAGGGTCCCGCTTCCTTCGGTGAAGCCCAGTTGTCCCCCGTGGCGGCCACCGTCACCGCCGCCTCCGCACCCCTCGCCGCGTCGTCCGCGCAAGCCGCCAGCACGCGCCGCGTCGTCGCCGCCGACAAGCGAATCATCAACGGCCAGACCGACGTCAACCAGCTGGTGCCGTTCAAGTACAAGTGGGCCTGGGAGAAGTACCTGGCCACCTGCGCCAACCACTGGATGCCGCAAGAGGTCAACATGACCCGCGACATCGCCACGTGGAAGGACCCGAACGGCCTGACCGAGGACGAGCGCCGCATCATCAAGCGCAACCTCGGCTTCTTCGTCACCGCCGACTCGCTGGCCGCCAACAACATCGTGCTGGGCACCTACCGCCACATCACGGCGCCCGAGTGCCGCCAGTTCCTGCTGCGCCAGGCCTTCGAGGAAGCGATCCACACCCACGCCTACCAGTACATCGTGGAGTCGCTGGGCCTGGACGAGTCCGAGATCTTCAACGCCTACCACGAGGTCCAGTCCATCCGCGACAAGGACCAGTTCCTGATCCCGTTCATCGACGCGATCATGGACCCCGACTTCCGCACCGGCACCCCCGAGGCCGACCAGACCCTCCTCAAGAGCCTGATCGTCTTCGCCTGCCTGATGGAGGGCCTGTTCTTCTACGTCGGCTTCACCCAGATCCTGGCGCTGGGCCGCCAGAACAAGATGACGGGCGCCGCCGAGCAGTACCAGTACATCCTGCGCGACGAGTCGATGCACTGCAACTTCGGCATCGACCTGATCAACCAGCTGAAGCTCGAGAACCCCCACCTGTGGACCGCCGAGTTCAAGGCCGAGATCAAGGCCCTGTTCCTCAAGGCCGTGGAACTCGAGTACCGCTATGCCGAGGACACCATGCCGCGTGGCGTGCTGGGCCTCAATGCCTCCATGTTCAAGGGCTACCTGCGCTACATCGCGAACCGCCGCGCCACGCAGATCGGCCTGGAAGCGCTTTTCCCCAACGAGGAAAACCCCTTCCCCTGGATGAGCGAAATGATTGACCTGAAGAAAGAGCGCAATTTCTTCGAAACCCGCGTGATCGAGTACCAGTCGGGTGGCGCGCTTTCCTGGGATTGACGACGGCAACTGCGGGAGTTGGATAGCGACCACAGCCGTGCTTTGAGACGAGATTCGCCCGCGGGCGCCGACCTGGCCGGAGAGCCGGGCGGCACGCGGGCTACGGTGTTCATGCAGTTGGGCCCGGGCCCAGCCGCATGAATCGCTCCCGGCGCCATCGGGCGATGTGGAGTGCTTCTTTCGTTGATGTTGATCAACTTGAACAGGAGATAGTGATGGCAACTGCTAAGAAACCGGCCGCCAAGAAGGCCGTTGCGAAGAAGGCTCCGGCCGCCAAGAAGGTCGCCGCCGCCAAGAAGCCGGCCGCGAAGAAGGTCGCTGCGGCCAAGAAGCCCGCCGCGAAGAAGGTCGCCGCCAAGAAGCCGGTGGCCGCCAAGAAGGTTGCAGCCAAGAAGGCCGCTCCGGCCAAGAAGGTCGCCGCCGCCAAGAAGCCCGCCGCCAAAAAGGCTGCCGCTCCGGCGAAGAAGGCCGCTGCCGCCAAGAAGCCCGCTGCCAAGAAGGCCGCCGCTCCGGCGAAGAAGGCCGCTGCCGCCAAGAAGCCCGCTGCCAAGAAGGCCGCACCGGCGAAGAAGGCTGCTGCGAAGAAGGCTGTCGCCAAGAAGCCCGCCGCGAAGAAGCCCGCTGCCAAGAAGGCTGCGAAGAAGCCCGCTGCGAAAAAGGCCAAGCCTGCCGCCGCCGCCGCTGCTGCTGCCGCTGCGCCCGCTGCCCAGACCACGCTGAACCCGCAGGCCGCCTGGCCTTTCCCGACGGCCAGCAAGCCCTGAGCAGCCCTCGGCTGACCCGAAACCCGGCATCGAAAGATGCCGGGTTTTTTTATGGCGCGCCGGCGGCCAGGGCGATGCGCCGGCGCAGCCGCTGCGCGGCGTCCAGGTCCCCCGCCGCCTCGGCGCGGCGCGCCTGCACCCCCAGCCACGCGAGCAGCGGCCGGCGCCAGCCCTGGCGCGAGGCGGTGGCCTCGGCCGCGGCGATCATCCCCGGCGTGGCGCGGCCTGCGCGCAGCGCCACGCCCGCGGCCACCAGCCGCGACAGCGGGTCCTCGATGCGGGCGATGCTGTCGGCATCGGCGGCCTGCGTCGCCAGCGCCCGGTGGGCTGGCGGCAGCAAGGCCGCGCGCGCGGCGGGCAAGGGCTGGCCCGCCAGGTAATCGGCATAGGCCGCCTCGGGCGCCGCCGCGTCCGCGCGCAGCGCCTCGAAGCCCGGGCACGGCGCCGGTCCCAGGCTCGCGGCCTCCAGCGCGCAGCGCACCAGCTCGGCGCGCGCCACCTGCGTGGCATCCCCCGTGGCCGACAGGGCCGCGCGGGCTCGCGCGAACTCCGCCTCCGCAGCGCGCGAGGCGCCGGTGAGGAAGGCCTGCTGGTAACGCTCGATCGCGCCGTGGGCCTCGACCTGCCAGTCCGGCGCACGCGGCCCGCCGGCGCAGCCGGCCAGCACGGCACACAGGGTCGCGGCGGCCCGGTTGGCGGCGCGCCTCATGGCAGCTTCACCTCCGTCTCCCGCGCGAACGGCCAACGGCGCTGGATGTCGTTCAACAGCCCTTCGATCTTGCGCAGGTTCGCCTCGACCTCCCCGCGCAGCGCGCCCAGGTCGGTGGTGGCGCCGCGCAGGTTGGCGCCCACCGCCTGCGCCTCGGCCAGCACCGCGTCCACCCGGCGCAGGCTCGCCCGGGTGTCGGCGAGCAGTCCATTGAGCTGGACGATGGCGGCGCGCGCCTCCGGCACCGCGCCTTCGGGGCCGAAGACCTGGGTGTCGGCGCGGGCCGCCATCTGGTCGACCTTCGCGAGCAGGGCGTTGGCCCGCTGCAGCGCCTCGGAGAGCGCACGCGCATCCTTCTCGTTGCCCAGGAGCGCGCCCACCGCGCCCTGCGGCCCGCGGGCACGCTCGCTCACCGCCTGCAGGTTGGCCAGCGTCTGGCGCAGCGCGCCTTCCTGCGCGGTGAGGGCGACCACGTTCTCCAGCGCCTCGCGGGCGCTGGCGATCACGCGCGGGATCTCCGCAGTGGCGTCGCCGCGCAGCACGGGCCGCTCGGCGCCGTCGGGCAGCGGCGGGTCGGTGAGCACGCCGCTGAAGGCGCGGATCGCGGTGCCGCCCACGACCCCGCGCACCAGGGTGAAGACGCTGCTGGTGCGCAGCCAGTGCGCGTCCTTGCGCGCGACGTCGATCGTGATGCGGACATGGCCCTGCGCGCCCAGCTCCACCCGCCGCACGCGGCCGATCGGAAAGCCGGAGAAGGTCATGTCCATGCCCACCGCCACGCCCTCGGAGTCGTCGGTCACCAGCACCAGGGTCTGCGTGGGCTCGAACCAGCCGCGCGCATACAGCAGGTACAGCGTCGAGGCCACCACCAGCAGCGCCGCCAGCGCCAGCAGCCAGCGCGCCTTGCGCTCGACGTTCGCCACCGGCACCCCGTGCTCGGGCTCGGAGGCCAGGAGGGAGGATTCGTCCGGGTCCGCCATGGGCCGCCTCAGTAGTAGTTGCCCACCAGGGACAGGGCCTCGAGCAGCAGCAGCACGGCGAACAGGCGCACCAGCCCCTGGAGGGCCGCGCTCTCGCGCGAGCCGCGCGCCGGCGCCTCCTGCAGCGCGGTCGCCATCGGGATCACCGAGACCGCGAGCGCGAACAGCGCGGTCTTGAGCGCGAAGATCAGCGAGACCGGCCCGTCGAAGACATGGCCGAACACGCGGGTGTAGCCCGCGAAGCCGGCAGCGGTGAAGCCGTAGACCGCGAAGTAGGCGAGCACGGTGGCCACCGCGCAGCTCAGGGCCGCGAGGGTGATGGTCGAGAACATGCCCGCCAGCATGCGGGGCACGGCCTCCAGGGCCAGCGGGTCCAGCGCATTGGCGCGCCCGGCGCCGCTGGGGCGAGCCCGCCGCAGCGCCGCCAGCGCCGCGCCGTTGGGGATGGTGCAGCGCAGGGCCACGAACAGCGCCGCGACCAGGGGGATCAGTTCCAGCACCAGCACGCGGATCACCATCTCCAGCGCGTACCGCGACAGGCCATAGCTCTGTGCGGTGACGACGACGATGCGGGTGATGACCAGCGTGAGCAGCGCGCACAGCGCCGTGAAGCCGGCCAGGATGGGGGCGGTGTCCAGCACCAGGTGGCGGGCCAGCGCATGCCGCACGGCGGGGCGCCAGGTGCCGGGCGAGAGGGCCAGGGCGCAGAGCAGCGCGCCGGACCAGCCGATGCGCCCCCAGCCCGCAAGCCAGCGCAAAGGCACGCGCACGGCGCGCCGCAGGTCACGAACCCCCGCAGTGTTCGTCATGCGGTCGATGATAACGACCGCATGCCTCGCCGTGCAGGCCCGGCGCTCAGTTCATCGCACGCGCCCAGGAGCGCGACATCCCCGAGGGCTTGTCCTCCTCCGGGGGCAGGTAGATGGTGGTGCGGTCGATCTTGGCATCGAAGGCAGCGATTTCGGCGCTGGCGCTGCGGATCACGGCCCGGTCCAGCGGGTGGCATTGGCGCTGGCTCAGTCGGCTCAGTTGCTCGGACTGCCTCACCACCTGGCGCACGGCCTCGGGGTCGGTCATCAGGGCAAAGGGGTTGTTGGCCGTGGCATCAGTTCTCACGCGAAAGCTCCTTGGTCGAATCGTCCCGCCGGGTGGGATGCGGCCACTGTGGCAGATGGGGCGCGCGCCGCAGCGTCAGGGAGCGTCGTGACGAGATGTAGGAATCACGCTCTGCAGGCCGACACCGGGCTGTCGCGGCACCGTTGCACAATGGGGCCATGCCCTTCATGCCCGCCTTCATCGCTCCCATCCGCTACGAAGACCCCGACGAGGCGCTGCAGCAGGTGCGCCGCATCTACCAGCAGCAGGTGGACCACCTGCGCGACGCGGTGCAGCGGTTCACGGCGGGCGAGGCGCTGCCCGGGCGGGTGCGGGGCTGCTACCCCTACGTGCGCATCCACGTCGATTCCACCGTGCGGCCCCAGGCCACCGAGGCGCTCGAGAACCTGGGCCTGTCGTATGGCTTCGTCGCCGGCACCGGCCGCTTCGAGACCACGCTCACGCGGCCCGACCTGTTTTCCAGCTACTACCTCGAGCAGTTCCGCCTGCTGCGCCGCAACCACGGCGTGGAGCTGGAGATCGGCACCAGCACGCAGCCGATCCCGGTGCATTTCTCGTTCGCGGAGAACGACCACATCGAGGGCACGATGCCGCCCGAGCGCCGCGCGCTGATGCGGGACCTGTTCGACCTGCCCGACCTCGGCGCCATGGACGACGGCATCGCCAACGGCACCTGGGAGCCGGGGCCGGGCGAGCCGCAGCCGCTGTCGCTGTTCCCCGCGCCGCGGGTGGACTACTCGCTGCAGCGCCTGCGCCATTACACCGGCACCGCGCCCGAGTGGGTGCAGAACTTCGTGCTGTTCACGAACTACCAGTTCTACATCGACGAGTTCGTGCGCCTGGGCCACGAGGCCATGGCCGACCCGGGCAGCGAATACACCGCCTTCGTGGAGCCGGGCAACGTGGTCACGCGCCGCGCGGGCCTGGCCACGCCGGTGGACGGTCCCACCACCCCCGGCGTGGCACCGCCGCGCCTGCCGCAGATGCCGGCCTACCACCTCATTCGCCCGGGCCATGCCGGCATCACCATGGTGAACATCGGCGTGGGCCCGGCCAACGCCAAGACCATCACCGACCACATCGCGGTGCTGCGCCCGCACGCCTGGCTGATGCTGGGGCACTGCGCCGGCCTGCGGAACAGCCAGCAGCTCGGCGACTACGTGCTGGCCCACGCCTACGTGCGCGAGGACCACGTGCTCGACGAGGACCTGCCGCTGTGGGTGCCGATCCCCGCGCTGGCCGACATCCAGCTGGCGCTGGAGCAGGCGGTGGCCGACGTCACCCGCTGCCAGGGCGCGGACCTCAAGCGCATCATGCGCACCGGCACCGTGGCCAGCACCGACAACCGCAACTGGGAGCTGCTTCCCGGCAACCAGGCGCAGCGCCGCTTCAGCCAGAGCCGCGCGGTGGCCCTGGACATGGAGAGCGCCACCATCTCGGCCAATGGATTCCGCTTCCGCGTCCCCTACGGCACGCTGCTGTGCGTGAGCGACAAGCCGCTGCACGGCGAGATCAAGCTGCCCGGCATGGCCAACCGCTTCTACCGCGAGCGGGTCGACCAGCACCTGCGCATCGGCATGCGGGCCATCGAGATCCTGCGCGAGGGCGGCAGCGCGCGGCTGCATAGCCGCAAGCTGCGAAGCTTCAACGAGGTCGCCTTCCAATAACCCCCCGTCCGATCTGGGGGAGGGGGCCGGGGCAGGGGCCCCGCGCGACGGCCTCAGACCGGCGGGATCGCCCCCGCCAGCGTGGCCATCGCCTCGCCCAGTCGCACCGGCCGGGCCGGCGCCCAGTCGGCGTTGAAGGTGACCACGTTCTTCGGGAACAGCATCACCACGGTGGACCCGAGCAGGAAGCGGCCCATTTCCTGGCCCTGGCGCAGCACGATCTTCTGGTCGTCGTAGCGCCACTGGCGAACGTGGCCGGTGCGCGGCGGGTTCACCACGCCATGCCAGGCGGTGGCCATGCTGCCCACGATGGTCGCGCCGACCAGCACGTTCACGAAAGGGCCGTAGGGCGTGTCGAACACGCACACCACCCGCTCGTTGCGCGCGAACAGGCCGGGCACGTGCTGCGCGGTCAGCGGGTTCACCGAGTACAGGTCGCCCGGCACGTAGACCATGCGGCTCAGGCGGCCCTCGCAGGGCATGTGGATGCGGTGGTAATCCTTGGGCGACAGGTACAGCGTGGCGAAGTGGCCGTGGTCGAACTGGCGCGCCAGCGCCGCGTCCCCGCCCACCAGGGCGGTCGTGGAATAGCTGTGGCCCTTGGCCTGGAAGATCTGGTCGTGCTCGATCGGGCCGAACTGGCTGATCGCCGCGTCCACCGGGCACACGAAGGGCGCGTCGGCGATGGGCCGCACGCCGGGGCGCAGGGCGCGGGTGAAGAACTCGTTGAAGGTCGGGTAGGCGGCCGGGTCCGGGTTGGCGGCCTCCGACATGTCAACGCCGTAGCGTCGGATGAAGTTGCGGATGATGGCCTGGGTGACGGCGCCACCGCGCATCTCGGCGACGCGGCCGGCGAAGCGGGTCAGCAGCTGCTGGGGCAGCAGGTGCTGCATCTGGATGGAGAAGGGCAAGGACACGCGGGGCCTGGTCGGAGTGATCCCAAAATTCTACGGGCGCGCGGGGGTGCTCCCGGGCTGGGCCACAATGGTCGCCGATGCAGCCCGAGAACCTGTTCGAAGCCCGCCACCTGACCAAGCGCTATGGCAGCGAGACGGTGGTCGACGACCTGTCCTTCCACATCGCGCCGGGCGAGTGCCTGGGCGTGATCGGCCCCAACGGCGCCGGCAAGACCACCACCATCCGCATGTGCCTGGGCCTGACGGCGCCCGACGGCGGCGAGATCGAGGCCATGGGCCTGTCCATGCCGCGCGACGCGATGGCGATCAAGTCGCAGCTGGGCGTGGTCTCCCAGTTCGACACCCTGGACCCGGACTTCAGCTGCGCCGAGAACCTGCTGGTCTTCGGCCGCTACTTCGGCCTGCGCAAGTCGCAGATCCTCGAGCGCATCCCCCGGCTGCTGGAGTTCGCCGCGCTTTCGCACAAGGCCGACGCCCGCCCGGGCGAGCTGTCCGGCGGCATGCGCCGGCGCCTGAGCCTGGCCCGCGCCCTGGTCAACGACCCGCGCCTGCTGATGCTCGACGAGCCCACCACCGGCCTCGATCCGCAAGCCCGCCACCTGATGTGGGAGCGACTGCAGCTGCTGCTGCAACAGGGCAAGTCCATCCTCCTGACCACCCACTTCATGGACGAGGCCGAGCGCCTGTGCAGCCGCCTGCTGGTGATCGACCATGGCCACAAGATCGCCGAGGGCCGGCCCCGCGACCTGATCGCCCAGCACCTGGAACCCGACGTCGTCGAGGCCTACGGCAACGGCGCGCTGGGCCTGGCGGAATCGCCGGTGCGCGCGCTCGCCAGCCGCGTCGAGGTCAGCGGCGAGACCGTCTTCTTCTACACCCAGGACGCGCGCGCCCTGCTGGAGGCGCTGTCGGCGCACCACGGCCTGCGCACCCTGCACCGCCCGGCCAACCTGGAGGACCTGTTCCTCAAGCTCACCGGCCGGCAGATCCGCGAGGAGGGCTGACGATGCAGATGAACCCGTGGCGCGCGCCCGACCTCTCCCTGCGCTGGTGGCCCGTCTTCCTGCGCAACCTGCTGGTGTGGCGCAAGCTCGCCATTCCGAGCCTGGTGGGCAACATCGCCGAGCCCCTGATGTGGCTGGTGGCCTTCGGCTACGGCATGGGCGCGCTGGTGGGGCAGGTCGAACTGGGCGGCGCGCAGGTGCCCTACATCCTGTTCCTGGCCAGCGGCTCGATCTGCATGAGCGCGATGAACGCCGCCTCCTTCGAGGCGCTGTACTCCGCGTTCTCGCGCATGCACGTGCAAAAGACCTGGGACGGCATCATGAACGCCCCGGTCAGCCTGGACAGCGTGGTCCTCGCCGAGATGCTGTGGGCCGCCTACAAGGCCCTGTTCACCAGCACCGCCATCCTGGGCGTGATGCTGGCCCTGGGCATCAGCGCCAGCCCCAAGCTGGCGGTGGCCTGGGTGGTGCTGGGGCTGGTGGGCATCACCTTCTCCTGCATCGCGCTGATCTTCAACGCCTTGGCCAAGGGTTACGACTTCTTCACCTACTACTTCACCCTGTTCCTCACGCCCATGATGTTCCTCTCGGGCGTTTTCTTCCCGCGCGAGCAGCTGCCCGAGCTGGTGCGCCTGGCCTCCGACTGGCTGCCCCTGACCAACGCCGTCGAGATGGTGCGCCCCATGTTCATGGACCGCTGGCCCGAGCACCCGGTGCGCCACCTGCTGGTGCTGGCGGCCTATACCGCAGGCGCCTTCTGGCTCGCCCTGGGCCTGACCCGCAAGCGCTTCCGCGCCTGAACCCCGTCCACGCCATCACCCCGCGTGATACGGGTCTTTTCAATTGCGCACAATTTAATTTGGCAAAATTAGACTCATGCGACGCGAAGACCTCCCCACGGCCGACCAGGCGCTGCTGCTGGACAACCAGCTGTGCTTCGCCCTGTACTCGGCATCGCTGGCCATGACCAAGGTGTACAAGCCCCTGCTCGCCGAGCTGGGCCTCACCTACCCGCAGTACCTGGTGATGCTGGTGCTGTGGGAGCAGGACGGTGCCTCGGTCTCGGCCATCGGCGAGCGCCTGGCCCTGGACTCGGGCACGCTCACGCCCCTGCTCAAACGCCTGGAGGCCGCCGGCCTCGTGGCGCGCGTGCGCAGCGTCGAGGACGAGCGCCGCGTGGAGGTCGTGCTGACACAGGCCGGCCGCAAGCTCAAGGCGCGCGCCCGCCCCATCCCGGGCTGCATCGTCGATGCCAGCCAGTGCAGCCTGTCCGAACTCGCCGCGCTCGCGCGGCAGCTGAAGACCCTCCGCGGCCGCCTGGCCGCCTGACCTCCTGAAAGGAAGCCCCATGACCCAGCTCGAAAAAGTCGTCTACACCGCCAAGGCCCGTTCCACCGGCGGCCGCGACGGCGTTTCCCGCAGCGATGACGGCCGCCTCGACGTGCGCCTCTCGCCCCCCGGCCCCAACGGCGCCGGCACCAACCCCGAGCAGCTGTTCGCCGCCGGCTACTCCGCCTGCTTCATCGGCGCCCTCAAGCACGTGGCTCCCGGCATCGCCGGCGCGCCCCTGCCCGCCGACGTGGCGGTGGACGCCGAGGTGGACCTGGGCACCATCCCGGAGGCCTTCGGCATCGCCGTGCGAATGACCGTTCACCTGCCCTCGCTGGACCGCGCCGTCGCCCAGAAGGTGGTGGACGCCGCCCACAAGGTCTGCCCCTACTCCAACGCCACCCGCGGCAACGTCGACGTGCAGATCACCCTGGCTTGATCCGGCGCAAGCCCCGCATCAGGTTGGGGCGGGATGATGGTCATGGAGACAATCATGATCCTGGCCCTGCTGTCGGACATCCACGCCAACCTGCGCGCCTTCCGGGCGTGCCTCGAGCACGCCCGCGCCCACGGCGCGACCCGCTTCGCGCTGCTGGGTGACCTGGTCGGCTACGGCGCCGAGCCGGCCGAGGTCGTCGACATGGCCATGGCGCTGGCCGCGACCGGCGCCATCGTCATCCAGGGCAACCACGACAGCCTGGCCGTCCGCGGCGGCACCGGGCCCACCATCGCCGAGGTCGGCGCCGGCTGGACCCACGACCAGCTCTCAGACACCCAGCGCGCCTTCCTGGACGGCCTGCCGCTGCAGGCGGACTGCGCCGGCGCCCTGCTGGTGCACGCCAGCGCCGACGATCCCGCGGCCTGGCATTACGTCACCCACCCCACCCGCGCGCAGCGCAGCCTCGACGCCGCCCGCACCGTGCCCGGCGTGCATGTGGTCTTCGGCGGCCATGTGCACGCGCAGTGCCTGTGGTATGCCGGGCGCAGCGGCAGCCTGATGCCCTTCAAGCCGACGCCGGGCGCACCGATCCCGCTGCCGCGGCACCGGCGCTGGGTGGCCACCATCGGCTCGGTCGGCCAGCCGCGCGACGGCGACCAGCGCGCCGGCTACGCCCTGTGGGACGCCACCGGCACGACACCGCGCGTGGTCTTCCACCGGGTGCCCTACGACCACCTCGCGGCCGCAGAGGCCGTGGCCCGCACCGGCCTGCCCGCGAACTTTTCCGAGCGACTGAAGGAGGGACGATGAAGCTGCTGGCGCCCGGCACCGAGATCGACGGCTTCGTGGTGCAGGAGCTCGTGCATGCCGGCGGCATGGCGCACCTGTACCACGTGAAGTACGCCAGCGGCCGGCCCGACCCGGGCTTCCCGATGGTGATGAAGGTCCCGCGCATGGCGGGCGGCGACGGCGCCGAGAACATCGTGAGCTTCGAGGTGGAGCAGCAGATGATGCAGCGCGTGGCCGGCCCGCACGTGCCGCGCTTCGTCGCCGCCGGCGACCTCGCCCGCCTGCCGCACCTGGTGATGGAGTACATCCCCGGCCGCACGCTGCAGCAGCGGATGGACGAGGCCCTCGAGAAGCGCGAGCCGGTACCGGTGGACGAGATCGCGCGCCTGGGCGGCGCCATCGCCACCGCCTGCCACGCCCTGCACCAGCAGCACGCGGTGCACCTGGACCTCAAGCCGGCCAACGTGCTGCTGCGCCCCGACGGCGGCGCCGTGCTCCTGGACTTCGGCCTGAGCTGGCACGCCCATGTGCCGGACCTGCTGGCCGAGGAACTGCGTCTCGCGGTGGGCTCGCCCGCCTGGATCGCGCCCGAGCAGGTGGTGGGCGTGCGCGGCGACCTGCGCAGCGACATCTTCGCCATCGGCGTGATGCTGTACGAGCTGGCCACCGGCGAGCTGCCCTTCGGCGCGCCGGCCACCCCGGGCGGCCTGCGCCAGCGCCTGTGGATGGACCCGGTGCCGCCGCGCGCGCGCCGCGCCGACCTGCCGCCCTGGCTGCAGGAAGTGATCCTCAAGTGCCTGGCGCCCGAGGCGGCGCAGCGCTACCCCTCGGCGGCGCTCCTGGCCTTCGACCTCGCGCACCCCGAGCAGGTCCAGGTGACCGAGCGCGGGCAGGCCACGAAGGGCACCTCCTGGCGCACCCACCTCAGGCGCTGGTTCCGGGCCGCGGGCATGCACTACCAGCCCAGCCCGCTGCCCGCCGAGCAACTCGACCAGGTGCCGATCGTGATGGTGGCCGTGCCGCACCGCGACGTGAGCGACAGCACCCTGTACTCGCTGCGGGCCGCCACCTCGCGCTCGCTGGGCATCCGCCCTGGCGCGCGCCTGGCCTGCGTGACGGTGATCGCGCCCGACGACGACGAGACCCTGCACCAGCGCGAGCACCTCGAGCGCCTGCGCCGGTGGTCGGAGGGCGTGAAGCTGGAGGGCCACCAGGTTTCATACCACGTGCTCGAGGCCTCCGACGTGGCGCAGGCGCTGATCGCCTACGCCGAGGGCAACCACGTGAGCCTGCTGGTGATCGGCGCGGCCACCCACGGCCTGTCGCTGCAGCGCCTGGTCGCCACCGTGCCCACGCGGGTGGCGATGGCGGCGCCGTGCAGCGTGCTGCTGGTCAAGCAGGACGCGCCCTTCGCGCGGCTCGGCGCGCAGGCCCCGGAGCCGGTCGGCGCCGCAGACGCCTGACAATCGGGGGGATGGCCTCCCACCCCTACGAAACCCTCACCCCCGACGTCGTGCTCGACGCGCTGGCCAGCGTCGGCCTGTACGGCGACGGCCGCCTGCTGGCCCTGAGTTCCTACGAGAACCGCGTCTACCAGGTCCACCTGGAGGACGCCGTGGAGGGCCACGCCCAGGTCGTCGCCAAGTTCTACCGGCCGGGGCGCTGGAGCGAGGCCGCCATCCTCGAGGAGCATGCCTTCGCCGCGGAACTCGCGGCGGCCGAGGTCCCTGCGGTCCCGCCCCTGGTGCTGGAGGGCCGCACCCTGCACCAGCACGCAGGCTTCGCCTTCAGCGTCAGCCCGCGCCGCGGCGGCCGCGCCCCCGAGCTGGACGACCCCGAGGTGCTCGAGTGGATCGGCCGCTTCCTCGCCCGCATCCACGCTGTCGGCGCGCGCCGGCCCTTCGCCGAGCGGCCGACGCTGGACGTGCAGTCCTTCGCCCGCGAGCCGCGCGAGTGGCTGCTGGCGCACCAGGCGATTCCACTCGATGTCGAGTCGGCCTGGGTCCGCCAGTGCGACCTCGCCATCACCGCCATCGAGGAGGCGTTCGCCGCCTGCCCGGTGCCCGCGCTGCGCCTGCATGGCGACTGCCACCCCGGCAACATCCTGTGGACGCCGGACCAGGGCCCGCACTTCGTCGACCTCGATGACGCCCGCATGGGCCCCGCGGTGCAGGACCTGTGGATGCTGCTGTCCGGCGAACGCCACCAGCGCCAGCGCCAACTCGGGGCGCTGCTCGATGGCTACGACGAGATGCGCGAGTTCAACCGGCGCGAACTTGCACTCATCGAGCCCCTGCGCACGCTGCGCCTGATCCACTACAGCGCCTGGCTCGCGCGGCGCTGGGACGACCCGGCCTTTCCCCACGCTTTCCCGTGGTTCGGCAGCAGCGACTACTGGCGCGGCCAGGTGCAGATGCTCGAGGAGCAGCTCGAGGCGATGGCCGAGCCGCCGCTGGTGGCCTGAGGCGCGGGACCGGGCGGGCTGTCACCTGGGCGGCGGCCTGCGGGAAACCCCTGTCCTGCGGCGGGCCGTCCGCTTCCTAGCATGGCCGCACGGCACGCCAGATGCCGGCCATTCCAGGAGACAAGACCATGCAACGCCGACACCTCGTCGCCGCCGCGGCGCTGGCCGCCCTGTGCGGCGGCGCCGCCGCCCAGGCGCCGTTCCCCAGCAAGCCCCTGACCATGATCGTGCCCTTCCCGCCCGGCGGGCTGGCGGACATCGTCGCCCGCCCCGTCGCCGAGGCCATGGCCCGCGAACTCGGGCAGCCGGTGGTCATCGAGAACCGGGGCGGCGCCGGCGGCGGCATCGGCATGGGCCTGGCCGCCAAGGCGCCGGCCGACGGCCACACCCTGCTGATGGCGCTGTCCTCGTACAGCGTCCTGCCCGAGGCCGACGCGCTCACCGGCAAGGCGCCCCTCTACACCCACGCCGCGCTGCGCCCCATCGCTCGCTTCACCGCCGATCCCACGGTGCTGGCGGTGCGCGCCGAGTCGCCGTGGAAGACGGTGCAGGAGTTCGTCGACGAGGCCAAGCGCCGGCCCGGCGCCCTCAACTACGGCTCCTCGGGCAACTACGGCACCATGCACGTGCCCATGGAGATCCTGGCGCAGACCGCCGGCATCCGCATGACGCACGTGCCCTTCACCGGCGCGGGCCCCGCGGTGGTGGCCCTGCTGGGCGGGCAGATCGACGCGGTCTCCTCCGGCCCGGCCACGGTGCTGCAGCATGTGAAGGCGGGCAAGCTGCGCGTGCTGGCCCACTGGGGCAACGGCCGGCTGGAGGCGCTGCCCGAGGTGCCGGCCCTCAAGGACGCCGGCTACAACGCCGAGTACGCGCAGTGGTCCGGCCTGTTCATCCCCGCCGGCGTGCCCGAGCCGGTGGCCCAGCGCCTGCGCGCCGCGGCCCGCGCGGCGGCCCAGGACGCCCGGGTGCGCGAGGTGATCGGCAACGCCGGCAGTCCCATCCTGTACCAGGACACGCCGGACTTCGAGCGCTATGTCCAGGCCGACGTGCGCCGCATGGCGGAGGTCGTGCGCAAGATGGGCAAGGTCGACTGACCTCGCCCCGGGCGGGCGCTCAGCCCGCCAGCAGCGCGTTCACGCGCTTCACGTAGGCTGCCGGGTCCTCCGGCAGGCCGCCCTCGGCCAGCAGGGCCTGGTCGAACAGGATCTGCGCGAGGTCGTGGAAATGCACCGAACCCTCCAGCTTCTTCACCAGCGGGTGGCCGGGGTTCACCTCGAGCACCGGCTTGGCATCGGGCACCGGCTGGCCGGCCTGTTTCAGCATGCGCGCGAGCTGCATGCTCATGCCGCCGTCGCTGGCCACCAGGCAGGCCGGTGAGTCGACCAGGCGGCTGGTGGCGCGCACGTCCTCGGCGCGGTCCTTGAGCGCCTCCTTGAGCTGCGCGAGCAGGGGCTTGAACGCCTCGGCGGCTTCCTCGGCGGCCTTCTTCTCGGCCTCGTCCTGCAGCTTGCCCAGGTCGAACGCGCCCTTGGCCACGGACTGCATCGGCGTGCCGTCGAACTCGGTCAGGAAGTTCAGCGCCCACTCGTCGACCCGGTCGGTCATGAGCAGCACCTCGATACCCTTCTTGCGGAACACCTCCAGCTGCGGGCTGTTCTTCGCCGCGGCCAGGGTGTCGGCGGTGATGTAGTAGATCGCCTCCTGGCCTTCCTTCATGCGGGCCTTGTAGTCGGCCAGCGAGACGCCCACCGTGTCGCTGGTGGTGGAGGCGAACCGCAGCAGCCTGGCCAGGCGGTCGCGGTTGGCGGCGTCCTCTCCCAGGCCCTCCTTGAGGACCGCGCCGAACTCGGCGTAGAACTTGCCGTACTTGGCCTTGTCCTCGGCGGAAGCGGACTCGTCCTTCTCGTGCTTCGCCAGTTCCTCCAGCATGGACAGCACGCGCTTGGTGGAGCCTTCGCGGATCGCGCGCACGTCGCGGCTTTCCTGCAGCAGCTCGCGCGAGACGTTGAGCGGCAGGTCCGAGGAATCAACCACGCCCTTGACGAAGCGCAGGTACACCGGCATCAGCGCCTCGGCCTCGTCCATGATGAAGACGCGCTTGACGTACAGCTTCACGCCCGCCTTCTTGTCGCGGTTCCACAGGTCGTAGGGGGCATGCGCCGGGATGAACAGCAGCTGCGTGTACTCGGTGTTGCCCTCGACTCGGTTGTGGGCCCAGGCCAGCGGCGCCTCGTAGTCGTGGCTGATCGCCTTGTAGAACTCGGCGTACTGCTCGGGCGTGATGTCCTTCTTCGGTCGGGTCCACAGGGCGCTGGCCTGGTTCACCGTCTCCCACTCGTCCGTGAGGACCATGCCGCCCGGCTGGCCGTTCTCGCCCTCCTTCCACTCCTCCTTGCGCATGCGAATGGGCAGCGCGATGTGGTCGGAGTACTTGGCGATGATGGACTTGAGCTTCCAGGTGGCGAGGTAGTCGCCGGCGTCCTCGCGCAGGTGCAGGATGACGCTGGTGCCGCGCTCGGCGCGGGTCATCGCCTCGACCTCGAACTCGCCGGTGCCGCCGCTGCTCCAGCGCACGCCCTCCTCGGGCTTGAGGCCGGCGCGGCGCGACTCCACCGTGATGCGGTCCGCGACGATGAAGCCGGAGTAGAAGCCCACGCCGAACTGGCCGATCAACTGGCCCTGCTCGGTGGCCGAGGCCTTGTGCTCGGCAGACAGGCGGCCGAGGAAGTCGCGCGTGCCGCTCTTGGCGATGGTGCCGAGGTTGTCGATCGCCTCCTGCTGCGACAGGCCGATGCCGGTGTCGGTGATGGTCAGCGTGCGAGCCGCGGTGTCGAAGTGCACGCGCACCTCGAGTTCGGGCTGGTCCTCGTACAGGGCGTTGTCGGCCAGGGCCTCGAAGCGCAGCTTGTCGCAGGCATCGGAGGCATTGGAGACGAGCTCGCGCAGGAAGATTTCCTTGTTGGAGTACAGGGAGTGGGTGACGAGGTGCAGCAACTGCGCCACCTCGGCCTGGAAGGACAGGGTCTGTTTCTGGGTCATCGTCGTTCTGGGTTCGTGTGACAGGCCGCCCGGGAAGGCCGGCCGCGTGCGGCAGGTGGGGGCGCGCCGCCGGGTTTCAAGCCACCCCCGCTCCAGCTGGACAGTCAGGAATTCAACATAAAGTATTCATTACATTGGCCAGCTTTCGCCCGCCGGCACCCCCGCCGGCATCCACCACCCCCACCGAGGATCCCCATGAAGAACCGCCTCCTGCTGGCATTCCTGACCCTGGCCGCCGCCGCCGCGCACGCCGACTCCCGTGACCTCACCGTCAAGGCCGAAGTCGAGGCCCGCTGCAAGTTCACGTCCGGCACCCTCAGCATCGACCTCGGCAAGCTCGACCCCTCCGCGGGCGGCGAAAAGACCGCCGGCGCCGTCCTGACCTATGAATGCACCTACGGCGTGAAGCCCTCCGCCATCCAGGTCGGCACGCAGGCCGCCGGCAGCTACAGCGGCAAGATGAAGCTCAAGGACTCCGCCGGCGGCGCCAACCAGGAGTTCGCCTACCGCCTGAGCTGGCCCACGGACTACGCCGCCGGCATGGGCTTCACGCCCGGCGCCGGCCCGTCGCCGACCCGCGTGGGCATCGACATCAATGCCACCGTCGCCGAAGGCGCGTACTCGCTGACCAAGGCGGGCGCCTACGAAGACACGGTGTCCTTCACCATCACGCCCTGAGCCCCTGGCGTATGCCTGCCCCGGCCACGCACAGGCGCCGGGCCGCCCGCCGGGCGGCCGCCGCCGGACTGCTCGCCCTGCTGGCCGCCGCGCCGGCCTGGGCCTGCCGGTTCACGGCGGGCGGGCAGGCGCTGAACCTGGGCACGCTGCGGCCCTCGGAGGGAAGCGAGGTCCGCGCCAGCGTGCACTTCACCGCCAGCGACTGCAGCGACCGCGAGCTCGCCCAGCTCCACGTCGCGGCGGACAACCAGGTCCTGGGCAACGGCGCCGTGACGCGCCACCTGAAGCAGCCCGATGGCCCCTCGATCGCCTACACCCTCTCGCGCAGCCTCGGCCCGGTCGTGAACCGTACCCGCACCCTGTCCCTCCACGCGGTCCTGCCGGCGGGCAGCTACAGCCGTGCCCGCGCCGGCCGCTACGAGGACAGCCTCGTCGTCTGCCTGACGCCCTGAGCGTCGCCACTGCGGCCGGCCCGACCCGGCCTTCCTGCCATGCCGATCCTCTCGCTGCCGCCCGCGGTCGCCCGCCGGCTCCTGTCCCTGGGCCTCGCCATCCTGGGCCACCTGCCCGCCGGCGCCCATGCCGGCGCCTTCTCCGTCTCCCCCATGCGCCTGGAACTCGGCGGCGCCGTGCGCAGCGCCGCCCTGACGGTGCGCAACGAGGACACCGCACCCATGGCGTTCCAGGTGCGCGCCATGGCCTGGTCCCAGGACGATGCCGGGCAGGACACCTACGAGGAGTCGCCTGAACTCGTGCACTTCCCGCGGATGCTGCTGCTGTCCCCGGGCCAGGAGGGCGTGGTGCGCATCGGCCTGCGCCAGCCGCTGACGCAGGTCGAGAAGGCCTTCCGCCTCTTCGTCGAGGAGCTGCCGCCGCCGGCCCGGGCGCCCGCCGGCGAGCCGTCGCAGGCCCCGACCCAGGTACGCATGCTCGTGCGCTTTGGCGCGCCGGTGTTCGTGCGGCCGCTGCAGCCGGTCGCCCGCCTCGAGGCGGAGGGGCTCGCGGTCACCGCCGGCGAGGTGCGCTGGCGCCTGCGCAACGACGGCAACCGCCACGAGCGCCTCGAGGCGGTGCGCGTGCGCGGCTTCGACGCACGCGATGCCGAAGTGTTCGATGGCCAGGCCGGCCCCGGCTACCTGCTGGCCGGACGCTCGCGCGCCTTCGCGCTGGCCATGCCGCCCGAGGCCTGCCGCCGCATCGTCCGCCTCTCGCTGGAGGTGCGCACCCACGCCGTCGACCTGCGCCGCGCCCTGCCGGCGGACGCAGCCGCATGCCCGTGACCGCCCGCGCAGGCGCGCTGCTGCTGGCGTTGGCCGCGTCGCTCGCGGCGATGCCGGCCCGCGCGCAACCCGAACCGATGGTGCTCGCGGTCACCGTCAACAGCGAGCGGCGCGGTGACCTGTTCGTGCTGCGCGAGCCCGACGGCCGCCTGCTGCTGCGGCAGGACGACCTGCCGGCCCTGGGCCTGCAACCGCCGCCGGAGGCGGCGCGCGTCCAGGTCGACGGGGAGGCGCACCTGCACCTGGACCGGCTCGCCGGGCTGTCATGGACGCTCGACGAGCGCGCGCTGCGCCTGGACCTCCTGGCCGAACCCCGCCTGCTGGCGCGCACGGCGGTCGATGCCGCGAACCGCGCGCCGCGGCTCGAGCAGGTCGGCCAGGCCAGCGGCTTCCTGAACTGGGCGATCCAGCACACGCGGGGCGACGTCGCGCGTGCCGGGCCCACCTATTCCCTCGAGGGCGGTGCGCGCCTCGGGCCGGTGCTGCTGCAGGCCACGGGGCATACCGCCACCGTCGGCAGCCGCCGCTTCATCCGCCACGCCACCAGCCTCACCGTCGACCGTCCACAGGACCTGCAGCGGTGGACGGCGGGCGACCTGTTCACGACGCCCGCCGAACTGGGTGGCGGGGTCGCGCTGGGCGGGCTGTCGGTCTCGCGCCATGCCGGGCTGGACCCGTACCGCCGCCATCACCCGCTGGGCGTGGTGCAGGGGCAGGCCAGCCTGCCCAGCGAGGTGGAGGTCTACGTGGACGGCCAGCGGGTGCGCAGCGAAAGGGTGCGGCCCGGCGAATTCGAGATCCGCGACCTCGACCTGCGCCCCGGCGCGCGTGACGTTCAGGTCCTGGTGCGTGACCCCTTCGGCCGCACCACCACGACACCCTACGCGTTCTACGCGAGCCCCGAGCTGCTGCGCCCCGGCCTGCACGACTACCAGTACGCCATCGGCGCGCTGCGCCGCCGCCTCGGCGAGGCCGGCAGCGACTACGGCGCGCCGGCGTTCTCGGCCTGGCACCGCCGGGGCCTGTCCGACGCGCTGACCCTGGGCGCCCATGCCCAGGGCCGCGGCGGCCTGCTGCATGCGGGCCCGATGGCCACCGCGCGGCTTGGCGCGGCCGGCGTGCTGTCCGCGACGGCGGCCTGGAGCCGGTGGGCCGGCCGGCCCGGGCGGGCCCTGTCGCTGCGGTACCAGTACGAGGCCGAGGCCTGGGCGGCCGGCGCGGCGTGGCGGCACGAATCCGCCGGCTACGCGGTCCTGGCCGAGCCGGTCGCCCCCAGCCACCGCAGGAACGCCATCGCCCTGCACGCGAGCCGCTCCTGGCCGCAGGCCGGCACGCTGTCGATCAGCCGCACGCGCCAGACGGTGCACGAGGCGCCGGCGGGCGACACCGCGCCATGGCGGTCGCCGCGCGATGCGACCGCGCTCGGCTACAGCGTCTTCCTGCCGCAGTGGCGGGCCGGGCTGCGCGCCGGCATCGCCCGCGTGCGGGACGACCGCGGCCCGCACCTCGAGGTGCGCCTGGGCCTGACGCTGCTGCTCGACGACCGCCGCACCGCCACGCTCGAGACGCGGCAGGCCGGCGGCGAGTCGCACGATGCGTTGCAGCTGCGCCGCCACCTGCCCGCCGGGCCGGGCTGGGGCTACGACCTTGCCGCCGAACGCCTGCGGCCGGCCGGTGGCGTGGACGCCGACGAGGCCTGGCGCGCCGAGGCGCAGTACCAGGGCAGCCAGGCGCTGCTGCGCGGCGGCTGGCAGCGCGCCGGCGCGCAGGACGAGCTGCGCTTGTCGGCCAGCGGCGGCATCGCCTGGGTGGACGGCCGCGCCTACCTGGCCCGGCCGATCCGGGACGGCTTCATCGTGGCGCGCGTGGGCCAGGCGCTGGCCCAGGTCCCGGTGACCCTGGGCGGCGAGGTGGTGGGCACGAGCGACGGACGCGGCGAGGTCCTACTGCCCGAGGTTGCGGCCTTCCGCGAGGCCGAGGTCGGCATCGACCCGCAGGGCCTGCCGATCGACCACACGGTGCCACGGCTGCAGCGGCGCGTGGTGCTGCCGGCGCGCACCGGCGCGGTGGTGGATTTCGGCGCGATCCGGGTGCGTGCCGTGTCCACCCGGCTGCGCGACTCCCGGGGCCCCGTGGCGGTCCTGCCGGTGCGGATCGACGCGGCGGGCCTGGTGATCGAGACGCTGACCGGCAGCGACGGCACCCTCTACCTGGAGAACCTGCCCCCGGGCCGCCATGCCGGCGTGGCCGGCGTGGCGCCGGCCGCCTGCGCCTTCACGCTCGACGTGCCGGCAGGCGACGAGCTCCTGGCCGACCTCGGCGAGTTGCGCTGCGCGCCCTGAGCCGCGCGCTCAGAACCGCTCACCCGGGCCCAGGTAGCGCCACTGCCCCTGCGGCAGCTGGCCCAGCATCACCCGGCCGATGCGCACCCGCTTGAGGCCCACCACCTTCAGGCCCACCAGCTCGCACATGCGGCGGATCTGGCGCTTGCGGCCCTCCTTCAGAACGAAGCGCAGCTGCTCGGGGTTCTGCCAGTCCACCCGGGCCGGCTTGAGCGCCTGCCCGTCCAGGCTCAGGCCGTGGCGCAGCAGCGCCAGCTTGGCGGCGGGGAAGGCCTTTTGCACGTCCGCCGTGATGTCGCCGAAGCTCACCCGCACCAGGTACTCCTTCTCGACGTCGGAATCCTCGCCGATCAGCTGGCGGGCGACGCGGCCGTCCTGCGTGAGCACGAGCAAGCCGGTGGAGTCGATGTCGAGCCGGCCGGCCGGCGCCAGGCCGCGCAGCTGCGCGGGCGCGAAACGCGTCTTCGACGGGTCGCCTCGCCAGTGGGTGCGCCCCTGCACCAGGGTCACCGCGGGTTCATGGCCGTCCTCGGCCTGGCCGCTGACGTAGCCCACCGGCTTGTGGAGGATCACCGTGACACGCTGCGCCTGCTGGCCTCGCGCCGCCGGGTCGACCTCGATGCGCGCCCGCGGCCCGACCTGCAGGCCCATGGTCGCGACCTGGCCGTCGACCCGCACCCAGCCGCGGGCGATCCAGTCGTCGGCCTCGCGGCGGGAGCACAGGCCAAGGTCGGCCATGCGCTTGTTGAGGCGGGTGGTGGGGGCGGCAGAGTCGGTCATGGGAGAGCGCGATTATCGGTTTGTGTGCATTGCTTCCGTTTCCCGGGCGTGGCCGTGGGTCCCCGGGAGGGACTTGCTCCTATGATCGCGCCCCCGGCCCCGCCCAAGGAGCGCGCATGGACAGGATCTGGCTTCGCCACATGTACTTCCCGCCGCCCCCTGCGCCCCCGCAGCCCCCGGCAGGCCCCGTTGACACCGGCAGCGCGGACCTGCGTTGCCCGCAGCCCCAGGCGGTGCAGGCACGCCTGCTGCCCCATTCGCAGGAAGGGCCCCCGCCGCGGAAGGACCCGCAGGCCCTCGCCAAGGCCGCCGTCGCCACGGCCATCGGCCAGGGCTCCTGCTTCGGCCTGGCGTTCGCCCTGAGCAACCACCTGCGGCTGCGCGGCAACCCGGCGGTGGCGGGCGTCGCGGGCTTCGTCCTCCCCAGCCTGGCCGGCTACCTCACCGCGCCGGCCCAGCGCGCCCTGTTCGAGGCCCTGGACTTCCAGTCCACGCAGCCACCCCGACGCGCCCGCTGGCACGAGTTCATTCCATCGGTGTGCATCTACACGGTCAACATGCTCTATGCGAACGCCCGCTTCCTGCCGCGCCCGGTGCCGGGGACGCCGGGCGCGGCCCTCACGACGCTGGCCCTGTCCATGGCCGGCACCGCCGCTGCCGGCGTGGCCTGCGAAGCCTCGGCGCAGTGGGCCGGCGGCCGACCTGCCCCGATGCCCGATGACGACGAGATCCGGCGCACCGCCGTCGGCCGCGCCCTGAGCCTGGTGCCCATGGGGCTGGCGAACCTGCGCCTGGTCGCGCACGTCACCCACCTGGGCCGTGTGCCGGAGGCCCTGCGCATGCAGCCGCTGCAGATCGGCCTGTTCACCTGGGGCGCGCTGCGCAAGGACCTCATGCCCCCCGGCCCCGATGGAGACCTTCCCCATGGCGCACACCCGGCCCGACCCGCAGGCACCTGACCCGGGCGCCTCCCCGGCCGCCCCCGGGGCGCTGCCGGGGATCGAGGAGATCCTCGTCCGCCTGTGCGCCCGCCTGGGCGTCGGCGACGCGCAGGCCGCGGACATCGTCGCCTCGGGCTGCCTGAACATCGAGGGCGTCGACTTCGCCCTGCGCGTGAACGAGGCCAACCAGCACCTGGAGTTCTTCGGAGACTGCGGCACCCCGGTGCCCGGCGAGCAGGCCGACGTGTTCTGCCACCTCCTGGAGGAGGCGCTGTCCAACGACCTGCCGGCGCTGTGCTTCGCCCGCCACCCGGGCTCCGGCCACCTGGTCGCCAAGGGCAGCCTCGCGCTGGCCGGCCTCGACCCCGACGGCTGGCTGCTGACGGCCTTACTTGTCAGTTGCCTGACAAAGATCAAGGCACTCCAGGGAAGGTTCGCACTTCTGCCTTAAGGGATTCGGCAAATTACCGAGGCCTCATCCGGCGGAATGGACTAGCATCTTTGGGTCATATATCCCCCGGAGTTTCCCAGATGAAGTCATTCATGAAGATCGTCCCCCTGGCGGTGCTGGCCCTGGCCGGCGTCGGCAGCCAGGCTGCCGACTTCCCCGCGAAGGACAAGCCCATCACGATCATCGTCCCGTTCACCGCCGGCGGCCCGACCGACCGGGTGGCACGTGACCTCGCCGAAGCCATGCGCAAGCCGCTGGGTGGCGTGACCATCGTCATCGACAATTCCGCCGGCGCCGGCGGCTCGATCGGCGCCAACAAGGTCGCCAAGGCCCAGCCCGATGGCCACACCCTGCTGCTGCACCACATCGGCATGGCCACCATGCCCACCCTGGTGCGCAACATTCCCTTCAAGGTCGAAAGCGACTTCGAGTACCTGGGCATGATCAACGACGTGCCCATGACCTTCGTCGCCCGCCCGACCCTGCCTGCCAACAACTTCAAGGAAGTGGTGGCCTGGATCAACCAGAACAAGGGCAAGGTCAACCTGGGCAACGCCGGCGTGGGCTCGGCCTCGCACCTGTGCGGCCTGCTGCTGCAGAACGCCCTGCAGATCGACATGACGACCGTGCCGTACAAGGGCGCCGCCCCGGCCATGACCGACCTCATCGGCGGCCAGATCGACCTGATGTGCGACCAGACGACCAACACCACCTCGCAGATCGAGGGCAAGAAGGTCAAGGCTTACGCCGTCAGCACGCCCAAGCGCATCAACACCCCGGCGCTCAAGGACCTGCCCACCCTGGACGAGTCTGGCCTGAAGGGCTTCTCCGTGTCGGTCTTCCACGGCCTGTACGCCCCCAAGGGCACGCCCGCCGACGTGCAGAAGAAGCTGAACGACGCGCTCAAGGTCGCCCTGAAGGACCCCGAGTTCATCAAGAAGCAGGAAGGCCTGGGTGCCGTGGTGGTGTCCGACCGCCGCAGCGACCCGGCCGAGCACAAGAAGTTCGTCGCCGCCGAGATCGCCAAGTGGAGCCCGATCATCAAGGCCGCCGGCGTCTACGCCGACTGAGCCTGGCGCGCCGCGCCTGTGCGCGCGTGACCTCGAGGCCGCCTCCGGGCGGCCTTTTTCATGGCCGTGCCGGATTGCCGTTTACACGGATGCGCGGAGCGGGCCGCCCGGTGCAGGATGCTCCCGACAAGAGCAACACCCCAAGGAGAAACGCGTGACCGCCGAATACCTGCCGCGCCGCCGGCTCGCCCTCGCATCGCTCGCTGCCGCCGCGTTCGCGCCGGGTGCGTGGGCCCAGGCTGCCGCCTGGCCAACCAAACCCGTACGCATCCTCGTGCCGTTCGCCCCGGGCGGCACCACCGACATCCTGGCGCGCGCGCTCGCCCCGGAGCTGAGCAAGGCCTTCGGCCAATCCTTCGTGGTGGAGAACCGTGGCGGCGCGGGCGGCAACATCGGCGCCGAGCAGGTGGCCAAGTCGCCGGCCGACGGCTACACCCTCCTCATGGGTACCGTGGGCACCCACGGCATCAACCGGGCGCTCTACGACAAGCTGCCCTACGACCCGTTCAAGGACTTCGCGCCGATCACCCTGGTGGCCGGCGTGCCCAACGTCATGGTCATGGGCACCGACAAGGCCAAGGCGCTGGGCGTCAACAGCGTGCAGGACTTCATCCGCGTGGCCAAGTCCCGCCCCGGCAAGCTGAACATGGCCTCCAGCGGCAACGGCACCTCGATCCACCTGGCCGGCGAGTTGTTCAAGAGCATGACCGGCACCTACATGGTCCACTTCCCGTACCGCGGCTCGGGCCCGGCGCTGCTGGACATGATCGCGGGCAACATGGACGTGATGTTCGACAACCTGCCCTCGTCGATGGCGCAGATCAGGGCGGGCAAGCTCAAGGCGCTGGCCGTCACCAGCCTGGAGCGCTCCGCGGCCCTGCCCGATGTGCCGACGATCGAGGAGGCCGCCGGCCTCAAGGGCTTCGAGGCCACCTCCTGGTTCGGCCTGCTGGCGCCGGCAGGCACGCCGGCGGACATCATCCAGCGGGTCCAGCAGGAAACGGCCAAGGCGCTGGCCACGCCGGCGATGAAGGAGCGGCTCCTGGCTCAGGGCGCCATCCCCAGCGGCAACACCCCCGCGGAGTTCGCGAAGCTGATCGAGTCCGAGCACCGCAAGTGGGCCCAGGTGGTCAAGGTGTCGGGCGCGAAGGTCGACTGATCGCGCCGCCGGCGGGCCAGGCGCGCCTCGGGCAACGGGGCACCCCAGGCGTTACGGGCGCCTCGGCCGTGCGCCTCAGACGCCCCAGACGATCTCCCGGTCCGCCTTCTCGCAGCGGCGCAGCATCTCGATGAAGGGATGCGCGCGCTGGCGCAGGCTGATGGCCTCGAAGCGCGGCGGCGGCTCGCCCTTGGCGCGGGCTTCCTCGATCGCGGCTTTCTGCTGCGCCTCCTCCTCGGCGACGGCGCGTTCGAGCGCCGTGGCGGCGGCTGCCATCTCGGGCGGCTGGATGATGCCCGTGGGCGACGGGTCCTTGCCGATGATCTTCAGGATGCGGCGGCCGGTAGGCTCGAGCATCACCAGGTCGCCGGCGGCCTTGGACTTGAACTTGAACAGCATGACGGGCTAGGGGTACATGTACCCCCGGGTGAACGGATAACCCGATTGTGCGCCGCGCAGCGTGCCGCCCGGCACTTCGCCATCCGGCCGCGCCGCCAGCATCTGGTGCAGCGACAGCCAGCCCCGCTCGAAGCACATGGCGCTGCCCGCCAGGTACAGCCGGTAGGCCCGCACGGTGCGCTCGCCGCGCCCGGCATCGCCCTGCGCCGCGAGCACCCGGCGCGCCTCGTCGAGCCGCGCCTCGAGCCCGTCCGACCAGGCCCACAGCGTGCGCGCGTAGTGCGGCCGCAGGTTCTCGGTGTCGAGCATTTCCAGCCCTGCGTCCGCCATCTCGCGCAGCACATGGCTCACGTGCAGCAGTTCGCCGCCGGGGAAGATGTATTTCTCGATGAAGTCGCCCATGCCCGCGCCGAGCTGTCCGGGCGTGGTGCCCCCGGCGGTGATGCCGTGGTTCATCACCAGCCCGCCGGGTCGCAGCAGGCGCTCGATCTTGCCGAAGTAGCGGGCCATGTTGGCCTGGCCCACGTGCTCGAACATGCCTACCGAGGCGATCTTGTCGTAGCCCCCGTCCTCGCCCTCGGTGAGGTCGCGGTAATCGAGCAGGTCGACCCGCACCCGGCCCCGCAGGCCCCGCTCCTCGATCAGCCGGCTCACATGGGCATGCTGGTTGCGCGAGAGGGTGATGCCCTGCGCGCGCACGCCGTAATGCTCCGCTGCCCACAGCAGCAGCCCGCCCCAGCCGGCGCCGATGTCCAGGAAACGCTCACCCGGGCGAAGCATCAGCTTGCGGCAGATGTGGTCCAGCTTGGACTCCTGGGCCTGGGCCAGCGGCATGTCGGCGCTGCGGTAGTAGGCGCAGGAGTAGACCCGGCGCGGGTCCAGCCACAGTGCGTAGAAATCGTCGGAAACGTCGTAGTGGAACTGGATTTGCTGCGCGTCGCGCTGGCGGGTGTGCAGCGCGATCGACCGCAGGCGCTGCCACTGGCCCGCCCAGCGGTCCGAGCGGCGGCTCACCGGGCTGTCCGGCAACAGGTAGGCCGCGACCTCCATCACGTCACGCATGCGCCCGTCGATGTCCACCCGGCCCTCGACCACCGCCTCGGCCAGCGCGCCGATGCGGCCGGTGGCCAGGTGGGCGAGCGCCCCCCAGTCGTGGAACCGCAGGACGACCTCGGCCGAGCCATCCCCGATCCGCTGCCCGCCGGGCAGCACCACCGAGACGCGGACCGGCGCGCCGGCGAGCTGCGGGGCGATGCGACGCACAAGAGCTTCCATTCAAAATTCTTGCGTCGGCCCGAAAACACCGTCAATCGGCCCAGCTGTAGGACAAGGACCCGACTTGCGCCTGCGTGGTGTCAGGGCCGCGTGGCCATAATCGCCGCATGCCCGCGTATTCCTTCGAGGCCCTGGACGAACAGGGCGCCACCCGCAAGGGGGTGATGGAAGCCGACACCGCCAAGGCGGTGCGCGGCCTGCTGCGGGCGCAATCGCTGGTGCCGCTGCAGGTGCAGCCGGTGGCCACCGGCCAGGTCGCGGCCGCGGCGGGCAGCCTGGCGCGCTGGACCACGCGGCCCGTCTTCAACGCCACCCAGCTGGCCGTCTGGACCCGCCAGCTCGCCGGCCTGGTCACCTCGGGCCTGCCGCTGGAGCGGGCCCTCACCGCCCTGTCCGAGGAAGCCGCGAACGAGCGCGAGCGCGCCCTGGTCGCGGCGCTGCGCGCCGAGGTGAATGCCGGCTCGGCGTTCGCCAAGGCGCTCTCGCAATTCCCGCGCGAGTTCGGCGACATCTACGTCGCCGTCGTCGGCGCGGGCGAGCACAGCGGCCAGCTCGGCACCGTGCTCGAGCGCCTGGCCGACGACCTCGAGGAGCGTCAGGCCCTGCAGGCCAAGCTGGTCGGCGCAGCGCTGTATCCGGCCATCGTCACCCTCGTGGCCATCGTCATCGTGCTGTTCCTCGTGACCTACGTGGTGCCGCAGGTGGCCAACGTCTTCGCCGGCACCAAGCGCGCGCTGCCCTTCCTGACCAGCGCCATGCTCGCCATCAGCGCCGCCGTGCGCGACTGGGGCTGGCTGGCCGCGGGGTTGCTGGCGGCGGGCGCCGTGGCCTTGCGCCTGGCCCTGCGCAACCCGGCGCTGCGCGAGCGCTATGACGCCGCCTGGCTGCAGCTTCCCCTGGTCGGCCGGCTCGCCCGGGGCTACAACGCGGCGCGCTTCGCCAGCACCCTGGCCATGCTCGCGGCCGGGGGCGTCCCGATCCTGAAGGCCCTGCAGGCGGCCGGCGAGACCCTGAGCAACCGGGCCATGCGCGCCGACGCGATGGACGCCCTGGTGATGGTGCGCGAAGGCGCGCCGCTGGCCTCGGCGCTGGCACAGAAGAAGCGCTTCCCGGGGCTGCTGTCGATGTTCGCCCGGCTGGGGGAGCAGACCGGCCAGTTGCCGGTGATGCTGCAGCGCGCCGCCAACCAGCTTTCGGCCGAGGTGCAGCGCCGGGCGATGCAGCTGGCCACGCTGCTGGAGCCGCTGCTGATCGTGGCCATGGGCCTCGTGGTGATGCTGATCGTGCTGGCCGTGCTGCTGCCGATCATCCAACTCAATCAGTGGGTGCGTTGAATGGCGGTGACGCTGCAGGACAAGCTGGTGGTCGCGATCTCCTCGCGGGCGCTGTTCGATTTCGAGGAGGAGAACCGGCTGTTCGAGGACGGCGACCCGGGCGCCTACATGGCGCTGCAGCTCGACCGCCTGGAGCTGCCGGCCCGGCCCGGCATCGCCTTCTCCCTGATCAAGAAGCTGATGGCCTTCAACGAACCGGGGCAGCAGCGGGTGGAAGTGGTGATCCTCTCGCGCAATGACCCGGTCTCGGGCATGCGCATCTTCCGCTCCGGCCTGGCCAACGAGATCAAGCTGGAGCGTGGCGTCTTCACCCAGGGCCGGCCGCCTTTCCGTTACCTGCGCCCGCTCGGGGCGCACCTGTTCCTCTCGGCCAACGCCGAGGACGTGCGCGAGGCGCTCAACGCCGGCTTCCCCGCGGCGCGGGTGCTGACCGAGTCCATGCCGGCAGGCGATGCCTACCCCGACGAGGTGCGCATCGCCTTCGACGGCGACGCCGTGCTGTTCTCCGACGAGGCCGAGCGCGTCTACCAGGCCCAGGGCCTGGACGCCTTCGTCCAGCACGAGACCAGCAAGATCGCCCAGCCCCTGCCCGAAGGCCCCTTCAAGCCGCTGCTGGCCGCGCTGCATCGGCTGCAGCAGGCCGGCACGCCGCGCATGAAGATCCGCACCGCGCTGGTGACGGCGCGCAGCGCGCCCGCGCACGAGCGGGCCATCCGTACGCTGATGGACTGGAACATCCAGGTCGACGAGGCCATGTTCCTCGGCGGCCTGCCCAAGGGCGAGTTCCTGCGCGAGTTCGAGCCCGACTTCTTCTTCGACGACCAGACCGGTCACGTCAACCACGCCGCCCGGCATGTGCCGGCCGGGCATGTGGCCGGCGGCATCGCCAACGCCTGAGCGCGGGCCGGCTTCTCGCGTCAGCCCACGCTGGGGACGGCCGGCACCGACCGGGCGGCCTCGGTCACCGCCAGCGTGGCCTGCAGCGTCCGCGGCCCGTCGAGCGCGCTGCACAGGGGCGCCTCCCGGCCGGCGACCAGCGCGGCGAAGTGCAGCTGCGGCCGGATGTACGGGTCGGCCTGGCGCACGCCGGTCTGCTCCCGCGTGAGCTCGGCGTGCCAGCTGCGGTCGCCCTGGTCGTGCCACAGCGACAGGTCCGGCAGCGACAGCGAGCCATGGGTGCCGTTGATGAAGTGGGACTGCACCGGCGGGTGCGGGCAAGGGTCCTGCTCGCCGGCGCAGAAGTCCCAGCACCAGGGGAGGCCGCCGTATCCGAGAGCCCCCCGTGCCCAGCGCGCCGTTGGCGAAGCGCAGTACGGCCGCGGCGGGCCGACAGCGCACGGCCGGCCTCGGCGGGATCGGCGATGGCGGCCAGCTGGAGGTCTTCCGTCCGCAGGAGGCGGTCAATGTGGGTTTTCCCGATGGCTCCAGCATCGAAAAGTGCGATCCGGGTAGTAGTCATCGTTCAGCTGAGCCGGTACGATTCCGCCAGTGCAGCGACGATCGGAACGACATTCAATTTCAGAACACCATTCCACTTTAATCCGACCGGAGACAACCGTGAACAAGCGCAACCTGCTCAAGCTCGTCCCTGCCTGCGTGGCCCTGGCGCTGTCCGCAGCCAGCCACGCGCAGGAGCCCATCAAGATCTTCAACATCGTGGAACTGTCGGGGGGCGGCACGACCCCGGGCACCTATTTCCGCGACGGGGTGCGTCTGGCCATCAACGAGATCAATGCCTCGGGCGGCATCCTGGGCCGCAAGCTGCAGGTCACCGACATGGACACGCAGACCAACCCGGGCGTGGCCAAGGGCCTGACGCAGAAGGCGATCGACGAGGGCGCGTTCGCGATCTTCGGCCCGGTGTATTCGGGCTCGATCATGGTGTCGATGGCCGAGAGCCGCAAAGCCGAGGTGCCCAACTGGACCGGTGGCGAAGCCTCCGCCATCACCCAGCAGGGCAACCCGTACGTGTTCCGCACCAGCTTCGGCCAGTCCACCAGCTTCCCGAAGATGGCCAAGTGGATCACCACCAAGGCCAAGACCCTGGCCGTGATCTACCAGAACAATGACTTCGGCAAGGGCGGCCGCGACGCGATCATCAAGAACCTGGAAGGGTCGGCCACGAAGATCGTCGCCGACATCTCCACCGAACCGATGCAGGTGGACTTCTCGGCCGCGGTGATCCGCGCCCGGCAGAGCGGCGCCGACGCGGTGTTCGTCTACGTCACCGAGGAAGAGTCCGCCCGCATCCTGCGCGAGTTCCGCAAGCAGGGCTGGAACAAGCCCATCCTGGGTGAGACCACGCTGACCGGCCAGCGGGTGATCGAACTGGCCGGCGACGCCGCCAACGGCGCCATGGCCCACGTGGGCCTGACCGTGGACGCGCCCATTCCCGAGATGCTGGCCTTCAAGGGCAAGTTCTACCAGGCGTACAAGTACATCCCGGACCACAACGGCATCAAGGGCTACATGGGCGTGTACACGCTGAAGGCCGCCATCGAGAAAGCCGGCAAGGTGGACCGCAAGGCGACTGCGCAGGCCATGAAGGGTTTGGTCATCAGCGCGAAGAAGTACCCCGGGGTCATCATGGACGTCCGCTTCGACGACAAGGGCGACCTGGACCGCGACAGCTTCCTGGTGGAGGTGAAGAACGGCCGCCAGGTCGTGATCGAAAACCTGCCGCCCCTCAACGGCCCGATCGACACCGGCAGCCGGCCGGCTGCCGCAGCCCCCGCCGCGGCCAGGAAGTAAGCAGGCGCCACGCGCGCACGGGCCGGCAGCACCGGCCCGTTCAGGGTCATCCCGGGGACGGCTTGAAACCGTCCCGAAAGGCCCTATCATTAGCACTCGCTGGGGCTGAGTGCTAACAACGCCCCAGGGTAATTCCAAAGCGCTAACTCGGTCGCACGACCGGTTGGCGCTTTCTGATGTCACTTCAATAGCCCAGAAGTCAAGGAGATCCCATGAAACTTCGTCCCCTGCACGATCGCGTGATCGTCAAGCGCCTGGAAAACGAGACCAAGACCGCCTCCGGCATCGTCATCCCCGACAACGCCGCCGAGAAGCCCGACCAGGGTGAGGTGCTGGCAGTCGGTCCCGGCCGCAAGAACGACAAGGGCGAGCTGATCGCCCTGAACGTGAAGGTCGGCGACCGCGTGCTGTTCGGCAAGTACAGCGGCCAGACCGTCAAGGTCGACGGCGACGAACTGCTGGTCATGAAGGAAGACGACCTGTTCGCGGTCGTCGAGAAGTAATCCCGGGTCACCCCCACTGAATCGAATTCGGAGTTAGACAAATGGCAGCTAAAGACGTTGTTTTCGGCGGCGAAGCACGCGCCCGCATGGTCGAAGGCGTGAACATCCTGGCCAACGCGGTCAAGGTCACCCTGGGCCCCAAGGGCCGTAACGTGGTGCTCGAGCGCTCCTTCGGCGCCCCCACCGTGACCAAGGACGGCGTGTCCGTGGCCAAGGAAATCGAGCTGAAGGACAAGCTCCAGAACATGGGCGCCCAGATGGTCAAGGAAGTCGCTTCCAAGACCTCCGACAACGCTGGCGACGGCACCACCACCGCCACCGTGCTGGCCCAGGCCATCGTGCGCGAAGGCATGAAGTACGTGGCCGCGGGCATGAACCCGATGGACCTCAAGCGCGGTATCGACAAGGCTGTGGAAGCCCTGATCGCCCAGCTGAAGCAGGCCTCCAAGCCCACCACCACCTCCAAGGAAATCGCCCAGGTCGGCTCGATCTCCGCCAACAGCGACACCTCCATCGGCGAGATCATCGCCAACGCGATGGACAAGGTCGGCAAGGAAGGCGTGATCACCGTCGAAGACGGCAAGTCCCTGCAGAACGAACTCGACGTCGTCGAGGGCATGCAGTTCGACCGCGGCTACCTGTCGCCCTACTTCATCAACAACCCCGAGAAGCAGGCTGCCCTCCTGGACAACCCCTTCGTGCTGCTGTTCGACAAGAAGATCAGCAACATCCGTGACCTGCTGCCCACCCTGGAGCAAGTCGCCAAGGCCGGCCGTCCGCTGCTGATCATCGCCGAGGACGTCGAGGGCGAAGCCCTGGCCACCCTGGTGGTGAACACCATCCGCGGCATCCTGAAGGTCGTGGCCGTCAAGGCCCCGGGCTTCGGCGACCGTCGCAAGGCCATGCTGGAAGACATCGCCATCCTGACCGGTGGCAAGGTCATCGCCGAAGAAGTGGGCCTGACCCTCGAGAAGGTGACCCTGGCCGACCTGGGCCAGGCCAAGCGCATCGAAGTGGGCAAGGAAAACACCACCATCATCGACGGCGCCGGCGCTGCCGCTGACATCGAGGCGCGCGTCAAGCAGATCCGCGTCCAGATCGAGGAAGCCACCTCCGACTACGACCGCGAGAAGCTGCAAGAGCGCGTGGCCAAGCTGGCCGGCGGCGTCGCCGTCATCAAGGTCGGTGCCGCCACCGAAGTCGAGATGAAGGAAAAGAAGGCCCGCGTCGAAGACGCCCTGCACGCCACCCGCGCTGCGGTGGAAGAAGGCATCGTCGCCGGTGGTGGCGTCGCCCTGCTGCGCGCCAAGCAAGCCGCTGGCGAGATCAAGGGTGACAACGCCGACCAGGACGCCGGCATCAAGCTGGTCCTGAAGGCCATCGAAGCCCCCCTGCGCGAGATCGTGGGCAACGCCGGTGGCGAGCCCTCCGTGGTCGTCAACGCCGTCCTGAACGGCAAGGGCAACTACGGCTTCAACGCCGCCAACGACACCTACGGCGACATGATCGAGATGGGCATCCTGGATCCCACCAAGGTCACCCGCACCGCGCTGCAGAACGCCGCTTCCGTGGCGTCCCTGATGCTGACCACCGAGTGCATGGTCTCCGAGGCCCCGAAGGACGACGCTCCGGCGGCCGGCGGCATGCCCGGCGGCATGGGCGACATGGGCGGCATGGGCATGTAATGCCCGCACGGCGGGAGGCGCTCAGGCGCTTGCCGCCGCGCCCTGTCCCACCAGGACAGCCAAAGAACAAAGGCCGGGGAGACCCGGCCTTTGTTCTTTGGGGGATTCGACGGGCGGCCTCAGACGGGGCCGAACTTGTTCTCGTAGGCGTCGCTGGGCTGCACGTACCAGTACAGGACCACCAGCACGCCCACCAGGGGCACCAGGCTCACCAGCTGCCACCAGCCGCTGCGGCCGATGTCATGCAGGCGGCGGGCCGACACCGCGAAGGTGGGCAGCAGCAGCGCCAGCGTCACCAGGCCGCTGAAGCCCTCGCCGACCAGGCCCTCGGCCAGGCCGATGGCCAGCACGCAAAACAACATGAACCACCAGAACTCGGGACGGCGCGCACGGCCGCGGAAGGTGGCGTAATGGGACAGGCAGTGCTTGACGCTCTGGACGATGCTCATGTGACAGATTGTCGCGTCAATCGACGCAGCAACCCGGCCGTGGAGGCGTCCAGCCCCTCCACATCCCCCGAGGCCAGCCGCGGGGTGATGTCTTTCGCCAACACCTTGCCCAGCTCCACCCCCCACTGATCGAAGCTGTTGATGCCCCACAGCGCGCCGCTGCAGAACACGCGGTGCTCCTGCAGCGCGATCAGCGCGCCCAGGCTGGCCGGGTCGAGGCGCTCGAGCAGCAGCAGGGTGCTGGGCCGGTTGCCGGTGAAGTGGCGGTGCCCGCCGGCATCGGCCTTGCCCTGCATCAGCGCCTGGCCCTGGGCCAGGACGTTGGCCAGCACCAGCTCCTGGTGCCCCGGCAGCGAATGGGCCGCCTCGCGCACAGCCACGAATTCCACCGGGACCACGTCGGTGCCCTGGTGCAGCATCTGGAAGTAGGCATGCTGGCCGTTGGTGCCGACCTCGCCCCACAGGACCGGAGAGGTGCCATAGGGCACGACCTCGCCACGGCGATCGACCCGTTTGCCGTTGCTCTCCATTTCGAGCTGCTGCAGATAGGCCGGCAGGCGGCGCAGGCTGCTGTGGTAAGCGGCCAGGCTGCGGCTGGTGAAGCCGTGGAAGTCGCGGTACCAGAGATCGAGCAAGGCCAGGCGGGCCGGCAGGTTGCGCTCCAGCGGCGCGGTGGCGAAGTGCGCATCCATCGCATGCGCGCCAGCGAGCAAGGCGCAGAAGTTGCGCGCCCCGATCGCAATGGCGATCGGCAGGCCGATGGCCGACCACATCGAGTAGCGCCCCCCCACCCAGTCCCAGAAGCCGAAGGTGGTGGTGATGCCGAAGTCCGCGGCCGCGGCCACGTTGGTGGTCAGGGCGGCGAAGTGGCGGGCGACGTCGGTGCCGCCTTGGGCGGCGAACCAGGCGCGCGCCGAGCGCGCGTTGACCAGGGTCTCCAGCGTGGTGAAAGTCTTGGAAGCGACCAGGAACAGCGTGTTCTCGGGCTTCAGGCGCGCCAGCACGCCGTCGAGCTCGTGGCCGTCGACGTTGGACACGAAGTGCATGCGGCGGCCCGGCGAGGCGTAGCGCTCCAGCGCCACGACGGCCATCTGAGGCCCGAGATCGGAGCCGCCGATGCCGATGTTCACCACGTCGGTGATGGCGTCGTCGGCGCGCACGCGTTCGGCGTAGGCCAGCATCGCCTCCAGCGTCGCGTCGACCTCGGCCCGCGGCCCGGACAATCCGGCCAGGCCCTGCGGCTTCCACTGCGCGCCGCTGCCGGGGTACCGAAGCAGCCAGTGCATGACCGCGCGCTGCTCGGTCACATTGACCGTGGCGCCCTCGAACATGGCGTCGCGCTGCGCCTCCAGGCCGCATTCGCGCGCCAGCTGCAGCAGCAGCGCCTCGGTGCCGCGGTCGATCAGGTTCTTGGACAGGTCGGCGAAGACATGAGGCGCTTCCTGGCTGAAGGCCTCGAAGCGGGACGCATCCTCGCTGAAGGCCTGGCGCATGTCGAAACTGCGGCCCGAGGCCGCGTGGCGTTCGGCCAGGGCCGACCACGCGGGCGTGCGGTCACAGCGCGCGAAGGTGCTCAGGTCCACGCCGCCCATGTCACACCGCTTTCATCAGCTGCTCGAGCTTCACCGCGTCAGCGGCGAACGCCCGGATGCCCTCGGCCAGCTTCTCGGTGGCCATGGCGTCGTCGTTGAGGGCGTAGCGGAAGGCGGCTTCGTCGTAGGTGACCTCGGCCAGGTCCATCGCCTGCGCCTGCTCCGGGTCCAGGGCGCGCACGACCGGCGACTCGGAGGCGGCCAGCTGGGCCAGCAGGTCGGGACTGATCGTGAGCAGGTCGCAGCCGGCCAGGGCCACGATCTGGCCCGTGTTGCGGAAGCTGGCCCCCATCACCTCGGTGTCGATGCCAAAGCGCTTGTAGTACTGCCAGATCTGGCGCACCGACTTCACCCCGGGGTCGTTGGCGCCGGCGTTCGCCGCCTCGTCCCAGGCCGGGCCGGCGGCCTTCTTGTACCAGTCGTAGATGCGCCCCACGAAGGGGGAAATCAGCTGCACCTGGGCCTGGCCGCAGGCCACCGCCTGGCAGAACGAGAACAGCAGCGTGAGGTTGGTGCGAATACCGCTCTGCTCGAGGCGCGCGGCGGCCTGGATACCCTCCCAGGTCGAGGCGATCTTGATCAGGACGCGCTCGGGCTTCACGCCCTCGGCCTGGTACAGGCCCATGATGCGCTCGGCGCGCGCGATGGTGGCCTCGGTGTCGAAACTCAGGCGCGCATCGACCTCGGTCGAGACGCGGCCCGGCACGTGGCGCAGGATCTCGCAGCCGAAGCGCACCAGCAGGCGGTCCATCACTTCATCCAGCGGCTGGCCGCGGAAGCGGCCCACGACCTCCTGCATCAGCGGCGCGTACTCGGGCTTCTGGACCGCCTTCAGGATCAGGGAGGGGTTCGTCGTGGCGTCCTGAGGGTGGAACTGGGCGAGCTGGTGGAAGTCGCCGGTATCGGCGACCACGGTGGTGTGCTGCTTGAGCGCTTCGAGTTGATTCATGGACTGGATTATCCGGGCGAAACGGGAGTAATTCGGTTACCTTCAGGCCCCATTCTCCTCTGACGATGAGTCAGGGATGTGGCCGAACATCTGAAATCAAGTTACATTCTCGCCTGATTTCCCCACTCCGCGCAACCTCCATGAGCTTTGACCTCGTCCTGTTCGGCGGCACTGGCGACCTCGCCTGGCGCAAGCTGATGCCAGCCCTGTTCCAGGCCTTCCGCCATGGCACCCTGCCCCTGGGCGGACGCATCGTCGGCGTGGCCCGCGACGACCTCGACGACGACGGTTACCGCGCCTTCATCCGCGCCCGCTTCGACGATGTCGAACTGTCCAAGCGCCCCAGCGCCGAGGAGTTCGACCGCTTCGCCGCCCTGCTGGCCTTCGTGCGGATGGACCTGTCCAACCCGGCGGACTACGCCCGCCTGGGGACCCGCCTGGCCGAGCGCAATGCACGCACCGTCGTGATGTACCTGGCGACCGCGCCGGCGCTGTTCACCACCATCTGCGAGCAGATCGGAGCCGCCGGCCTGAACACGCCGCACACCCGCGTGGTGCTCGAGAAGCCCCTGGGCCACGACCTCGCCTCCAACCGCGCCATCAACGAGGCGGTGCGCACGGTGCTGTCCGAAAGGCAGGTGTTCCGCATCGACCACTACCTCGGCAAGCCCTCGGTGCAGAACCTGTTCGCGCTGCGATTCGGCAACGCCCTGTTCGAGCCGCTGTGGCGCCGCGAACACATAGACCACATCCAGATCACCATCGCCGAGGACCTCGGCGTGGAAAAGCGCGGCGCCTTCTACGACAGCACCGGCGCGCTGCGCGACATGGTCCAGAACCACGCGCTGCAGATGCTCTGCGCCCTGGCGATGGAGCCCCCGATCAATGCCCACGCCGACGCGATCCGTGACGAGAAACTCAAGGTCCTGCGCTCGCTCAAGCCCTGGACCCCGGTGACGCTGGACCAGCACGCGATCCGTGGCCAGTACGTGGCCGGACGGGTCGGCGGCGAGGCCGTGCCGGGCTACCTCGACGAGGCGGGCGTCGGCCGCGACAGTGCGACGGAGAGCTTCGTCGCCTTGCGCGCCGAGATCGCCAACTGGCGCTGGGCGGGCGTGCCGTTCTACATCCGCACCGGCAAGCGCCTGGCGGCGCGCGACGCGCACATCGTCGTCAACTTTCGCCCCGCGCCGCACGCCATCTTCGGCGGGCCGGCCGGTGCGGCCAACCGCCTCGTGATCAACCTGCAGCCGCGTGACGGGCTCGAGCTGCACCTGATGGCGCAGGGGCAGGACAACCGCCACGCGGCCCGGTCCGCCGCGCAGCACCTCGCGCCCGTGCAGCTGGACCTGGATTTCGACAAGCGCTTCGGCGCCGAGCGCGTGGGCGCCTACGAGCGGCTGCTGCTGGATGTCATCGACGGCCGCCTGAACCTGTTCGTGCGAAGCGACGAACAGGAGGAGGCCTGGCGCTGGGTCGAGCCGCTGCTCGATCACTGGCGCGGCCACCGCGACGGCCTGCGTCCCTATGCTGCCGGGTCCTGGGGTCCGAGCGCCTCGAGTGCGATGATTGCGCGTGACGGCCACTGCTGGTCGGAAGAACGCTGAGGCACATCACCGCATGCTCGATCGCATCAAGGCATCCCTGCCCTCCCTCGCCCCCGCCGAACAACGCGTCGGCCGCCTGGTCCTCGCCGACCCGCGCGCCTTCGCCTCCCTGCCAGTGAGCGAACTCGCCGACCGGGCGCATGTGAGCAAACCCACCGTGGTCCGGTTCTGCCGCAGCATGGGCTATGACGGCCTCTCGGACTTCAAGCTGAAGCTCGCCGGCAGCGTGAATGAGGGCGTGCCCTTCATCCACCGCAGCGTCGACGCGGACGACAAGCCGGCCGACGTGATGGTCAAGGTGATCGACAACACCGTCGCTGCGTTCCTCAAGTACCGCAACGATGCCTCGGCCCATGCGATCGAGCGCGCGGTCGACGCGCTCGCCTCGACCTCGCGCACGAGCCGGCGCATCGAGTTCTATGGCGTAGGCAACTCGGGCATCGTGGCGCTGGACGCCCAGCACAAGTTCTTCCGTTTGGGCCTGCACACGGCGGCCTGCAGCGACGGCCACCTGCAGGTCATGAGCGCCTCGCTGCTCGGGCCGGGCGACTGCGTGGTGGTGATCTCCAACTCCGGCCGCACCCGGGACCTGATGGACGCCTGCGACATCGCCAAGCGCCGGGGCGCCACCACCATCGTCATCACGGCCACCGGCTCGCCCCTGGCCACTGCTGGCCACATCCACCTGGCGGCGGACCACCCGGAAGGCTATGACCGCTACAGCCCCATGGTGTCGCGCCTGCTGCACCTGCTGATCATCGACGTACTGGCGACCTGCGTGGCGCTGCGAATCGGCGGTGACAAGTTGCAGCCGATGCTCAAGGAAATGAAGAACAACCTGCGGAACAAGCGTTACGCGTGATCCGCGCCGGTCCCCCCGGCCGACCAGGCTCGGCAACGCGGCGTCCGGGCGCTCAGCGCGCGGCCAGGCGGGCGGTCGGCGTGAACCTCAGCGGCCCGTACCAGGCGCGGGCGACGGAGCCGGTGTTGTCGGTGTCGGTCATGATGCCCACGCCCACCAGCGCGCCGGGCGCCTCGCCGAACACGCGCTCGTAGTCGGCACGGATGTCGCGCTCGTAGTCCAGCCAGTGACCGAGGTTGCCCGAGCCGGACTCGACGACCAGCTTGCGGATGCGGCTGGTACGCGGGTTCTCGATCACGGTACCGGCCGGGCGCTGGTTGCACCAGACGTACATGAGGGTCGCGTACGGCATCTCCTCGCCGGTCAAGGCGCGCGCCAGTTCGGAGAGCATGGCGTCACGCGGCGAGAAGCGGGAACGGTCACCCTCGAACACCAGCACGATACGCACCGGGGAGTCTTCCGCGTCCCGGCGCGCCATGTCGGCGCCGGGGATGAGGGCAGGGACATTCCAGGAGAATCGGACAGAGCCCAGATCTTCGGGCGCCACGCGCACGCGCTGTCGCTTCATGCTGGCGGACGACTGCGCGAGCACTGAGAGCGCGTCGCGTCCGTCCTTGCGCTCATAGGCGAAGCGAGTGGGCGTCTTGCCTGGGAAGCGGTAGTCTTCCCAAGCCGCCTCGCCCCGCGGGTCGGTGGTGTCGTGGCTGGCCCAGGGCGATGAGCCCACGGAAACGGCCGGCGGCGCAGACGCGCAGCCGGCCAAGACGGCCACCAGGAGCGCAGCAGCCCCTGTCTTCAACGACATCCCCATGAGTCCCATGGGGTGATTGTCTCACCCCTGGGCATGGGCTTACACCCTGAAGGGCTAGGTCAGAAGTTGTGGCGGATGCCGATGTCGAAGCCAGTCTTCGGGCTCGCGGACAGACCGGTGGAGGCGCTCACGCCGTTGTCCCGGGCCCAAGACGTGTAGATAAGTGTGCGCTTGCTCATGCTGTAGTCAACGCCCAGGCCGATCTTGCGGACGGTGGAAGGTCCGTCCTTGAGCTTGCTGCGGCCGACGCCGGCCTTCAGCGTGAAGGCGCCCATGGGGGCGACGGCGCTCACGTTGAAGCTGCGGCGGTCTGCTGCGCCCGCGGCGTCGTAATCGGTCTGCGCGTAAGTGCCGCCCAGGGTGGCGAAGCCGAAGTTGTAGGAGCCCTGGACAGCTGCGATGCGATCCCCGATGCGATTGCGTTCAGCGCCGATGGCCAGCGACATGGGCCCTGCGCCGTAGGACAGCCACCCGCTCAGGAGGGCCTTGTCGCCGGTGGTGACCAGGCCGGTGACCTGGGTGCTCTTGGGGCCGTAGGTCAGTGCGCCGCCGAAGCCATTCCAGTTGGGCGCTGTGTAGAAGATGCCGTCGGATCGGCCGAGGTTGCCCCCGGTTCCCGTGAGGGTGGCGACGCCGCCGGCGCCGGGGGTGAAGGCGTAGTTGTCGGGCGCGCTGGCGTAAGCCGTGGTCAGGACGGCGAGGGAGGCCTGCTGGAGGGTTCCCCAGGGGTCGGTATTGTTGATGGGCCCCTGGAACGCGGTGAGCGCACGTCCGATCCGCAGGGCGCCGAAGGTGCCGGCGATCCCGACGGTGGACTCCCCCTGGAACAGGGGCCGGTTGGCATTGCTGCCGTCGTTGAGGCCGGATTCGGGGCTGAAGCGCTCAGCAAGCCGGAACGTGGCCCTGAGCCCACCGCCCAGGTCTTCGGAACCGCTGAAGACGATCTGGTTGGCGCCGTTGGCGGACTGGTCGATGCGGGTTCGGTCGGCACCGATCGGGTTGCTCAAGCCGACATCGATCTGGCCGGAAAGGGTGACGGAGGACTGGGCAAAAACCGAGGTTGCCGTTAGGGCGGCCAAAGCAGCTAGGCTTTTTAAGGTTGAGCAGCCTGCGCCCGGCGGGCTGTTTCCCTCGAAAAGAGGCCCCGACCACCGGATGGGCTGGGGGGCTTTCAGTTCGACAGTGCTGAGTGAACGACTGCCGTAATTCAACTGTCGAGCAAGGATAGCTTATGAATCAAGCACTTGCAGGTCTCGTCCGCCATGACTTGGAACCGGTGCAGTGTGAAACTGCTACCGGATCAGGCAGAAAAAAGCCCCCGGGCCTTGCGATCCGGGGGCTAAATCCACCAAAGGAGAGGTGGAGGAGACAATCAGTGCCTGAATCAGCATCACTAATTCAAGCGTGGCCACAGTATAGCCCGGTACGTGCTGCGTTGCAGCACAGCAAGTGCAAAATCCCGGCTATCAGCCGCTGAATTGATTTAGCTCAACCGAAATGATCCCAAGGAGGTCGGAATGGAATGCACGGTAAGTTGGACGGGGACCACGGGCGCGCGCTCGGGCATGGGTTTCCTGGCGGAAACGGGAAGCGGGCACGTCCTCATGATGGACGGAGCACCTGACGCGGCCAAACCGGAAAACGGCGGCCTGAACCTGGCGCCGCGCCCCATGGAGACCGTTCTGGCGGGCACGGGCGGATGTTCTGCCTACGACGTGGTCCTGATCCTCAAGCGCGGACGCCACGATGTGCGTGGCTGCTCGGTCAAGCTCAGCGCCGAACGCGCAGACAGTGATCCCAAAGTCTTCACGAAACTGCACATGCAGTTCACGGTCACTGGCAAGGGCATCCCCGCCGCCGCAGTCGAGCGGGCCATTGCCATGAGCCATGACAAGTATTGCTCGGCCAGCATCATGATTGGCAAGACAGCAGAGATCACGACTGGCTTCGACCTTGTCGAAGTAGCCTGACGGACCGAGCTAAAGAACTACATCGTCAGACGTAATGGGCCGTGGTCGTCATGACCTTGGCGGCGGCCCGCATCATTCCGCGGACAGGCGCGGGCAACGCCACCGCCCCGGCGGCGAGTGCCTGGTCCGCGTGTTCGCGCTCATCGAGCTTCATCTGCGACACGATCGCTCGCGAGAGTGCGTCGCTCTCGGGAAGGCGCTCCAGATGGGAATCCAGGTGCGCCTCGACCTGGCGCTCCGTCTCGACGACGAACCCCAGGCTCACCCGGTCCCCGAATCGCCCCGCCAGCAAGCCCAGCCCGAATGCGCCCGCGTACCACAGCGGATTGAGAAGGGACGGCCGATCGCCCATGGCTTCGATGCGCTCCAAGGTCCAGGCGAGGTGGTCCGTTTCCTCGCGCGCAGCCTGCTCCAGATGGCGGCGCAAGGCCGGGTCACGCGTCGCCAGGGCCTGGGCGGTGTACAGGGCCTGCGCGCAGATCTCTCCTACATGATTGACCCGCATCAGTGCCGCGGCCTCGCGCTTTTGAGCCGGTGAGAGATCGGGGGGGGGGACCCCCGCACCCGGGCTGGGGCGCTGGGAACGGGGGCGGGCGAACAGCGTGCGCAAGGCGCTGTCGAGTGCGCTGATGGCGGCATCCATGCAGGCGAGTTTACGCCGGCCGCCGATGCCTGATCGAAGCCTGACCATAAACAGAAAGTTGCAATTTCTCCTGAAAAATCAAGGGTTTACCCGTGGCGCACACGAGCCCAGAAAGGGGGTCTGTTGTCCGCCTGCAACGATGAAACCCTGCCGAGCGCAAATTCTTTGCGCCTTACCGAGGCCCTCTGATTGAATAGCGTCAACTTCCGTGAAGGAGGTTGGCCCGGGGCGCGAAAGAGGTCGTTCACAGCACCTCCAGCGCCGGCGCCTCATGTTTAACCTTGGAGAAACTTGCATGAAAAAATCTCTAGTTGCTTTGGCTGCCCTTGCAGCCACCGGCGCGTTTGCCCAATCCTCCGTCACCCTGTATGGCGTGATGGACATCGGCTACAAGGCCCAGACCTACAAGGACGCTGGCGTGACCACCGTCAAGGCCAACGGCGTTGCTGACGGCGCCGTCGCCGGCCCCCGTTTCGGCTTCCGTGGCACGGAAGACCTGGGTGGCGGCCTGAAGGCCAACTTCGTGATCGAGCAAGGTATCTCCCCGACCAGCTCGCAGCTGACCAACTATCGCACCGCCACCTCGGCCCCCCAGATCGACACGACTGCCGCTGGCGCCACCACCGGCCGTTCCGCCACCAGCCTGAACCGTCAGAGCTGGGTCGGTCTGTCTGGCAAGTTCGGTGAAGTCCGTGCCGGCTACCAGTACACCAACCTGTACGAGCTGTCGACCCTGTCTGGCTTCAACGCCGGCTCCGAGGGCACCAACGGCGCCGACTCCGCCCACACCTACGGCAACGCTGCCGTCGGCGGCACCCGTGCCAACGGCCTGACCTACATCACCCCGGCTTTCGGCGGCTTCTCCGCCCAGCTGCAGTACGGCGCTGCCACCAGCCTCGACACCTTCGAGAGCAAGAACGCCGCCGACACCCAAGTGCACGCCAAGCGCACCGGTATCCTGGCCAACTACAACGCCGGCGCCCTGTCGGTCAAGGTTGCCTACACCGAGTACAAGAACGGCACCGCTGCTGGCAACACCGCCATCGTCGACAAGACCGGCAAGCTGACCCAAGTGGGCGCTCGCTATGACTTCGGCATGTTGGCCCTGACCGGTACCTACAACGACGGCAAGAACGGCGACGCCGGTGCTGCCGCCCGTGAGTACCAGGCCTACCAGCTGGGCGTGACCGTGCCCGTCGGCGCTTTCAAGCTGATCGCCACCACCGGCAAGGCTGAGACCACCAACTCCGTCGGCGCCAAGACCGAAGACCTGAAGCAGGCCCAGTTCGCTGTTCAGTACGCCCTGAGCAAGCGCACCACCGCCTACTTCTACTCCGGCCAGACCAAGGACGCCGCCACCGGTGGCGTGGACAAGAAGTCGTCCAACATCCTGGGCGTGATCCACACGTTCTAATCGCCTGACCGACTCCGTCGGTTAGACACATAGAACAAAACCCCGCCGTGGCGACACGGCGGGGTTTTTCTTTGGGCCCGCGAAGCAGGGCGCTTCAGCCCTGCCCGGCCTGGCGACGGCTGTGCAGCAGGCCGACGTTCATCTCGCCGCTCAGCGAAGAGGCATAGAACCGCTCGATCATGTTCACGCTGGTACGGGCATTGCGCGCCAGGGTCAGCATGTCGATGCCCTGTCCGTACAGCAGTCGGAAGGTGATGGCCGTGTGGCGCAGGCTGTAGAGCGTGCGCGTCTGGCCCTGCGGCCCCTTGGTCATGCCGCACTCGGCCATGACCCACTGGAAGAGCTGGTTCATCACGGCCAGCGCGTGCTCACGGTTCGACAACTGCGGCAGGAAAAGGAAATCGTCCGGGCCGCCGTAGCCGTTGGCCGCGTTGCGGGCCTGGATCTGCCGGAAGATGCGGACCGCCGCGCGCATGCTCACGACCGGCTTGTCGTGCCGCTTGGTCTCGGGCAGGTTCATTCGCAGGTACATGTGGCGCCCGCGGATCTCCTCGATGTGGCGGTGCCGCATGAGCTTGATGTCGCCTGGCCGCACGAAGGTATTGACCATGAAGCCGATGACCCACGGAATGTCCTGCGGCATCAGCAGCAGCTCGCGGGCGATCCAGAAGCGCTCGTTCGGGCCCAGGCGGGCCAGCACGGGGTGCGGCTGGCCGACCAGCGCCCGCGACTTGCGCAGGAGCTGGCGGTACTCGGCAATGCTGAAGCCGCCGCGCGGCGTGGCCGTGACTCGGATGCGTGGAAACTCCGGCAGTTCGCCCAGGTGCCCCAGGTGGCGCGCCAGCTTCAGGATCTTGCGCACGATGACCAGGTACTGCGAGATCGTGGTGGTGGTGAAGCCCTGCTGGCCCAGGCGGTCGGCAAAGTGCTGCAGGGCCACGTAGCCCAGCCCCTTCACCGGCGCACTGCCCAGCTCGGGGAGGATGTGCGCGTCGAGCCGGTTGCGCATCACCATCAGCGAGCCGCGGCTGAACTCGCCACGCTGCTGGCGCGCGGCTTCCTGGTTGAAGAGCTTTTCCGCGACCTGGGCGAAGTTCACCGCGCCGGCCTCCTGGCCGGTGTCCCGCAGCATGTGGATCTGCGCCGAGGTCACATCGAAGAATCGCTTCGCCAGCACCAGCGCATTCTTCTTGGAGGTGGTGCGCAGGCTCTTGCTGTAGGTCTTGCCGCTGAACCAGCAGCGTACCTGCCAGAAACGGCTGGCTTCAATCCTGTAGATTCGGAGCTTCTCCGGGTAACCGGGGACGGAGGTCAGGCTCTCCGGGATGGGCACCGTCCGTCCCCGCGAGGCGCGGAACACCTCGTCGTTGGACGGGGTGGCGAACGCCCCGATGACCCTGCTGACTCCCTGAGACACGTCTTAATTCCCTGTTCAAGCTTTTCTGGCGAGCACTCATTCATTTTTGTCATGACAATTGGACGGAAGAGCTGGTCCGCCCAACTGTTACAAGTTGCTCAACCCGTGACCATGACATTTCGCCCAGGCGTGTTGGTGTAATTAGGTAAAACGTATTGTCTTCTTGTAACAACATGACGAGCGCCGAACACTCTGCCTTGACCCCTGATGACTACCTCCGCCGTGTCCTGACGGCCCGGGTCTACGACGTTGCGGTCGAGTCGGCGCTGGAGCCGGCGCGCAACCTCAGCCGTCGCCTGCACAACAAGATCCTGCTCAAGCGCGAGGACCAGCAGCCGGTGTTCAGCTTCAAGCTGCGCGGCGCCTACAACAAGATGGCCAAGCTCACGCCCGGGCAGCTCGAGCGCGGCGTGATCTGCGCCTCGGCCGGCAACCACGCCCAGGGGGTGGCGCTGTCGGCGCACCGCCTGGGTTCGCGTGCGGTGATCGTGATGCCGGTAACGACGCCCGGCGTGAAGGTGGAGGCGGTCAAGGCCCTGGGCGGCGAGGTGGTGCTGCACGGCGACAGCTACTCCGACGCCTACCAGCATGCGCTGACGCTGGAGAAGGAGCAGGGCCTGACCTTCGTGCACCCGTTCGATGACCCGGACGTGATCGCCGGCCAAGGCACGATCGCGATGGAAATCCTGCGCCAGCACCAGGGCCCGCTCGATGCGGTGTTCGTCGCCATCGGCGGCGGCGGGCTGATCTCGGGCGTGGCCAGCTACATCAAGGCGGTGCGGCCCGAGGTCAAGGTGATCGGGGTGCAGATGAACGATTCCGACGCCATGCTGCAGTCCGTCGAGGCCGGCGAGCGCGTCACTCTGTCCGACGTGGGCCTGTTCTCCGACGGCACCGCGGTGAAGCTGGTGGGGGAGGAAACCTTCCGCATCGCCAGCGACCTGGTGGACGACTACGTCACCGTCGACACCGACGCGGTGTGCGCCGCGATCAAGGACGTGTTCGTCGACACCCGCAGCATCGTCGAGCCTGCCGGGGCGCTGGCCGTGGCCGCGATCAAGCAGTACGTGACCGATCGCAAGACCCGCGGTGAAACGTACGCCGCCATCCTGTGCGGCGCGAACATGAACTTCGACCGCCTGCGCTTCGTCGCCGAGCGGGCCGAGGTGGGCGAGGAGCGCGAGGCGCTGCTCGCGGTGACCATCCCCGAGGAGCGGGGCAGCTTCCGCCGCTTCTGCGCCCTGATCGGCGAGCTGCCCGGCGGGCCGCGCAACGTGACCGAGTTCAACTACCGCATCAGCGACGCGGCCCAGGCCCATGTGTTCGTGGGCCTGACCACGCACGGGCGCGGCGAGTCGGCCCGCATCGCGGCCAGTTTCAGCAAGCACGGCTTCGAGGCGCTGGACCTCACGCACGACGACCTGGCCAAGGAACATATCCGCCACATGGTCGGCGGCCACTCGGCCCTGGCGCAGGACGAGCGCCTGCTGCGGTTCGTGTTCCCCGAGCGGCCCGGCGCGCTGATGAAGTTCCTCTCGCACATGCAGCCGAACTGGAACATCAGCCTGTTCCATTACCGCAACCAGGGCGCGGACTATGGCCGCATCCTGGTCGGCCTGCAGGTGCCGCCGTCGGAGGAGGCGCAGTTCCAGGCCTTCCTCGACACGCTCGGCTACCCGTTCGTGGACGAGACGCAGAACCCGGTGTACCGGCTGTTCCTGCGCGCCTGAGCGCGGCCGGCCTACTGCGGCAGCGGCGGCAACTCGAGGGTGAGCGCCGCCGGGGCGCCCGGGGCCGGGCCCAGGCGGGCGCGGCGGCCTTCCACCGACTGCAGCACCAGACCGGCCTCGACCGCACTGCCCACGGCGAAGGGCTTGGGCGGGCGGCCATCCACCGCGATCAGCGCCGCGCCGGCGCCGGTTGCGCCGGCGACCACCCCCGTCAGGACGAAGCGGCTGGCCAGGGCTGGCGCCGCGGCCGGCTCGCCCGGCGTGCCGACCGCGCCGAGCAGGCGCGCAATGGCCGCCGGGTCGGGCGCCTCGGGCTGGCGCACCACCGCGGGCGCCGCCGAAGCCCGAGCACCAGTGCCGGCGATGCGCAGGCCCCAGTACGCCGCCCCCAGCACCGCCAGCGCCCACACCACGAAGGTGGCGGCGCCCACCAGCCAGCGCTGGGCGCGTGCGGAGCGGGTCGCGTGCAACATGCGTCGATTATCATGGCCCACACCCCCTTCGAGATGTCGAGATGATGAAGAGAACCGGCTTCCTGTTGCGCCGCCTTGCCGGCTTCACCCTGATCGAGCTGATGGTCGTGCTGGTGATCATCGGCGTGCTGGCCGCCCTCATCGTGCCCAACGTCCTCGACCGCGCCGATGACGCCCGCGTCACCGCCGCACGCACCGACGTCAACAACCTCATGCAGGCCCTCAAGCTGTACCGCCTGGACAACCAGCGCTACCCGAGCGGCGAGCAGGGCCTGCAGGCACTGGTCACGCGCCCCACCGCGCAGCCCGTGCCCCCCAACTGGAAGCCCTACCTCGAGAAGCTGCCGGCCGACCCCTGGGGCCGGCCCTACCAGTTCCTCAACCCCGGCGTGAAGGGCGAGATCGACGTGCTGTCGCTGGGCGCCGACGGCCAGCCCGGCGGCGAAGGCAAGAATGCCGACATCGGCAGCTGGCAGTAAGCAGGCCGGCTTCACCCTGATCGAATTGCTGGTCGTGGTGGCGATCATCGCCATTGCGACCGCCGGCGTGGCCTTCGCCATCCGGGACAGCGCGGGCAACCAGCTCGAACGCGAGGCGCTGCGCCTGGCCGCCCTGCTGGACGCGGGCCGCGCCCAATCGCGCAGCACCGGCCAGCCGATACGCTGGGTCCCCACCGAGAACGGCTTCCGCTTCGAGGGCGCCGCCGCCGGAAGCCTGCCTGCGCAGTGGCAGTCCGGCGACGTGAGGGTGCAGGGCACCACCGCGCTGCTCCTCGGCCCCGAGCCCCTGATCGGCGCGCAGGCCGTGGTGCTCGAGTCCGCCAGCCTGCCGGGGCGCCGGCTGCGCGTGGCCACCGACGGCCTGCGCCCCTTCCGCGTGGAAGGCGCGAACCCATGAGAGCCCCCCAGCGCGGATTCACGCTGGTGGAGGTGCTGGTGGCGCTGGGCATCGTGGCCATCGCCCTGGCCGCCGGCCTGAAGGCGACCGCGGCCCTCACCGACAACGCCCGGCGCCAGTCCGACGTGCTCCTGGCCCGCCTGTGCGCGGAGAACGCGCTGGTGGGCGTGCGGCTGTCGCAGCAGATGCCCGGCATCGGCGAGACGGTAGCGAGCTGCGAACAGGGCGGCGAGACCTTCGAGGTGGCGCTGGCCGTGGCGGCCACGCCCAACCCGAACTTCCGCCGCGTCGACGCCAACGTGCGGCGCGGCGCCGAGCCGGTGCTGCGGGTGTCGACCATCGTGGGGCGCTTCTGAGATGGCCGGCCGCCACGCCCTGCGCGGGTTCACGCTGGTCGAACTGCTGGTGGCGCTGTTCGTCATGTCCCTGGTCGCCGTGCTCGCCTGGCGCGGCCTGGACGGCATGACGCGCGCCCAGGCCGCCACGCAGGAGCGCGCCGACCACGTGCTGGCGCTGCAGGTCGGCCTTGCGCAATGGAACACCGACCTCGACGCGATCGCCCAGGTCCCAGACCGCTCCGCCCTCGACTGGAACGGGCGCGTGCTGCGCCTGACGCGGCGCGCCCCGCCCGGCATGCCCGAGGGCCTGGTGGTGGCCGCCTGGACTCGGCGCGTGGTCGAGGGCCGCACCACCTGGCTGCGGTGGCAGTCGCCCGTCCTGGCCACGCGCAGCGAGCTTGAGCAGGCCTGGCTGCGCGCCGACACCTGGTCGCAGAACCCGGGCGATGCCGAGCGCGCGGCCGAAGTCGCGGTGGTGCCGCTGGCCCAGTGGCAGGTGTTCTTCTTCCGCGGCGGCGCATGGACCAACCCGCTGTCCAGCGACGAGCCGGCCGCCGGCAGCGAGGCGCCCCCGCGCGGTACCGGCAGCGGCACCGGCCAGCAGGCCCGCGCCGACGGCTCGAACGTGCTGCCCGACGGGGTGCGCGCCATCCTCACGCTGCCGCCGGACCACCCCCTGGGCGGCACCCTCACGCTGGACTGGGCCAGCCCGCGCGTGGCGGGAGGCCGTTCGTGAGCGCGCGCCGTCCGAGCCCCGCCCAGCGCGGCGCCGCCCTGCTCTCGGCGATGCTCACCGTGGCCCTGGTGGCCACGCTCGCAGCCGCCGGCCTGTGGCAGCAGTGGCGCGCCGTCGAGGTCGAGGGCGCCGAGCGCACGCGCATGCAGGCCAGCTGGATCCTCACCGGCGCGCTGGACTGGGGCCGCCTGATCCTGATCGAGGACGCCAAGTCCGGCGGCGTGGACCACCTCGGCGAGCCCTGGGCCCTGCCGCTGCAGGAGGCGCGGCTGTCGTCCTTCCTCGCGGCCGACCGGCAGGCCGCCCCCGAGGGCTCGGTGGTCGACGAGGCCTTCCTCTCGGGCAGCATCACCGACCTGCAGTCGCGGCTGAACGTGAACGACCTCGTCGAGGACGGCAAGCCGTCCGAGGCGGGGCTGCGCGCCTTCCAGCGCCTGTTCGACGTGCTCGGGCTGCCGCCCACCGAGCTCGAGGCGCTGCAGTCCAACCTGCTGCGGTCCCGCGCCGCCGGCGCCCGGGACCCGCTGGCGCCCCTGCCGGCGCTGCGCATGGCCGACCTGGAGCGGCTCGGCCTGTCGCCGCGCACCCTGCAGGCGCTGGCCCCACATGCCACGCTGCTGCCCGCGAAGACCACGGTCAACCTGAACACCGCCAGCGCGCAGGCGATCTTCGCGGTGATCCCCGGCATCGGCCTGGCCGACGCGCAGCGCATGGTGACGGCCCGGCAGTCCGCGCACTTCCGCAACCTGTCCGACGCCCTGAAACTGCTCGACGAGGGCCAGGGCGCCGTCGAGACGCCCCTGGCCGCCACGGCCAGCCAGTTCTTCGAGATCCGCGGCCGGGTGCGGCTGGACCGGGCCATCGTCGAGGAGCGCAGCGTGGTCCAGCGACAGAACACCAGCGTGCGCACGCTCTGGCGCGAAGCCAGCGCCTCGACCGCGCCGCCTCGCTGAGGCAGGCCCCGCACGGGCCAGCGGATCCGTGCAGAGTCTTACTCGGGTTCCAGCTGTCACGAACCCGTCCCTACAATGGCCGCAGTCCATGAGTTCGCTCTACCTCCTGCTGCCGACCGCCCCCGTGACGGGCTCCACCGAATTCGCCTACGTGCTGTCGGCCGACGGCCGCACGCCCGGCGCCTCGGGCCGCGCGGCGGCGAACCTGCTGCCCCAGGCCACAGGCCCCGGCGCGCAGGTGGTGGCCGTGGTCCCGGCGCAGGCCCTGTCCTGGCACCGCATCGACTGGCCCCGCGGCCTGTCCGCCAGCTCGCCGCGCCTGCGCGCCGCGCTCGAGGGCCTGCTCGAAGACCGCCTGCTGGACGACCCCGAATCCCTGCACTTCGCACTGGAGCCCGGCGCCGCCCCCGGCGGCCCGGCCTGGGTGGCGGCCTGCGACCGGGCCTGGCTGCGCGGGGCGCTGCAGGCGCTGGAAGCCGCCGGCCGGCCGGCGATGCGCGTGGTGCCCGAGCTGTCCCCCGGCACGCCCACGGCCCTCCACGCGCGCGGCGAGCCCGAGTCGGCCCAGTGGCTGGTGCGCCATGCCGAGGGTGTGACCGTGCTGCCGCTGTCGTCGGCCGGCCTGCCCCTGCTGCCGCCGCTGCCCGAGGACGCGCCCTGTTTCGCCGAGCCCGCGCTCGCCGCCCACGCCGAGCAGCTACTACAGCGCCCGATGGTGCTGCAGGCCCCCGCGCAGCGCTGGCTCGAGGCGGCGCAGGGCGACTGGGACCTGGCCCAGTTCGAGTTCGCCAGCTCCGGGCGCGCGCGCACCGTCAAGCGCCTCACCACCGGCCTCGCCGGCCTGCTGCACGCGCCGCAGTGGCGGCCGCTGCGGTGGGGCCTCGTCGCGCTGGTGGCCGCCCACCTCGTCGGCCTGAATGCCTGGGCCTGGCGCGAGCGCGCCTCGCTGGCCGCCAAGCAGCAGGCCGCGCGCGCCGTGCTCACGCAGACCTTTCCGCACGTGAAGCTGGTGGTCGACGCCCCGCTGCAGATGGAGCGCGAGGTCAACGCCCTGCGCCAGGCCACCGGCACCGCCGGCTCGCGCGACCTCGAGACCCTGCTCGGCGCGCTGGCCGCCGTGGCACCGCAGCGCGGCATCACCGCCCTGGAGTACGTCGCCGGCGAGTTGCGCGTGCGCGGCCTGGGCTGGACCGAGACCGACCTGCGCGCCGCCGAGCCCCGCCTGCGAAGCCAGGGTCTCGCCGCCCGCCTGGAGGGCGAGCTGCTGGTGCTGCGCACGGAGTCCGGCACATGAAGGACATGAAGGCACTCGCACGACACCCCCGCCTCGCGCAGGCCCGCCAGCTGTGGCAGGCCCAGCCCGCACGCCAGCGCGCGCTGCTGGTCCTGGCGGCCCTCGTCGTCGGCGTGGCGCTGGTATGGGGCGTGGCGCTGGCCCCGGCCCTGGCCACGCTGCGCACCGCGCCCGCGCAGCAGGCCGCGGCCGACGCGCTGCTGCAGCGGATGCAGGCACTGCAGGCCCAGGCGAGCGCCATGCAGTCGCAGCCGCGCATGAACCACGACGACGCGATGCGCGCCCTCGAGGCCGCGACACGCCCGCTCGGCGAGGCCGCGCAACTCGTGCCCGCCGGGGACAGCGCGACGCTGGCCGTCAACGGCATCCCCGGCGACGCGCTGGCGCGCTGGCTCGCGAAGGCGCGGGTCGATGCGCGCGCGCAGGCCGGCGAGGCCCGGCTGACCCGCAACCCCCAGGGCACCTGGGACGGCACCGTGGTGCTGGCCCTGCCCCCCCGCTGAGGCCCCCGCGCCCGATGGCCCGCGCCCTGCCCCTGCTGCCCGCGCCGCGCCGCGCGCCCTGGGGCTGGGCCGTCTCGGGCGCGCTGGCCGGGCTCGCCGCCGCCCTCGTCCTGTTCGCGCCGGCGCGCTGGCTGGCGCAGGCCGTGGCCGGCGCCAGCGATGGCCGCGTGGTGCTGGAGGACGCGCGCGGCACGCTCTGGGACGGCTCGGCCCGCCTGGTGCTCACCGGCGGCCCCGGCAGCCGCGACGCCGCGGCCCTGCCGTCCCGCCTGGCCTGGCGCATGCGACCGGCGCTCACCGGCCTGGGGCTGGCGCTGTCGGCCGACTGCTGCACGCCGCAGCCGCTGCAGGTGCGCCTGCAGGCCCGCGGGGACGGCGCGCAGCTCACCGTGCTGGATGCCGCGCCCACCCAATGGCCGGCGGCCCTGCTCGCCGGCCTGGGCACGCCCTGGAACACCCTGCAGCTCGAAGGCGACCTGCAGCTCGCCACGCGCGGGCTGGCCCTGCGCTGGACACGCCGGGGCCTCGAGGTCTCGGGCGGCGCCGAAGTCTCGGCCTTGCGGATCGCCTCGCGCCTGTCGACACTGCGGCCCATGGGCAGCTACCGCCTGAGCCTGGCCGGCGGCGACACGCCGGCCCTGCGCCTGGACACGCTCGAGGGCAGCCTCCTGCTGTCCGGTCAGGGCCACTGGGCCGGCGCCCGCCTGCGCTTTTCCGGCGAGGCCGCGGCCGCGCCCGAACGCGAGGCGGCCCTGTCCAACCTCCTGAACATCATCGGGCAGCGCCAGGGGGCGCGCTCCCTCATCACCATAGGGTGACGACCATGTCCGCACACAAGCCCTCCTCTCCTGCCGCCGTGATCGCCGCCGTGCTGGCCCTGCTCGCCGCGGACCCGGCCCTCGCCCAGGCGCCGGCTTCCGCGCCCGCACAGGCCGCGGCCCCGGCCCCGGCAGCCGCCGCGACACCCGCACCGGCAGCCCCCGCGCGCGCGCCGGCGGCCCGCCCCGCCGCGGGCGAGCCGGTCACGCTGAACTTCACCAACGCCGAGATCGAGGCCGTGGCCCGCACCATGGCCAGCATCACCGGCCGCAACATCGTGGTGGACCCGCGGGTCAAGGGCACGATGAGCCTCACCACCGAGAGGCCCGTCCCGCCGCAGGCCGCGTACAACACCTTCCTGGCCACGCTGCGCCTGTCGGGGTTCACCGTGGTCGACGCGGCCGGCATCCTCAAGGTGGTGCCCGAGGCCGACGCCAAGCTCCAGGGCGGGCCGGTGTCGGTGGGCAGTGCGCCCGCCGGCAGCCAGATGGTCACGCAGATCTTCCGCCTGAACCACGAGTCGGCGAACAACCTGGTGCCGATCCTGCGGCCCCTGATCAGCCCGAACAACACCATCAACGTGAACCCCGGCAACAACTCGCTGGTGATCACGGACTACGCGGACAACCTGCAGCGCATCGCGCGCATCGTCGCCGCGCTCGACATCTCCAACGCCACCGACGTCGAGGTGATCCCGCTGCGCCACGCGCTGGCGCCGGACCTCGCGCCGCTGGTGCAGCGGCTGGTCGAGGGCGGAGGCGCCGCGGCCGGGGGCGCGCCCGCGGCCGCCGGCATCGACGCCGCGCTGCGCACCACCGTGATCGCCGAGCCGCGCAGCAACGCGCTGATCGTGCGCGCGCCCAACGCCGCCCGCATGAACCTGGTTCGCTCCATCACCGAGCGCCTGGACCAGCCCTCGACGCAGAACGCGATGGGCAACATCCACGTGGTCTACCTGAGGAACGCCGAGGCCACGCGCCTGGCCACCACGCTGCGCGCCGCCATGGCGGGCATGCCCGCGGCCGCCGCCACGGGCGCCACCGCCACCCCCGTGGCCGCAGCGGCGCCGGTGGCCACCGCGGTGCAGGCCGGCGTCGCCGCGGGCGCCAGCCCCGCGACCGCCGCGATCCAGCCCACCGCCCAGGTGCAGACCGGCGGCCAGATCCAGGCCGACCCGGCCACCAACTCGCTGATCATCACCGCGGCCGAGCCCCAGTACCGCCAGCTGCGCGCGGTGATCGACCGGCTCGACTCGCGCCGCGCCCAGGTCTACGTGGAGAGCCTGATCGCCGAGGTCAACGCCGACAAGGCCGCCGAGTTCGGCTTCCAGTGGCAGAACATCCTGGGCAACAGCAACAGCAGCGTGTTCGGCGTGGCCGGCACCAACTTCAGCATCGGCGGGCAGAACATCATCTCGCTGGCCACGGGCGGCGGCGCCGCGCTGCCCGCCACCGGCGCCAACATCGGCATCGTGCGCAACGTCAACGGCACCTACCTGCTGGCGGCGCTCGCCCGCTTCATCGAGTCGCAGGCCGACGGCAACGTGCTGTCCACGCCCAACCTGCTGACGCTGGACAACGAGGAAGCCAAGATCGTCATCGGCCAGAACGTGCCCTTCGTGACCGGCCAGTACACCAACGCCAACGTCGGCAGCGGCACCGGCAGCGTGAACCCCTTCCAGACCATCGAGCGCAAGGACGTCGGCCTGACCCTGCGCGTGCGCCCCCAGATCAGCGAGAACGGCACGGTGAAGATGCAGATCTTCCAGGAGGTCTCCAGCGTCCAGGCCGGCACGGACAAGGCGCCCAACGGCCCCACCACCAACAAGCGCTCGATCGAGTCCAACGTGGTGGTGGACGACGGCGGCGTCATCGTCCTGGGCGGCCTGCTGCAGGACGAGTACGCCGGCACCGAGCAGAAGCTGCCCGGCGTGGGCGACGTCCCCTTCCTCGGCCGCCTGTTCAAGAGTGAGACCCGCAGCCGCAAGAAGACCAACCTGATGGTGTTCCTGCGTCCCGTGGTGCTGCGCGATGGCGCGCAGGGCGACGCGCTGACCCTGGACCGCTATGACCTGATGCGCACGCGCCAGCTGGCGGCGCAGCCGGTGCCAAGCGCGGTGCTGCCGGTGGACGGCACGCTGGTCATGCCGCCGCTGCCCGCGCGCCCGCCCCAGGCCACCCCGCCCGCCGCCGCCCCGGCGCCGGTGCCCGCACCGGCCCTGCCGGTCCCGGCGCCCCTGCCGCCCGCGACCGATCGCCAGTAAGCCCAGGCGCCTGCCATGCCCCGCTACCCATTGCCCTATGCCTTCGCCCGCGGCAACCAGCTGCTGCTGGAGGAGGACGCCGGCGAGCTGACCCTGTGGCATGCCGGCCAGCCCCCCGGCAGCGCCTGGAGCGAGGTGGTACGCCGCCACGGCCTGCCGCAGCTGCAGCAGCTCGACGCCGGCGCGCTGGCCCAGCGCATCACCGCGGCCTATGCCCAGGGCGAGTCGAGCGCCGCCAGCGTGGTCAGCGAGGTGCAGGCCGACGCCGACCTCTCGCGCATCATGCAGGAGCTCCCCGCGGTGGAGGACCTGCTGGAGACCGCCGACGACGCGCCCATCATCCGCATGCTCAACGCGCTGCTCACGCAGGCCGCGCGCGACGGCGCCAGCGACATCCACATCGAGCCCTACGAGCGCCACTCCTCGGTGCGCTTCCGGGTCGACGGCACGCTGCGCGAGGTGGTGCAGCCGCACCGCGCGCTGCACGCGGCGCTGATCTCGCGCCTGAAGATCATGGCCGAACTGGACATCGCCGAGAAACGGCTGCCGCAGGACGGGCGCATCAGCCTTCGCATCGGCACCCGCGCGGTGGACGTGCGCGTCTCCACCCTGCCCAGCGCCCATGGCGAGCGCGCCGTGCTGCGCCTCCTGGACAAGAGCGAGAGCAAGCTCAGTCTCGAGTCGGTGGGCATGGCCGGCGAGACGCTGCAGCGGTTCGAGCAGCTGATCGCGCAGCCCCACGGCATCATCCTGGTGACCGGCCCCACCGGCTCAGGCAAGACCACCACGCTCTACGCCGCGCTCTCGCGGCTGGACGCCCACACCACCAACATCATGACGGTGGAGGACCCGATCGAGTACGAGCTGCCCGGCATCGGCCAGACGCAGGTCAACGCCAGGATCGACCTCGACTTCGCCAAGGCCCTGCGCGCCATCCTGCGCCAGGACCCCGACGTCATCATGATCGGCGAGATCCGCGACTACGAGACCGCGCAGATCGCCATCCAGGCCTCGCTCACCGGCCACCTGGTGCTGGCCACGCTGCACACCAACGACGCCTCCAGCGCCGTCACCCGCCTGACCGACATGGGCGTGGAGCCCTTCCTCCTGAGTTCTTCCCTGCTCGGCGTGCTGGCGCAGCGGCTGGTGCGCAAGCGCTGCCCCGCCTGCGCCGGCGCGGGCTGCGGCGAGTGCGGGCAGACCGGCTACCAGGGCCGCACCGGCATCTTCGAGCTGATGGCGGCGGACGACGCGATCCGCGCGCTGGTCCACAACCGCGCCAGCGAAGCGCAGATCCGCGAGGCCGCCCTCGCCGGCGGCATGACCCTGATGCGCGACGACGGCGAACGCCTGGTGCGCGAGGGCGTCACCTCGCGCGAGGAGCTGGTGCGCGTCACGCGCGACTGAGCCGCACCTCGCGCGCCGCGCGCCGCACGCGCTCGGGCACGCCGCCGCGCCCGGGCAGCTCGATCGGCGGCGGCGTGCTGCCGTCCTCCTCGTCGGGGGGTACCGAGGGCGGCTTCGGCGGCGCGGGCGCGCGAGGGTCGTTTACCGGGGGCACGGGTTCGGGCACGGGGACATCGTCATCGGGGCACATGGCTTGGGCTCCAGGAGCGGGAACAGGCAAGGTCTGGCCGCTGGCTGCGAGGCGCCTCACGCGGGCTGCAGATGCGAGCGCAGGATGGCGGCGAGCCGGTCCGGGTCGGCCGGCTTGGTGAGGTGGTGGTCGAAGCCGGCCTCGGCGGCGCGCGCGCGGTCGGCTGCCTGGCCCCAGCCGGTCAGCGCGATCAGCACCGGCCGCTCGCCCTCGCCGGCCTCGGCGCGCAGGCGCCGCGCCACCTCGTAGCCGGTCATGTCCGGCAGGCCGATGTCCAGCACGACCACGCCCGGGTGGTGGCGGCGCGCCTGCGCCAGCGCGCCCGCGCCGTCGCCGGCGGTGACCACCGTCAGGCCCTGCATCTCCAGCAGCAGTTGCAGGGTGTCGGCGGCGTCGGTGTTGTCGTCGACCACGAGGACGGTGGAGGCCTCCGGCGCCCGCGCCGGGGCCGGGGCCGGGGCCGGGTCCGGGGGCGCCTGGGGCGCGGCGGCAGCAGCAGCGGCATCAGAAGCGGCCAGGGCCAGGGCCGGGGCCGCGGGGGGTGGCGGTGGCGCAGCCGGCGCCCGCATCGGCAGCGTGATCTCGAACTCGGCGCCGCGGCCCGGCCCCGCGCTGCGCGCGTCGACGCGGCCGCCATGGAGCTCGACGAGCCGCCGCGTCAGCGCCAGCCCGATGCCGAGCCCGGCGTTGCCCGAGTGGCCGCTGCGGTGCTCCTGCGCGAACAGCTCGAACACCCGGGGCAGCATGTCCGGCGCGATGCCCTGGCCGGTGTCGCGCACGCGGATCACCGCCTCGGGGCCCTGGTCCGACCCGCGCGTCGCCAGGGTCACGTCGACGCGTCCCGGCGGGGGCATGAACTTGCAGGCGTTGTTCACGAGGTTGGACACGCACTGCGCCAGCCGCGCCGCATCCACCTCGGCCTCCACGGGCGCCTCGGGCAGGTCCACCTGCAGGGCGTGGCCGCTGGCCTCGAGGCAGGCGCCACCCACCTCGAGCGCGCTGCGGACCACCTCGCGCAGGTCGGCCGGCTCGCGCCGCAGCCTCAGGTTGCCGAAGTTCAGGCGCGAGATGTCCAGCAGGTCGTCGACCAGCCGCGTGAGCTGGGTGCCCTGGCGCTCGATCACCGCCACCGCGTTGCGCGCGCGCTCGCCGGGCAGGGCGGACAGCCGCAGCACGTGCGCCGCGGCGCGGATCGGGGCCAGCGGGTTGCGCAGCTCGTGCGAGAGCGTGGCCAGGAAGGTGTCCTTCTGCCGGTCGGTCTCGCGCAGCGCGCGCTCGGCCTCGATGCGCTCGGTGATGTCCACCTGCACCACCACCCCGCCGACGATGTGTCCCGCCGGGTCGAGCACCGGCGCGGACGCCAGCATCGTCACCCGCCGCTGGCCGGGCCGGTCGAACGGCTCGACCTCGACGATGTCGTGGCACTCCTCGCCATGCAGCACCGAGCGCGCCAGGCCCCACTCGTGCGCCTGGATCCGCTGGCCGGCGCGCGGCGAGTCGCCGGCCCACCAGCCTTTCCACTCGCCGTAGCCGTCGATGGTGTCCGAGTACGGCGCGATGCCCCAGATGCGGCGGTTGGCCCGGTTCATCCTCAGCAGGCGGCCCTGGGCGTCGGCCACGATGATCCCGGCGGGCACGGTGTTGAAGGTGGCGTCGAGCAGGCGGCGCTCGCGTTCGGCCGCCGCGGCGGCGGACAGCGCCTCGGCGCGACTGTGCTCGAGGTCGACCAGCGCCTGCACGCGCGCGGTGACGTCGACCACGCAGGCCACGAGGCTGCGGGGCGGGCCCTCGCCATCCTCCAGCGGGGCGAGCTGGAAATCCGCCGTCATGGCGGCGCCGTCGCGGCGCCGGACCTCGATGTCGCGCCGCACCACCTCCCCGCGCGCCGCGCGCCCGACGGCCTCACGCACGGCGTCGCCCCCCTGCGGCCCGGCCGTCCACCACGGCAGGTCCCACAGCCGGCGGCCGACCAGGTCCTCGCGGCGCAGGCCGTAGGCTGCCAGGGGCGCCTCGTTGACCTCGCGCAGCGTGCCGTCGGCGTCGAGCAGCGCCACATGGGCGGACAGCTTGTCCAGCACCAGCCGCACGCGGTCGCCGGTGTCGCGCACCTGGCGCTCGGCGCGGTGCGCGCGCCGCAGGGCGGTGTTCATCACCTGGATCACCACGCAGTCGACCAGCAGCACGCCCGAGAAGAAGGCCAGGGCCACGAGGTCCGCATGGCCCATGGCGCCGAACCCGGCGGGGTCGCCCATGAACCAGTACCAGGCGGCGAGGATGCTCAGGCCCGACGCCAGCAGCCCGGGGCCGATCCCGGCCACGAAGGTGGTGATCAGGACGGCGGGGAAGAACGAGAGGAAGGGAAAGCCCGCCTGCGGCAGGAGGCCGACCATCGCGAAGCGTGCGGCCAGTGCCAGGCCGGTCAGTGCCAGGGCGAGGGCGTAGCGGGCCACCCCGCGCCACAGCGTCATGGCGCGGCTCCACCCGCCACGGCGCGCCCCCGGCAGGGCGTGGGCGGGTTCGCGGGGTGCAGGCTGGGCATGGCAAGGCGTGCCGTGGACCGCCCACGATAGGCCCGCCGGCGCCGGCGCCGCGCGAAACCGGGACGCCGGCGCGTCAGGCGCCGCCCGGGTGCGAAATTTTCCTCAGGGATGCCAGGTCGACACGACCCGGGGCGTCTCCTCGGAGCGCGCGCCTGCCAGCGCATACGAGAGGCGGTTGGCGGCGTCGATCACCGTGCGGGCGTGGGCCTCCAGCCGGGACTTGGTCAGGCGCGACGTCGGCCCCGAGATGCACATGGACCCCAGCAGGTGCCAGTTCAGGCCGAAGACCGGCGCGGCCACGCTGGACACCTGGGCGTCGCGCTCGCCCATCGAGAGGTGGTAGCCGCAGCGGCGGATCGACTCGTACACCTCGCCCTGCTCGCCCGAGAACGCCAGGATCACCCGGCCCGGCGCGCCCAGGTCCAGCGGCAGGCGCATGCCGATGCGCACGTGGTGGCGCACCGACTGCGGCCCCTCGACCCGCGAGATGCAGGCGCGCTCGTTGCCCTCGCGCACATAGAACGAGGCGCTCTCCTGCGTGACCTGGGACAGCGAGCGCAGGGTCGGCTCCACCACGTTGTTGATGTCGAAGCCCGCCTGGTAGCGCGCGCCCAGCCAGCCGGCGGCAGGGCCCAGGCGCCACTGGCCGTCCTCGTTCTGCACCATGAAGCCGGACAGGGCCAGGGTGCGGGCCAGGCGCAGCACCGTGGTGTTGTGCAGGCCGGTGCGGCGGCTCAACTCGGCCAGCGACAGCTGGCGCTCGCCGATGCGGAAGGCTTCCATCACCTGCAGGGCGCGGGTGACGGCGATGACGCCGCCGTCGGCGGATTTACCGGGGCCGGCAGGGGCGGCGGGGGTGGGCGCGGGGGCGTTTCGCGGCATGAAGCTCCTTTCACTGTACGCAGCTGCATTGTACGCAGTGGAGTACCTACCTAGAGTCCGCCCCGGCAGGAGACCTGCTTTCCCAAACCAAAGGACTTAACTTGAAGAAGATCACCCTCCCCCTGGCGCTGTGCGCCATCGCCTCGGCAGCGGCCGCCCAGACCACGGTGCAGCCCACCGCGCAGACCAGCCTGACGATCTACGGCGTCGCCGATGCGGCCTACACCCACGGCTCCGGCAGCGTGGCCAGCAAGTCCGCCCTGAACTCCGGCGGCAACCAGACCTCGCGCCTGGGCTTCAAGGGCGAGCGCAAGCTCAAGGACGGCCTGTCCGCCAACTTCGTCTACGAGGCGCAGGTCTCGACCGACTCCGGCGAAGGCCAGGCCACCAACACCAACAACCAGGCTTCGGGCACCAGCACCGCCACCGCCGGCACGCAGGGCCTGACCTTCGCCCGCCGTTCCACGGTGAGCCTGGTGGGCTCCGCAGGCGAGGTGCGCCTGGGCCGCGACTTCACCGCCCACTACCGCAACCGCGTCGAAGTGGACCCGTTCTCCAACGTCGGCGTCGGCACCCTGCTGCCGCACCAGGCCACGCAGGGCGGCCCGACCAGCACGCGCGCTTCCAACATCATTGCGTACTTCCTGCCCGCCAACCGCTACGGCATCTACGGCCAGGTGCAGCACTACTTCGGCGAGAACGCCAGCAACTCCACCGAGCCGGACAGCGGCAGCGGCGACAGCGTGCGCCTGGGCTACGCCGTGGGCAAGCTGAACGTGTCGGTCGCCACCGGCCGCACCAAGTACCTGACCACCGCGACGACCGGCAGCATCACCTCCAGCAACATCGGCGTGCAGTACGACTTCGGCAAGTTCAAGGCGATGACGGGCTACTTCCGCGACAGCGTGAGCCGCACCGTGCCGCTGGAGGCCACCGGCTGGTCGGTGGGCGGCATCGCCCCCGTCGCCACCGGCGAGGTCAAGGTCGCCATCTCCCGCTACGGCACGAACGCGGCCGGCCAGCCCGAGTCCCGGAAGTACGCCGTCGGCTACGTCCACAACCTGCTGCCCGACACCGTGGCCTATGCCACCGTCGCCCGCGTGACGAACTCCGGCGGCGCCAGCGTCGCCCTGGGCGGCGCCACCACCGGCGCCAACAAGTCGTCCACCGGCTACGACGTGGGCCTGCGCTACACCTTCTGAGGCGCAGCGCGCATCACCCAGGGCACGGCGCCGTGACGGCGCCGTGCCGGCCCCCCGGCACAGGCCCGGGGGCTTCCTTCCCCAGCACAAATCTTTCACACCGCGAAACACGCTGCACTTGATGCAGTTCATTTGCGATCAGTGAAACACCCTTCTACAGTTCGCCCAGGGCGGGCCAGGCACCTGCCCATGACCGGAGACATGCCAGTGAATCCCTCTTTCTCGCGCCGCCAGGCAGCGGCCCTCGCCGCCCTCATCGCCCTGGCCCCCTTTGCCAGCCACGCTGATACCTGGCCCGCCAAGCCGATCCGCGTGATCGTGCCGTTCCCTGCGGGCGGCGGCACCGACACGGTGACCCGTGACGTCACGCACAAGCTGCAGGCCACGACGAAGTGGAACTTCGTCATCGAGAACAAGCCCGGCTCGGGCGGCAACCTGGGCATCGATGCCGCCGCCAAGGCGCCGGCCGACGGCTACACCCTGGTGGTCGGCCAGACCAGCAACCTGGCGATCAACCCCACGCTGTACACCCGCCTGCCCTACGACCCGGTCAACGACCTCACGCCGATCGGCCTGATCGGCAGCGCGCCGCTGGCGCTGGTGGTGGCGGCCAACTCGCCCTACCGCACCCTGGCCGACGTCATCGCCGCGGCGCGGGCCAAGCCGGGCGTCCTGAACTACGCCACCTCCGGCAATGGCACCGTGGCCCACCTGGCGACCGAGCTGCTCCAGCGCGAGGCCGGCGTCAAGCTGACCCATGTGCCCTACAAGGGCGCGGCCCAGGGCATGACGGACGTGATCAGCGGCCAGGTGCACCTGTACACGTCCTCGGTGCCGACGCTCCTCGGCCAGATCAAGAACGGCAAGCTGCGCGCCCTCGCGGTCACCTCGAGCAAGCGCACCGACGACCTGCCCCAGGTGCCCACCGTCGCCGAGTCCGGCTTCAAGGGCTTCGAGGCGGTGACCTGGTTCGGCCTGCTCGGCCCCGCGCGCCTGCCCGCCGGCGTGGCCGCCACGATGGGTGCGGAACTGGGCAAGGCCCTGGCCTCGCCCGACCTGCGCAAGAAGCTCGAGGACCAGGGCCTGGACGTCACGCCCGCCACGGCCGACGCGTTCGGCCAGTTGATCCGGTCCGACATCGCGAAGTGGGGCCGCGTCGTCAAGGAATCGGGCGCCAAGGCCGACTGATCACGACCGAGCACGACCGAGCCTGCAGCAGGTGCACACGTGAGCCAGGGCCGCTACCCCTTCTCCGCCGGCGAGGCCGTGGCCGCCACGCCGCTGCCTGCCGGCGCGTGCGACTGCCACCTCCACGTGTATGACGCCCGCGTGCCGGCCACGCCCGGCGCGACCCTGTTCCCGCCCGACGCCACGGTCGACGACTACCTGCAGGTGCAGGCGCGCATGGGGACCGCGCGCGCGGTGCTGGTCACGCCCTCCACCTACGGCGCCGACAACACGCTCCTGCTCGCCGGACTCGCGCAGCTGGCGCAGCGCGGCGTCGAGGCCCGCGGCGTGGCCGTCCTCACCGGCGAGGAGGACGAGGCCAGCCTGCGCGGCCTGCATGCGCAGGGCGTGCGCGGCGTACGCATCAACCTCTCGCTGGGCGCGACGAACGACGCCGGCTCCATCCCCCGCATCGCCCGGCGCATCGCGCCCCTGGGCTGGCACCTGCAGCTGCTGATGCCGGCGGCGCAACTGACCGCGCTCGCCCCGGTGCTGCGCGGGTTGCCGGTGGACCTGGTGTTCGACCACTTCGGCCGCATCCCGCCCGGCGGCCAGGGCCGCGAGCCGGCGCATGCGCTCCTGCTCGAGCTCCTGGGCGCGGGCCGCGCCTGGGTCAAGGTCTCCGGCGGCTACCTCGTCAGCCCGCAGGGCAGCGTCGAGGACCCCGGCCTCGACGACCTGGCCCGCAGCTTCATCGACGCCGCGCCGGGCCGCGTGGTCTGGGGCAGCGACTGGCCCCATGCCACCGCCTCCGCCGGGCGCCAGCCCATGCCCGACGACGCCCGCCAGGTCGATCGCCTGGCGCAGTGGGCGGGCGATGCGCGGCGCCTGCACCAGATCCTCGTCGCCAACCCCGAACGCCTCTACGGCTTCGCCCCCCACCCCTTCACGGACTGACGCCATGAACCCCTCGAACCTGCCTTCCCGCCGCCGCCTGCTCGGCGCCTTCACCGCGCTGGCCGCGGCCACGCTCGCCCCGGCGGCCCTGGCCCAGGGCGACTGGCCCGCCGGTCGCCCGGTCACCTGGGTCGTGCCCTATCCGGCCGCCGGCAGCACCGACGTGATGGGCCGCGCGATCGCGCAGCGCCTCGCGGCCTCGCTGGGTGCGACGGTCGTCGTCGACAACAAGCCCGGCGCCACCGGCACCATCGGCGGCGCCTTCGTGGCCAAGGCCAACCCCGACGGCCTCACCGTGCTGCACACCACCATCGGCGCCCAGGCCATCGCCCCGCACCTCATGGGCAAGCTGCCCTACGAGCCGCTGCGTGACCTGGAGCCGGTGGCCCTGGTCGGCACCATCCCCCACCTGCTGGTGGTGGCGCCGGCGCAGCCGTTCAAGTCGGTCGCCGACCTGCTCGCCGCCGGCAAGGCGAAGCCGGGCGAGATCGCCTTCGCCTCCGGCGGCAACGGCACCATCCTGCAGATGCAGGCCGAGCTGCTGGCGCAGCGCACCGGCGTGAAGTTCATCCACGTCCCCTACAAGGGCGACACCCCGGCGCTGCAGGACACCCTGGGCGGCCAGGTGCAGTTCATGTTCGCGCCGGTGGCCGCGGCCCTGCCGCACGTGAAGGCCGGCAAGCTGCGCGCCCTGGCGGTCACGTCCGCCGCGCGCCTCAAGCAGCTGCCCGAGGTGCCGACCATGGCCGAGGCCGGCCAGAAGGACTTCGTGGTCGAACAGTGGCAGGCGGTGTACCTGCCCGCGCGCACGCCGGCCCCGGTGGTGCAGCGCCTCAACGCCGAGATCAACAAGGCCCTGCGCGAGCCCGCCATCACCGAGCTGGCCGACAAGCTGGGCGTCACCCTGGTCGGCGGCGCCCCCAAGGCGCTGGCCGACACCCAGGCCGCCGACTCCGCCACCTGGGCCCGCGTGATCCGCACCGGAAACATCAAGGCCGATTGAGCCCTCTCGATCGCGCCGCCCTCAACTTCAACATCAACTCCAACGAGGACCCAGACATGACCCAGGACATCATCCGCGACTTCGAGCGCGTCTCCCCCGAACTCGTGGCCCAGGCCGCCGGCTTCCAGGCCGCCATCCTGGCCGACGTCGCCGGCCGCCGCGGCGCCATGCATGGCCGCATCAAGGCCCTGCGCCCGAACATGCAGGTGGCGGGCCCGGCCTTCACCGTGGAAGTGCGCCCCGGCGACAACCTCATGATCCATGCCGCCATCGCCCTGGCCAAGCCGGGCGACGTGCTGGTCATCGACGGCAAGGGCGACCAGACCTCGGCCCTCATGGGCACCATCATGATGACGGCCTGCCGCCAGCTGGGCATCGCCGGCGTGATCATGGACGGCGCCGTGCGTGACAGCCTGGAGATCGAGGAGATGGACTTCCCCGTCTTCTCCGTCGGCACCAACCCCAACGGCCCGACCAAGAACGTCGCCGGCCGCATCGGCCACCCCATCAGCTGCGGCGGCGTCACCGTCAACCCCGGTGACTTCATCCAGGCCGATGCCGACGGCGTCGTGGTCGTCGAGCGCGCCAAGCTGGCTGCCATGATCCCGGCCTGCCACAAGAAGGTCGAGGACGAGGCCAAGCGCATCGCCCAGATCAAGGAAGGCAACACCGCCGCCTCCTGGCTGCAGTCCGCCCTGCGCGCCGCCGGCGCGCTGAAGGAAGGAGAGACCCTGTGAGCGCCCGCAGCATCCTCATCACCGCCGCGGACCTCGCGCCCCAGGCCCTGGCCCTGCTGGAAGGCTTCAACATCGTCTACGCCGGCAAGACGCCGAGCAAGGACGACATCGTCGCCCTGTGCAAGCAGCATGACCCGGTCGCCATCATCGTGCGCTACGGCGGCGTGGGCCCCGAGGCCATGGACGCCGCGCCCTCGCTGCGCGTGATCTCCAAGCATGGCAGCGGCACCGACACCATCGACAAGGCCGCCGCCCAGGCCCGCGGCATCGCGGTGCGCGCCGCCGTCGGCGCCAACGCCGCCGCCGTGGCCGAACAGGCCCTGGCCGGCCTGCTGGCCTGCGCCAAGTCGGTCGTCAAGCTCAATGAGCGCATGCACGCCGGCCACTGGGACAAGGCCACGCACAAGAGCGTGGAGCTGCATGGCCGCACCATCGGCCTCATCGGCCTGGGCGCCATCGGCCAGCGCTTCGCCCGCATGTGCGACGCCCTGGGCATGAAGGTCATCGGCTTCGACCCCTTCGCCAAGAACCTGCCCGAGTACATCCGCGTGGTGGACCTGGAGACCATCTGGCGCGAGGCCGACGCCATCTCGCTGCACTGCCCGCTGACCGACGACAACCGCGGCCTGCTCAATGCCACCACCCTGGCTGCGTGCAAGAAGGGCGTGATCGTGGTCAACACCGCCCGCGGCGGCCTGATCAACGAGGCCGACCTGCTGGCCGCGGTGAACAGCGGCCAGGTGTCCATGGCCGCCCTGGACAGCTTCGCCGTCGAGCCCATGACCGTGCCGCACCCGTTCCACGGCGTGGCCAACATCCTGCTGAGCCCGCACATCGGCGGCGTCACCTCGGATGCCTACGTGAACATGGGCCTGGGCGCGGCCCGCAACGTGCTCGACGTGCTGGCCCAGCCCGTGGCCGCCTGACCCGAGGGAGCCCCCGCCATGCCGCAACGCTGGAAGCACGCGCCCGAGGGCAGCCACTGGGGCGAGTTCGGCCCCGACGACCGCCTGGGCCGCATGAACCTGGTGACCCCGGCCAAGGTGCGCCAGGGCGTGCAGGAGGTGCGCGAAGGCCTGTCCTTCTGCCTCTCGCTGCCGCTGGACGTGCCGGGCGGGCGCTCCCTCAACGCGCGGCGCCTGCCGCCGCGCCTGTACGGCACCCTGCGTGACGGCGCCAGCGCCGGCGTGCAGGGCTTCTGCTGGTCCTACGCCTCGGAAGACCCGAACCTCACCGACGTCGTCTGCGACGAGGTGATGCTGATGAACACCCAGTACTCCACGCAGTGGGACAGCCTGGCGCACATCGGCAGCCGCTTCGACGCCGACGGCGACGGCGTGGCCGAGGCGGTGTTCTACAACGGCTTCCGCGCCGGCGAGCACCTGCATGCCGGCGCCACCGACCCCCAGGCCACCGAGGACTGGGCCCGCTACCCCGACCCCGACGCCGGCCCGCTGGGCGTGGCCAACCTCGCCGCCCACGGCGCGCAGGGCCGCGGCGTGATGATCGACCTCGAGCACCATGTGGGCCGCAAGCGCGAGGCCGTGGGCTACGACCGCCTGATGCGCATCCTCGAGGCCGACCGTGTCGAGGTGGAGGCCGGCGACATGGTGTGCGTGCACACCGGCTTCGCCGACACCCTGCTGGCCATGCAGCGCCAGCCCGACGTCAAGCACCTGCACGAGACCGGCAGCGGCCTCGACGGCGGCGACGCGAAGCTCCTGAACTGGATCACCGACACCCGCCTGGCCTGCCTGGTGGCCGACAATCCCGCGGTCGAACTCGTGTCGCCGCCCGCCCTGGGCGCCGGCACGCCGCTGCGCCGCCCGCGCCTGCCGCTGCACGAGCACTGCCTGTTCAAGAACGGCATCCACCTGGGCGAGCTGTGGTGGCTCACGCCGCTGGCCGCCTGGCTGCGCGGCGCCGGCCGCAGCCGCTTCCTGCTCACGGCCCCGCCGCTGCGCCTGCCGGGCGCGGCGGGCTCGCCGGTCACCCCCATCGCCACTGTTTGAGTTCGAGGACGACATGAACCAAGGAATCTCCCGCCGCCAGCTGCTGTCTGGCCTGTGCTCGGTGGCCGCGATCCCCGCGGCCTTCCCGAGCTTTGCGGCCGACAACGACGCCTGGCCCGCGCGCCCGGTACGCCTGGTCGTGCCCTATGCCGCCGGCGGCAATGCCGACGCCACCGCCCGCGCCTTCGCCACCCAGCTGTCCGAGCGCCTGGGCCAGCAGGTGATCGTCGACAACCGCCCCGGCGGCGGCGGCACCATCGGCGCCACCGCCGTGGCCAAGGCGCCCGCCGACGGCTACACCCTGCTGCTCGACGCCACCGCCTTCGCGGTCAACCCGCTGCTGGTGCCCAAGCTGCCCTATGGCGGCCCGTCGGACTTCGCGCCGATCTCGCTGCTCACGCGCGCGCCGCTGCTGCTGGTGGTGCCCGCCAACTCGCCGTTCCAGAGCGTGGCCGACCTGGTCCGCTTCGCCCGCACCAAGCCGGGCAAGCTGTCGTATGCCTCCGCCGGCAACGGCGGCGCGCAGCACCTCGCGGGCGAGCTGTTCAAGCAGTCGGCCAAGGTCTCCATCACCCACATCCCGTACCGGGGCGGCGCGCCCGCGCTCACCGACCTGATCGCGGGCCAGGTGGACCTGATGTTCAGCGCCACTTCCGCCAGCGGCCCCTTCGTGCGCGCCGGCAAGCTGCGCGCCCTGGGCGTCACCGCCGCGCGCCGGGCCGAGGCCTTCCCGCAGGTGCCCACGCTCGCGGAGCAGGGCTTCGCCGAAGTCGATGTGGCGGAGTGGAACGGCCTGTTCGCCCCGGCCGGCACGCCGCCCGCGGTGCTGGCCCGGCTGGAGTCCGAGGCACGCGCCCTGGTGCCTGCGCCCGCCCTGTCGCGGCGCTGGGCCGAGATGGGCGTGCAGGGCGCCGGCAGCACCGCCGCCGAATTCACCCGCTTCCTCGATGGCGAGGGCAAGCGCTGGAGCCGCGTCATCAAGACCGCCGGTATCCAGCTGGATTGATCCCGGACCGGAGACCCCGATGAACACCCAGGTAATGAACGCCGCCCGCCTCCTGCTCGCCGCCGCCGCCGCGGCCGCCACCGGCGCCGCCAGCGCCCAGGCCAGCGCCCCGGCCTGGCCGTCCAAGCCGATCCGCCTCGTTGTCGGCTTCTCCGCCGGCGGCCCCACCGACGTGGTGGCCCGCGCCTTCGCCGAGCATGCGGCCAAGGCACTGGGCCAGCCCTTCGTGGTGGAGAACAAGCCCGGCGCCAACACCATCCTGGCGGCCGAATCGGTGGCTTCCGCGCCCGCCGACGGCTACACCCTGCTGGTGGCGGCGACCAACCACACCATGATCCCCGCCCTGTACAGCGCGCGGGTGAAGTTCGATGCGGTGCGCTCGTTCGCGCCGGTGTGCACGCTGGCGGTGAGCCCCACGGTGCTGGTGACCGGCCCCTCGATGCCGGCCAAGAACCTCGCGGGCTTCATGCAGCTGGTGAAGGAGCAGCCGGGCAAGCGCACCTACGGCACGCCCGGCACCGGCAGCTCGGGCCACTTCGCCAGCGAGCAGTTCCTGCGCATGGTGGGGCTGTCGATGAACCACATCCCCTACAAGGGCGCGGCCCAGGTGGTGACCGATGTCATGGGCGGCCAGTTGGACAGCTCCTTCGCCACCCTGGGCTCGGTGCTGCCGCAGGTGCAGGGCGGCAAGCTCACCGCGCTGGCCGTGGCCGCGCCGCGCCGCTCGCCCCTGCTGCCGAACGTGCCCACCTTCGCCGAGGCCGGCGTCAAGGGCTATTCGGCCGACGCCTGGTACGGCCTGCTGGCCCCCGCCAACACGCCGGCGCCGGTGCTGCAGGCGCTGGAGAAGGTGGCGACCGAATTCGCGCAGCTGCCCGCCACCGCCGCCAAGTTCAACAGCCTGGGCCTGGAGCCGCAGAACGCCTGCGGCGCCCCCTTCGGCGCGCAGCTGGCGCGCGACGCCAAGGGCTACACCCAGCTTGCCAACGACCTGAACCTCAAGGCTGAATAAGCCGCATTTCCTGGAGACACCATGAACGCACGATTCCTGACCCGCCGCCACGGCCTCGCCGTCCTCGCCGCCGCCTGCCTGGGCGCGCTGGCCCCCGCCGCCTTCGCCGACACCTGGCCGTCCAAGCCGGTGAAGATCGTCGTGCCCTACGCCCCCGGCGGCGCGGTGGACGTGGTCACCCGCAAGATGGCCCAGAAGCTCACCGAGCAGACCGGCCAGAGCTTCTTCGTCGAGAACCGCGCCGGCGCCACCGGCACCATCGGCGCGCTGCAGGTCGCCAAGTCCGAGGCCGACGGCTACACGCTGATGGCGAACGACACCACCTTCTCGCTGCTGCCGCACATCTTCAAGAAGCTGCCCTTCGATCACGCCACCGACCTGGTGCCGGTGAGCGCCTATGCCTTCACCCCGATGGCCCTGGCCGTCAACGCGAACTCGCGCTTCAAGACCCTGCGCGAGCTGGTGGCCGAGGCCAAGTCGCAGCCGAACAAGGTCACCTACGGCTCCGGCGGCGCGGGCACCACGCCGCACTTCGCCAGCGAAGCCCTGGGCATCGCCGCCGGCGCCAACCTGATGCACGTGCCGTTCAAGGGCGCGGCCGAGGCCACGCAGGCGGTGCTGGCCAACACCATCGACATGCAGATCGCCTCCACCACCGGCGTGATGTCCAACGTCAAGGGCGGCAAGATGCGCCTGCTGGCCGTGAGCGGCGACAAGCGCGTGGCCTCGCTGCCCGACGTGCCCACCTTCGCCGAGGCCGGCGTGGCCTGGCCCGGCGTGGTGAACTGGACCGGCCTGTGGGCGCCCAAGGGCACGCCGGCCCCGGTGCTGGCCCGCCTGCAGAAGGAGATCGCCACCGCCATGGCCACGCCCGACATGAAGGCCTTCGCCGAGGGCATGGGCGCGGACCCGCGCCAGGTCGGCGGCGAGGCCTTCAGCCGCCTGCTGAAGGACAGCACCGACACCTGGGGCAAGGTCGCCGCGAACACCGCCTTCGAACGCCAGTAATCGCCGCGATGTTCCTCCTCAAGCAGCCCGTGGTCCGACCGCTGGAGGTGTTCACCTCCATGCCGGCCCACTACCGCCGCACCGGTGTCCGCAGCCTCTGGGCCGACGTGAACCAGGGCGGCCGACTCGCCGACTCCTTCCTCGAGGGCCCGGTATTCGACGACGCGGGCAACCTCTACGTCACCGACATCCCCTTCGGCCGCGTGTTCCGCATCGACCCCAAGGGCGAGTGGGACCTGGTGGCCCAGTGGGACGGCGAGCCCAACGGCCTGAAGGTCCTCAGCGCGGGCGAACTGCTGGTCACCGACTACAAGAACGGCCTGGTCGCCCTGGACATCGCCAGCGGCCAGGTGCGGCCCTACCTGGAGCGGCGCAACAGCGAGCGCTTCAAGGGCGTCAACGACCTGGTGTTCGACTCGCGCGGCAACCTGTACTTCACCGACCAGGGCCAGACCGGCCTGCACGACCCCACCGGGCGCGTCTACCGCCTCGGGCGGGATGGCCGGCTGGACCTGCTGCTGTCGAATGTGCCCAGCCCGAACGGCATCGTGCTGTCGAATGACGAGCGCTTCCTGTTCGTCGCGGCCACGCGGGGCAACTGCGTGTGGCGCATGCCGCTGCTGGCCGACGGCAGCGTCTCGAAGGCGGGGCAGTTCTTCACCTCGTACGGCCCCAGCGGGCCGGACGGCCTGGCGATGGACGAAGGCGGCCGCCTGCTGGTGGCCAACCCGGGCCTGGCCTATGTGTGGGTGCTGGGGCACCGGGCCGAGCCCGAGGAGGTCCTCACCGGCACGCCCGGCACCTCGGTGACCAACCTCGCCTTCGGCGGCGAGGGCCGGCGCACCCTGTACTGCACCGACTCCACCCACGGCACTATCCTGCGTGCCGAGATGCCGGTGGCGGGCACCCGGCTGCACACCGGGGCCGCAGGGGCCTGAGGCCCTGGCCCGCGGGCTCTCCCGGCCCATCGCGGGCCGGGGCGCTCGTCACAGGTCCTTCAGGGCCGCCTGCACCTGCGCGTCGAACCGCGCGGCGTCGGCCAGGGCGTTGGCGTTCAGGAGGGCCAGCTTGACGAGGAACAGCTCCGATTTCTCGGGGCCGGCCTGGTCGATGGCGGCGGCCAGGCGGTCGTAGACCTGTTCCAGGCCGGCGATGGGCAATGCGCGGTCGTTCATTCGGAGGGCTCCTCTCACTGGGGCAGCGCCGTGTCCAGCGCGGCGCGCAGGCGGGTGGCGTCGAGGGTGATCCAGCGCGCGCACACATGCTGGTCGGGTCGCAGCAGGTAGGCCGCGCCGGCGGCCTCCATGCCGTAGCGGCGGCGCAGGCGGCCGTCGGCATCGGGCAGCGCCAGGTCGGCGCCTTCCACCGGGCCGGCAGCGCCGACCGCGATGAGCTTCAGCGGCACCCCGCGGGCGCGCACGGTGTCGGCCACGTCGCGCAGCGGCGCGGGGATGCCGCCCGCGCCGGCCACGTACAGCAGGGTGAAGCCGCCGCCGGACACATGATCGAGCAGGTAGTCGTCCGCGCCCAGTCGCACGTTCTGCGGCGGCGCGCCATGCGCCGGGCCGGCGCGGAACAGGAGGTTGTCGTCGCCCGCGGCGTTGAGCGCCGAGCGGGTGTACTCGTGGGGGCGGGAGGTGCGCCAGTGGTACAGCGGGCGCACGAAGTCCTGCGACAGCGAGAGCGAGAGCACCGCGTCGCGCAGCAGCTTGAAGCCGCGGGTGGGCGGCGCCATGAAGCGGGTGCTCTTGCCGGACTCGTCGATGATCTCGCGCGCGGCGTTCACGCGCTCGGCGCTGAAGTTGGCGAGCAGCTTCTCGCTGGCGTGTCCCTGCACCACCAGGGCCAGGTGCCAGGCCAGCGACTGCGAGTCCTGGAAGCCGGTGTTGGCGCCGCGCACGCCGAAGATCGGCAGCAGGTGGGCGGCGTCACCGGTGAACAGCACGCGGCCCTGCACGTAGTCGGGCAGCGTCAGCGTGCGGGCGGAGTAGACCGAGCACCAGTCCATCTCCCAGGCGATGCCGGCATGGCCCACCATGGCCAGCGTGGCGTCGATGCGCTCCTTGAGGGACTCGGGCCGGAGCGCATCCTCCGGCGTCTCCCCGGGGGGCAGCTGGTAGTCGACCCGCCAGATGCCCTGCGGCTCGCGGTGCACCAGCACCGTGTTGCCGGGGTTCCACTCGGGGTCGAAGAAGGCCAGGCGCTCGGTGGGCAGGGGCAGGTCGCAGCGGATGTCGGCGATGACGAAGTAGCCCTCGTAGGAGGCGCCCTCCATCTGCAGGCCCATGGCGGCGCGGATGCCGGAGCGGCCGCCGTCGGCGGCCACCACCCACTCGGACTCCAGCGTGTAGGGGCCTTCGGGCGTGTCGACGGTGACCACCGCGTGGGTGGCGTGCTGCTCGATCTTCTCGACCTTGTTGCCCCAGCGCAGGTCGACCAGGGGCTGGGCCGCGCAGGCATCCAGGAGGTACTCCTCGAGGTACTGCTGCTGCAGGTTGATCATCGGGAAGAAGCGGTCGTCCTCGTCGTGCGGCGCCTCCATGCGGAACACGCGCTGGCCGCGGAAGTAGGAGTTGCCGAAGCGCCAGGGCAGGCCGGCCTGGGTCAGGCGGTCGGCCACGCCGACATCCTGCAGGATCTCCATGCTGCGGCGGGTGAAGACGATGGCGCGGCTGCCCTGCGAGACCTGCAGCTCGGAGGTCAGGACCACGCTGGGCACGCCCAGCTGCGCCAGCTTGAGCGCGGCGATCAGGCCGGCCGGGCCGGAGCCGGCGATGACGACCTTCTGGCGCGCCTGCGCCGGGTGCGCCGAGGCGAGCCAGGGCCGGTGGACCTGGTAGTCGTAGTAGATCGACGCGCGGGGGGTGGTGGTGGGTTGATGCATGTCGTATCGGTGGGGGCGGGAGAGGGGTGGGATCAGGCCTCGGGGTCGGCCGCGGCGCCGCGCGCGTTGTCGATCAGGCGGTCGAACAGGTCGCTGAGCACCTGGCGCTCCTGCGCGCTGAGGCAGCCGAAGATCTCCTCGTTGCGGCGGTCGATCAGCTCCATGACGCGTGTCCAGGCCTTGCGGCCGCGGGCAGTGAGCGTGAGCTGCACGCCGCGGCCGTCGCTGGCCGAGCCGGCCTTGTCCACCAGGCCCTGGTCCACCAGGGCCTGGGCGGCGCGGCTGGCCTGGGCCTTGTTCAGGTTGGCCATCTGCGCCAGGGCATTCACCGAGATCGGCTCGAAGGCGCCGATGGTGCTCAGGCAGCGGCCGTCGCTCAGGGACAGGCCGGCCTCCTCGAGGTAGCGGCGCTGGCTCTCCTGGTCGGTGAGCTTGTGCAGCAGGTGCATGCGGTAGGTGAGCTTGCGCGCCAGCGAGTCGGCGGCGGCCTCGCGGGCCGCTTCCCGGGCGGCGTCGCGGGCGGTGTCGCGGGGGGCCATGTCAGTCCACCTTGATGCCGGCGGCGCGGATCACGGCGCCCCACTTGGCGCGCTCCTTCGCCGCGAACTCGGCCATCCGGGCCGGGTCGCTCGGCGTGGCCTCCAGGCCGAGCACCTGCAGGCGGGCCTTCACGGCGGTGGCGTCGAGCGCCTTGAGCAGCGCATCGTTGACCTTGGCGACGACCTCGGGCGGCGTGCCGGCGGGCATCACCAGGCCCTGCCAAGCGTAGGCCTCGAAGCCCTTGAGGCCCTGCTCAGACAGCGTCGGAATCGACTCGAAGTTCTTCACCCGCTTCGGGCTGGCGATGCCGATGGGGCGCAGCTTGCCGGTGCTGATGAACTGCTGCCCGCTGGCGGTGTCGACGAACATGAACGGCACCTGGCCGGCCACCACGTCCTGCACCGCGGGCGCGGCGCCGCGATAGGGCACGTGGGTCATCTTCGCCTTCAGCTCGCCGCGCAGCAGCTCGGTGGCCAGGTGGTGCGGGCTGCCGGCGCCGGGGGTGGCGTAGTTGGCGCCATCGCGGGCCCTGAGCCAGGCGGTGAAGGACTTGAGGTCCTGGGCCGGCACCTCCGGGTGGACCACGAGGATCATCGGAAAGCGCACCGTCAGGCCCACCGGCGCGAAGTCCTTCTCGGCGTTGTAGGTGATGCGGTTGTAGAGGAAGGGGTTGGCCGCCAGGGTGGCGGTGTCGGCGGACATGAGCACGTAGCCGTCCGGCCTGGCGCGGGCCACGTACTCGGCACCGATCATGGTCGCGGCGCCGGGCTTGTTGTTGATCACCACCGGCTGCCCGAGCCGCTCGGACATCACCTGCCCCAGGGTGCGGGCCACCAGGTCGGTGCCGCCGCCGGCGGGATAGGGCACGACCCACTCGATCGGGCGGCTCGGATAGGGCTGGGCGAGGGCGGCGGCGGCCGCGCCGAGGGCGCAGGCGGCGGCCAGGACGCGGGCGGCGCGTCGGGCGAGGGTGTGCACGGGCATGTCTCCTGGAGGTCGGGGACGGGGTCTGCGCACAAGGAAGAAAAGCGCACCCCCGTTTCGGAAGGTCCGCATTGTGGGCACGATTAGTTGCGCGCGCAACTAGGTGTTTGCACGGATGGTTGCGCCCGCAACCATCCGCCGGGTGCTGCGCTCAGGCGGCCGGCGGCACCCGCACGCCTCGCAACAGGATCGCGCCGGCATAGAGCATCAGCAGCGTGCCCACGGTGTCGCCGACCAGCATGGGCGTGAAGCCCTGCAGCGGCTCCAGGCTGCCGGCGCGCCAGGCGAAGTAGAGCGTGTGCGCCACGCTGTTGGCGAGGCCGCCGGCGACGCCGAAGCACAGCAGCTGCTTGCCGGTGACGCCGGCCAGGCTGGCCGGCACGTCCAGCAGGCGCTGCACCGCCCGCGCGGCCAGCAGGGCCGGCACGGACGACAGGGTCGCCAGCGTGGCCGCGTGAAGGAAGTCGGACTGCACGATCTCGGGAATCACCGAGATCGAGCCGATGAACAGGCCCGCCACGCCGGCCCAGCCGAACACCAGCACGGCGACCATGCGCACGGCCGCAGGCAGGAAGATCCAGTTGATGTGGCGGGTGAACTCCGAGTGGTCGAAGAGCCAGGCGTTCAGGTGGTAGAGCCCGGCGTAGGCCAGGCCCGCGGAAGCGATGCCGACGAGGAGGAACGGAAGGTCAGCTGCCGAGGCGAGGCGCATCCGCTCAGCGCGCCGCCTGGGCCTTGTGGATGCACTGGCCGAGGGCCGCGAAGTAGCGGGTGGCCAGGTCGGTGGACTCGATGTACTTGAAGCGGCTGTCGTACTCGTCCGCCTGCATCTGCAGCATGCCCTTGGCGCGCAGCGTCTTCAGCCGGCGCTGCACGGTGGAGGGGGAGATGTCCGGCAGGCTGTTCATGGCCTCCAGCACGGTGACGCGCTGGCCGGCATACCAGCTGCGCGCCAGAAAGCCCAGGATCTGGTCTTCGACCGCGTCAATCTCCGGCAGACCGGGCAGCTGCCGCGCGGCAGCCACCAGGTTGAGGAACTTGACGTACGAGAGGGGGAGGGCTTTCTTGCTGGCCATGGAATGGTTCTAGAACCCCCCGATGGTACTGCGGCGAGGGGGCCGCGGGTACCCGGGAGTACCCGGGTCGGCGACAGGGATGCAGGCGGTGCTCAGGCGCGAAATTTCTCCACTTCCTGGCGGGTCGTGTCCGCCAGCCTCGACAGCTCGACCACCGTCGCCGTGATCTGCTCCGAAGCGGCGGCGTTGCTGCGCGCGATGCGGTCCAGGCTGCCCAGGTTGGCGTTGATTTCCTCGACCGCGGTGCTCTGCTCCTCGAGGGCGGCGGAGATGCGCTGGAGCATCGTGTCGGTCTCGGCGGAACCCCGCTCGATGCTGGCCATGTCGTTGCTGACATTACGCACCGTCACCACGGCCCGGCCGATCTCCTGCACCGCCTCGCCCACGAGCTTGGCGATCTCCTGCGAGCTCTCGGCACTGCTCTGGGCCAGCTTGCCGACCTCGTCGGCCACCACCGAGAAGCCCTTGCCGTGCTCGCCCGCGCGGGCCGCCTCGATCGCGGCGTTCAGCGACAGCAGGTTGGTCTTGTTGGCGATCTTCTCGATGACTTCAGTGATCTTGTTGATCTTTTCCGAGTTGGCGGCGAGGTTGTTCACCGCCTGCACCAGTTCCTCCATGCGGGCCATGCCGCCGCGCATGGTGGCGATGGACTCCCGCGACTTCTCGCTGGCCAGCGAGGTGTTGCGCGAGACGTCGGCCACCGAGGCGGCCGACTGGCGCACCGCCACCGCGACCTGGCCGATGGCATGGGTCTGGCTCTGCGCGCCGTCCGAGATCTGGCCGATGGCCTGGCTGGCCTGGCCGGACGCGGCGGCCACCTGGCGGGTGTTGGCGTGGATGGCGCGCAGCGCCTGGCCCAGCGCCTGCAGGGAGTCGTTGATGTCGCGCTTGAGGGTCTCCAGCTCGCCCTGGCCCTGGGCCTGCACCTGGAGCGACAGGTCGCCCCGGGCCACCTTCTGCATGACCCGGCCGATGTCGCCGATCATGGACTGCAGCGCGGCCATCGCGTCCAGCGCGTCGCGCACCACCTCGCCGAAGGCGCCCTGCAGCTGCGCGCCGGCGGCGGCGTCGAAGCGGCCGGCGCGCAGCGCCTGGGTGACCTTGAGCACCTCGGCGAAGGTGCGCTCGATCTGGTCGGCCGAGGCGTTGACCGCGTCCTTCATCGCCCCCAGGTCTCCCTGCAGGTGGCCGGACACGCGCTGGCGCAGGTCGCCCGCCGCCAGCGCCTGGACCGTGCGGTTGACCGCGGTGATGGCCTCCTGCTGCGTCTGCAGCATCTGGTTGAAGGCGCGGGCGGTCTGGCCCACCTCGTCGTCGCTGGCCACGGCCACGCGGCGCGAGTAGTCCGAGGTGGCGGCGACCGCCATCGCGACGTTGCGCACGCCCTCCAGCGGCCGGGTGATGGAGCGCAGCACCCAGAACGCGATCAGCAGGCCCGCGATCAGGCCGCCGGCCACCAGCGCGGCGATCAGGAGGATGTTGGCCCGGTAGGCCCGCTCGGCGAGGTGGAACTCGTCGTCGGCCAGCTTCAGCTCGCGCTCGATCAGGTCGGAGAACTTGGAGCTGATCGGGTCGATCGCCGGGTACAGGCGCTCGATGGAGAAACGGGCCAGGCCTTCGCGGTCCTCCTTGACCAGCAGCACCTTGAGCACGTCGAGCTCGCCCTGGGCGACCTTGAGCATCGGCTCGATCTCGGCGACCAGCTGGCGCTCGGCCTCGACCAGGTCGTGGCTGAGGAACGCCGCCCACTTCTCCCCGATCTGCCTTTCCGCGTCGGCCACGCTCTTGCGGCCCTCGTCCCAGGAGAAGTTGCCGTTGCGGACCTTGTGCGTGGCGTCGACGATGTTGACGGCGTACATGTCGGCGATGACCTTGAGGTCGCGGATCGGCACGATGCGCAGCTCGTACACGCTGCGGAAGCCGTCGACGGCCGCGCCCATGGAGCGGGCCCCGTTCACGCCGATCACGACGGCAATCAGGCTGAGGAAGGCCACCAGGGCCATCAGGCGGGTGCGCACGCGCAGGTGGCGCAGGCTGTCGAGACGGATCACGGACGGCTCCTGCGGGCGAGCGCGGCAACGGCCGCACGAAACCCGAAACAAGTCAAACTAAAACCAAGATTCTCATGGCACCGCACCAGGGCGGTGCCATGCCCGGCCGATGATAAGCGCCGGCTCGCCCCTTCATCCGGCATGCGGCAGCGTGACAGAGAAGGTGGAGCCCTCGCCCAGGGTGGAACGGCAGTCGATCGAACCACCCATCTTGGTCACGATGCTGCGCACCATGGCCAGGCCCAGGCCCGTTCCCTTGCCAACTTCCTTGGTAGTGAAGAAGGGCTCGAAGATGCGGGGCAGGACCTCGGGCGGGATGCCGCTGCCGTTGTCCACCACGTCGACCTGGACCTGCCCGGGCGCGGGACGGCGCGCGCCGATCACGATGCGCCCGTTGCGGCGCTCGCCGATGGCGTGGCTGGCGTTCACGCACAGGTTCACCAGCACCTGCTGCAGGCTGCCGCTGTCGCCCTTGAGCGGGACGGCGGCGGCGCCCAGGGTGTCCGGGTCCAGCACGATGTCGATGCCCTTGAGGCTGGCCTGCAGCAGCGACTTGGTCTCCTCCAGCAGCGGCGCCAGCTCGAAGCTGCCCACCGGGTGGTGCTCTTCCACCTCGGCCTGCGGCTGCACCCGGCCCAGCCCGTTGAGCTTGATCACGATGTCGCGCGCCCGGGTGGTGGCCTGCAGGATGGCGCTGAGGTTGCGCGCCGCCTTCGAGTCGGGGCCCAGCTTCATCTCGACCAGCTCGGCATGGTTCTGGATCACCCCCAGCAGGTTGTTGAAGTCGTGCGCGACGCCGGCGGCCAGCTGGCCCAGCGCGTCCAGCCGCTGGGACTGCTCGACCTTCTTGACCATCTCCAGGTTCTCGCTCTCCTTCTCCTTGATCTCGCGCATGTCCTTGATGGTGATCACCGCGCCGGTGACCAGCCCCTCGGAATCGCGCAGCGGCGCGGCGGTGAGCACCACCGGGATGGCATCGCCGCCGGGGCGGGCCAGCGACCACTCCACGTTCTGCGAGGCCGCCATGGCCTGCGCCTGGAGCTCCTCGGCGGCCAGGCCCAGGCCCTGCAGGTCCAGGCGCGACGCGTCCAGCGACAGCAGCTGGCGCATCAGCCCCTGGTGGTGGGCCGGCAGCCCGTCCAGCAGCAAGGCGTCGTCCCCGGCCGGGGCCAGGAGGTCGCGCAGCGCGCGGCCCACCACCTGGGCGCGCGACGCGCCGAGCAGCTCCATCGACTTGGGGTTGGCCGAGACCACCATGCCCTCGCGGTCGATCTGCAGCACGCCGTCCTGCATCGCCTCCATGGTGCGCTCCAGCAGGCTGTTCTGCGCCTGGATCTGGGCGTTCTTGTGGATCAGGGAGGACACGTCGTTGAGGTTGATGACGGTCTGCTCGGGCATGTCCGCATGGCCGGGGTTGAACGAGGCCGTCACCCGCACCGGCAGGCTCTCGCGCTCGCGGTGGATCAGGCGGGCGATGAGGGCGTCGTCCTCCTCGCGGCTGAGGCGGTGCAGCAGCGTGGGGCAGAACACCGTCCAGGGCAGGTCGCGATCCGAGCGCAGGAAGACCAGGCTGCCCGGCGCGCCGCGCAGCCGGTGCCAGACCCGGCCGACCTCGAACGCCAGCGCCTCGCCGTCCTTGTGCCTCAGGTGGCAGGCCGCGGCCATGCCCACCGGGCCGGCGTCGGCGTCCAGGAGGCGGCGCAGTCGGGCCCGCGCCTCGTCGTCGGCGGCCAGGTCCGGGAAGGTGCGCTGGCGCAACTCCTCCTTCATGTAGCCGAGCAAGGAGACGGCGCGCGGGTTGGCGCGGGTCACGCGCATCCGCTCGTCCAGGCGCAGGCAGGCCAGGGGCACGGTCTGGAACAGGGCCTCCGCCTCATGGGGCGAGGTCTCGACCAGCATCTCCAGGCGCGCGCCCAGGTCCTGCATGAAGGCCTCGAGCGTGAGCGCGTCGTTCTCGAACAGATCGCCGCAGGGCCGGCCGATCAGCGCCTCGCGGGTGCGGCCGGTGAGGGCCAGCAGCGCCGGGTTGCAGTCCTGGATGCGGGCGTGGCTGTCGACCACGATCAGGCCGCTCTGCATCGAGTCGAAGATGCCGTTGACGTGCTGGATCTTCTCCTCCAGCGAGGCCTGGCTGTGCTGCAGCTGGACCTGGTTCTCCTGCAGCTGGTTGGCCAGGTGCTGGGAGTCCAGCAGGGAAGCGAAGAGGTTGTCGCGGCTTTGCGCCGACTCCAGCGCCACGCCGATGGCGGCGGCGCCGGGGATCATCAGGTCGTCGACCTGCGCCGCCACCGGGGTGAAGGCGCGGAACACCATGACGCCGCGCACCTCGCCCTCGAACTCGAAGGGCACGACCAGGTAATGGTGGGCGACCGCGCCGCTCCCGGGCGCCAGACCCTCCAGCTCGCGCAGGCCCTCGGCGGGGATGTCGGCGTTGCGCAGGAGCCGGCCCGCCTTCAGCAGCGGGTGCAGCACCGGTCCGGCGACATGCAGCAGCTCGGGAAAGCGCATGCCCTCGCCATTGCGCCCGCCCAGGCGCTTGAGTGCGAGGTGCTGGATCATGGAGTCGTCACGCAGGACGAAGGCGTACTCGTACAGCGCGCAGGCCGGCACCTGCACATGGTCGGCCAGCTTGTTGCACAGCTGGCGGGCCAGCTCGCGCGGGGTCAGCTCGTGCAGCACCGTCTCGTGGATCAGGGCCAGGCCGTCGTCGCGCCAGTGCTGGCGCAGGGCCTGGGCCTGGCTGGCGGCGCTGCGTTCGGCCGGGGGCGCCGGCCGCAGCGCCTGGCGCAGCGCCAGCGCCAGCCCGACCGCGCCCAGCAGGCCGGTGGCCAGCACCAGCCACTGCGCCTGGCGAACCCCCGAATCCAATGCTTTTTGAATATCAGCAAATGAACCTGAGCCACTTTGAATTAGCAGCCCCTGCAGATTGCCGAGTTTTTCAACACTTAAATAGGCGATGAAGGAGACAGCCACGAGGGTGGCAATCATTGCCATCCCCAATGAAAACAGCCATTTCATGGGCGAATCGGCACGCGGTACGGGAGCGGTATTCATGAACTTGCAAAGTTACAAGTCCACGAGTTTGACCGATACGCGCAAACAGATCGATCGCTTATGATCAGACAGACCTTTTTTGCGGCTTGACGCACGCCCTCGTCGCGAGGACGCCGCGCCCCGCTCCACGGAACCCAACACCCATGGCAACCATTCTGCTGGTCGATGACGAGGACCTCCTGCGCGAAGGCGTGCGGGAGATCCTCGAGATGTCTGACCACACCGTGATCGAGGCTGGCGACGGCCAGCAGGCGCTCGAGAAATTCGCCGTCAACAACGTGGACCTGGTCATCACCGACGTGGTCATGCCCAACATGGACGGCGTGGACTTCGTGACCAAGCTGCGCGAGCTGTTTCCCGATGTGCCGATCCTGACCATCTCCGGCGGCAGCCGCGTGGTCAGCGCCCGCTTCGGGCTGGACTCGGCCCTGCTGTCGGGCGCCAATGCGAGCCTGACCAAGCCGTTCAACGCCAAGCAGCTGCTCGAGAAGGTCTCGCAGCTCCTGCCGGCTTGAGCATCCGCACCCAGCCCCCGTCCACGCCGATGGACACCCTGGACCTCGCCAACCTCTCGGTGGCGGCCGCCGCCACCGAGGACGCGCCCGCGCCGGCCCGCGGCCTCGGGCACGCGCGCGTGCTGCTGGTGGACGACAGCCGCCTGATCCGCATGGGCCTGCGCCGCTCGCTGGAGTCGATCGGCGTGACCGACATCACCGAGGCGAACCATGGCCGCGAGGCCATCGAGATGCTGGTGCGCGACCGCTTCGACCTGATGCTCCTGGACATGGAGATGCCCGAGATGAACGGCATCGAGGTGCTGCAGGTCCTGCGCGACTCGCCCCACCACCCCTGGCCCCCGGTCATCGTGATCTCCGGCGGCACCGGCATCGACGACGCGGTGCGCTGCATCGAGCTGGGCGCCGAGGACTACCTGCCCAAGCCGTTCAACCCCGTGCTGCTGCGCGCCCGCGTGACGACCTCGGTGGAAAAGAAGCAGCTGCGTGACCAGGACATCCTGCGCATGCGCCAGCTCAGGCGCCAGCACGAGGCGCTGGGCCAGGAGCAGAAGAAGACCGAGCAGCTGCTGCTGAACATCTTGCCCGGCAGCATCGCCAAGCGCCTGAAGGCCGGCGAGGAGCGCATCGCTGACGCCTGCCCCGAGGTCTCGGTGCTGTTCGCCGACATGGCGGGCTTCACCAAGATGTCGCGCACCATGAGCGCGAGCCAGCTGGTCGAGCTGCTCGGCGACCTGTTCTCCCGCTTCGACCTGATCACCGAGAAGCACGGGCTGGAGAAGATCAAGACCATCGGCGACTGCTACATGCTCGCCGGCGGCGTGCCCGAGCCGCGGGCCGACCACGCGGTGGCGGTGACGCTGGCCGCGATGGACATGCAGCAGGCCCTGCGCGACATGCACGAGCGCACCGGCGGCCGCGTGAACATGCGCATCGGCATCCACAGCGGCCCGCTGGTGGCCGGCGTGATCGGCATCCGCAAGTTCACCTACGACCTGTGGGGCGACACCGTGAACGTGGCCAGCCGCATGGAGTCCTCCGGCGAGGCCGGCAAGGTCCATGTGTCCTCCGCCACCGCCGCCCTGCTGGCCGGCCGGTTCGTGCTCGAGCCGCGCGGCTTCATGGAGGTCAAGAGCCTCGGGCAGGTCGAGACCTATTTCGTTGAAGGCCTCAAGGGCTGACGCCCCGGGAACAAGGGCAGAGAGACAACACTATGAGCAAACGGGACATCACGCCCACCGACCGCGAGATCGTCATGCGCGAAGACGATTTCATCGTCTCCAAGACCGACCTGAAGGGGCGCATCACCTACGGCAACCGCATCTTCATCGAGTTCTCCGGGTTCGAGGAGCGTGAGGTGATCGGCACGCAGCACAACCTGGTGCGCCACCCGGACATGCCGCGCGGCATCTTCAAGCTGCTGTGGGGCAGCGTGCAGGACAACAAGGAAATCTTCGCCTACGTGAAGAACATCTCCCGTGACGGCAGCTACTACTGGGTGCTGGCCAACGTCACGCCCTCGGTGGACGCCAGCGGCAACACGGTGGGCTACTACTCGGTGCGCCGCAAGCCCAACCCGCGCGCCATCCCGATCGTGACCCAGCTGTACCGCGACATGCTGAGCGAGGAACGCAGCGCCGGCTCTCGCGACGCCATCGCCGCCTCCCACCGCGTGCTGGACACCTTCCTGAAAGACAAGAAGCAGAGCTATGAAAACCTCGTTCTCTCTCTCCAGTCGCTTTGAGCTGGGTGCGCAGGCCGGGGTCGCTCTGCTGGCCCTGGTGGGCCTGACCGGCTTCGTCTACGCCATCTTCCAGAGCCGGTTCGCGGTCGCGCCCATCGTGCTGGCCGGGGTCTTCCTGGCGGTGCTCGGCGCCACGCTGGCCGGACTGCGCCGCGAAGCGCGCCTGGTCGCGCGCATGGGCGTGGTGCTGGAAAGCGCCAGCCGCGGTGTGCTGGAACCGCGCGTGATCGACATCCGGGGCAACGGCCAGATGGCGCAGCTGGCGCTGGGGCTGAACGACGTGCTCGACCAGGTGGAGGCCGTGTTCCGCGAGTCCCTCACCGTGGTCACCCGCATGGGCCAGGGCAACTTCGACCGTGAGCCGCAGACCGCCGGCCTGCGCGGGCTGTTCCCGCAGGTGCTGCGCCGCATCGCCACCGCGCAGTCGCAGGTCTCGGAGACCGTCAGCGCGCTGCGCCAGTCGATGGACGCGATGGCCCAGGGCGACTTCTCCGTGCGACCCCACGTCGAGGGCGCCGCGGGCGACTACCGCCTGATCCTGGACAACGCCAGCCATGCGATCCAGTCGCTGGACAGGATCCTGGGCGAAGTGGCCACGGCCATGGACGCCATGGCCCGCGGCCAGCTCACCTCGCGCGTCAGCGTGCCGGCCCGCGGCATGCTGGACAAGCTCAAGACCGACATCAACCGCTCGCTCGACTCCCTCAGCGCCGCGATGCAGACCATCGGCGAGAACGCGCAGCAGGTGGCCGGCGCGGCCAGCGAGACCAGCACCGCCATCGGTCAGCTGGCCGACGGCGCGCAGGCCCAGAGCCAGTACATCAGCCAGGTCGTGACCGCCATCCGCGAGACGGTGAGCGCGGTGGGTGACATCTCCGCCAGCACCGAGACCGCCAGCCGCCAGGCCCAGGAATCGGCCAGCGTGGTGCGCGACGGCCGCAAGAAGATGGAGCAGATGGTCGAGGTCGTGAACGGCATCGCCACCAACTCCGAGAAGATCTCCAAGATCACCGACGTGATCGAGAAGATCGCCAACAAGACCAACCTGCTGTCGCTGAACGCTGCGATCGAGGCGGCCCGCGCCGGCGAGCACGGCAAGGGCTTCGCGGTGGTGGCCGACGAGGTGGGCAAGCTGGCCGCCAGCAGCGCCGACAGCACCAAGGAAATCACCCAGCTGATCCAACAGGCGGTGGCCGAGGCCAACCGCGCGGTGGTGGCGGTACGCGAGGTCAGCACCGACATGGAGCGCATCGTCACCAGCTCGACGCAGGCCGACAGCATGCTCCAGCGGATCTCCGCGGCCGTCGAGGAGCAGACCCGCACGATGCAGGAGATCAACAGCAGCGTGATGAACCTGGACAAGATCGCCAACTCCAACTCCTCCGCCTCGGAGGAGCTGGCCGCCAGCATGATCGAGCTGTCCAAGGTCGCGGACTCCACCCGCCGCGAGATCGAACGCTTCCACATCTGAGCCACCAGCAAGGGAGCCGCGCACCATGGAACTCGTGATCTTCGAACTGGGCGGCAGCCGCTTTGCGGCCGAGGCCGCGCGCGTGAGCAAGGTCATGGAAATCCTGCCGGTCACGCCGCTGCCCTATGCGCCGGCCGATGTCGAGGGCCTGGTCAACGTCTCCGGCGCGGTGCTGCTGAAGGTGGACCTGGCCGCGCGCCTGCACCAGCCGGCGCGCTCGGCGCGGGCCGACGGCAACCTGCTGGTGATCCTCACCGGCGGCGAGACCGTGGTGGCCCAGGTCGACCGGGTGCTGGGCAAGATCAGCCTCGAGGAAGGCCAGTGCAACCGCTACCCCTGCGACGGCACCGGCCCGCTGGTGGTCGGCGAGTTCCAGGACGCCGAGGGCATGGTCCTGCTGCTGGACCTCACCCGCCTGGGCCTGCAGGACATGCAGGCCGCGGGCGTGCCCGAGGGCGGCGGCGGCCTGCTGGGGCTGTTCCCCACCGCCGGCCGCGAGGACACCGAGACCCGGCTGGCGCAGGAGCTGCAGACCGTCACCGTCACCGACGGCGGCGAGGTCTTCGCCTTCCACATGGACTGCGTGCGCGAGATCGTCGAGATCCGCGGCCTCACCGCCCTGCCCGGCGCCGCGCCCGAGGTGGACGGCCTGATGCAGCTGCGCGGGCAGGCGCTGATGGTGCTGTCCCTGGCCCGCCTGTTGCACTGGCCGCAGCAGGCGAGCCCGCGCTTCGTGCTGGTGATCTCGGTGGGCGGCTCGCGCCTGGGCATCTCGGTGTCCGAGGTGGTCGGCATCGAGCGCTATGCCCGCGACGACGTGCAGCCCGTCACCGGCGGCGACGGCCAGCTCGAGGGCTACCTCTCCGGCACCGGCGCCCACCAGGGCCGCATGACCGGGCTGATCGCCACCGACGGCCTGATTTCCGCGGACCTGATGGCCCGCTGCAAACGCTACCTCACCGACCACGGACTGGAGACCGGCGCCATGGGCGACCCCGAATTCCGTTCCAAGCGCCGGGTGCTGGGCTTCCGACTGGGCAGCGAACGCTGCGCACTGCCGCTGTCGCTGGTCGACCGCGTCGAGGAGTTCACCCCGGGCGTGGACCTGCCGCGCGGCGACGACGACCTCGCCGGCGTGATCCAGATCAAGGGCGAAGTCACGCCGGTGCTGGACCTTCGCGAGATGCTCGGCGTGACGCCGCAGTCGACCGGCGCCTACATCGTGGTGCGCCTGGCCGGCGGGACCTGGGCCCTGGTGGTCGACAAGGTCGACCGCGTGCTGGAGATCGCCGAGAAGGACATCACCCCCGTGCGCTCGCGGGACAACGACTTCGTCAACGAAGTGGCCCGCCTGCAGGGGGACCTGGTGTCCCTGCTGACGCTCGACCCCCTGGCCCAGGTGGCCTGACCCGGAGCAAGCCCTTGGCAGCAGACAAGCACGTCAACGACCTGATCGCGCAGATGCGCGAGGCCGTCAAGAACGCCCAGGACATGACCCAGGCGATCTCGGCGACCCTCGCGCCGATCCACGCGCCGGTGGCCGCACCGGCGATGCCGCCGGCGCTGTCGCCCGCGCCGATCGCTGCGCCCTCGCCGGTGCCGGTGCCGGCGCGCAAGCCCATGGCCGACCAGCTCGCCCTGGTGCACGAACTGATGCGCGGCGTGGAGCGGCGCTTCGGCATCAAGTCGGGCACGCTGGTGGAGCGCAAGCTCACGCGAATCCTCAAGGACATGCCGGTCAACGTGCTGCGTGACTGGGTCACCTCGATGAACAACTGCTCCTCGGAGCATGCCGAGTGGCAGTCGCTGGTCGAGAACCTGACGGTGCACGAGACCTACTTCTGCCGCGACCCGGACCTGCTGGACATGGTCTCGCAGGAGATCCTGCCGATGCTGATCGCCTCGCGCGAGCATGTGCAGCAGCTGCAGGTCTGGTCCGCCGCCTCCTCCACCGGCGAGGAGGCCTACGACCTGGGCTACATGGCCCTGCGCGCGCTCCAGCAGGCGGGCAAGGCCGGCCAATCCGACGGCAAGATCGCGCCGCGCGGCTGGTCGCTGTACGTGCTGGGCACCGACATTTCCAACCAGGCGCTGCGCACCGCCCGCGAGGGCGTCTACGGCGACCTGGGCATGGGCTCGTTCCGCAACCTGCCCGGGCACTGGAAGGCGATGTTCCAGGACATCGCCATGCCGCAGGGCGCGGGCATGCCCGGGGTGAACTACTTCCGCATCCGCGACTGGATCAAGAACCTCGTGCGCTTCGAGCGTTTCAACCTGATGAACTCGCGGCCCCCCGTCACCGGCATGGACCTGGTGTTCTGCCGCAACGTGCTGATCTACTTCGACGACGACATCAAGCGCGCGGTGCAGACCATGCTCGCACGCGCCATCGCGCCGGGCGGCGTGCTGGTGATGGGCGCCTCGGTGCAGCTGCTGGCCACCCAGTACTTCGAGGCGCGCCAAGGCAGTGGCGGCCCCTGGTACGTGCGAAACAAGGTGCCCGTATGATCCGCCTGCTCATTTCGGACGACTCGGCGTTCATGCGCATCGCCATCCGCAAGATGGCGGAAAGCGACCCCGAGATCCAGATCGTCGGGGAGGCCCGCACCGGCCAGATGTGCGTGGACATGGCGCGCGAGCTGCGGCCCGACGTCATCACCATGGACGTGGAAATGCCGGTGATGGACGGCCTGGAGGCCACCCGCCAGATCATGGCCTCGGCCCACCCCTGCCCGATCATCATGCTGTCCAGCCTGACCGAGCGGAACTCGGTCACCACCATCAAGGCGCTGGAGCTGGGCGCGGCGGACTTCATCGCCAAGAAGTCCTCCTTCGTGCAGCTGGACATCGTCAAGATCGGCGGCGAGCTGGTCGAGAAGATCCGGTTCTGGGCCAAGCAGAAATCCCGGCTGCGCCCCCCCGGCGCGGCGCTGGCGCCGGCGACGCCCATCGCCGCCCGCCCGGCGGTCGCCGCGCCCGTTCTGCGCCGCGCCGAAGCGTCCGGCCCGCCGGGCGTGGTCGTGGTGGGCATCTCCACCGGCGGCCCGGCCACCCTGCCGCAGATGCTCAAGGCCATGGGCGGCGCGCTGCGCTGTCCCATGGTGGTGGCCCAGCACATGCCGCCCATGTTCACCAGCGGCTTCGCCGCCCACCTGCGCAACGAGACCGGGCTGGACGTGGTCGAGAGCACCGACGGCATGGAGCTGCCGCCCGGCCGCATCGTCATCATCAAGGGCGGCACCGACGCGGTGCTGCGCGAACCCCTGCCCGGCAAGCTCACCCTGTTCGAACGCACCAGCGAGGGCGCGCCCATCCACCCCAACGCCGACGTGCTGTTCCGCTCGGCCGCGGCCCTGGCCTGCCGCTCGGTGGCGGTGGTCATGACCGGCATGGGCAGCGACGGCACCCAGGGCGCCAAGGACCTGGTAGCCCGAAAGGCCAGCCCGGTCTACGCCCAGGACCCGAACAGCTGCATCGTCGACGGCATGCCCGGTTCCATCATCAACGCGGGACTGGCCACGGCCATCCTGGATCCCCAGGGCCTGGGCGCGCGCCTGGCCCGACTGGCCGGCCGCGGCATCCTGCCTGCGGCGTTCGCCCTCCCCACCTCCTGACCCCTCGAACCCGATGTCCAAGAAGAACGTACTCATCGTTGACGATTCCTTCGTGATGCGAGCGCTGCTGCGCGGCATCATCTCCGCCGACCCCGAGCTGTCGGTGGTGGGCGAGGCCACCAACGGCCTGGAAGCGCTGCAGAACATCAAGGAACTCAATCCCGACGTGGTCCTGCTGGACATCGAGATGCCGCACATGGACGGCATCGAGTGCCTCAAGCGCCTGCGCCTGCTGTCCAACGTGCCGGTGATCATCGTGTCCTCGGTGGCCCAGACCGGTTCGCCGCAGGCCCTGGAGGCGCGCAAGCTCGGCGCGTCGGAAGTCATCGCCAAGCCCTCGGGCGCGATGAGCCTGGACCTCAACGCCAAGAAGGGCCACGAGATCGTCACCGCCACGCGCAAGGTCCTGGGCCTCTGAGCCCCGCGACCGCCCCGAGCCGCGCCGCAGCCTGACCGAAGGAGCCGACCCCGATGTCCGACGATTTCATCGAGACCATATGGGCCCAGTACGCGATCGAGACCGAGGAGCACATCGAGGGCATCGAGTCGCTGCTGGTCAAGGCCGACGCGCAGGCGCTGAACGCCGAGGAGATCTCCACGCTGTTCCGCGCGTTCCATTCGCTCAAGGGCCTGAGCCGCGTGATGGAGCTGGGCGCCCTGGAAGCGGTGGCCCACCGCGCGGAAGACCTGCTGGGCCTGGTGCGCGAAGGCACCGTGGCCCTGGACAAGCCGGTGGCCGACCTGCTGCTGCGCGCGCTCGACGCGATCAAGGCCCTGCGTGACCTGGCCGTGGCCCAGCGTTCGGACGGCGAGAAGCCGGTGGACCTGGTCAAGGAACTCGAAGCCGCCTACAAGCGCGCCGCCGCTGGCGGTGGCGCCACCGCCGAGGCCGCCGCGCCGCCGCCGCCGCCCCCACCGCCTCCCCCGCCCCCGCCACCGGCTCCGCCCCCCGTGCCCAGCGCCCCGGCACCGGCGCCCGCCGTCACGCCCACCCTGGCCAGCGGCAGCGACGAGGAGCGCCCGGACGACCAGACCATCTTCCTGCGCCAGGTGCGCAACGGCCTGCCCATCCTCGAGCAGCTGGCCAACTCCATCGCCGCCAAGCAGGACCCGGCCAGCATCCTGGCCGTGGCGAACGACATCCGCCGCCCGCTGGGCTGGATGGTGGGCGCCTCCAGCAAGCTGGGCTATGGCGGCATCACCGAGCGCATCAAGACGATCCTGGCCTGCCTGCCCACCGAGCCGAAGCTCTCGCAGGAGCAGGGCGAGCGCGTGGTCGACGCCATCGTCGCCCTCCTGAGCGACCTGCGCACCCTGGGCGAGACCACCGGCAGCGAGCTGGGCGGCGAGTCCCTGACCCAGGTGCTTTCGCGCACCCTGCGCGAGAACCTGGACGGGCTGCTGGGCGTGATCCAGCAGAACCTGGACGCGCTGGAGACCAGCGTCGACATGGCCGACGAGGACGTCGCCGACCTGATCTCGCAGGAGTTCTCCCGCGTGCACGGCTACCTGTCCTCGCTGTACCCGCAGGTGCACTGGGACCTGCCGCTGCTGTTCGTCGACGCCTATGCGCGCGCGGCGCGCCGCGGCCTGTCGATCTTCGGCGACGTGATCGGCATCACCCGGGACGGCGTGGCCTTCATCCGCGGCCTCGCGCAGAACGCGCGCATCGACCGTGACGCCACCGAGGGCCACCAGGCCCAGCTGTCGCGCCGCATGAAGGACTACCTCTGGAAGCACGACAACGCGGGCGACACCCCGGTCGATGCGGTCAAGGCCTTCATCGCCAGCCTCAACATCCCGCCCGAGCTCGCCGAGCTGATGTCCGCGGACAACACCCGCGAGCTGATGGAGCTGATCCAGGATGGCGCCAACGCCTACCTGATCATGGCCCACCTGGAATCTTCGGAGCAGGTGGCCGCGGCCTTCCTGGGCTGGGTCGGCCAGCGCGGCCGCGTCATCACCAACCGCTCGGTCTTCGTCGACGACCAGAGCTGGTACGAGATGCTCTTCATCTCGAAGGCGACCAAGGACCTCATCGAGACCGAGCTGGCGGCCATAGACCCCGACCGCGCCCTGGTGCGGCTGGAGCGCCAGCTGGGCAGCCAGTCCGCCAAGAGCCCGGCCGCGGCGGGCACCGCGCCCGCCGCCGCGGCCCGCCCCGCCGCCGGCAAGCCCGGGGCGCCGGCGGCCACGCCCGGCTCGAGCAACGTGATCCGCGTGCCCGGCGAGATGCTGGACCACTTCATGAACCAGATCGGCGAGATGGTCCTGGTGCGCGGCCAGCTGGCCCACGTCATCGCCGACAGCCGCCTGCGCGAGTCGGCCCAGGCCCTGCGCGCCGAGGTCGAGAGCCTGGGCGGCGACACCGCGGGCGCCGCGGTGGCGCAGCGCCTGCTGGACATCATCGACGAGCAGTCCCGCCGCCTGCAGGAGACCGACACCCTGATCCAGGGCGCCCTGTCGCGCCTGCAGGACAGCGTGATGGGCCTGCGCGTGGTGCCGGTCGAGATGGTCTTCAAGCGCTTCCCGCGCATGGTGCGCGACCTGGCCCAGGCCCAGGGCAAGCAGATCCGCCTGGAGCTGCTGGGCCAGGAGGTCAAGATCGACAAGGCCATGGTCGAGTCACTCGCCGACCCGTTGCTGCACATGGTGCGCAACAGCGCCGACCACGGCGTCGAGCCGCCCGCCGACCGCAAGGCGGCCGGCAAGGCCGAGGAGGCGGTGATCCGCATCCAGGCCGAGCAGCAGGGCAGCCGCATCGTCATCCGCGTGGGCGACGACGGCCGCGGCATCGACCCCGAGCGCGTGCGCCGCAAGGCGGTGGAGCGCGGCCTCATCAAGGAAGACGAGAGCCAGCAACTGAGCAAGGAGGACATCCTCCAGTTCATCTTCCGCGCCGGCTTCAGCACGGCCGAAGTGATCACCGAGACCTCGGGCCGGGGCGTGGGCATGGACGTGGTGCGCACGAACGTGATGCGCCTGGGCGGCAGCATCCAGCTCGAGTCCGAGCCGGGCAAGGGCACGCTGTTCACCCTGCAGATGCCGTTGTCGGCGGCGGTGCAGGAAGTGCTGCTGGTCAACACCGCCAACCAGACGCTGGCCATCCCGGGCCGCTACGTGGCCGAGCTCGTCGAGCTGGGCGACTTCCAGGTGCAGACCGTCAAGGGCCGCACCGCGATCCTGCTGCGGGGCAACTTCCTGCCCATCGTACGGCTGGAGAACCTGCTGGGCTTCCCGCCGGTGGCGGGCGACGAGCACCGCTTCGTCGTCGTGCTGTCGGACGGCCAGCGCACGCTGGGCGTCTCGGTCAGCGAGTTCGTGGGCCGGCAGGAGCTGTTCACCAAGGACATCCATCCGCGCCTGGCCGCCCTGCCCGGCGTGGGCGGCGCCTCCATCCTGGGCGATGGCCGGGTCGTGCTGATCCTCGACGGCGCGGCGATCTACCGCCTCGCCGAGAACTACGGCGAGCGCCAGCCGCCGCAGCTGCCGGCTCGCCGCATCGCGCCGACGGCGGCCGAGCCCGCGGCGGCCTGAGGAGGGCGGCGGCCATGGCGGTCTACCTCCAGGTGCGCGCCGGCCCGGTGGGCCTGCTGCTGGACGCCCTGCGCGTGCACGAGGTCGTCACCCTGCCGGAGGACTTCCGTGACGACCAGGCGTTCGCCGAATGGCGCCGGCGCGTGCTGCACGTGGTGCGGCTGGCCGGCCACCTGCAGCTCGCGCCGGGCCAGGCCCGCCACGGCGTCGTCTACGCGCCGCGCGAGGGGGACGAGCCGGTGATGCTGTGCGTGGACGAGGTCAACCGCCTGCGCCCCCTCGAGGACGGCGCCTGGCACCCCTTGCCCCCCAGCGTGCCGGCGCAGACCGCGGCGCTGTTCGACGCGGTGCATGTGGACACCGCGCAGCACCAGCAGCTGTACCGGCTGAAGTCGGACGTGATGGCCGCGCTGCTGGGCGTGCCTTCCGGGAGCGCGGAAGGCGCCCTGGACGCGGTCTAGGGCCTGTCAGCGAATTCCCCGGGCCCGCCCGGACAGGGAGCGCGGAGCCGGGGAATTCGGCGACAGGCCCGGGCTAGACCGGCACTTGGGCCGAGCGGATGGCGCTGTGCAGGTACATCTGCAGCATCACCGCCTCGATCACCGGACGGGTCAGCGACTTCTGCCCGCGCAGCACCGACTGCAGCTGCGCCGCGCTGAGGGCGGTGCATACCAGGTCCGTGGCCGCCACGGCGGTTTCGGCCGGCTCGCCGCCGAAGACCGCCGACTCGCCGAACACATCGCCCGCCCGCAGCCGGCGCGGCGCGCCGCTGCCGGACACCTCGACCTCGCCGGACTCGACCAGGTACATCGCCGGCGGCGCCCCGCCGGGCCGCGCCAGCACGGCGCCGGCGGGCCAGGACTGCACCGGGAAGGCCGATGCGCCCAGCGCCTTGTCTTCGCGCGGCGAGGCCGGGGGCGTACCGCGGTCCAGGACATGGCGCGCCGTCACCCGGCACAGGGCGCGCAGCCCCGGGTCGGCGCGGTCCACCGCCTGCAGCGCGGCATCGATCGGGATGATCCGGGTCATCAGCAAGGAGGCGGCACGCACGTCCCACAGCGCCGGCGCGCCGGTCAGCCCCTCGGCCAGGCCGATCACCGCGCCCGGGCCGATCAGGAACTCCTCGTCCCCGGTGGATACCAGGGCCTGGCCCTTGAACAGGATGTGCGCGAACTCCGGCTGCTCGCCCCGGCGCATCAGCCGGTCGCCCTTGGTGAACAGCTCGCCGCGCAACTGGTTGGAGGCCCACAGCCGGCAGAACAGGTGCTCCTCGCTGCTCAGGCGGTTACCTTCCAGCGCGTCGGCCTCGGCCACCCCCTTGAGGTGCAGGACGCCGAGCTCCTGGAGCTTCTGGGTGTTGACGCCGAACAGGACGGATTTCATCGGGAGGCAGGCAGGGAAGTGGCAGCCGTCGATGTTACAGGCTTGCAACAAGCCGCCTCCTGAGAGGCGTTTTCCCATCCTTAGGATCTATTACTTTTCGAATATCAACGTGAATACGATGTCCACTTTGACCATTAGTTGATATTCCTCAAGTCGACGCCACTCCAGGAACGCAGACTTCCAGCAGGGCTCACGTGAGCACCTGTCCTTGGCCATTTCCTGATTGGAGTTTCATGCGCCTGCGCATCCGCCTGAGCGAAACCGCCTCGATCGGCACCGCGACCTCGATCCGGCTGCTGAGCCTGTCCCTGCTCGGCGCGCTGGCCGGCGGGTGGGCGGCCAGCGGCTTCTCGCCCTGGGGGCTCGCGCCGCTCGCGGCAGGCGCGGCCCTCGCCGGCGCGGCCCTGCGGGGCCTGCGCGAGGACACGCGGGTGCTGGCGCAGGTCGAGTCGGTGCTCGAGGAGGCCCGCCAGGGCCGGCTCGAGGCGCGCGTGGTCCTGGTGCCGCGCGGCCACCGGCTGGCGCGCGCCACCGACGGCCTCAACGACGTGCTCGACCAGGTGGAGGCCGTGCTGCGCGAGTCGCTCACCGTGGTCTCGCGCATGACCAAGGCCGGCGGCGGCGACTCGGTGCGCGAGCCGCAGACGGCCGGCCTGCGCGGGCTGTTCGCGGTCGGCCTGGGCAGCATCGGCGAGGTGCAGCGGCGCATGGACCGCACCATCTTCACCCTGCGCGACGTGATGAAGGCCATGGCCGGCGGCGAGTTCAAGCGGACCATCGACGCCCAGTCCGAGGCCGGCGAGTTGCGCCTGATCCTGCTCACCGCGCAGCAGGCCATCAGCTCGCTGGACGGCATTCTCGAGGAAGTGGTGACGGTGCTGGCCCGCATGGCGAAGGGCGACCTGACCCCGCGCGTGCTGGCCGAGGGCCAGGGCAGCCTGGCCCGCCTGCGCACCGACATCAACCAGGCCCTGGACAGCCTGGCCGGCTCGATGCAGACCATCGCCCGCAGCGCGCAGCAGGTGGCCAGCGCCTCGGGCGACGCCAGCCATGCGGTCAGCCAGATCGCCGACGGCGCCCAGAGCCAGACCCTGGCGGTCGACCAGGTGGCGGGCGCGGTGCGCCAGGCCGCCAACGCCATCGCCGACATCTCGCGCAACACCGAGGAGGCCAGCCAGGTCTCGCGCCAGTCGGTCCAGGCGGTGCGCCGCAGCATCCAGCGCATGGAGGACATGGTGGAGGTCGTCACCCGCATCGCCGCCAACTCCGAGCAGATCGACAAGATCACCGGGGTGATCGAGAAGATCGCCAACAAGACCAACCTGCTGTCGCTGAACGCCGCGATCGAGGCGGCCCGCGCGGGCGAACACGGCAAGGGCTTCTCGGTGGTGGCCGACGAGGTCGGCAAGCTGGCCCAGAGCAGCGCCGAAAGCTCCAAGGAGATCGCGGCGCTGGTGCACATGGCCGTCTTCGAGACGCAGCAGGCGGTGAAGGCGGTGCTGCAGGTGCGCGAGGAGATGAACCAGATCGACGTGGGCTCCGCCCGCACCGACACCATGCTCCAGCGCATCGCCTCCAGCGTGGAGCAGCAGAGCGCGGCGATCGACGCCATCAACGCCAACCTCGACAGCGTCAACCGCATCGCCCGCAGCAATGCCTCGGCGGCCGAGCAGATCACGGTGACGGTGATCGAGCTGGCGAAGATCGCCGGCTCGACCCGCAACGAGGTCGCCAAGTTCTCCTACTGAGGCGCCGCCGCGCCGGCGCAGCGCGCCCCCGGCGCCCGGCCGGGCCTCAGCGCCCCTGCCAGGCCGGCGGACGTCCGGCCACGAAGGCCCGCACGCCCTCGCGGAAATCCTCGCTGCCATAGGCCTGGCGGACCAGGTCCTCGACGGGCGGCAGGTCCAGGTCCAGCAACCGCCCCAGCGTCTCCTTGCTCACGCGCTGGGTCACCGGGGCGAGCGCGGCCAGGCGCTGGCAGAGACGGTCCGCGGCCGCGTCCAGGCGGTCGGCCGGCACCTGCTCCAGCACGAAGCCGCAGGCCAGCGCCTCGTCGGCGCCCACCAGGTCGGCCAGCAGCAGCAGCCGCTGCACGCGCGGGCGGCCGAACACCGCCACCAGGCGGGCGACGTTGGCGATGGACAGGCAGTTGCCCAGGGTGCGCGCGATCGGTACGCCGAAGCGCGCGTCCGGCGTGGCAATGCGCAGGTCGCAGGCGGCGGCGATGGCCAGCCCGCCGCCCACGCACCAGCCCTGCACCACCGCCACGGTAGGCATGGGCAGCGAGGCCAGCAGGGCGATGCAGGCGTCGATGCGGCGCTCGTAGGCCACGCCATCCTCGCCGCCGCCGAAGGCCTGGAACTGCGCGATGTCGGTGCCGGCCACGAAGGCCTGGCCGCCGGCGCCGCGGAAACAGGCCACGCGCACGGCGGGGTCGGCGCGCAGGCGCTCGCCGACGGCCTGCAGCTGCTCGTACATGGCCCAGGTCATGGCATTGCGCGCCTGCGGCCGGTCGAAGACCACCGTGGCGACGGCGCCCTGCACCTCCAGGCGCACCGCGCCGGCGGCGGGGACCTCGGACGATGTGCCCCCGCCCGGCACGGCGCGTGCCTCGTCGCCCCCCGGGGGGGCGTGTTCCGGCGCCGCGCTCATGCCCCGAACGCCCCGGCCTCGCGCAGGCGCTGCTGGGCCGCGTCGTCGAGCCCCAGCTCGTGCAGCACCTGCTCCGTGTGCTCGCCCAGCAGCGGCGGATGGCGGCGCACCTGCTGCGGCGTGCCCGAGAGCTTCACCGCGAAGCCGATGTTGGGCACGCGGCCCTCGACCGGGTGGTCGATCTCCATGCGCATGCCCCGGGCCTGGCCGTGCTCGCTGCCGAAGGCCTGCGGGTAGCTGAGGATGGGGCCGGCCGGCAGGCCGTGCGCCAGCAGCGTGTCCACCCAGTAGTCCTTCGTCTGCAGGCGGAAGGTCTTCTCCAGCTCCTCCTGCAGCGCCGCGCGGTTCGCCAGGCGCAGCGCGATGGTGGTGAAGCGCGGGTCCTCCAGCAGCTCCTCGCGCCCCATCAGCTTGCACAGCTGGGTCCACAGCTTCTGGTTGTTGGCGCCCATGACGAAGTGGCCGTCGGCGCAGGCCATGGCCTGGTAGGGCGCGGTCATCTTGTTGGACGTGCCCAGGGGCTGCGGCGGCTGGCCGGTGCCCCAGTAGTCGCAGATGTCCCAGACCGAGAAGGCCATGGCGGCGTCGAACAGCGCCGCGTCCACGTACTGGCCCTGCCCGGTGTTCTTCGCGCCGATGTAGGCGGACAGGGTGGCGTAGGTGGCGAACAGCGCGCAGCCGATGTCCGCCACCGGCACGCCGCACTTCACCGGGGGGCTGTCGGGGTAGCCGGTCACGCTCATCACGCCGGACATGGCCTGCGCCATCAGGTCGAAGCCGGGCCGGTCGGCCCAGGGGCCGCTCTGGCCGAAGCCGGAGATGCTGGTGTAGACCAGCCGGGGGTTGACCTCGCGCAGCACCTCGTAGCCCAGCCCCAGGCGGCGCAGCGCGCCGGGGCGGTAGTTCTCCACCAGGATGTCGCACTCCGCCGCGAGCTTGAGCAGCACCTCGCGGCCCGCCGGGGACTTCAGGTCCAGCGTGATGCTGCGCTTGTTGCGGTTCATGTTGATGAAGCCAAGGCTGTCCGCCCCCTTCATCTTGAAACCCATGGCGCCGCGGGTCTGGTCGCCGCTGCCGGGCGGCTCGACCTTGATCACGTCGGCGCCCATGTCCCCCAGCAGCATGCAGGCGTAGGGCCCGGCCATCACCTGCGAGATGTCGAGCACGCGCACGCCCGCCAGGGGCTGCGGGCGCGCGGCGGCAGCAGCAGCGGCAGCCGCCGCCGTCACGCGTCCACCTTGACGTTGGCTTCCTTGATCACGCGGGCCCACTTGGCCAGTTCGACGTTCATGAACTCGGCGAACTTCTCCACCGAGCCGCCGCCGTCCTCCGCGCCCGAAGCCTCCAGCCTGGCCACCACGTCGGGCATCTGCAGGACCCTGTTCACGTCCTCGTTGATGCGCCGGGCCAGGCCGGGCGCCATGCGGCCCGGGCCCACCAGGCCGTACCAGGTGGTGGCCTCGAAGCCGGGGAAGCCCGACTCCGCCATCGTCGGCACGTCGGGGTGGCCGCTGGCGCGCTTCAGGCGCGTCTGCGCGATGGCGATGGCCTTGCCGTTCTTCACGTGCGGCGTGGCCGCGGTCATGGTGTCGAAGCTGTACTGCATCTGCCCGCCGATCAGGTCGGTGAGCATCGGGCCCGAGCCCTTGTAGGGCACGTGGATGGTCTTCACCCCAGCCTGCAGCATGAACATCTCCAGCGCCAGGTGCTGCGCCGAGCCGCTGCCGGCCGAGCCGAAGCTGACCTTGCCGGGGTTGCGCTTGCACAGGTCGACCAGGTCCTTGACGGTCTTGGCCGGCTGCATGGCGCCGCAGATCAGCAGGTTGGGCGTCACGCCCACCAGGGTGATGGGCTGGAAGTCCTTCAGCGGGTCGTAGGCCGTCTTCTGCAGGTTGGGCACGATCGCGTGGCTGTTGATGTGCGCCATGTGCAGCACGGTGCCGTCGTTGGGCTGCTTGGCCACGTAGTCAGCGGCGATGGCGCCGGAGGCCCCGGAACGATTCTCGACGAGGACCTGGGTCTTCCACATCTCGCCCAGCTTCTGGCCGACGACGCGGGCCAGGATGTCCGTGCCGCCCCCCGGCGCGAAGCCGACGATGATGCGGACCGGCCCGGTGGGCAGGGACTGGGCCCGCACCAGGGGGGCTGCCAGGGTCGCGGCGCTGCCGGCGACGAAGGTTCTGCGCTGCATGTGCTGTCTCCTTGCTGGGTCTTTGCTCGGTCTTTGCTGGACTCAAAAACAAAGGGCGCCCGCGGGCGCCCTTCTCGTTTCACGCTGCCTTCTTGGCGGGCAGCTGGGCCGGGTGCCCGGCGAAATACTCCATGGCGGCGGTGACGCCTGAGCCAGCCAGGCGTACGCCCGCCAGCTTCAGCCCCATCTCGCAGCCGGCCAGGGCCGCCATCAGGGTCAGGTCGTTGCAGTCGCCGAGGTGGCCGATGCGGAACATGCGGCCCTTGACCTTGCCCAGGCCGGTGCCCAGCGACATGTCGAACCGCTCGTGGATCAGTCGACGCACCGCGTCGGCGTCCACGCCCTCGGGCATGACCACGCCGGTGAGCACCGGCGACTGGCTGCTCGCCTCCTGGCACTGGATCTCCAGGCCCCAGGCCCGCACCGCGGCGCGCACGCCCTCGCCCCAGCGGCGGTGGCGCGCGAACACGCCCTCCAGGCCGCCATGGGTGGGATCCAGCAGCATGTCGCAGGCCTCGGCCAGGCCGTACAGCAGGTTGGTGCTGGGGGTGTAGGGCCAGTAGCCGGTCTCGTTCATGGGGATGATCTCGTCCCAGGCCCAGAAGGACTTGGGCAGGGTGGCGCGCCGGCTCGCCTCCAGCGCCTTGGGCGAGACGGCGTTGAAGCTGATGCCCGGCGGCAGCATCAGGCCCTTCTGGGAGCCGCTGACGGTGACATCCACGCCCCAGTCGTCATGGCGGTACTCGGCCGAGGCCAGGCCGGAGATGCTGTCCACCATCAGCAGGGCCGGGTGCCTGGCGGCGTCGATCGCGCGGCGCACCGCCAGGATGTCGCTGGTGGCGCCGGTGGAGGTCTCGTTGTGCACCACGCACACCGCCTTGATGGCGTGGCCGGTGTCGGCCCGCAGCCGCTGCTCGATCAGGTCGGCCTGCACGCCGCGGCGCCAGCCCTCCACCCCGGGCAGGCCCAGGAACTCGGTCTTCAGGCCCAGCCGGCCGGCCAGCTTGTTCCACAGGCTGGCGAAGTGGCCGGTCTCGTACATCAGCACGTGGTCGCCCGCGCTCAGCGTGTTGACCAGCGCGGCCTCCCAGGCGCCGGTGCCGGAGGCCGGGTAGATGACCACCGGGTGGCGGGTCTGGAACACCTGCTGGACGCCCTTGAGCACCCGCAGGCCCAGCACGCCGAACTCCGGCCCGCGGTGGTCGATGGTGGGCAGGCTCATCGCCCGCAGGATCCGGTCGGGCACCGGCGAGGGCCCGGGAATCTGCAGGAAATGGCGGCCGGTGGGGTGGAAGTCGAGGGTCAGCATGCGGCAGGGCTCCATAAGTCGGGCAAATTTTGCATACAAAATTCAATCCAGTACATGCCTGAACCACAGGGTTTTCACCCATTACTGGCCGATTTCCGATCCATCCGCATTTTTTGCATACAAAATAGATCCTATCCATGACCGCCGAAGTGATCTCCATTCCGCGCGCCGCCCTGCATGAGCAGGTCGCGCAGCGGCTGCGCCAGATGCTGGTGGAAGGCCGCATCCGCCCGGGCGCCAAGCTCAACGAGCGCGAACTCAGCGAACTGCTGCGGGTCTCCCGCACCCCCCTGCGCGAGGCCTTCAAGATGCTGGCCGCCGAGGGCCTGGTCGAGCTGCAACCCAACCGGGGTGCGATCGCGGTGGCCCTGACCGAGGCCGACGTGCGCCACACCTTCGAGGTGATGGCCGGGCTGGAAGCCCAGTCGGGCGAGCTGGCGGCGCAGCGCATCACCGACGCCGAGCTGGCCGAGATCCGGGCCATGCACTACGAGATGCTGGCTGCCTACACCCGGCGCGACCTCTCGGCCTACTACGCGCTCAACGCCCGCATCCATGCGGCCATCAACGCCGCGGCGAAGAACCCGGTGCTCGCCGCCGTCTACCAGCAGGTCAACGCCCGGCTGCAGGCCCTGCGCTTCCGCTCCAACCAGGACGGCGGCAAGTGGGACCAGGCCGTGAAGGAACACGACACCATGATCGAAGCCCTGGCCGCGCGTGACGCGGCAGCCATGCGCGAGGTGCTCCTGGCGCACCTGGCCCACAAGCGCGATGCGGTGCTGGAGCTGCTGCGCGAGGAAGCCGCCGCGGCGCAGGAGGTGCGCTCATGAACGCGCCGCTGCCGCTGCAGGTCACGCGCGAGGCGGCCGCCGGCGCCTACGACCGGGTCGCCGCCGCCAGCAACGAGGTGGCGGGCCGGCTGGCCCAGCGCCTGGCCGCCGAGACCACCGGCGAGGTGCTGTTCTCCCCGGCCGACCGCGGCCGCTACGCCACCGACGCCTCGATCTACCAGGTGATGCCGGTGGGCGTGTTCGTGCCGCGCACCGCCGAGGACGCCCGGCTCGCGCTGGACATCTGCCGCGACCTCAAGGTGCCGGTGGTGCCGCGCGGCGGCGGCACCAGCCAGTGCGGCCAGACCGTGGGCGCGGGCCTGGTGATCGATTTCTCCAAGCATGTGCGCCAGGTGCTGGAGGTGGATGCCGAGGCCCGCATGGCCACGGTGGAGCCCGGCATCGTGCTGGACCACCTCAACGCCCAGCTCAAGCCGCTGGGCCTGTGGTACCCGGTGGACGTGTCCACCTCGGCCCAGGCCACGCTGGGCGGCATGGCCGGCAACAACTCCTGCGGCAGCCGCAGCATCGCCTACGGCAACATGGTCCACAACGTGCTCGGCGCGCAGGCCTGGACCAGCGACGGCGCGCTGCACCGTTTCGGCCGCTTCGATGAGGCCACCGGCACCGCCCGTGCCCTGGGCGAGGGCGTGCGCGCGCTGGCCCAGGCCCTGGCGCCGGAGATCGAGGCGCACTGGCCCAAGGTGCTGCGCCGGGTGGCCGGCTACAACCTGGACGTCTTCCACAACCAGAACCAGCGCCCCTACACCCGCGACGGCAGCGTCAACCTGGCCCACCTGCTGGTGGGCAGCGAGGGCACCCTGGCCCTCACGCGCAGCCTGACGCTGCAGCTGTCCGCGCTGCCGCGCCACAAGGTGCTGGGGGTGGTGAACTTCCCCTCCTTCCACCAGGCCATGGCCTCGGCCCAGCACATCGTGAAGCTGGGCGAGGGCACGCTGACCGCGGTCGAACTGGTCGACCGCACCATGATCGACCTGTCCCTGCACAACCCCGCCTTTGCGCCCACGGTGCGCCGCGCGCTGATCGGCGAGCCCGAGGCCCTGCTGCTGGTGGAGTTCGCCGGCGCCGACCACGCGGCCCTGGTGCGCCACCTGGCGCAGCTCGAGGAGCTGATGGGCGACCTGGGCCTGCCCCGCTCGGTGGTGCTGATGCCCGAGGAGGGCCCGCAGAAGGCGCTGTGGGAGGTGCGCAAGGCCGGCCTGAACATCATGATGAGCCTGCGCGGCGACGGCAAGCCGGTGAGCTTCATCGAGGACTGCGCCGTGCCGCTGGAGCACCTGGCCGAGTACACCGACGCGCTCACCGAGGTGTTCCGCCGCCATGGCACCAAGGGCACCTGGTATGCCCATGCCTCGGTGGGCACGCTGCACGTGCGGCCCATCCTGGACATGCGCACCGACGGCGCGCCGCGCATGCGCCAGATCGCCGAGGAGGCCGCGGCGCTGGTGCGCAAGTACCGCGGCGCCTACAGCGGCGAGCATGGCGACGGCCTGTGCCGCGGCGAGTGGATCCGCTGGCAATTCGGCCCGAAGATCGACGCCGCCTTCGGCGAGATCAAGCGCCTGTTCGACCCGCTGGGCCTGCTGTGCCCGCAGCGCATCGTCGACCCGCCGCGCATGGACGACACGCGCCTGATGCGCTTCCCGCCCAGCTACCGCGTGATCCCGCTGAAGCCGGCACTGGACTGGAGCGCCTGGGACGTGCGCAACGACCCGGCTACCGAGCAGACCACCGCGCCGGGCACCGGCGGTGACGCCGCCGGCGGCCTGGCCAAGGCGGTGGAGATGTGCAACAACAACGGGCACTGCCGCAAGTTCGATGCGGGCACCATGTGCCCCAGCTACCGCGTGACCCGCGACGAGCAGCACCTCACCCGGGGCCGCGCCAACACCCTGCGCCTGGCCCTGAGCGGCCAGCTCGGCCCCGAGGGCCTGGCCAGCGAGGCGGTGCGCGAGGCCATGGACCTGTGCGTCAGCTGCAAGGGCTGCAAGCGCGACTGCCCCACCGGCGTGGACATGGCCCGCATGAAGATCGAGGCGCGCCATGCCGACCGCCAGCGCCGGGGCGGCACGCTGCGCGACGCCCTCGTCGCCCGCCTGCCCGAGTACGCGCCGCTGGCCAGCCGCTTCGCCGGCCTGCTGAACCTGCGCAACCGGGTGCCGCTGCTGGCGCGCCTGGGCGAGCGCCTGCTGGGCCTGTCGGCGCGGCGCAGCCTGCCGGCCTGGCAGCCGCGCCACTTCTTCAACGACGGCCCGCGCGGCGCCACCCGCGAGCAGGTGCTGGCGGCAGAGCGGCCGGTGGTGCTGTTCGTCGACACCTTCAACGGCTACTTCGAGTCCGGCAACGCGCGCGCGGCCTTCGAGGTGCTGGAAGCCGCGGGCTACACGGTGCACGTGGCCAGCCGCGAAGGCGGCGGCGGCCACCTGTGCTGCGGCCGCACCTACCTGGCCAGCGGCCGGGTGGAGGAGGCCCGGGCCCGGGCCGGCGAGCTGCTGGCGGCGATGCGGCCCTTCGTGGACCGGGGCATCGCCATCGTGGGGCTGGAGCCGTCCTGCCTGTTCACGCTGCGCGACGAGATGACCGCCATGGGCTTCGGCGAGGCCGCGCAGGCCCTGGCGAAGCAGGCGCTGATGTTCGAGGAATTCCTGGCCCGTGAGGCGCAGGCCGGGCGGCTCGGCGAGCTGCAGGCGAAGCTGCGGCCGCTGGGACAGCCGGTGCTGGTGCACGGCCACTGCCACCAGAAGGCCTTCGACGCGGTCTCGCCGCTGATGCGGGTGCTGGCCCTGGTGCCGCAGCTCGAGCCGAAGCTGGTGGAGAGCAGCTGCTGCGGCATGGCCGGCAGCTTCGGCTACGAGGCCGGCCACTACGACGTGTCGATGCGCATGGCCGAACAGTCGCTGCTGCCGGCGGTGCGCCAAGCGCCCGACGCCCTGGTGGTGGCCGACGGCACCAGCTGCCGCCACCAGATCGCCGACGGCGCGCAGCGCGAGGCGATCCACGCCGCGGTGCTGCTGCGGCAGTCGCTGGCGGGATGAGGCGGGGGCGCGGCCCCCGCCGGGCCGGGATCACTGCGCCTTGATGTTCGCCGCCTTCACCACCTGGCCGTAGCGGGCCAGGTCGCGGCGGATCTCCTCGCCGAACTTGTCGGCGGTGCCCGGCATCGCGGTGATGCCCAGGTCGTTCAGGCGGCCGCGCACCGCCGGGTCGGCCAGCACCGCGTTGAGCTCGGCATTCAGCCTGTCGACGATGGCCTTGGGCGTCTTCGCCGGCGCGAGCAGGCCCACCCAGGAGTTGACCTCGAAGTCGGCCACGCCGCCCTCGATGAAGGTGGGCACGTCGGGCATGGAGGAGGCGCGCTGCGCGCTGGACACGGCGATCGCGTGCAGCTTGCCGGCCTTGACGTGCTGCACCGCCCCGGCGATGGCGGTGTAGACCAGGGGGATGCTGCCGCCCATGACGTCCGTCATCGCCTGGCCGCCGCCCTTGTACGGCACATGGACCAGGTTGGCGCCGGTGCGCTGGCGCAGCAGCTCGCCCGCGATGTGCGGGGTGCCGCCGGTGCCGGAGGTGCCGTAGGACAGGCCGCCGGCCTGCGACTTCGACATCGCGATCACCTCGCGCAGCGTCTTGCCGGCAAAGCCGGGATGGGAAACCAGGATCAGGATGGCATCGCCGATCTTGCCCACCGGGGCGAAGTCCTGCACCGTGTTGAACGGCACCTTGTCGAACACGTGGGGGTTGATCACCAGCGTGCCGTCGAACCCGAGCAGCAGGGTGTGGCCGTCGGGCTCGGCGGCGGCCACCATCTGGGTGCCGATGTTGCCGGAGGCGCCGGGCTTGTTGTCCACGATCACGTTCTGCCCGAGGCGGCGCGACAGCGCCTCGGCGACCAGGCGGCCGCTGGTGTCGGTCACGCCCCCGGGGGTGAAGGGCACGACCAGGCGGATCGGCTTGGTCGGGAAGGCCGCGGGCGCCGGGGCCTGGGCCTGCGCCGCCAGCGGGAACAGGCCGGCCGCGCCGGCCAGCGCGGTCAGGGCGAGCGCGGCGCCGGCGAGCCGGCGGCGCGGGAAGGAACGCGAGGGTTGCATGCTTGTCTCCTGGTCTGGGTCTTGTTATTCGGTCTCGGCGTGGCGCTTCTCGAAGTCCCACACCGCCTCGAAGCCCATGAGGCGGGTCAGCGCGCCGAAGTCGTACAGCGGCGTGCGGCCGCCGGCCGACGAGCCCTCGGCCTTGAAGGTGGCATACACCTCGCTCATGGCCTGCACCGAGGCGAGCAGGGCGGTGACCGGGAAGATCGCCAGCTTGTAGCCGATGGACTCCAGCTCGGCGCGCGAGAGCACCGGCGTGCGGCCACGCTCCACCATGTTGGCCACCAGCGGCACGTCGAAGCTGGCGCCGATGCGGCGCATCTCCTCCTCGGACTCGGGCGACTCGACGAACAGGATGTCGGCGCCGGCCTTGGCATAGGCCTCGGCGCGGCGCAGCGCCTCGTCCAGGCCCAGGGAGGTGCGCGCGTCGGTGCGCGCGATGATCAGGAAGTCCTTCGACTGGCGGGCCTCCGCGGCCACGCGGATCTTGCGCACCATGTCCTCCATCGGGATCACGCGCCGGTTCGGCGTGTGGCCGCACTTCTTGGGGAACTCCTGGTCCTCGATCTGGATGGCAGCGGCGCCGGCCTGCTCGTAGCCCTGCACCGTGTGGCGCATGTTCAGCAGGCCGCCGTAGCCGGTGTCGCCGTCGGCGATCAGGGGCGCATGGGCCATGCCGGCCATGGCGCGCACGCGGCCCACCATGTCGGAATAGGTGGCCAGGCCGGCATCGGGCAGGCCCAGGTGCGAGGCCACGGTGCCGTAGCCGGTCATGTACAGGGCGTCGAAGCCGAAGGTGTCGGCCAGGCGCAGGGAGACCATGTCGTAGACGCCGGGGGCGACGACGAGGCCGGGTTGCGCCAGGCGCTGGCGAAGGGCGGAGAGCGGTGCGGTCATGCGGGTGACAACGGGCCGGGCGCCCGCTGCAGAAAATGAGGGTCCCGCAATCTAGCAAGGCGCCCGCTGCGGCGCTGTCACCTACGCATGGACCTCGGACTCCAGGGTAAACACGTTCTCATTACCGGCGGCAGCAAGGGCATCGGCCTGGCCTGCGCCCAGGGCTTCCTCGCCGAGGGCGCCCACGTCAGCCTGGTCTCGCGCAGCGCGGCCAACCTCGAGGCGGCGCGCGCCGCGCTCGCCGCGCAGTGGCCCGCGGCCTCGGTGCGCACCTTCGCCGCCGACCTGCGCGACGCGGCCCAGGCCCTGGCGGTGCTGGACGCGGCCGAGGCGGCCGGCGGGCCGGTGGATGTCCTGGTGAACTCCGCGGGCGCGGCCAAGCGCACCCCGCCGGACGAACTCACCCCGCAGGCCTTCCACGACGCGATGCAGGCCAAGTACTTCACCTACATCCACGTGATGGAGCCGCTGGTCAAGCGCATGGGTGCCCGCGGCGCGGGGGCGATCGTCAACGTGGTGGGCGCGGGCGGCAAGTTCGCCAGCCCGATCCACATGCCCGGCGGCGCGGCGAACGCGGCGCTGATGCTGGTCTCGGCCGGCATGGCCGCGGCCTACGCGCCCAAGGGCGTGCGAGTGAACGTGGTCAACCCGGCCCAGACGCTGACCGAGCGCCTGCGCGAGGGCATGGCGGCGGATGCGCGCATGAACGGCATCACGCCCGAGGAGGCGCTGCAGCGGGCCACCGCCCGCGTCCCCCTGGGCCGCCTGGCGCGGCCGGAGGAAATCGCCGACGTGGTGGTCTTCCTGGCCTCGCCGCGCGCCGGCTACGTGACGGGCGCGGGCCTGGTGCTGGACGGGGCAGCGACGCCCACCGTCACCTGACCCGGGGCCGCCGGATCCGCTCGCGGGGTCCCGGGCGGCCTGGCCATGCGCAGGCCCCGGCGGGGCGTGGCCGGCGCGCGACGCCGGGAGGGCCGCGCGGGAGGGATCGGGCGACTGATCCCGTATCATCTTGTTTCACATCCCGACATCGCCGCCCGTGCCGATCAACGTCTACCTGGCCACCGACTACGCCTTGCTGGCAGGCGCGCTCGAGCAGTGCCTGGGCAGCGAGCCGCGCCGGTTCCGCCTGGCCGGCTGCGCCGACCCGCAGGCGATCTCGGCGGACAAGCTCGCGGCCCTGGAGGTGGACGTCATCGTCCTGGACATGGACTGCCTCGGCCACCGCGCGCTGCCGCTGCTGGCCCGGCTCCGGGACCGCTCCCATGCGAAGGCGCTGTTGATCACCCGCATCGACGACAGTGACCTCCTGGACAAGGCGGTCATGCACGGCGCGCGCGGCATCATCAACCGGCAGGGGACGCTGGCGACGCTGCTCACCGCCATCGAGAAAGTGCATGAGGGCCAGCTCTGGCTGGATCGCACGGCGACGGGGCGCATCTTCGTGGAGTTCCTGCGGCATGCCGGCACCGAGCCGCGCGCCGACGGCGCCACCGGCAAGCTGATGCAGCTGACCGAGCGCGAGCACCAGATCGTGACCTTCATCGCGCACAACGACGGCGACCCGGGCAAGGTCATCGCGGACAAGCTCCATATCAGCGAGAGCACGCTGCGCAACCACCTGACCTCGATCTACGAGAAGCTCGGCGTGGCCAACCGCCCCGGCCTGCTCGCCTACGCGCGCCAGAACGGCCTGGCCGCGCCCTCCACGCGCTAGGGCCTTTCAGCGAATTCCCCGGACCCCGGGGAGGACCTCCCTGGGAGGTTTGTCCCATGCCTGGCGGGACCCGCGCCCGCGAAGTCCCGTTCCCGCCCCCCGCAATTGTCCTGGCCGCTCCTGGACATTGGTCTCATGTGTCACGGCGCCCCGATCGTTACCTTTGGTAACCATGAAGGACCGGCGCACCTCCCCTTCCCGACCGCGACACGCGACACGCGTTGGCGTGGTCCTGCCGGTCCGTCTCGCGGACAGCACCGGGTTCACGCGTGATGCCAGCGACGAGGGTGTCTATTTCGAGATGGATGCCGCGGCCGAGACCGGCAGCGTCATTTCCTTCGATGTGGAGATGCCCACGCCGCTGGGGGCGATGACCCTGAAATGCATTGGCCTGGTGGTCCGCAACGAGCAGCGGGGAGGCCGGTACGGCATCGCGGTGCGGATCCTCGATTCGCACCTGGAAGCCCCCCACCACTGACACAGAGCATCCCCAAGGAGAGTCACGATGGCCCTGCGCACCGTTTTCATCGACAGCAGCCTGTCTTACTACAACGAGATCGCCGCACAGTACGACCCGGCGGCGTTCACCGTGGTGCGGATCGACGACCCGGCGCATGGCTACGCGCAGATCCAGGCGGCGCTCGATGCGGGGGCGACCTCGATCAACGTGGTCTCGGCCTCGTCGAGCGTGCCGGGGCTGTTCACCTCGCGCGTGGTCTTCATCGACCCGGGCGTGGCCGGCTGTGCGCAGTTGGTCGCTGCGGTTCCGGCGGACGCCACGATCGTGCTGCTGGACGCCACGCGCGACGGGCTGCTGCAGATCCGCGACTTCCTGGCGGCCAACACGGGGGTGGTGGGCGCGATCGACATCGTGACCGGCCTTGCCAGCGTGGACCTGGTCTCGCACGGCGCCACCGGCACGGTCATCCTGGGCTCCGCGGTCCTGAGCAACGACACGGTGGCGGGGTATGCCGCGGTGCTGAAGGAGATCGGCAGCCACCTGAGCGACAGCGCGGACATCCTGATCTACGGCTGCGACGTGGCGGCGGGCAGCGACGGCGTCGCGCTGATCGAGGCCCTGGCGACTGCGACGGGCGCGGACGTGGCGGCGTCGACCGACCCGACCGGCGCGGCGTCGCTGGGAGGGGATTGGGTGCTGGAGGCGAGTACGGGGGTGATTGAGGCGCAGGTGATTGGGGACACGGCTTATGCGGGCCTGCTGAACGTGACGGCCGCAACGCTCACCACGACGCTGTCGACGACCGACGCGACGCCCACGATCGGGGGCAACTACACCTCGAACAATGGCGCCGCAAAGCTCTATGTCTGGCTGGACGGGACCAACGTCGCGACGGTTGAATTGTCAGCGTCGCAAACGAACGCCCCCTGGAGCTACACCTTCCCGAACAACCTGGCGACCGGCAACCACACGCTGGTCATCACGGCCAACCCGGGCAACATCGTTCAGGAGGTCCTGGTATCCACCCGCACGTTGACCATCCTGGCCCCTGATGTCCCCGCTCCCACCGGGCTGGACCTGGCCGCGGCGGATGACACGGGCAGCTCCAGCGTCGACAACCTCACGAACAAGACCAGCGGCCTGACCATCACGGGCAATGGCGTGAACGGGAACACCGTCACGCTGTTCGATGACGCGAACAACAACGGCGTTCGCGACAGCAACGAAGGCTCCTTGGGAACGGCCTCGGTTTCGGGCGGCAGCTTCACGGTGGACATTGCACTGGCCGAGGGCGTCCACCACGTCCGCGCCATCCAGGCCGACGGTGCGAACAACCTCAGTTCGCCCTCCGGCAGCCTGAGCATCACGATCGACACCACCGCGCCCGGGGCGCTGCAGTCCCTGGGTGAACTGGACCTCGCGGCGGGCGATGATTCGGGCACATCCAATAGTGACAACAACACAAGCCAAACCAGCGGCCTGACCGTTTCGGGCACCGGGGAGAGCGGCGCCAGCGTCGCCTTGTTTGACGACGCTGACGACGATGGCGTCATTGATGGAGGCGAACTGCTCACAACGACCACCGTTGTCGATGGAAGCTTCAGCGTTGATATTGCCCTGGCCGAGGGACTCCACCACATTCGGGCGAAGCAGACCGACCCCGCTGGCAACCAGAGCGTTGCAACCACGGCACTGAACCTTACTGTGGACACCTCGGCGCCCGCCGCAGGTACCCTGAGCTTCACCGGCCTGACCGACACCGGCAGCGACGATACCGTCGACATCACACAGGACAACGCCTTCAACCTTTCGCTGGCAGGCCAAGAGTCCGCGGCCAACGTGGTCTACCAGGTCTCCTTCAACAACGGCGACTGGGCTTCGACCACCGCCGCCCAGAGCGCCTTGGCCGATGGCAACTACCGCTTCCGCGCCGTCGTCACCGACGCCGCAGGCAACGATGCCACTTCCAATGTGCTCGAAGTCGTCATCGACAACACCGATCCGGCTCCGGGCACCCTGAGCTTTGCTGGTCTGGATGACACCGGCAGCGACGATCCCGTCGACATCACTCAGGACAACAGCTTCAACCTCTCGCTGGCTGGCCAAGAGTCCGCGGCCAACGTGGTCTACCAGGTCTCCTTCAACAACGGCGACTGGGCTTCGACCACCGCCGCCCAGAGCGCCTTGGCCGATGGCAACTACCGCTTCCGCGCCGTCGTCACCGACGCCGCAGGCAACGATGCCACTTCCAATGTGCTCGAAGTCGTCATCGACAACACCGATCCGGCTCCGGGCGTCCTGAGCTTCACCGACCTGACCGACACCGGCAGCGACGATACCGTCGACATCACTCAGGACAACAGCTTCAACCTCTCGCTGGCTGGCCAAGAGTCCGCGGCCAACGTGGTCTACCAGGTCTCCTTCAACAACGGCGACTGGACTTCCACCACCGCCGCCCAGAGCGCCCTGGCCGACGGCAACTACCGCTTCCGCGCCGTCGTCACCGACGCCGCAGGCAACGATGACACTTCCAACGTGCTCGAAGTCGTTATCGACAAGACTGCTCCGGCACCGGGCACTTTGAGTTTCACCGACCTGACCGATACCGGCAGCAACGACCCCATCGACATCACCCAGGACAACGCGTTCAGCCTCGCGCTGGCTGGCCAAGAGTCGACTGCCTCATCTGCGTACCAGGTCTCGTTCAACAACGGCGACTGGACCTCGACCACCGCCGCCCAAAGCGCGCTGGCCGACGGCAACTACCGCTATCGCGCCCTCGTCACCGACGCCGCAGGCAACGCGGCCACCTCCAACGTGCTGGAGGTCGTGATCGACAAGACTGCTCCGGCTCCGGGCGCCCTGAGCTTCACCGGCCTGGATGACACTGGCAGCGACGATCCCGTTGACGTCACTCAGGACAACAGCTTCAACCTTTCGCTGGCAGGCCAAGAGTCCACGGCCAATGTCGTCTACCAGGTCTCCTTCAACAACGGAGACTGGACCTCGACCACCGCCGCCCAAAGCGCCCTGGCCGACGGCAACTACCGCTATCGCGCCGTCGTCACCGACGCCGCAGGCAACGCGGCCACCTCCAACGTGCTGGAGGTCGTGATCGACAAGACTGCTCCGGCTCCGGGCACCCTGAGCTTCACCGGCCTGGATGACACTGGCAGCGACGACCCCATCGACATCACCCAGGACAACGCGTTCAGCCTCGCGCTGGCTGGCCAAGAGTCGACTGCCTCATCTGCGTACCAGGTCTCGTTCAACAACGGCGACTGGACCTCGACCACCGCCGCCCAGAGCGCCCTGGCCGACGGCAATTACCGCTACCGCGCCGTCGTCACCGACGCCGCAGGCAACGATGCCACTTCCAATGTGCTGGAGGTCGTGATCGACAACACCGATCCCGTACCGGGCAATCTGTCGTTCCAGAGCCTGACCGACACCGGCAGCGACGACACCGTCGACATCACCCAGGACAACGCCTTCAACCTCGCGCTGGACGGCCAAGAGTCGACTGCCTCAGTTGCGTACCAGGTCTCCTTCAACAACGGCGACTGGGCTTCGACCGCCGCCGCCCAGAGCGCCCTGGCCGACGGCAACTACCGCTTCCGCGCCGTCGTCACCGACGCCGCAGGCAACGATGCCACTTCCAATGTGCTGGAGGTCGTGATCGACAACACCGATCCCGTACCGGGCAATCTGTCGTTCCAGAGCCTGACCGACACCGGCAGCGACGACACCGTCGACATCACCCAGGACAACGCCTTCAACCTCGCGCTGGACGGCCAAGAGTCGACTGCCTCAGTTGCGTACCAGGTCTCCTTCAACAACGGCGACTGGGCTTCGACCGCCGCCGCCCAGAGCGCCCTGGCCGACGGCAACTACCGCTTCCGCGCCGTCGTCACCGACGCCGCAGGCAACGATGCCACTTCCAATGTGCTGGAGGTCGT
>NZ_JBHTGW010000007.1:0-250414 GCF_042675325.1 Ramlibacter sp. GCM10027632 | reverse complement strand
GTGAACTTCACTTCTTTTCTTATGAGCGTTTGATAGTTCCGAAGAACTTGGCAATCGTCTTGCCACTCAAACGCCCACGCTTATCGGCTGTGTGTTGTTAACGAACACTTCGCAAAATCAAAGCAACCCGCTTCTTTCTTGCCGCCTTCGCTGCGATCAGCGAAGCCTTGAATTCTAGCACGATTTTTTAAGAACCGGCAAACTTTTTTTGTCGCCTGCCTCGTCGCTACCGACCAGACTCGCTACTCGCCAACCTCGTTCGCCTCGTCGTTTCCAACTCAGCGCCGTGATCAGCGAAGCCTGCGATTCTATACCGTTTTTTTCGCGCCCGACAAGCCGGGCGAAAAATTCTTCATGCCGGCCCGTTGCAGCACGCCGGCCGCCGCCCAGCGGCCGCTGGCGAAGCACGCAGTGAGCAGGTAGCCGCCGGTGGGAGCTTCCCAGTCGAGCATCTCGCCGGCACAGAAGGTGCCTGGAATGGCGCGCAGCATCGCACCGTCGTCGAGCGCCTCCCAGGCCACGCCGCCGGCGCTGCTGATCGCCTCGTCCACCGGTCGCGGCGCGGACAGGCGAACGGGCAATGCCTTGATGTTCGCCGCGAGAAGCGCCGGGTCGTGCATCTGCTCCTTCGTCAGGACCTCGTGCAGCAGCCCCAGCTTGATGCCCTCCAGGTGCAGCCGGCCCTTGAGGTGGCTGGACAGGGAGCGCGAGCCGCGCGGGTGCGACACCTCGCGCAGCACCTGCTCGGGGCTGCGATCCGGCAACAGGTCCAGGGCGAAGGTGGCCTCGCCGGTACGGGCGATGGTATCGCGCAGGCGCGCGGAGAACGCATAGACCAGGCTGCCCTCCACGCCCGAGGCGGTGGCGACGAATTCGCCCTTGCGCCGCTCGCCCTCGAAGGCGATGGCGACCGACTTGAACGGCTGCCCCGCGAAGCGCGAGGAGAAAAGCCCGCTCCAGCCACCGGCGACGTCGAAGCCGCAGTTCGACGGCACCAGCGGCGCCACCGCCACGCCGCGCTCTCGCAGCAACGGCTGCCAGGCGCCATCAGACCCGAGGCGTGCCCAACTCGCGCCGCCCAGGGCGAGCACCACGGCATCGGCCCGCGCGCCCACTTCGCCCTGCGGCGAGGCGAAGCGCAGCGCGCCCTCGCCTTCCCATCCCAGCCAGCGATGCCGCATATGGAAGACCACCCCCGCCTCGCGCAGGCGATGGAGCCAGGCGCGCAGCAGCGGCGCCGCCTTCATGTCCACCGGGAAGACGCGCCCCGAGGTGCCGACGAACGTCTGCACGCCGAGGCCGCGCGCCCACTCGCGCAGCGCCTCGGGCCCAAAGGCCTCGACCATGGCGCGCAGCATCGGCGCCTGCGGCCGGTAGCGGCCCAGGAAGGCCTCGAGGGCCTCGGAGTGCGTGAGGTTCATGCCCCCGCGTCCCGCCAGCAGGAACTTGCGGCCGGCCGAGGGCATGGCGTCGTACACGTCCACCCGCAGCCCCTGCTGCGACAGCACCTCGGCGGCCATGAGGCCGGCAGGCCCGGCGCCCACCACGATCACATTCATCAGGAATCCCGTTCTTCGTTCATTCGACCGGCACGAGCCGGCCCAGCCCGGTGAGGAAGGCCGCGCGCACGGCCTCACCGGGATGCGCCGCGGCCACCGCGCGGCGATAGCGCCGCAGCTGCTCGAGCAGGTCGTCGTCCTGCTCGGGGCGCGCCGCGGACTTGTAATCGAGCACCCACCAGTCGCCGCCCTGGCGGCGGCGTACGAGGCGGTCCAGCCGCAGCAGCTCGCCCTCGTGGTGTATCTCGACTTCGTTGCCCGCCCAGTCCACCGCCTGCGGGTCCCAGGCCCAGGCGCCCTCACCGCGGCGGATGCGGGCGGCCATGGCCTGGGCATCCTGCAGCACCGTGGCGGACAGGCCGAACTCCCGCGCCACCCGTTGCAGCAACGGCGGCGGGCACGCGGGCGCCTGGTCCGGCCAGCATTCGAGCAGGCGGTGCAGGGCCTGGCCGAACCGCGAGAGGCCGTCGGCCGGCACCAGGGCCTCGTCGTCCTTCACCGGTCGGGCCAACGGCGTGCTGGGCGCGGGCACTACGGGAAGGCCGCACGGGGCACCCGCGTCGGCATGCGCCGCGGACACCGGCGCGACATCGGCCTCGGCGACCGGCTCGCACAGCGGCTGCACGCGCCGCCACCAGCTGCCCTCCGCCGGCGTGCGCGGCTCGACGCTGGAGGCCGCCAGCTCGCCACGGGCTCGGGTCATGGCGACATAGAGGGCGTTGAGCTCCTCGCGCTGGCGCGCCTGCTTTTCGGCCTCGAGCGCCGCGACGCAGCAGGCTGGCGGCTTGCTCTCGCTGGCAAGGAAGGCGAAGCGCCGTGGCGCGGCAGCCTCGCCGGGCCAGTCGACCAGCACGCCCATGGTCTCGGCGCGCGGCGCCGGCGCGTCGGTGTCCAGCAGCAGCACCAGGGGCGCCTCCAGGCCCTTGGCGCCATGCACCGTGAGCAGGCGCACCGCGCCGGCCTGGGCCACCGCCGGCGCGCGCAGGCCACCCGCGCGCAGCGCGCGCACGAAGGCGTACGGCGTGGCATAGCGGCCGCCCGAGACCTCCAGGGCGGCGCCGAGCAGCGCGCGCAGGTTGGCCAGCACCGACTCGCGCAGCGCGGGCGGCGCGGCCTGCGCGTAGCGGGCGAGGACGTCGCCGTCATGGACGATTGCGTCGAGCGCGTCGTGGGGCGGCAGGCGGTCAATCCACCGCTTCCACTTCGCCAGCACCTCGCCCACGCCGGCCAGCGGCGCGGGAGGCGTCCACGCGTCGTCCTGCAGGAGGTCGAGCCACGGGCGCGGGTGGCCCTCGGCGGCAACGGCGCGCGCGCGCAGCGCGAGTTCGACCAGGGCCGCATCGGGCACTGAAAACACCGGGGACTTGAGGACCCGGGCCATGGACAGGTCGTGCGTGGGCGTGACCAGCACGTCCACCAGCGCGACGAGGTCCTGGACCTCGGGGGCCTCGCCCAGGTCGGCCTTCTCGGGCTGCTGCGAGGGGATGCCGAGGTCACGCAATTCATCCTGCATCGCCACCAGGCGGTCGCGACGGCGCGCCAGCACCATGATGTCCTGCGGCGCGAGGCCGCCGGCGATGCGGCGCGCCAGCCACCGCGCGGCCTGGCGGCACTCCTGCACCAGCAGGCGCTCCTCGGGCAGCTCGCGGGGCGTCGTCAGGCTGTCGCGCCAGCCCTCGGCGGGCGCCGGCGCCTCGCCGGCGGCCGGCGCCGCGGAAGGCTCACGCGCAATGGCCGGCAGGTGCAGCACCCGCCCGGGCGCGGCGGACTCGGTGGTGTGGGCGCGGAAGCCCTCGTACTGGCCGGCGGCCTGGGCGGCCTCCATCACCTGGTTCATCGCGCCCAGCACCGAGGGCGCGTTGCGGCGGGTGTGGTCGCATCCGAGCAGGTCGCCCCCGAGGCCGTCGACCACGAAGCGCTGCGCCGCCCGGAACACCTGGGGCTCTGCGCGGCGGAAACGGTAGATGCTCTGCTTGGGGTCACCCACGATGAACACGCCCGGCGCGTCGCCGCCGCCCGCGCCGGCATAGCCCGAGAGCCACGCGTGCAGGGCCTGCCACTGCAACGGGTTGGTGTCCTGGAACTCGTCGACCAGCAGGTGGGCGATGCGCGCGTCCAGCCGCTCCTGCACCCAGCCCGAAAGGACCGGGTCGGACAGCATCACCAGTGCGGCGCGCTCGACGTCGTTCATGTCCACCCAGCCCTCGTCGCGTTTGAGCTGGGCGTACTCCTCGATCAGGATGCGCGCCAGCCGCGCCATGCGCAGGTGGTGCAGCCAGGCCTCGTGCTGGCCCTGGGCCGCCAGCAGGCGCAGCGCCAGGTACTGCGCAGCGCGGATGTCGCCGATGCCGGCGAGCTTGTCATTGAACTTGCGCGGCTCGTTCTTCTGCGTGAGCAGGCCGCCGAGGGCCTGAGCGAGATCACCGGCGGACACGCCCTGCTCCAGTTGCGAACCGGCGGCCGAGAAGGTGGCCTGGGTGGCCTGACCCAGGGCCCGGGCCGCAGCGAGAAGTTGCGCGCGCACCGGCCCCTCGGCGGCCAGCAGCCCGGCGGGCGTGGGGGCGCCCGGGAGGTCGGGAAAGACCTCGTCCCATGGCTTCACCGAGGCCTCGACCACGCCCTCGGCATCCGCCAGGCCGAACTCGGTACGCTTGGACAGGGCGCCCAGCAGCGCCTTGAGCGTCTGGCTGCGGCCATGGGCGGCGACGCTCGATTCATAGTCGCGCCGCGCATCGGCATCGCCGGCGACTCGATCGTGGAAGCGGCGCCAGACCTTGGCGACGGCCTGCGCGTCATCCTCCAGCAGGTCGTGGCGGGCGGGCAGCCCGAGGTGCTCCAGGGTGGCCAGGGGGGCGGTGCGAAGCAGCGCGGCGAACCAGCTGTGGAAGGTGCGCACCTGCACCGGCCGGCCGGCGGCGAGCAGCTGCGCGTACAGCCCGCGCAGCGGCGCCACCAGGGCCGGGGCCTCGCCGGGAGGCACGCCCCGTGCGGCCAGCTCGCCGAGGAGCTTCGCATCGTCGGCGTGGGCGAATTCCTCCAGCCACTCGTGCAGGCGCTCGCGCATCTCGCCGGCGGCCTTCTTGGTGAAGGTGATGGCCAGGATCTCGTGCGGCGGCGTGCCGGCCAGCAGCGCGCGCAGGATGCGCGAGACCAGCATCCAGGTCTTGCCGGCGCCGGCGCAGGCTTCCACCGCGACGCTGCGGCGCGGGTCGCACGCGATGGCATAGAAGGCCTCGCGCGGCACGCGGTGGCCGTTGACCTCGTAGGCGAAGGAACCGGAGGGCGCGCCGGGCGCCGCCGGGCCGCCCCGAGGCGCGGGCGTCCCCTCGGGGGGCGGGGAGCCGGACGAAGTGGGCGAACGGGGGGACATCATGTCTGCCAGTAGTCCTTGCGGCACAGGCCGCGGGCCGCGCAGTGCTCGCAGACCTGTCCCTCGCCCAGCGGGGGCAGCGTGGCGCCATCGCCGATGCGGCGCAGGTCGTCCAGGATGCCGTGCACCAGCGCCTCGCGCGCCTCCTGCACCGCCTCCTGGAACATGAACCGGGTCTCGCCGCGCTCGCCCACGTTGACGTAGGCGGCGCGCAGGCTGTCGTCGTCCAGCAGGGCGGCGTAGAAGGCCAGCTGGGTGTCCTCGAAGGGCGCGGCGATGCGCTCGCGCGTACGGCCGGCATCCTCGGTCTTGTAGTCCATGACGAGCCGGCGGCCATCGGGCAGGCGGTCGATGCGGTCGATGCGGCCAGTCAGCGTCACCGGGCCCAGCGGCATGTCGTGCTGGGTCTCGGCGCTGGCGAAGCGCGCGCCGTGGTCCGCCTCGAACTTCGCGAGGGCCTGCAGGTAGCCCTCGCGCACCTGCGGCCAGGCAGCCTCGAAGGGCAGGAACTCGCCGGGCGGCATCTTCAGGTCCCGGGTGGCAGCCAGCGCCACCTCGTCGAGCAGCGCAGCGCGGGCCGCGTGCGCGTCGCGCCAGTCGGCGTGCAGGGCCTCGTGGAAGCGCCGCAGCACTTCGTGCAGCCAGGTGCCGAAGTCGCGCTTGTCCAGGTCGGTATCGATCTCCTCGGTCTCCTGCAGCCCCATCTGGCGCAGCGAGAGGAAGCGGTACGGACAGCGGCGCAGGTCCTCGTAGGCACTGGCGGAGAGCCGGGCCACGCCGAGTTGCGGCGCCTGCGGCTGGGGCCGTGCCACGGGGCGCACGGGCAGCTCGCGGCGCTCGCGCGGGTCGGCAGCCGCGCCGCCCAGGCCCTCCAGCCGCAGCAGCTGCACCAGGGCACTGGGCAGCACCGGCTCACCGCTGTCGTCGGTGGCTCGCCACAGCACGTCCACCCGCGGCACCTGCATGGCATGCCGCCAGCCCTCGCGCAGCGTGGCCTCGAGCTGCGATCGCGGCGGCAGGCCCAGCACCTCGCGCTGCGCCGCGGTCCACGGCCCCGGCGGCTCTGGCGATGGCGCGAGGCGGACCTCGTCGCAGCCCGGCACCACCAGCGCCGGGAAACGGCGTCCCAGCAGCTGGTTGAACGGCAGGATCACCACCTGCGCCAGTTCCGGCGCGTCAGGCACGAAGCTCGCAGCCTCCAGGGCCTCGCCGGCCCAGGCAGTGAATTCGGCCAGCGAGAGCCGGCGCTCGGCCTGCGGCAGCTGCGCCCACAGGTGGCCAGCCGCCTCGTCGAGGCCGAGCGCGGCGATCGCCTGCGCGCCGGCCGGGTCGGCCTCCAGCGCGGACCAGGCGCGCACGGCCTGCAGCAGCTCGCGCAGCGCCTGCTGCCACTGGGGCAGCGGCCGCCCGGCGCGCAGCCGCTCGCGCCAGGCGTTGGCTTGTTCGAGCAGGTCGGACCAGCCCGCGCCAGCCGCCTCGCCCTCGCGCGCCAGGCGCGGCGCGGTCACCGCGGACCACTGCCGCAGGCCGGCGCGGCGCACCCGCCGCTCCAGCGAGAGCACGGTACGAGGCGCAGCGGCGGGGGTGTTCTTCAGCCAGTCGATCACCTCGTCGCTGCTGGCGTCCCAGGCGCAGGCGGCCAGCAGCGCCATGACCTGCGCCGCGGCCCGGGTGGTCGAGAGCTTCCAGCCGGTCTCGTCGGCGATGGCCACGCGGCGCGCGGCCAGCATGGCGCGGATGCGGCGCGTGAGGACCCGGTCCACCGCGGCCAGGGCCACCGGCGCGCGGCCCTGCTCGAGGTGCCGGATGACGCAGGCGGCGGCCATCTCGGCCTCGTGGGAGGGATCGGGGGCGGCATGCAGGGCCAGCCGGCCCGCGGGCGCGGACTCGTCCAGCGGCCAGCACACGGCGCGCTCGCCGAGGCGTCGGGCAATGGCCTCGGTGACCGGCTCGGGCTGCAGGCCCTGCAGGACCACCAGCAGGTCGAGGGAGGCGGCAGTGCGCTCGGACAGCAGTTCGTCCGTCGCGTACGACGAGGCGGCGGCCCATTCGATGGCGATGCGGGCGATCGCCGCCTCGAAGGCCATGGCGGCATGCTCCAGGCCCAGGCCGGCGACACCCCGCGCTCGGGCCGCCCACTCAGGCCGCTCGGCGGGCAGCACCGCGGCAGCGGGCGTGGCCAGCTGCCAGGCCGCCTCGACCAGGCGCGGCGCGAGCACGCCGGCCTGGCGGCCCAGGCCGGCGCGGTCCAGCCAGGCGCGGGCCGTGAGCAGGTCCAGGCCGCGGTCGAAGCTCAGGTCCGTGGGGCCGGGCGCGAAGGTGCCGCGCGAAGCCCAGTTCATGGTGGTCTCGAAGCGCGGCGCGAAGCCGTCGGGCGCGTGGCGGGCCCACAGGCGACGGGCCAGGGGCATCAGCTGGGCGTAGGGCACGAGCACCACGGTGCGCGCCGCGTGGGCGCCGCGGCGCGCCATCTCACCGGCCAGCCGGCCTACCAGGCCCGCCAGGACGCCCTCGCCATCATGGGCGGGCGCTATCGTTGCCATAGCATTCGAGCAGCCCGGCACGTCCGGTCGATGGGCTTGGTTTCTGTCACAATCCCGCCACTGTAAACGCACAAGGGCACCGACCCAGACCCCAAGGAACCATCATGGCCAGCGACCTGATCAAGCACATCTCCGACGCCTCCTTCGAAGCCGACGTCCTGCAGTCGGCCAAGCCGGTGCTGGTGGACTACTGGGCCGAGTGGTGCGGCCCGTGCAAGATGATCGCCCCGATCCTCGACGAGGTCTCCGCCGCCTACCAGGACAAGCTGGTCATCGCGAAGATGAACGTCGACGAGAACCGCGACATCCCCGCCAAGTTCGGCATCCGCGGCATCCCCACCCTGATGCTGTTCAAGGGCGGCCAGCTCGCCGCCACCAAGGTGGGCGCCATGAGCAAGGCGCAGCTCACCGCCTTCATCGACCAGCAGCTGGCCTGATCCGGTGCCCGCGGGGCGCTGGCGCGAACGCGCAACACCACCCGCGACAGGGGCCCCAGGGGCCCCTTTTTCGTACATATAATCACCGGCACTCAATGCCCGCCCCTGGTTGGCGGGCCCGCCGAGTCCCCGGTTCGTGAGGCCCTTCTCGCCTCGCCTCGGACCTCCCCCAGATACCCACCAGACCCCCGCACGGGGCACAACGCGAGGCATACCGCCATGCACCTGAACGAACTCAAGGCACTGCACGTTTCCGAAGTCCTCAAGCAAGCCGAGGAACTCGAGATCGAGAACACCGGCCGGATGCGCAAGCAGGAGCTGATGTTCGCGATCATCAAGAAGCGCGCGAAGGCCGGCGAGCAGGTGTTCGCGGACGGCGTGCTCGAGATCCTGCCCGACGGCTTCGGCTTCCTGCGCAGCCCGGACACCAGCTTCACCGCCAGCACCGACGACATCTACATCTCCCCCAGCCAGGTGCGCCGCTTCAACCTGCACACCGGCGACATGATCGAGGGCGAGGTGCGCATCCCCAAGGACGGCGAGCGCTACTTCGCGCTGACCAAGCTGGACAAGGTCAACGGCGGCCCGCCCGAGCAGAACAAGCACAAGGTGATGTTCGAGAACCTCACGCCGCTGTTCCCCAAGGAGCAGATGCGCCTGGAGCGTGAGAACCTCAAGGGCGAGGAGAACATCACCGGCCGCGTGATCGACATCATCGCCCCCATCGGCAAGGGCCAGCGCGCCCTGATCGTCGCCCCGCCCAAGTCCGGCAAGACCGTGATGATGCAAAGCATCGCCCACGCGATCTCGGCCAACTACCCCGACAGCCACATGATGGTGCTGCTGGTCGACGAGCGCCCCGAGGAAGTGACCGACATGCAGCGCTCGGTGAAGGCCGAGGTCATCGCCTCCACCTTCGACGAGCCGGCCGCCCGCCACGTGCACGTGGCCGAGATGGTGATCGAGCGCGCCAAGCGCCTGGTCGAACTGAAGAAGGACGTGGTGATCCTGCTGGACTCCATCACCCGCCTGGCCCGCGCCTACAACAACGTCGTGCCCTCCTCCGGCAAGGTGCTGACCGGCGGCGTGGACGCCAACGCCCTGCAGCGTCCCAAGCGCTTCCTGGGCGCCGCCCGGAATGTCGAGGAAGGCGGCTCGCTGACCATCATCGCCACCGCGCTGATCGACACCGGCTCGCGCATGGACGAAGTGATCTTTGAGGAATTCAAGGGCACGGGCAACTGCGAAATCCACCTGGACCGCCGCCTCTACGAGAAGCGCGTGTTCCCCTCGATCCAGCTCAATCGCTCCGGCACCCGCCGCGAGGAGCTGCTGCTGGCCCCCGAGATCCTGCAGAAGACCCGCATCCTGCGCCAGTTCATGTACAACATGGACGAGATCGAGGCGATGGAGATGGTGCTCAAGTCGATGAAGGCCACCAAGACCAACGTCGAGTTCTTCGACATGATGCGTCGGGGCGGCTGACCGACCTGGTTATAATGCGCGGTTTCTTGCGGAAAGTAGCTCGGATGGTCTGAGCCGGCTGCCGCACCAGCCCAAGGAAGATCATGAAAGAAGGCATCCACCCCGACTACCGCGACGTTCTGTTCGTGGACCTGTCCAACGGTTTCAAGTTCGTGACCCGCTCGTGCGCTCCGACCAAGGAAACCGCCGAACACGAGGGCAAGAGCTACCCCCTGTTCAAGCTGGATACCTCCAGCGAGTCGCACCCCTACTACACCGGCACCCAGAAGTCCGTGGACAACATGGGCGGCCGCGTCGAGAAGTTCCGCAACAAGTTCGGCAAGACCGCCTTCGCCAAGTAAGCGAGCGTTCCCGCCAACGAGGGCAGCCCGGGCAACCGCGCTGCCCTTTTTCTTTCCCCGCACATAATCCCCCGCGTGAATTCGCCCACCCCCGCGATCGTCGCCCAGGCCGCCGTGCGCCGCCTGCCGCGCCTGGCCCTGCTGCTGTTCTGCCTGGCCTACGTGCTGCCCGGATTCATCGGCCGTGACCCCTGGCGCAATGCCGACATGCAGGGCTTCGGCTACATGTACGAGCTGGCGCGCGGGGCCACCGACTGGTTCCGCCCCGAGATCCTGGGCTTCGCCCCCGAGTTCGACGCGCTGCTGCCGTACTGGCTCGGCGCCTGGGCGATCCAGGCCACCGCGGGCTGGCTGGCACCCGACGTGGCGGTGCGGCTGCCCGCCATCGGCTGGCTGGCGCTGACGCTGGCCGCCACCTGGTACGCCACCTACCACCTCGCGCGCACGCCGCGCGCGCAACCCGTGCCCTTCGCCTTCGGCGGCGAGGCCGACCCCACCGACTACGCCCGCGCCCTGGCCGATGCCGGCCTGCTGGCCCTGGTGGCCTGCCTGGGCCTGGCCCAGTTCTCCCACGAGACCACGCCCTCCGGTGCGCAGCTGGGGCTGGCGGCGCTGGCCTTCTACGGCCTCGCGGCCCTGGGCCGGCCCCGCGCCTGGCCGCCGCTGGCCCTCGCCCTGGGCCTGGCCGGCCTGGCCCTCAGCGGCGGTCCCACGCTGGCCGTGCTGTTCGGCGCCACCGGCGCGGCGGTGCTCGCGCTGCAGGCCCGCGAGGGCGGCGAGGCCACGCCGGCGGCGCGCGCCTCGCTCGTGGCCGCCGCGATCACCGTGGGCGTCGCCGTGCTGGCCTCGGCCCTCGACCTGTGGCGCCTGCGCCTGGACCTGGCCGACAGCGCCGCCGGCTGGCGCGGCCTGGTCCGCCTGGTGGCCTGGTTCACTTGGCCGGTGTGGCCGCTGGCGCTGTGGACCACCTGGCGCTGGCGCCGGCAGCTGGCCAGCCCGCATGTGGCCCTGCCGCTGGCCCTGGCGGGCCTGAGCCTCGCCTCCGCCCTGACCACGCCCAATGCCGACCGCTCCCTGCTGCTGGCCCTGCCCGCGCTCGCGGCGCTGGCGGCCTTCGCCCTGCCCACGCTGCGTCGCTCGGTCTCGGCCCTGATCGACTGGTTCACCCTGCTGTTTTTCAGCGGCATCGCCCTGGTGATCTGGGTGGTGTGGATCTCCCTGCAGACCGGCGTGCCGGCCAAGCCCGCGGCCAACGTGGCGCGCCTGGCGGTGGGCTTCGAGCCGAGCTTCTCGCTGCCGGCCTTCCTCGCCGCGCTGGCCGGCACCCTGGCCTGGGCGGCCCTGGTGCGCTGGCGCGCCGGCCGCCACCGCGCCGCGCTCTGGAAAAGCCTGGTGCTGCCCGCCGCCGGCGCCGCCCTGTGCTGGCTGCTGCTCATGACCCTGTGGCTGCCGGTGCTGGACTACGCACGCAGCTACGTGCCCGGCGTGCGCGCCGTGCTGCGCGCCACCGGCCCTGAGCCGGGCTGCGTGGAAGTGGGCGCCCTGACCCGCGGCCAGATGACCGCCCTGGCCTACCACGGCAACCTGGCGCTGCGGCCCGCCGGCCCGCAGCCGGTGTGCGCCTGGCGGGTGACCGCCGCGCAGCTGGCCTCGTCCACCGCCAGCGAGCTGCGCATGGACCGCTGGGAGCTGGTGTCCACCATCCGCCGACCCTCGGACCCGCGCGAGAACCTGCGGGTCTGGCGCAAGCGCCCCTGAGGCCCCCGGTGCAGGAGCTTCGCACCATCGCCCGCCACGCGGGCACGGTCTTCGTCGGGCAGGTGGCGGTGATGGCCTTCGGCCTGACCGACACGCTGGTGGCCGGGCGCTTCTCCGCCGAGGCGCTGGCGGCGCTGTCGGTGGGGTCGGCCGTCTACATCAGCATCTTCGTGGCCCTGCTCGGGGTGCTGCAGGCGCAGCTGCCGATCTGGTCGCAGCTGCGCGGCGCAGGCGAGGACGAGGCGCTGGGGCGTTCGGTGCGCCAGGCGCTGTACCTCGCCGGCCTGGCGATGGTGGCGGGCATGGCCGCCCTGCTCCTGCCCGGCCCGCTGCTGCGCGCCACCGAGGTGCCGCCGGCACTGCAGGACGAGGTCTCGCACTACCTCGCCATCCTCGCCTTCGCCCTGCCCCCGGCGCTGCTGTTCCGCCTCTACAGCACCCTCAACCAGAGCCTGGGCCTGCCCCGGCTGGTGACGCTGATCCAGATCGCCGCGCTGGCGGTGAAGGTGCCGCTGTCGGTGTGGCTGGTGTTCGGCGGCGCGGGCCTGCCGGCGCTGGGCCTGGCCGGCTGCGCCTGGGCCACGCTGGTGGTCAACCTGGCGATGGTGGTCATCGCGGCCTGGATGCTGCGCACGCAGGACATCTACCGCCCCTATCGCATCTGGGCGCCGATGGAGCGCCCGCACGGCCCCACCCTGCGCAGCTTCGCCCGCCTGGGCATTCCCACCGGGCTGTCGATCGCGGTGGAAGTCACCTCGTTCACCCTGATGGCGCTGTTCATCGCGCGCCTGGGGACCGTGGCCGCCGCCAGCCACCAGGTGGCCGCCAGCATGACGGGGCTGCTGTACATGATGCCGCTGGCGCTGGGCATCGCGACCAGCGCCCAGGTGAGCTACTGGCTCGGCGCGCAGGACGAGGCGCGGGCGCGCCTGGCGCTGCGCGTGGGCTTCAAGCTGGCGCTGGGCCTGGCAGCGTTCAGCGCCGCGGCAGTCGCCGCGTTGCATGCGCCGCTGGCCCGCCTGTTCGCCGGAGGCAACGCGCCGGTGGTGGCGCTGGCCGCCTCGCTGCTGCCCTGGGTGGCGGTGTATCACCTGTTCGACGCCACGCAGACCGTGTGCGTCTTCGTGCTGCGCAGCTTCGGCGTGGCCACCGCCTCGCTGGTGGTGTATTGCCTGATGCTGTGGGGCGTGGGCCTGGGCGGCGGCTATTGGCTGGCCTACGTGGGCGCGCCGGGCCTCGAGCCGGTGCGCGCGCCCTGGGCCTTCTGGGGCGCCGGCGCGCTGGCGCTGGCGCTGGCCGGCGCGGCGCTCTTCACCCTGCTGTGGCGCGCGGTGCGGGCCCGGCGGCGTCCGCGCTGAGGCTCTCGCGGACCCGGCTGCCCGGCAGCGTGAAGGAGAAGGTCGAGCCCGCGCCCACCGTGCTGGCGATGCGCAGCTCGCCGCCATGGCGCTGCACCACGTGCTTGACGATGGCAAGGCCCAGGCCGGTGCCGCCGGTCTCGCGGGAGCGGCTTCGGTCCACCCGGTAGAAGCGCTCGGTCAGGCGCGGCAGGTGCTCGGCGGCGATGCCGGCGCCGGTGTCGCGCACGCTGAAAAGCAGGCGGCCGTCCGGCTGGCGCGTCCAGCCCGCGTCGATGTCGCCACCCGCCGGGGTGTAGCGGATCGCGTTGCCGACCAGGTTGGACATGGCGCTCACCAGCTCGGCGCCGGCCACCGAGATCTCCACCGGCGGCGCCGGGGCGAACCGCAACGCATGCCCCTTGCCCAGCGCCGCGGCCAGGCCGCGGGCCTCGTCCTCGCACTGGGCCTGCAGCGCCGGCAGCGGGATCCAGTCGTTCACGGCGGGCAGCGGGCTGCCCTCCAGCCGCGACAGCGTGAGCAGGTCGCTGACCAGGGCCTGCATGCGGTGCGCCTGCTGCGACATCAGGCCGAGGTAGCGCGCCCGCTCGGCGTCATCCAGCGGCAGGGTCTGCAGCGACTCGACGAAGCCGGCCAGGACCGTGAGCGGGGTGCGGATCTCGTGCGAGACGTTGGCGACGAAGTCGCGCCGCATGGTCTCGGCCTGCTCCAGCGCGGTGATGTCCCGCGAGAGCAGCAGCTTGCGGCCCTCGCCGTAGGGGTGCAGCCGCACCGAGAGGCGGCTGGGGCGCGAGGGCGTGTTGTCGCGGCCCGGAATCACCACGTCGCGCGTGAAATCGCCCACCGCCATGTAGGCAGTGAAGGCCGGGTCGCGCACCAGGTTGCCGACCAGCTGGGCGACGTCACGCTGCGCGTCGAAGCCGAAGTGCAGGGCCGCGGTCTGGTTGCACCATTCGATGCGGCCCTCGGCATCCAGCAGCACCACGCCGTTGGGCGAGGCCTGGATGGCCTCCAGGAAGTGCTGCAGGCGGGCCTGCGCATCGGCGGTCGCCTGCTCGCGCGCGCGCAGGGCGCGGCGCGCCCGCTCGATGATCTCGCCCCACAAGCCGCGCATGCGCGGCGGCTCCAGTTCCTCGGTGCGGCGCAGCCAGCGAACGACGCGCGCGCCGCGCCACAGGTCCTGGGTGAACCAGGCCACGGCCGCCAGGGTGACGGCGGCGGCCGCGCCCCAGGCATGGGCCAGCTCGATGCCGACCAGGGCGCCGCCGACCAGGAAGGCGACGAAGATGAAGACCCGGAAGGCCATGGGCTCGTCAGGCCGCGCGCACCTGCGCCACGGGCTGGCCCGTAAGGCGGTAGCCCGCCCCGCGCACCGTCTCGACCATCGTGCCCGCCGACCCGAGGGCCTCGCGCAGGCGCTTGACGTGGACGTCGACCGTGCGCTCCTCGATGAAGACGTGGTCGCCCCAGACGCGGTCCAGGAGTTGTGCGCGGCTGTGTACGCGCTCGGGGTGCGCCATGAGGTAGTGCAGCAGCTTGAACTCGGTGGGGCCCAGCTTCAGCGGCTGGCCCTGCCAGGTCACGCGGTGGGTGGCGGCATCCAGCGTGAGCGCGCCGATGGTGACGGACTCGGCGGCCTGCTCCGGCGCGCGGCGGCGCAGCACGGCGCGGATGCGGGCCAGGAGTTCCTGCGTGGAAAAGGGCTTGGTGACGTAGTCGTCCGCACCGGCGTCCAGCCCGGCGACCTTGTCCGGCTCGTCGCCGCGGGCGGTGAGCATCAGCATCGGGATGGCCTTGGTGCGCGGGTCGGCGCGCCACTTGCGGGCCAGCGCCAGGCCGCTCTGGCCGGGGAGCATCCAATCGAGCAGGATGGCGTCGGGCAGCACCGCGTCGATCTCGCGCTGGGCGCTGGTACCGTCCTCCGACCAGATCGGGTCGAAGCCGTTGTGGCGCAGGTTGACGGCAATGAGCTCGGCGATCGCCGGCTCGTCCTCGACGATCAGGACACGGGGCTTCTTCATCGCAGGGCGGACTCGATCTGTTCCATGGAGCTGTGGCGGACATCGGCGCCCTTGACCACGTAGATGATCAATTCGGCGACGTTCTTGGCGTGGTCGCCGATGCGCTCCACCGCCTTGGCCAGGAACAGCAGGTCCAGGCTGGCCGAGATGGTGCGGGGGTCTTCCATCATGTAGGTGATCAGCTTGCGCACGAAGCCGTCGAACTCGGCGTCGATCAGGTCGTCTTCCTTCAGGATGGTCACGGCCGCCGCGGTGTCAAGGCGGGCGAAGGCATCCAGCGCCTTGCGCAGGAGGCCGGCCGCCAGGTCGGCGGCGACGCGCAGGTCCGAGGTGGGCAGCTGGCGCGCGGCGCCGCTGTCGATGATGGACTTGACCATGCGGGCGATCTTGGCCGCCTCGTCGCCGGCGCGCTCGAGGTTGGCCGTACCCTTGGAAATCGCCAGCAGCAGGCGCAGGTCGCGGGCGGTGGGCTGGCGCCGGCCGATGATGGAAGCCAGCTCGCGGTCGATGTCGACCTCCATCTGGTTGACGCGCTGCTCGATCACGAGCACCTGGTCGGCGGCCTCCACGCTGAAATTGGACAGCGAATAAATGGCCTGGTGGATCTGCGACTCGACCAGGCCGCCGAGCTCCAGGACGCGCGAGGAGACGCTATTGAGCTCGGAGTCGAACTGGGCGGAAATGTGCTTGTCTGCCATCGCTCTTGCCTTCCTGTGATCAGCCGAAGCGGCCGGTGATGTAGTCCTCGGTTTCCTTGCGGCGCGGCTTGAAGAAGATCTGCTCGGTCTCCCCCACTTCCACCAGGTCGCCCAGGTACATGTAGGCGGTGTAGTCGCTGCAGCGGGCAGCCTGCTGCATGTTGTGCGTCACGATGACCACGGTGTAGTCGTCCTTCAGCTCGGCGATCAGCTCCTCGATCTTCGCGGTGGAGATCGGGTCCAGCGCGGAGCACGGTTCGTCGAGCAGCAGCACCTCGGGCTTGATGGCGATGCCGCGGGCGATGCACAGGCGCTGCTGCTGGCCGCCGGACAGGCCGGAACCGGACTGGTCCAGCTTGTCCTTGACTTCGTTCCACAGAGCGGCCTTGCGCAGGGCCCACTCGACGCGGTCGTCCATGTCGCTGGAGGACAGGTTCTCGAACAGGCGCACGCCGAAGGCGATGTTGTCGTAGATGGACATCGGGAACGGCGTGGGCTTCTGGAACACCATGCCGACCTTGGCGCGGATCAGGGCCACGTCCTGCCGGGAGGTGAGCAGGTTCTCGCCGTCCAGGATGATCTCGCCCTTGGCGCGCTGCTCCGGGTACAGCTCGTACATGCGGTTGAACGTGCGCAGCAGGGTGGACTTGCCGCAGCCCGAGGGGCCGATGAAGGCGGTGACCTTCTTCTCGGGAATGTCCAGGTTGATGCCCTTGAGGGCGTGGAAGTTGCCGTAGTAGAAGTCCAGGTTGCGGACCGAGATCTTCGAGGGCGAGGCGGTGGTCATGGTGGCGGTCGTCATGAGGCGGCCTTTGTCAGTTCTTGTGGCGGGTCAGCACGCGGGCCAGGATGTTCAGGCCCAGTACGGCAATGGTGATCAGGAAGACGCCGGCCCAGGCCAGTTGCTGCCAGTTCTCGTAGGGGCTCATGGCGAACTTGAAGATGGTCACCGGCAGCGAGGCCATCGGCTCGGAGAGGTTGGACGTCCAGAACTGGTTGTTCAGGGCGGTGAACAGCAGCGGCGCGGTCTCGCCGGAGATGCGGGCCACGGCCAGCAGCACGCCGGTCACCACGCCGGCACGGGCGGCCCGCAGGGTGATGGAGGTGATCACCTTCCACTTGGGCGTGCCCAGGGCGTAGGCGGCCTCGCGCAAGCCGGAGGGCACCAGCGTCAGCATGTTCTCGGTGGTGCGGATCACCACCGGCACCACGATCAGCGCCAGGGCGCAGATGCCGGCATAGCCCGAGAACTGCTTGAAGCGGGCGACCACGACGGCGTAGACGAACAGGCCGATCACGATCGAGGGGGCGGACAGCAGGATGTCGTTGACGAAGCGGGTGGTCGAGCCGAGCCAGCCCTTGGCGTCGTACTCGACGAGGTAGACGCCGGCCATGATGCCCACTGGGGTGGCCACCACGGTGGCCAGCACCACCATCAGCAGCGAGCCGTAGATGGCGTTGGCGATGCCGCCGGGCTCGTTGGGCGCCGGGGTCATCTGGGTCAGCGTGGCCAGGGTCAGGCCGCCGACGCCCAGGCGCACGGTCTCGATCAGGATCCAGATCAGCCAGAACAGGCCGAAGGCCATGGCCGCCATGGACAGGGTCAGGGCGACGGCATTGACCGTCTTGCGGCGGCCGAACTTGGCCAGGCGGATGTCGTTCACGATTTGCGACCTTCGCTCTTCTTGAGTCGTGCCAGCAGCAGCTTGGACAGTGCGAGCACCACGAGGGTGATGAAGAACAGGACCAGGCCCAGGTAGATCAGGGCAGCCTGGTGCATTTCCGAGGAAGCCTCGGCGAATTCGTTGGCCAGCGCCGAGGTGATGCTGTTGGCGGGGGCGAACAGGCTCAGCGAGTCGAGCTGGTTGAAGTTGCCGATCACGAAGGTGACGGCCATGGTCTCGCCGAGGGCGCGTCCCAGGCCGAGCATGATGCCGCCGATGACGCCGCCCTTGGTGTAGGGCAGGACGACCTTGAACATCACCTCCCAGGTGGTGCAGCCCAGGCCGTAGGCCGACTCCTTCAGGAGCGACGGCGTCACCTCGAACACGTCGCGCATGACCGCGGCGATGAAGGGGATGATCATGATGGCCAGGATGATGCCGGCCGACAGCACGCCGATGCCCACGGGCGGGCCGGAGACCAGGGCGCCGAGCACCGGCACGCCGGCCAGGGCCTTCTGCAGCGGCTGCTGCACCCAGGTGGCCAGGATGGGGCCGAACACCAGCAGGCCCCACATGCCGTACACGATGGAGGGCACGGCGGCGAGCAGTTCTATGGCGGTCCCCAGCGGGCGCTTGAGCCAGGCCGGCGACAGCTCGGTCAGGAACAGCGCGATGCCGAAGCTGACCGGCACGGCGATCACCAGGGCGATCACCGACGTGACCAGGGTGCCGTAGATCATCACCAGGCCGCCGTACTGGTCGGCCACCGGGTCCCAGGTCGAACTGGCCAGGAAGCCCAGGCCGTAACGGTCGATCGCCGGCCAGGCGCCGACGACCAGGGATCCGAGGATGGCCAGGAGCAGGCCCAGGGTCAGGAGGGCGGCGCCCTTGGCGCCCCACCCGAACAGGCGATCCAGGAGCGGGCCGTGGCCGGCCGAACGGGGTGAAGGGGACATGCCCTGGCGGTCAGACGGCTGGTTCACGGCGGTCAGGTCGAAAGTAGCCTCATGGGCTGGCAGTGTAGAAGACATGAGGCTCCTCAAGACAACATGCGCGGCGGGCCGGGCGGCGCCCCGCAGGGCGCCGCGACGGGTCAGCGGAAGGCGATCGGCTTGCCGGAGGCGTCCTTGATTTCAGTGGCCCACAGCTTCTCGATCTGCTGCTTGACGGCGGCCGGCATCGGCACGTAGTCCAGGTCGTCGGCGACCTTGTCGCCGTTCTTGTAGGCCCAGTCGAAGAACTTCAGGGCGGTGGCGGCCTCGGCCGGCTTGTCCTGCGACTTGTGCATCAGGATGAAGGTGGCGCCGGTCATGGGCCAGGACTGGTCGCCCGGCTGGTTGGTCAGGATCTGGTAGAAGCTCTTGGCCCAGTTGGCGCCGGCGGCGGCGGCCTTGAAGGCGCTGTCGTCCGGGTTCACGAACTTGCCCGCGGCGTTCTGCATCTGGGCGTAGTTCATCTTGTTCTGCTTGACGTAGGCGTACTCGACGTAGCCGATCGAGTTGGGCAGGCGGCCCACGAAGGCGGCCACGCCCTCGTTGCCCTTGCCACCCGTGCCGGTGGGCCAGTTCACCGCGGTGCCCTCGCCGACCTTGGACTTCCACTCGGGGCTGACCTTGGACAGGTAGTTGGTGAAGATGAAGCTGGTGCCGGAGCCGTCGGCGCGGCGCACCGGGGCGATGGCGGCGTCGGGCAGGTTCAGGCTGGGGTTCAGGGCCTTGATGGCGGCGTCATTCCACTTGGCGATCTTGCCCAGGTAGATGTCGGCCAGGACCGGGCCGCTCAGGCGCAGCTGGCCGGCGGCGATGCCCTGGATGTTGATCACGGGAATCACGCCGCCGATGACGGTGGGGAACTGGATCTGGCCCTTCTTGGCCAGCTCCTCGTCGGCCAGGGGCATGTCGGAGGCGCCGAAGGCGACGGTCTTGGCATCGATCTGCTTGATGCCGGCGCCCGAGCCGACGGACTGGTAGTTGACCCTCACGCCCGTGGCCTTGTTGTAGTCGGCAGCCCACTTGGCATACAGGGGCGCCGGAAACGAGGCGCCGGCACCGGTGACTTCCTGGGCGAAGGCGAGGCCGGCGAACGACAGGGAGATGAGGCCGACGGCGGCCGAGCGACGATTCAGGTTCATGGGATCCATCCTTGGTTGGGAATGCGTGCCACACGGGGGGTGGTGCGTGACGGGTTGCAGTCTAGGCAGGGCAAATGACAGACATGTGACAAATCGCAGGCGCACCCGGCGGGTCTGGATCCGTCATACCGGCGCAATAAACTCGTCACACCATTGCCTTCCGGCGAGGGCCCACTTCGACCCGGCCCGGGGAAAGATAAGAAATTCGTATGGAAAACGGAACGCTGCTTGCTGCCATCGACCTAGGATCCAACAGCTACCGACTGGAGATCGGCCGCTACGAGGACGGCCAGATTCGTCGCATCGAATACCTGAAGGAAACCGTGCGCCAGGGCGGCGGGCTCGACGATTCGCGCAACCTCACCGAGGACGCCATGCGCCGCGGCTGGGACTGCCTGGCCCGTTTCGGCGAGAGGCTGGCCGGCTTCAAGCGCCGCCAGGTCCGCGCGGTGGCGACCCAGACCCTGCGCGAGGCCCGCAATGCCGGCGAGTTCCTGGCCGGGGCCCACCCGCTCCTGGGCTTTCCCATCGACGTCATCGCCGGCCGCGAGGAGGCCCGCCTGATCTTCCAGGGCGTCACCCACCTGCTGCCCCAGTCCGACGAGCGCCGCCTGGTGGTCGACATCGGCGGCCGCTCCACCGAGATGATCCTGGGCCAGGGTTACGACGCGCGGGTCATGGAGAGCTACCGCGTCGGCAGCGTGGCCTGGTCCCAGAAGTACTTCCCGAAGGGCGAATTCACCGAGGCCGCGTTCGAGCGCGCCGAGGTGGCGGCCAAGGCGGTGCTCGACGAGGCGCTGTCGGCCTATCCCCGCGAGGGCTGGGACCGGGCGTACGGCTCGTCCGGCACCATCGGCGCGGTGGGCGACGTGCTCGCCGCCACGGGCTGGGACGCCGGCACGGTCTCCCGCGAGGCGCTGGAGTGGCTGCGCGCCCGGCTGCTGACCGCGCGCCGCGCCGACCGCCTGCAGATCGAGGGGCTGAAGGAGGACCGCCGTCCCGTGATCGGCGGCGGCATCAGCGTGCTGATGGCCGTGTTCGACCTGCTGCAGATCGACACCATGCATGTGGCCCAGGGCGCGCTGCGACACGGCGTGCTGTACGACCTCCTGGACCGGGAGCACCTGCAGGGCGACCTGCGCTCGGCCACCGTGAACCGGCTCGCCACCCGCTTCAACGTGGACGCGGCCCAGGCCCGGCGCGTGGGCCAGGTGGCCTGCCACCTGTTCGGGCAGCTGCGCGCGGACGAGGCCCCGTCCGAGGAGCACGAGCGCCAGAAGCACAAGCTGTCCTGGGCGGCGCAGCTGCACGAGATCGGCATGCGCATCGCGCACGAGAGCTACCACAAGCACGGCGCCTACATCCTCGACCACGCCGACGCACCGGGCTTCGCGCAGACCGAGCTGCACCGGCTCGGCCTGCTGGTGCTGGGGCACCGCGGCAAGCTGCGCAAGCTCGAGGCGGCGTTCGACGACGAGGTGCTGGTGCACCAGCTGCTGTGCCTGCGCCTGGCGGTGATCCTGTGCCACGCGCGGCGCGAGCCGAACCTGGAGGGCCTGCAGCTGGAACGCGCCGGGCAGGCCATGTCGCTGCGCCTGCCGCCCGGCTGGGCCGCGAGCTACCCGCAGTCGGCGCACCTGCTGCGCGAGGAGATGCAGTCCTGGCAGAAGGCGTCGTGGCGGTTCAGCCTGGTGGAGTGATCGCCTGAAACGGTATAAACTGTATATACCGTTTTCAAAGAGAGGAGCGACTCACCGTGACCACCGTCGCCAAGAAGGCACCTTCCCGCAAGCCCGTCGCCAAGGCGAAGGCCGAGGTCAAGCCGGCCACCCTGCCCGCCAAGGCCCCGGCCGCCGCAGCCGCCCTGGCTGCCCCCGCGCCAGCGGCCGCCGCACCGGCCAAGCCCGTGGCTGCCGGCAAGCCCGCCACCGGCAAGGCCAAGGCCGCCAAGGCGCCCGCGAAGGCCGTGAAGGCCCCGGCGAAGTCCGCGAAAGACGGCAAGGCCCCCAAGACGCCCAAGGCCCCCAAGCCCGTGAAGCTGGAAAAGGCCGACAAGCCGCGCAAGCCGAAGATGGTGCGTGACAGCTTCACCATCCCCAAGCCGGAGTACGAAGCCCTCGACGGCCTCAAGCAGCGCGCCGCCAAGGCCGGCGCCCCGGCCAAGAAGAGCGAGCTGCTGCGCGCCGGCCTGATGGCGCTGGCCGCGATGGGCGACGCCGCGTTCCTGGCGGCCGTCAAGGCCGTGCCGGCGATCAAGACCGGCCGCCCGGCGAAGGCCTGAGCGGCCGCTTCGGCCCCCTGCGGGGGGCCGCTGCCTCAGGCCAGGTCGGGCGGCATCACCGCCACGACCACCACCTGCAGCTGCCCGTCGCGCTCGCGGGCGCGCAGCCACCAGGCCGCCCCCTTGCGCACGGCGCAGCCGCCGGCCTGGATCCCGAGCACCTGGGCGATGACACGCCCGAGGGTCGGCTGGTGCCCCACCAGCAGCACCGGCAGGCGCGAGGCCGGCCACTGCGCCGCCTCGAGCAGGGCGTGGGGCTCGGCGTCCGGCGCCAGTTCGGGGCGGAGCCTGTACTTGCGGCCCAGCGCCAAGGCCGTCTGTTCGCAGCGGCGGGCCGGGCTGCACAGGACGCGCGCGGTCTCGGGCAACTTGCCGTCGAGCCACTGGCCCATGCGGACCGCATCGCGCTCGCCGCGCGCCGTCAGCGCGCGCGCCAGGTCATCGCCGCCCGGCGGCGCGTCCTCGGCTTCGGCGTGGCGCCACAGGACCAGGTCCATCAACGGCTCCCGCCGCCGGGCGCGACCGCGTCGCGGCCGGCGTAGCGCGCCATCAGCGCGTCCTGCGCGCCGTGGCTGCCAGCGCGCTCGGCGCCCTCGGCGCGGTAATAGCGGCCGTCGGGCATCAGGTCCCAGGCATCACGCCCGTCGTGGAGGTAGGCGACCAGGCACTCGTCGATGATGCGCTGGCGCAGCGCCGGGTCCTCGACCGGCCAGGCGAGTTCGATGCGGCGCAGCATGTTGCGGTTCATCCAGTCGGCACTCGAGAGGTACAGCGCCTCGTCCTCGCCGCTGCGGAAGTAGAACACCCGCGTGTGCTCGAGGAAGCGCCCGATCACCGAGCGTACCCGGATGTTGTCGGTCACGCCGGCGACGCCGGCCGGCAGCATGCACGCGCCGCGCACGACCAGGTCAATCTTCACGCCCGCAGCCCCGGCGCGCACCAGCGCGTGCATCAGCGGCTCGTCGGTCAGGGCGTTCATCTTCAGGACGATGCGGCCCTTCACGCCCTGGCGCGCGGCCTGCGCCAGCGCGTCCATCTTCTCGATCAGGCGGGCATGCAGCTGGAACGGCGCCATCAGCATGCGGTTCAGCCGGGGCACCCGGACCTGGCTGGCCAGGTGGGTGAAGACGCTGTCCATGTCGGCGGTGAGCCTGGGGTCGGCCGTGAGGTGGCTCAGGTCGGTGTACAGGCGGGCCGTGCGCGGGTTGTAGTTGCCGGTGGACAGGTGGCCGTAGCGAACGAGCTGGCGCCCCTCGCGGCGCGTGACCAGCAGCATCTTGGCGTGGGTCTTGAGGCCCACGATGCCGTACACCACCTGCGCGCCGATGGACTCGAGCTTCTCCGCCCAGTTGATGTTGGCCTCCTCGTCGAAGCGCGCCTTCAGCTCCACGACCGCGGTGACCTCCTTGCCCTTGCGGACCGCCTCGCGCAGCAGGTCCATCATGGCGGAGTCCGAACCGGTGCGGTAGATCGTCTGCTTGATCGCCAGCACCTGCGGGTCGTCGACCGCCTCTCGCAGGAAGTCGAGCACGCCGTCGAAACTCTCGAAGGGCTGGTGGATCAGGACATCCCCCTGCCGCAGGCGCTCGAAGATCGAGTGCCCCGTCACCAACTGGTGCGGATACGAGGGCTTGTAGGGCGGGAACAGCAGCTGCGGCGCGTTGGCCAGGTCGATCATCTGCTGCAGGCGCACGAGGTTCACCGGGCCCGGCACGCGGTACACCGCCTCGTGCGGCAGCTCGAAGTGCTCGCGCAGCAGGCCCTCCAGGTGCTCGGAGCATCCGGACGAGACCTCCAGCCGCACGGCCTGGCCGTAGTGCCGCTGCTGCAGCCCCATGCGCAGCGCGGTCCGCAGGTTGCTCACCTCCTCCTCGTCGACCGCGAGGTCGGAGTGGCGCGTGACGCGGAACTGCGAGAACTGGGAGACCTCGCGGCCGGGGAACAGGTCCTGCAGGTGCGCGCGGATCACGCTGGACAGGAGCACGAACAGGGTGCGCCCGCCGGAGACGCGGGCCGGCATGCGGATCAGGCGAGGCAGCACGCGCGGCACCTTGACGATCGCGATGTCGTTGTCGCGGCCGAAGGCGTCCTTGCCGCCGAGGCGGACGATGAAGTTCAGGGACTTGTTCGCCACCAGCGGGAACGGGTGCGCGGGGTCGAGGCCGACCGGGATCAGGAGCGGCCGGACCTCGCGGGCGAAGTACTCGTCGACCCAGCGGCGCTGGGCGGCGTCGCGCTCGCCGTGCGAGACGATGGCCATCGAGGCCTTGGCCAGGGCCGGCATGAGGTGGTCGTTGTACAGCGCGTACTGCCGCTCGACGAGGCGGTGCGCCGCGCCGGCGAGCCGGTGGAAGGACTCGATGGAGTAGGCGCCCTTGGCGTCACCGGCCTTGGCGGCCGCCAGGTGGGGTGCCGCCCGCACCTCGAAGAACTCGTCGAGGTTGGAGGAGACGATGGTCAGGTAGCGCAGTCGCTCCAGCAGCGGCACGCCGGGGCGGCGGGCCCAGTCGAGCACGCGCTCGTTGAAGCCGAGGATGCTGTGATCGCGGTCCAGGAACGGGACCGGGGCACCCTCCTCGGTGCCCCCGGCGACGGGGATGAGGGAGTCCATGGGTGATGTCGTTATCGTGACTCAATGGTGACACTATTCACGCGTTTGGTGACAGTCCGGTGACACCTGACGACCCGGGTGCGGCGGCCACGCCACGCGCCGGCACCAGGAACGACGTGAACAGGCCCGCGGCCCGCGACCAGCTGAAGTCCATGGCGCGCGCGCGCCTCGGCGCGGCGCACGGTGAGGGCCTGCCGGCAGGCCTCGGCCAGGTCCTCGTCCATCACCCCGCCGAGGCTGCGCCCGCTGGCGTCGCGCCGCGCCAGCACTTCGTTGGGCCCGTCCACGGGGAAGGCCGCGACCGGCGTGCCGGTGGCCATCGCCTCGCACATCACCAGGCCGAAGGTGTCGCTGCGGCTCGGAAAGACGAACAGGTCCGCCGCGCCGTAGAGGCGTGCCAGCTCGTCGCGCGCCAGCACGCCGACCCATTTCACCTGCGGGTGGCGGGCCTTCAGGCGCGCCTCCAGCGGCCCGACGCCGGCCACCACCTTGGTGCCGGGCAGGGGCAGGCGCAGGAAGGCCTCGATGTTCTTCTCGTACGAGACCCGGCCGACGAACAGGCTCACCGGGCGGGCCACGCCCTCCAGCGCCTCGAAGGCGCACGGCTGCGGCTGGAAGCGGAACTGGGTGGTGTCGACGCCATGCGTCCAGGTCCGCAGGTTGCGGAAGCCGCGCGCCTCCAGCATCCGCAGCACGCCCTGCGTGGGCACCATCACGCCGCAGGAGGGCCGGTGGAAGCGGCGGAACAGCGCATACCCCCAGGACAGCGGCACCCGCAGCGCCGCCTGCAGGATCTCCGGGAACTTGGTGTGGAAGGCGGTCGTGAACGCCAGGCCGCGGCGCAGGCAGTAGCGGCGGGCGGCCCAGCCCAGGGGGCCCTCGGTGGCCAGGTGGATCGCGTCGGGCGCGAACGCGTCCAGCCGCTGCGCCAGCGCCCGCCCCGGCCGCAGCGCCAGGTCGATCCCGGGGTAGCCCGGGCAGGGCCAGGTGCGGAACTGGCGCGGCTCGACCACCAGCACCTCATGCCCCCCGGCCTCCAGCTCGCGGCGCAATTCGACCAGCGTGGTCACCACGCCGTTGACCTGCGGCAGCCAGGCGTCTGTGACCAGGGCGATCCTCACGGGTGGACCTCCTGCTGCGCCTCCGCGTGCGGGCGCCAGGCCGGCGCGGCGTGCACCGGGGAATTCCAGTGGACGATTTCGAGCCGGCCGTCATGGTGTTCGACCAGCGCCGAACGGCTCTCGACCCAGTCGCCGTCGTTGCAGTACAGGATGCCGCCGATGTCGCGCATCTCGGCATGGTGGATGTGGCCGCAGACCACGCCCTGGTGCCCGCGCCGGCGCGCCTCCTGGGCGACGGCGGACTCGAAGTCGCTGATGAAGCTGACCGCGCCCTTGACCTTGCGCTTCAGGTAGGCCGACATCGACCAGTACGGCAGCCCGAGGCGGGCGCGCAGCGAATTCAGGTGGCGATTGAGCTTGAGAAGCAGCTCGTAGAGCGAGTCGCCCAGGTAGGCCAGCCACCTGGCGTACTGCACGACGCCGTCGTACAGGTCGCCGTGGATCACCCACAGCCGCTTGCCGTCGGCGGTGACATGCACGGCCTCCTCCGCCAGCTCGATGCCGCCGAAGGGGTGGCCGGCGAACTGGCGGGCGAATTCGTCGTGGTTGCCGGGCACGTAGACCACCCGCGTGCCCTTGCGGGCGCTGCGCAGGATCTTCTGCACCACGTCGTTGTGGGCCTGGGGCCAGTACCAGCGCCGGCGCAGCTGCCAGCCGTCGATGATGTCGCCCACCAGGTACAGGTGCTCGCAGGTGTGGTGCTTCAGGAACGCCAGCAGCGCCTGCGCCTGGCAGCCGGGGGTGCCCAGGTGCAGGTCGGAGATGAAGACCGCGCGGAAGCGACGGCGCTCCGGTTCGTGGCCGGCGGCGTCAACGCCCGCGTCCGCCGCGATGCCCGCGGCGAAAGGAGCGAGGGCATCGAAGGCGGCGCGCATGCTCAGCGCCCCAGGAAGTGCTTGCGGTAACGGGGCGGCAGGTCGCCGATCCGCATCATCATCGGCAGGTCCGCGGTGTTGAAGTCCGGGTCCCAGGCCGGCGCGCCCAGCACCTTGGCGCCCAGGCGCAGGTAGCCCTTGATCAGGGCGGGCGGCTCCACCGGCAGGTCGCCGTCGAGGTCGTCCACCGGCAGCGGCAGGCGCGGTCGCACGTGATACTCGATGGGCGCCAGGTGGGTGCGCTGCACCTGCTTCCAGATGCTGGCCGCGATATCGCCGCTGACCACGCCCTCGTGCAGCATGGGGATGCTGGCGCAGCCGATCATGGTGTCCAGGTCGTTGCGGACCATGAACTCGGCCAGCGCGCCCCACAGGGCGAGGATCACGCCGCCGTGGCGGTGGTCGGGATGGACGCAGCTGCGACCGAGTTCGACCATGCGACCGCGCAGGCCGCGCAGGCGGGTGAGGTCGAACTCGCCGTCGCTGTAGAAGCCGCCGACGCGGCGGGCCTGGGCCGGGGTGAGGACGCGGTAGGTGCCCACCACCTGGCCGCTGGCCTCGTCGCGCACCAGCAGGTGCTCGCAGAAGTCGTCGAACAGGTCGATGTCGTGCCCGGCCTGCGGCGTGTTCAGGCGCGCGCCCATCTCGCCGGCGAAGACGTCGAACCTCAGGCGCTGGGCCTCGCGGACTTCGTCCTGGTGGCGTGCCCAGGCCACGGCAATCGCCCCAGGGCCCCCCGCAGCTTGCTGGCGATCGCCACGGTGAAGTGACCCCCGGGGCAGGGAGATCGGCGACAGCGGCATCGTCGGGGTCGGGAGTTCTTTCACGTTGCACCTCCTGGGTTTGTGCCGGGCAGTGTGGGAGGCGCGCGTGACGCCGGCATGGCAGGCCCGTGTCATTTCGGTGACCTCCCGGGGGCGCTGGCGGCGTCACGGCGGCGTCACGTAGCGCCGCCAGCATCCGGCCATGACTGCCCTGGACCCCGATTTCCGCCTCCGGCGCGACATCATCGACAGCTACGACGAGGAGCTCGAACTCGAGCTGGAGGACCGCCCGTTCGACAGGGACGGCCACGAGATCGCGCTCAGTCCCGAGGAAAAGCGCGAGCGCCGCACCTACTTCCGCGAGCTGCTGCGCCTGCAGGGCGAGCTGGTGCGCCTGCAGGACTGGGTGGTGGCCACCGGCCACAAGATGGTGGTGCTGTTCGAGGGCCGCGACGCCGCCGGCAAGGGCGGCGTGATCAAGCGCATCACGCAGCGCCTGAACCCGCGGGTGTGCCGCGTGGTCGCCCTGCCCGCCCCGAACGACCGCGAGCGCACGCAGTGGTACTTCCAGCGCTACGCCACGCACCTGCCGGCGGCCGGCGAGATCGTGCTGTTCGACCGCAGCTGGTACAACCGCGCCGGCGTCGAGAAGGTCATGGGCTTCTGCAGCGACGACCAGTACGAGGAGTTCTTCCGCTCGGTGCCGGAGTTCGAGCGCATGCTGGCGCGCGCGGGCATCCAGCTGCTGAAGTACTGGTTCTCGATCTCGGACGAGGAGCAGCACTCGCGCTTCCTCAGCCGGATCCACGACCCCCTCAAGCAGTGGAAGCTCAGTCCCATGGACCTGGAGTCGCGCCGGCGCTGGGAGGACTACACCCGCGCCAAGGAGACCATGCTGGAGCGCACCCACATCGCCGAGGCGCCGTGGTGGGTGGTCCCGGCCGACGACAAGAAGAGGGCGCGCCTGAACTGCATCGACCACCTGCTGGCGCAGGTGCCCTACGGCGACGTGCCCCACCCCGAGGTGCGGCTGCCCCAGCGGGTGCGGCACGAGGACTACGAGCGCCACCCGGTGCCGCCGGAGATGCACGTGCCCCAGCGGTACTGATCGTCCGTGGACTTTCGCACCACGCCCTGCGGGCCGGTGTGGGGGGCTGACGAGGCCGGGCTGATCACCGGCTTCGCGTTCGCCCCCGGCCAGCCGGCCCGGACGATCGACTCCGCGCGGGCCGCCCGCAGCCTGGCGCAGGGCCGGGACGGGCGTACCGACGGCGGCTTCCTCTGGCTGCACTTCGATCTGGCCCACGCCGGCGCCGCGCGCTGGCTGGAGCGCCACGCCCGGGTCTCGGACGGTTTCTTCGAGGCGCTGGGCAGCCCCGTGCGCTCGACCCGCGTCGAGCGCGACGCCGACAGCCTGGTGGCCGTGGTCAACGACGTGATGTTCGACTTCGACTACGACCCCGGCGACCTGGCCACGCTGTGGGTCTGCCTGGACCGGGGCCTGGTGGTCACCGGCCGGCAGCAGCGGCTGCGGTCCATCGACGCCCTGCGCACCCGCATCAAGGGCGGCGAGCCGCTGGCCACGCCGATGGTGCTGCTGGAGCACCTGCTGCACGAGCAGTGCGACGTGCTGACCGACATCGTGTGTTCATGCTGACCGTGATGACAGTGCTGGCCCTGTGCCGATCAACATCGTCGCCGGCCTGTTCGGCATGAACGTGGGCGGCATCCCCCTGGCCGACGACGCGCACGGGTTCTGGGTGATCGCGGCATTGCTGGCGTTCTTCGCGATCGGCGCGACCTGGCTGGTGGCCCGGCGCCGCGACGACTGACCCCGCGCCCGGGCTCCCGCGACGACAATGGACGCCTGATGCCCGCACACCCCCGAGACCCGTCCGGCTCCGGCCCCGCGCCGACCGAGCGGGAGGTCAAGCTCCACGTCCCGCCCGAGGCCTGGGAGGGCGTGCGCCAGTCCCTGCGGCCGGCCCAGTCCCGGCGGCTGCCGCTGCATGCGGTTTACCACGACACCCCCGGCCGCGCGCTGGCAGCCGCCGGCATCGCCCTGCGCGTGCGGCGCGAGGGCGAGCGCTGGGTCCAGACGCTCAAGGCCGGCGGCACCGGCCTGCTGGCGCGGCTGGAGGACAACCTCGCGCTGGCGGCCCCGGCCGGCGGCCCGGCGCCCGCGCCGGACCTGGCGCGCCACCGCCGGCCCGCCGTGCGCGCGGCGCTGCGCCAGGCGCTGGGGCTGGCGCCCCGGCAGGCGATGCCGCCGCTGGAGGCGGTCTTCGAGGTGTGCGTCGAGCGCCTGGTGCGCGAGGTCGCCGAAGGCGCCAGCCGCATCGAGATCGCGCTGGACGAGGGCGAGCTGGTCGCCGGGACGCGGCGCCTGCCGGTGCGCGAGATCGAGTTCGAGTTGCTCGAGGGCAGCACCGGCGACCTGCTGCAGCTGGCGCGCAAGTGGCGCGAGCGCCACGGGCTGTGGATCAGCCTGGCCAGCAAGGCGGCGCGCGGCCACCGGCTCGCGCAGGGCCTGGCCCCTGCGCCGCCGGCCCCGGGCGCCGCCCCGGCGTATGCGCGGGACGCCCGGCTCGGCGCCGCGGCTGCCGCCGTGCTCGAGGCGGCCCTGGGCCAGGTGATCGCCCATGCCGACGCGGTCGCCGCCGGCAGCCCCGACGAGGAGCCTGTGCACCAGCTGCGTACCGGCCTGCGCCGCCTGCGCACCGCGCTGCGCGAGTGGCCGCCGCTGGCCGCCGAGGGCGGCCGCTACGAGGAGGTGCTGGCGAGGTCCTTCCGCATCCTCGGCGCGCAGCGCGATCGCGAGCATGTGCTGCGGGGCCTGCAGGACCGGATCGAGGCTGCCGCCGGCAGGCCGTTCTCCTTCCCCGAGCCCGAAGTGCCCGAGGCGCCCGCCGGCGGCGCCGAGGCCCCGCAGGCCGCGTCCGCCGAGGCGGCGGCCCGCGACCCGGCGTTCCAGGATGCCCTGCTCGCCCTGCTGGCCCGCGCCGACGCCCTGGGCTCGGGCGACGAGTACGACACCCCGCCGCGCCGCGCGCTGCGCCCGCGCCTGCAGGCGCTGTGGCGCCAGGTGCTGGACGACGGCCACCGCCTGCGCAAGCTCGACATCGCGCTGCAGCACCGGGTTCGCAAGCGCCTGAAGCGGCTGCGGTACCTGGCCGAGAGCGCGGCGCCGCTGTTCCCCGGCCGCCGGCTGGCGCGGTTCCTGGAGGCGCTCGCGCCGGCGCAGGAGGCGCTGGGCCGCTACAACGACACGCTGGTGGCGGTCGCGGCCTGCGCCGACCTGGCGCCCGGCGACGAGACCGCCGCCTTCGCCCTGGCGTGGCTGGAACGCCGGCGGCGCCGGCAGCTGGCGCGCAGCCAGGCGGCGCTGCGTGACCTCGCGCAGGTACGGCCGTTCTGGGAGAAGTGAGGGCGGGGTTCGCGGGCGCCTCGGACGCCGCCATCCGCCGCAGCAGGCCCGGCGCCCCGCGTCTTCCAGGCGTCAGCCCGCCTGCACGGCCTCGGCCAGTTGCTGCGCGCACTCGCGCGACTGGGCCGCATCGGGCGCTTCCACCATCACCCGCAGCACCGGCTCGGTCCCGCTGGCGCGGATCAGGATGCGCCCGCGCCCCGCGAGGCGGGCCTCGACCGCGCGTGTGGCCTCGGCCAGCGGCGCGCTGGCCTGCCAGTCCTGGCCCGGCTGCAGGCGCACGTTCAGCAGGGTCTGCGGGAACAGCGTGACGCCCTCGAGCATCTGCGCCGGCGTGCGGCCGCTGCGGCGGCAGGCCTGCAGCACCTGCAGGGCGCTGACCAGGCCGTCGCCCGTGGTGTGCTTGTCCAGCGCCAGCAGGTGGCCGGAGCCCTCGCCTCCCAGCAGCCAGCCGCGCCGCTCGAGCTCCTCGAGCACGTAGCGGTCGCCGACCTTGGCGCGCACGAACGCCACGCCGCGATCGCGCAGGGCCAGTTCCACCGCCATGTTGGTCATGAGGGTGCCGACCACGCCGGGCACCGGCTCGCCGCGCGCGAGGCGGTCGGCCGCCATCAGGTACAGGAGCTCGTCGCCGTTGTAGAGGCGGCCCTCGCCGTCGACCAGCTGCAGCCGGTCGGCGTCACCGTCCAGCGCGATGCCGAAGTCGGCGCCCTTCTCCCGCACCGCCTGCACCAGCGCCTCGGGGTGGGTGGCGCCCACGCCGCGGTTGATGTTCAGGCCGTCCGGGGCGCAGCCGATGGTGTGGACCTCGGCGCCCAGCTCGTGGAACACCAGCGGGGCGATGTGGTAGGCCGCGCCGTGGGCGGCATCGACCACGACCCGGGTGCGGCGCAGGGTGAGGTTGCTGTCGAAGGTGCTCTTGCAGAACTCGATGTAGCGGCCGGCCGCGTCGTCGAGGCGGCGCGCCTTGCCCAGGTTCGCCGAGTCGGCCCATTGCGGTGCCTCCTCCAGCGCCGCCTCGACGGCCAGCTCCCAGTCGTCCGGCAGCTTGGCGCCCAGCGCATTGAAGAACTTGATGCCGTTGTCCTCGAACGGGTTGTGGCTGGCGGAGATCACCACGCCCAGGCTGGCGCGCAGGGCCCGCGTGAGGTAGGCCACGCCGGGCGTGGGCAGCGGGCCGAGCAGGACGACGTCGACGCCCGCGGAGTTGAAGCCGGACTCCAGCGCACTCTCCAGCATGTAGCCGGAGATGCGGGTGTCCTTGCCGATCAGGACGGTGGGGCGCGACTCGGACTGCTTGAGGACGCGGCCCACCGCGTGGGCCAGGCGCAGGACGAAGTCGGGCGTGATGGGCGCGCGGCCCACGGTGCCGCGGATGCCGTCGGTGCCAAAGTATTTGCGGGTCATGGCTGGAATTGTGCTTCCTGTTGGAGGACGGCCTGGCGCACCTGCAGCGCCGCCACCGTCTCGCGCACGTCGTGCACGCGCACGATGCGTGCGCCGCGCTCCACCGCCAGCAGGGCGGCGGCCACGCTGGGCGCCAGGCGCTGGTCCACCGGCAGGCCGGTGGCAGCGCCCAGGGAGGACTTGCGCGACCAGCCCACCAGGAGCGGGTGGCCCTCGGCGAGCAGCTCGCCCTGGCGGGCCAGCAGCGCGAAGTTCTGGGCCGGGGTCTTGCCGAAGCCGATGCCCGGGTCCCAGGCGATGCGGCCGGCCGCCACGCCGCGCGCGGCCAGGGCCCGGGTGGCCTCGAGCAGCATCGCGCGCACCGGGGGCAGCGGGTCGCCGGCCATGGGCGCCAGCTGCATGGTGGTGGGCTCGCCGTGCATGTGCATCAGGCAGACGCCGCAGGCCGGGTGGTCCGCCACGGCATCGAGCGCGCCGGGCCGGCGCAGCGCCCAGATGTCGTTGACGATGTCGGCGCCGAGCTGGAGCGCCTCGCGCATCACCTCGGGCTTGTAGGTGTCCACCGAGACCGGCACGCCCAGGGCCACCGCCTCGCGCAGCACCGGCAGCAGGCGGGCCAGCTCCTCGTCCAGCGGCACCGGCGGCGAGCCGGGGCGGGTGGACTCGGCGCCCAGGTCCAGGAGGTCGGCGCCCTCCTCCACCAGCTGCACGCAGTGGCGGATGCCGGCCGCGGCCGAAGCGTTGCGGCCGCCGTCGGAGAAGGAGTCGGGGGTGAGGTTGACGATGCCCATGACCCGCGGGCGGGACAGGTCGATGCGGTAGCGGGAGGTCTGCCAGTAGGGTCCTGCGGAGGCTTGCATGGCCGCGATTGTCCACCAGCCTCTTGGGCGGTCCCCGGCCCCCGGCACCTCCGGGCGCAGGCCTTCAGGCGTCCACCCGCGGCAGCAGCCGCATGCCCACCGCCTGCCGCGCCCCCGGCGCCAGCCGCGTGCCGCCGAGCGGGCCGGGCCCGTAGCGCTCCAGGAGGTTGAGCCAGTCGGTGCACTGGCTGACCGGCTCGGCGCAGAAGTGCCCGGTGCCGGCCGGGCTGTAGACGACGAAGTAGTCCAGGCCCGCGTCGGCCTGCAGCAGCAGGTGCCGCGCCGGCCCCTGGGCGTCGGCCGGCCAGTCGATGCGGGCCGCGCGGTCCCAGCCGGTGAAGTTGTTGTCCAGGACCAGCTCGGACAGCCGCACGCCCTCGCGCAGCCGGTCCACCGCGCCCGCAGTCTCGAGCCGGGTCGGCATGACCTCGGCGTCGGTGGCCCACATCGCCGCGCAGGCCGCCTGCAGCCGCGTGCCGGGACGGTGCGGGAAGTACGGGTGGTGGCCCAGCCCCAGGGGCATGGCGGCCTCGTCCAGGCTGCGGGCCTCCAGCCAGACCGAGAGGCCATCGCCTTCCAGCGCGATGCGCTGGGTGGCGGCGAAGTGCCAGGGCCAGGCCGGGCTGGCGGGCACCTCCAGCGCGAGCTCGACCGCGTCGTCCGACTGGGCCTGCACCGTCCAGGGCTGGCGCCAGCCGATGCCGTGCAGCGGGTGCGGCGAGGGCTGCGCCGGGTGGTTGGGCGGCAGGCGGATGTCGCGCCCCTCGAAATGCGCGCGCCCCTGGCGGATGCGGTTGCAGAACGGCACCAGGGGAAAGCTGGACAGGCCCAGCGGGTCGCGCCGCACCAGCGCCTCGTGCGAGGCCGGGCGCAGCCAGTCGATGCGCCCCTGGTGGCCGGCGACGCTCCAGAAGCCGGCGATCGAGCCGCCGGCCAGGGGCGCCACCTCGGCGCGCAGGATGCCCGCCGCGAGTCTGAGGACCTGCATGCGCCCAGTCTGGAAGCAAAAAGCCCCGGCAGGTGTGTCTGCCGGGGCCGTTTGGAAACAGGGCTTGCGCGGGTCAGGCGGTGGTGGGCGCCGCCGGGCTCGGGTCGGTGCTGACCGCGGAGCCGCCGCCGGAGTCGCCGCCCGAGGTGGGCGTGCGCGGCGTGAAGTCCTTGGGCGGGCGCGGGGGCTTGCCGGCCATGATGTCGTCCAGCTGCTCGGCGTCGATGGTCTCCCACTCCAGCAGGGCCTTGGCCATGGCGTGCATCTTGTCCTGGTGCTCCTCGATGAGGCGGCGGGCCAGGGCGTACTGCTCGTCGATGATGCGGCGCACCTCGGAGTCCACCTTCTGCATGGTGCTCTCGCTCATGTTGGTGGTCTTGGTCACCGATCGGCCCAGGAACACCTCGCCTTCGTTCTCGGCGTAGACCATGGGGCCCAGCGCCTCGGACATGCCGTACTTCATGACCATGTCGCGCGCCAGGTTGGTGGCCCGCTCGAAGTCGTTGGAAGCGCCGGTGGTCATCTGGTTCATGAAGACCTCCTCGGCGATGCGGCCGCCGAACAGCATGCTGATCTGGTTCAGCATGTAGTCGCGGTCGTAGCTGAAGCGGTCCTTCTCGGGCAGGCTCATGGTCACGCCCAGCGCGCGGCCGCGCGGGATGATGGTGACCTTGTGCACCGGGTCGCACTTGGGCAGCAGCTTGCCGATCAGGGCGTGGCCGGCCTCGTGGTAGGCCGTGTTGCGGCGCTCCTCCTCGGGCATGACCATGCTCTTGCGCTCGGGGCCCATGAAGATCTTGTCCTTGGCCTTCTCGAAGTCCTGCATCTCGACGACGCGGGCATTGCGGCGGGCGGCCATCAGGGCGGCCTCGTTGCACAGGTTGGCCAGGTCGGCGCCGGACATGCCGGGCGTGCCGCGGGCGATCACGCTGGCATTGACGTCGGTGCCGATCGGCACCTTGCGCATGTGGACGTTCAGGATCTGCTCGCGCCCGCGGATGTCGGGCAGCTGCACGTAGACCTGGCGGTCGAAGCGGCCCGGGCGCAGCAGGGCGGCGTCCAGGATGTCGGGGCGGTTGGTGGCGGCCACCACGATCACGCCCAGGTTGGTCTCGAAGCCGTCCATCTCCACCAGCATCTGGTTGAGGGTCTGCTCGCGCTCGTCGTTGCCACCGCCCAGGCCGGCGCCACGCTGGCGGCCGACGGCGTCGATCTCGTCGATGAAGATGATGCAGGGCGCGTTCTTCTTGGCGTTCTCGAACATGTCGCGCACGCGGGCCGCGCCCACGCCGACGAACATCTCGACGAAGTCGGAGCCCGAGATGCTGAAGAACGGCACCTTGGCCTCGCCGGCGATGCCCTTGGCCAGCAGCGTCTTGCCGGTGCCGGGGGGGCCGACCAGCAGCAGGCCGCGGGGGATGCGGCCGCCCAGCTTCTGGAACTTCTGCGGGTCCTTCAGGAAGTCCACGACTTCCTTGACTTCCTCCTTGGCCTCGTCGCAGCCGGCGACGTCGGCGAAGGTGACCTGGTTGTTGTTCTCGTCGAGCATGCGCGCCTTGCTCTTGCCGAAGCTGAAGGCGCCGCCCTTGCCGCCGCCCTGCATCTGGCGCATGAAGTACACCCACACGCCGATCAGCAGCAGCATGGGGCCCCAGGAGACCAGCAGGGTCATGAGGAGGGAGCCCTCCTCGCGCGGCTTGACATCGAACTTGACGCCGTTGCTGATCAGGTCACCGACCAGGCCGCGGTCCAGGTAGGTGGCGTTGGTGCGGATCTTGCGGTCGTCGGTGGTGACGGCCACGATCTCGGTGCCGCCCTGGCCCTCCTGGATGACGGCGTTCTTGATGCGTTTGCCCTTGACCTCCTCGAGGAAGTCGGAGTAACCCATGACACTGGCGCCGGCCGCGCCGCGCGTGTCGAATTGCTTGAATACGGTGAAAAGCACGAGGGCGATCACCAGCCACACGGCTACTTTCGAAAACCACTGATTGTTCAACTCAGTCTCCGGGAACGCGCGCCAGGGTGGCGCCAGGGGCAGTTGAGCCCCATTCTAGGGGTTTCAAGTCGGCGGCCGATACAGATTGGCTACGACCGCCATAGGGATGTGGCTTCCCCCCGCGGGGTCAGCGTGGCGCCTTCAGGCCGATGCCCACAAGGAAGGTCTCGGAGGACTTGTCCCGCGAGGCCTTGGGTTTCAGAGGCTTGACCACCCGGAAAGTTTCCTTGAACAACTTCACGAGCTGGCTGTAGCCGCTGCCATGGAATACTTTCGTCACAAGGGCGCCTTCGGGCTTGAGGTGGGCCTGGGCGAATTCGACCGCCAGTTCCACCAGGTGCGAGATGCGGGCCGCGTCGGAGGTCTCGATGCCGGAGAGGTTGGGGGCCATGTCCGAGACCACCACGTCGGCCTTGCGGCCGCCCACCGCCTCCTCCAGGCGCTGCAGCACCTCGGGCTCGCGGAAGTCCCCCTGCAGGAAGGTCACCCCCTCGATCGGCTCCATCGGCAGGATGTCCAGCGCGATGATGGTGCCGTTCAACTCGCCCACCGCGGCGCCCGAGGGCGAGAGCCTGCGGCGCACGTACTGGCTCCAGGCGCCGGGCGTGGAGCCCAGGTCCACCACCAGGTGGCCGGGCTTGATCAGCCCCAGGGTCTCGTCGATCTCCCGCAGCTTGTAGGCGGCGCGGGCGCGGTAGCCCTCCTTCTGGGCGAGCTTGACCCACGGGTCGTTGACGTGGTCGTTCAGCCACGCCTTGTTCACCTTCTTGCTGTTGGTCTTGACCTTCATTGATTACTTCCTGGGCACCGATAATACGGTCCATGCCCGCAATTGAACTTTCCATCGCCGAGCGCAAGGCGCATCGCGCCGACGCCCACCACCTCGACCCCGTGGTCATGATCGGCAACGACGGCCTCACGCCCGCGGTCAAGAAAGAGACCGACGCCGCCCTCAACGCCCACGGCCTGATCAAGGTCCGCGTGCTCGGCGACGACCGCGCCGCCCGTGAGGCCATCTACCAGCAACTGGCCGACGAACTCAACGCCGCCCCCATCCAGCACATTGGCAAGCTCCTCGTGCTGTGGCGCCCCATGCCCGAGAAGACCCGCGGCGAGGACGAGGACCGCAAGGCCGGCCCGCGGGACTTCAAGGTCCTGAAGTACAGCAAGCGCGGCGGCCAGCGGCCCGAGGTGCGCACCGTGCGCGTGCTGGGCAACCAGCGCCTGACCCCGGGCGGCCAGGTCAAGCGGGCCAAGCCCAAGCAGAAATCCGTGAAGAAGGGCCGCCTGGGCTGAGCCCCAGGGACCCTAGGCCCCGGCACGCGGGGCGGCCTCATCGGCACGGCCCGCCCCCGCCAGCTTCCACAGCGCCGCCCCGGCGCACACCCACTGGAGCGCGAACATCGCGCTGCCCAGCGAGTGCCACAACCTGAGGTTCTCGCGCGCCACGATGCGCGGGGCCACCGCGAACTCCGACAGCAACGCCAGCAGCACCCCGGCCACCACCCAGGCCAGGGCGCCGTTCGCCCAGGCCATGGGAGAGGCCTCGCGCTCCTCGCGCGCGGCGGACTGCCGGGCGACCGCCATCAGCACCGCGCCGCAGCCCAGGGCCACCCAGGTCTGGGCGGTGAACAGGCGCGCCGCGGTCTGGCCGGCCAGGGCCGGCGTGGGCAGGTGCACGAACAGCAAGGGCACGGCCCACGCGCCGATGGCGGTGAGGCTGCCCCACCAGAGGGCGGCGGCGAAGAGGCCGAGGCGTGCGCGCCAGTCCATGGGCCGGTCCGCGATCAGATGTACTTGACCGCCACCACTTCGTAGTGCTTGATGCCGCCGGGCGCCTGCACCTCGGCGATGTCGCCCTCCTCCTTGCCGATCAGGGCGCGGGCGATGGGGCTGGAGATGTTGATCAGGCCCAGCTTCAGGTCGGCCTCGTCCTCGCCAACGATCTGGTAGGTGACCTCGTCACCGGTCTTCTCGTCCACCAGCAGCACGGTCGCGCCGAAGACGACCTTGCCGCCGGCATCCAGCGCCGCGGGGTCGATGACCTGCGCGGCCGAGAGCTTGCCCTCGACTTCCTGGATGCGGCCTTCGATGAAGCCCTGGCGGTCCTTGGCCGCTTCGTACTCGGCGTTCTCGGAGAGGTCGCCCTGGGCGCGGGCCTCGGCGATCGCGTTGATCACCCAGGGGCGGTCCACGGTCTTGAGCTTGTGGAGTTCGGCCTTGAGCTTCTCGGCGCCGCGCTTGGTGATGGGGATGGTGGCCATGGTCTGAGGGTGTCGGGGGAGGTCCAAAAGCGAAACCGCCGGTGTTGCCAGCCGGCGGTCGAATGGGCGAATTATGCCGAAATCGAGAGGGGAGCCCGGGGGTGAGGCGGTTACTGAGGGGCCCATGACCCCTGCCAAGACATCATCCAACCCTTTCCAGGGCGCCCTGCCCGCCCGCGACCACAAGCACGCACCGCCCCAGCCTGCGGCCGGCCCCGCCCCCCGCACCTGGGCCGGCCACGACGTCAAGTCGCTGCCCTCGGGCCCCGTGATCGGCGTGCCCGACCCGTACAGCACGCCCGAGGGGGCGATGGCGTCCATGGAGCTCGGGGCATCGCTGCTGTGCCTGGCCACCCTCGCCGGCAGCGTCATGGCGCTCCAGGACCAAGGCTACCTGCCCAGCGCGGGCGAGACCCCGGCGCTCGTGGCCCTCGGGCTCATCACCCTCACGCTCGTGGTCCGCAAGGAGCTGCGGCTGTGGGCCCTGGCCGAGGACGAGCCCCGGCGCGTGGCGGCCGCCGGGCTCTCCCGCAAGGAGCAACTCGAGCGCGTCGTGCAGCGGAGCAACCGGCATGCGCTGAGCGACGACGCCACCCGCGCCACGATCGACAGCCTGCGCACGGCCGCCTCGCTGCAGTCGGAAGACGAGCCGGGCCACGACCGCCACATCACCGGGGTCGAGGTGGCCCAGGCCATCGCCCGGCTCGGACGCAGCGCCGCGATGCCCTGGGAGCGCATGGTCCCGGGCCGGATCAAGCTGCTGCAGGAGGCGCTGATGACGCTCCTGCAGGAGGGCCGCATCGACGTGCCCCAGTGTGCCCACGCCCTCGTGCTGCTGGCCGCCTCGGTGGCCGCGCAGCTGAAGGAGAACACGGCCCAGGGTCGTCCCCCTTCCGAGCGGGTGCTGCTGAAGGTGGTGGGTCGGCTGATCGCGCCCTTCCGGACAGAGCTGCGGGCGCCGGTGCCAGCCTGGTCCGCGCTGGACCGGGACCGCGGCTGGCAGTGCCTGCTGGATGTCCTGCAGCTGCCCCTGTTCGACGCCACCTTCGGGCACTTCCTGGCACCCGTCCTGGCCGAGCGCCCGCAGGCTCGGCTCCCGAGCTGCTTCAACCTGCTGAGTCGCTACACGGCGCACCACATCGCGGCGACCCTGGCCATGCTGCACGGCGCGCCGGTGGAGGCCGACGGCCTCGCGAAGGCCGACTGGAAGCGCCTCGTGACCACCCTGCTGGGGCTGGTGTCGACGCACCCGCAGCGGCTCGAGCCGAGCGCGGTGCAGTACCTCGGCCGCCTGATCGCCCTGCGCGCGCGCATGGACCTGCCCGCCGCCGACCGGCAGGCCGCGCGGGCCTACCTGCGCCGGCTCGGGCAGCTGCTCCAGCCCCGCATCAACGATGCCCTGCGCGAAGCCCTCACCGAAGCCTGGGTGCTGGTGCTGCGAGCCACTGGAGGCAGCGAGGCCCAGATCGCGAAGGATTTGGCGCAGATCGTCCCGCCGGCCCCGCCCCGCCCCGCGCCCTCACAGCCCCTGGCGCCCGCTGTCCCGGAGCCTGGGGAGCCCGAGCAGCCCGGGCTCATGGCTCCAGGCCTCGCCCAGGCCATCGAGCAGGCCCGCGCGCACGCCTGGGCCGACCGCGGTGACCGCAAGGGGCTCAACCTCGAGGAACAGGCAGCCCTCGATGCGCGCATCGCCCGCCTGAAAGAGAAAGAGGCCGCGGCCGGTCCCCTCCAGAGGGGAACCTGACCGCGGCCTCGGCCGCCTCGGGGCGTGGGGATCAGGCCAGCTGCGCGTGCAGCTCCTGCACCGAGTACACGTCCAGGTTGTCCATGTACTTCATGCCTTCCACCGCGGCTTCGGCGCCGGCGATGGTGGTGAAGGTGGTCACGCGGGCCAGCAGCGCCGAGGTGCGGATGGCGCGGGAGTCGGCGATCGCGTTGCGGCGCTCCTCCACGGTGTTCACCACCATCACGATCTCGTTGTTCTTCAGCATGTCGACCACGTGCGGGCGGCCTTCGGTCACCTTGTTCACCGTGCCGCAGGCGATGCCGGCGGCGGTGATGGCGGCGGCGGTGCCCTTGGTGGCGACCAGCTCGAAGCCCATCTTGGCCAGCTCGCGGGCCACTTCCACGGCGCGCGGCTTGTCGCCGTTCTTCACCGTGAGGAAGACCTTGCCGGTGGACGTGCCGTCGGCGTTGCGCGGACGCGGCAGGCGGGTGCCGGCGCCCAGCTGGCTCTTGACGAAGGCTTCGCCGAAGGTCTTGCCCACGCCCATCACCTCGCCGGTGGACTTCATCTCCGGGCCCAGGATGGTGTCCACGCCCGGGAACTTCACGAACGGGAACACGGCTTCCTTGACGCTGAAGTACGGCGGGGTCACTTCACCGCTGATGCCCTGCGCGGCCAGCGACTGGCCGGCCATGCAGCGTGCCGCCACCTTGGCCAGCTGGATGCCGGTGGCCTTGGAGACGAAGGGCACGGTACGCGAGGCGCGCGGGTTGACTTCCAGCACGTAGATCACGTCCTGGCCGTCCACATGCTGGATGGCGAACTGCACGTTCATCAGGCCGACCACGTTCAGGGCCTTGGCCATGGCGGCGGTCTGGCGCTTGATCTCGTCCACGGTGGCCTGGGCCAGCGAGTACGGGGGCAGCGAGCAGGCGGAGTCGCCCGAGTGCACGCCGGCCTGCTCGATGTGCTCCATCACGCCGCCGATGAAGGTCTGCGTGCCGTCGGACAGGCAGTCCACGTCGCATTCGATGGCGTCGTTCAGGAAGCGGTCCAGCAGCACGGGGGAGTCGTTGGACACCTTCACGGCCTCGCGCATGTAGCGCTCCAGGTCACGCTGCTCGTGCACGATCTCCATCGCGCGGCCGCCCAGCACGTAGCTGGGGCGCACCACCAGGGGGTAGCCCAGGGCAGCGGCCTTCTCCAGCGCCTCGGCCTCGGTACGGGCCGTGGCGTTGGGCGGCTGCTTGAGCTTGAGCTCATGCAGCAGCTTCTGGAAGCGCTCGCGGTCTTCCGCGGCGTCGATCATGTCCGGGCTGGTGCCGATGATGGGCACGCCCTCGCGCTCCAGGCCCAGGGCCAGCTTCAGCGGGGTCTGGCCGCCGTACTGCACGATCACGCCGGCCGGCTTTTCCTTGTCCACGATCTCCAGCACGTCTTCCAGCGTCAGCGGCTCGAAGTACAGGCGGTCGGAGGTGTCGTAGTCGGTCGACACGGTCTCGGGATTGCAGTTGACCATGATGGTCTCGTAGCCGTCCTCGCGCATGGCGAGGGCCGCATGGACGCAGCAGTAGTCGAACTCGATGCCCTGGCCGATGCGGTTGGGGCCGCCGCCGAGGACCATGATCTTCTTCTTGTTCGTCGGCTCGGCCTCGCACTCGTCCTCGTACGTGGAGTACATGTAGGCGGTGTTGGTGGCGAACTCGGCGGCGCAGGTGTCCACGCGCTTGTACACGGGGCGCACGTTCAGCGCCTTGCGCTGCTCGCGCACGGCCTTGTCGGTGGTCTTGAGCAGCTTGGCCAGGCGGCGGTCGGAGAAGCCCTTGCGCTTCAACATGCGCAGCGTGGTGGCGTCCAGGGAAGCCAGCGCGCCCTCGCCCTTCTCGGCGGCGAGCTTGTCCATCTCCAGCTCGAGCTTGACGATCTCCTCGATCTGCACCAGGAACCACTTGTCGATCTTGGTGAGGTCGTACACCTCGTCCACCGACAGGCCCATGGCGAAGGCGTCGCCCACGTACCAGATGCGCTCGGGACCGGGCTCGCCCAGTTCCTTTTCCAGCGTCTCGCGGTCCTGGGTCTTCTCGTTCATGCCGTCCACGCCCACTTCCAGGCCGCGCAGGGCCTTCTGGAAGCTTTCCTGGAAGGTGCGGCCCATGGCCATCACCTCGCCCACGGACTTCATCTGCGTGGTCAGGCGGCTGTCGGCGGTGGGGAACTTCTCGAAGGCGAAGCGCGGGATCTTGGTGACCACGTAGTCGATCGAGGGCTCGAAGCTCGCCGGGGTCGCGCCGCCGGTGATCTCGTTGCGCAGCTCGTCGAGCGTGTAGCCCACGGCCAGCTTGGCCGCGACCTTGGCGATGGGGAAGCCCGTGGCCTTGGAGGCCAGCGCGGACGAACGCGACACGCGCGGGTTCATCTCGATGACGATCATGCGACCGTCCTTCGGGTTGATGGAGAACTGCACGTTGGAGCCGCCGGTGTCCACGCCGATCTCGCGCAGCACCGCCAGCGAGGCGTTGCGCATGATCTGGTATTCCTTGTCGGTCAGCGTCTGCGCCGGGGCCACGGTGATGGAGTCACCGGTGTGCACGCCCATGGGGTCCAGGTTCTCGATCGAGCACACGATGATGCAGTTGTCCGCCTTGTCGCGGACCACTTCCATCTCGTACTCCTTCCAACCCAGCAGCGACTCTTCGATCAGCAGCTCGTTGGTGGGCGAGGCCTCCAGGCCGCGCTTGCAGATGGTCTCGAACTCTTCAGGGTTGTAGGCAATGCCGCCGCCCGTGCCGCCCAGGGTGAAGCTGGGGCGGATGACGGTGGGGAAGCCCACATGCTTCTGCACCGCCCAGGCCTCTTCCATGCTGTGGGCGATGCCCGAGCGCGCCGAGCCCAGGCCGATCTTGGTCATGGCCTGCTTGAACTTCTGGCGGTCTTCGGCCTTGTCGATGGCCTCGGGCGTGGCGCCGATCAGTTCCACCTTGTACTTGGCCAGCACGCCGTGGCGCCACAGGTCCAGCGCGCAGTTCAGCGCGGTCTGGCCGCCCATGGTGGGCAGGATGGCGTCCGGGCGCTCCTTGGCGATGATCTTCTCGACCGTCTGCCACGTGATGGGCTCGATGTAGGTGACGTCGGCCGTGGCCGGGTCGGTCATGATCGTCGCGGGGTTGCTGTTGATCAGGATGACCTTGTAACCCTCCTCGCGCAGGGCCTTGCAGGCCTGCACGCCGGAGTAGTCGAATTCGCACGCCTGGCCGATGATGATCGGGCCGGCGCCGATGATGAGGATGCTCTTGATGTCTGTGCGCTTGGCCATGGCTTACTTCTTCGCTTGGTCCATGAGGGCGGTGAACCTGTCGAACAGGTAGCCGATGTCGTGCGGACCGGGGGATGCTTCGGGGTGGCCCTGGAAGCAGAACGCCGGCTTGTCGGTGCGGGCCAGGCCCTGCAGCGTGCCGTCGAACAGGCTCACATGGGTGGCGCGCAGGTGGGCCGGCAGGGTCTTTTCGTCGACCGCGAAGCCGTGGTTCTGGCTGGTGATGCTCACGCGGCCGTTGTCCAGGTCCTTGACGGGGTGGTTGGCGCCGTGGTGGCCGAACTTCATCTTGAAGGTCTTGGCGCCGGAGGCCAGGGCCAGGATCTGATGGCCCAGGCAGATGCCGAAGGTGGGGTAGCCCGCCTCGACCAGCTCGCGCGTGGCCTCGATCGCGTAGTCGCAGGGCTGCGGGTCGCCGGGACCGTTGGACAGGAACACGCCGTCCGGATCGAGCTTCTTCACCTCGGCGGCCGGGGTCTGCGCGGGCACCACGGTGATCTTGCAGCCACGCTCGGCCAGCATGCGCAGGATGTTCCTCTTGACGCCGAAGTCATAGGCCACCACGTGGTAGCGCGGGTTCTCCAGCTTGCCGTAGCCGGCGCCGAGCTGCCACTCGGTCTCGGTCCACTCGTAGCCCTTGGCGGTGGAGACCACCTTGGCAAGGTCGAGGCCGGACATGGAGGGCGCAGCCTGGGCGGCTGCGACGGCTTCGTCGATCTTCGCCTGGGTGACGGCCTCGCCGGCGGCCAGGCCCAGGATGCAGCCGTTCTGGGCGCCGGAGGTGCGCAGCAGGCGGGTCAGCTTGCGGGTGTCGATGTCGGCGATGGCGACGGTGTTCTCGCGACGCAGGTACTCGGAGAGGGTCTCGGTGCTGCGGAAGTTCGAGGCGACCAAGGGCAGGTCACGGATGATGAGGCCTGCGGCATGGACCTTGTCGGCTTCGATGTCCTCGCCGTTGACGCCGTAGTTGCCGATGTGCGGATACGTCAGCGTGACGATCTGCCGGCAGTAGCTGGGGTCGGTGAGGATTTCCTGGTAACCGGTGAGGGACGTGTTGAACACGACTTCGCCGGTGGTGGAGCCGGTGGCTCCGATCGAAGTGCCGATAAAGACCGTGCCGTCTGCGAGCGCCAGGATGGCGGAAGGCTTGGACGCCTGTTGAGACAAAAGCACTGGGTTCTCCGGGTGGTGACGGGTACGCCCAAACGCGGTCGAGAGCGCACTCTCGGTGTTGCTTTTGTTCAGGGGAGGAGCTGCGACTGCGCTAGGCGTACGGGGTTTGCAGGAAAGCCCCTGATTATAGCCTTGCTCGGGGCTTACCCGTAGAGGGAAAGGGCTTAAATCGCGGCCGCCGCGGCACTGGCATGCAGGCAGATCGCGGCGGCGGTGGCCACGTTCAGCGACTCCTCGCCCCCGGGCTGGATGATGCGCACCGACATCGCCGCCCGCGCCTGCACCTCGGGGCCCACGCCCTGCCCTTCGTGGCCCAGCGCCCAGGCGCAGGGCCAGGGCAGCTGCGCGCGATGCAGCAGCTCGCCCTGGTGCGAGCTGGTGGTGATCAGGGGCACCCGCAGGTCCTCCAGCAGCTGCGGCCCGGCGGACTCGATCAGGTGCAGGCCGAAGTGCGCGCCCATGCCGGCGCGCAGCACCTTGGGCGCCCACAGGGCCGCCGTGCCCTTGAGGGCGACGACCTGGCGGAAGCCGAAGGCCGAGGCGCAGCGCAGGATGGCGCCGACGTTGCCGGCATCCTGCACCCGGTCCAGGACGACGGTGGGTGCCTGCGGGTCGAGCGCGGGGTCGGCGGGCAGGGCCATCACGAAGCCCATGCGCGCCGGCGACTCCAGGCCGCTGAGGCTGCTGAAGACGGCGTCGGGCAGGACCACGTTCTTCGGCGCGGCGCCGGTCCACTCGGGCGGGGCGCTGGGCCACAGGCTCTCGGCGAACACCGCCACCTCGGGGCGCTGGCCGCGCGCCAGCAGCGCCCGGCACAGGTGGTCACCCTCCAGCCAGACCTGGCCGGCGCGCCGGTAGCCGGCGCCGTCCTGCGCGAGGCGGCGCAGCGACTTGAGCCAGGGGTTGTCACGCGAGGTGATGCGGGTCGGGCCGGCAGGTTCGGTCATGGCGTGGGGGCCTCGCGGGTGGCGGCGGCATGGGGGACGGCCTTCGCGGCCGCGGCGGTCGACGCCGCGATGGCGGCATCCACCGGGGCGAAGCCGCGCCGGTGCTGGGGGCAGGCGCCGTGCGCGCGCAGGGCCTGCAGGTGTTCGGCGGTGCCGTAGCCCTTGTGGGCGGCGAAACCGTACTGGGGGTATTGCTCGTGCAGGGCCAGGCACCAGCGGTCCCGGTGCACCTTGGCCAGGATGGAGGCCGCGCTGATGGCGGCCACCTTGGCGTCGCCGCCGACGATGGCCTCGGACAGCATGTCCAGCCGGGGCAGGCGGTTGCCGTCCACCAGCACCTTGACCGGCTTCAGGCGCAGGCCCTCCACCGCGCGCTGCATGGCCAGCATCGTGGCATGCAGGATGTTCAGGCGGGCGATCTCCTCCACCGAGGCCTCGGCGATGCTGCAGCACAGGGCCTTGGCGCGGATCTCGTCGTACAGGCGCTCGCGCCTGAGGGCGGTGAGCGCCTTGGAGTCCGCCAGGCCGGCGATGGGCTTCGTGTCGTCCAGGATCACGGCAGCGGCCACCACCGGGCCGGCCAGCGGGCCGCGGCCGGCCTCGTCGACGCCGGCGACCAGGCCGACCGGGTCCCAGTCGAGCGAGGCCTGGACGACGGCGGGCCGGCTAGCCTTGGAGGACCTGGGCGATGGCATCGGTGGCGAGCTGCGCGGTGTCGCGCCGCAGGGTGTGGTGCAGGTCGTCGAAGCGGGCTTCGACGGCGGCGCGGCGGGCGGGATCCTCCAGCCAGGCGAGCACCGCGCGCGCCAGGGCCTCGGGGGTGGCGGCGTGCTGCAGCAGCTCGGGCACCGCCATGTCCTCCAGCAGGATGTTGGGCAGGCCCACCCAGGGCTGCAGCGCCTGGCGCTTCATGATCTGCCAGCTGAGGGCGTTCATGCGGTAGCCGATGACCATGGGCCGCTTGAACAGGGCGGCCTCCAGGGTGGCGGTGCCGCTGGCGATGAGGGTGAGGTCGCAGGCGGCCAGCGCGGCGTGCGACTGGCCGTCGAGGATCGTCAGGCCCTGCGACAAGCCGGCGCGGCGGGCCGCCGCCTCGATGGCAGGCCGCAGCCGCGGGATCGCGGGCACGACCAGCTTCAGGCCGGGGCGGGCCTGCTGGACGCGGCGCGCCGCCTGGAAGAACACCTCGGCCAGGTACTTGACCTCGGAGCCGCGGCTGCCGGGAAGCACGGCCAGCACCTCGTCGCCCTCCCCCAGGCCCAGCGCGCGGCGGGCGGCGGCGCGGTCGGGCACCTGCGGGATCACGTTGGCCAGGGGGTGGCCCACGTAGGTGGCGGGGATGCCGTGCTTCGCCAGCAGGGCGGGCTCGAAGGGGAAGATGCACAGCACGTGGTCGGCGCTGCGGCGGATCTTCTCGACGCGGCCGGCCCGCCAGGCCCAGATCGAGGGGCAGACGAAGTGCACGGTGCGGATGCCGGCGGCCCGCAGGCGCGCTTCCAGGTCGAGGTTGAAGTCGGGCGCGTCGACGCCGATGAACAGGGGCGGCCGGTCGGCCAGCAGGCGCTGCGCGAGCTGCTCGCGGATGCCGACGATCTCGCGGTAGTGCCGCAGCACCTCGATGTACCCGCGTACCGCCAGCTTCTCGTGCGGCCACAGGGCCTGGAAGCCCTGCTTCGCCATGTGCGGGCCGCCGATGCCGTAGGCCTGCAGGCCCGGCCAGCGGGCGTTCAGGCCCTGGAGCAGGAGTCCGGCCAGGAGGTCACCGGAGACCTCGCCGGCAACCATCCCGACCTTCAGGTTCATCGGACGATGCCTCGCTGCGGGTCCACGCCCTGCAGGAAGCCCAGCATCATGTCGACGTCGGGCTGTGACTCGGGCGTCTTGGCCACCAGGCCGGCGATGCGCTCCTGGGCCTGGGCCAGGGTCAGGCCGTCGCGGTACAGCGCCTTGTGCATGCCCTTGACCGCCGCGATGCGCTCGGCCGAGAAGCCGCGGCGGCGCAGGCCCTCGAAGTTCATCGAGCGGGCGCCGGCCGGCTGGCCCTGGCTCATGACGAAGGGGGGCTGGTCCGCGAACAGCAGCGAGCACATGGCCGTCATGCCGTGCGCGCCGATGCGCACGAACTGGTGGACCACGGTGAAGCCGCCCAGGATCACCCAGTCGCCCACCTCGACGTGGCCGGCGAGCTGCGAGTTGTTGGCGAAGATCACCTTGTTGCCGACGATGCAGTCGTGCGCGATGTGCACGTAGGCCATGAGCCAGTTGTCGTCACCGATGCGGGTGACGCCGCCGCCGCCGGGCGAGCCGATGTTGAAGGTGGCGAACTCGCGGATGGTGTTGCGGTCGCCGATGACCAGCTCGCAGGGCTCGCCCGCGTACTTCTTGTCCTGCGGGATCGCGCCCAGCGAGGCGAACTGGAAGATGCGGTTGTCGCGGCCGATGGTGGTGTGGCCCTCGATGACGCAGTGCGGGCCCACGGTGGTGCCCGCGCCGATCTTCACATGGGGGCCGATGACGCTGTACGGCCCGATCGACACCGACGGGTCGACCTGGGCGCCTTCGGCAACGATGGCGGTGGGATGGATCTGGCCCTGCACGCGCGGCCCTCCGGTCAGGCGATGCGGCGCATGGTGCACATGAGTTCGGCCTCGCAGGCCACCTCATCTCCCACGCGGGCCGTGCCCTTGAACTTGAAGATGCCGGCCTTGGCGCGCTCCAGGGTCACGTCGAGCGTGAGCTGGTCGCCCGGCTCCACCGGGCGCTTGAAGCGGGCGCCGTCGATGCCGGCGAAGTAGTAGACGGTCTTGTCGTCGGGCGTGACGCCCTGGGTGTCGAACGACAGCAGCGCCGCGGCCTGGGCCAGGGCCTCGAGCATCAGCACGCCCGGCATCACCGGGCGGTGCGGGAAGTGGCCAGTGAAGAACGGCTCGTTGATGGTGACGTTCTTGAGGGCGACGATGCGCTGGCCCTTCTCGATGCTGAGGACGCGGTCCACCAGCAGGATGGGGTAGCGGTGCGGCAGTTGCTTGAGGATCTGGTGGATGTCCATCATGGTGTGTTCTTCGGGGTGGCGGCGAGGGCTTTTTCCAGCGCCTTGATGCGATCGCGCAGCGTGGACAGCTGGCGGAGGGTGGCGGCGTTGCGCTCCCAGGAGGACTTGTCGTCCAGGGGGAACACGCCGGCGTACTGGCCGGGTTGGCTGATGGAGCGGCTCACGAGCGACATGGCGCCCACGTGCACGTGGTCGGCGATGGTGAGGTGGCCCACGATGCCGCTCTTGCCGCCGATGGTGCAGTGTGCGCCGATGCGGGCACTGCCGGCCACGGCGACGCAGCCGGCCATGGCGGTGTGCTTGCCGATGACGACGTTGTGGCCCACCTGGATCAGGTTGTCGAGCTTGACGCCGTCCTCGATGACGGTGTCGGCCAGGGCGCCGCGGTCGATGCAGGTGTTGGCGCCGATCTCGACGTCATTGCCGATGCGCACGGCGCCGAGCTGCTCGATCTTCTCCCAGGCGCCCTGCTTCGTCGGCGCGATGCCGAAGCCGTCGGCGCCGATGACGACGCCGGGGTGCAGCAGGCAGCGCTCGCCGATCACGCAGTCCTCGCTCACGGTCACGCGCGACTTGAGCACGGTGTAGGCGCCGATGCGCGCGCCGCGCTCGACGACGCACAGCGCGCCGATGCGGGCCGTGGGATCGATCACCGCCTCGGGGTCGATGACCGCGCTGGGGTGGATGCGCGGGCCCTCGGGGCGGGCATGGCGCTGCTTCCACAGCTGGGTGAGGCGGGCGAAGTACAGGTACGGGTCGTCGGCCACCAGGGCCGCGCCGCGCGCCAGGGCCGCCTCGCGCATCGCGGGCGAGACGATGACGCAGGCCGCCTGGGAGGCGGCCAGCTGCGACTGGTACTTGGGGTTGCTCAGGAAACTGAGCTGCGAAGGGGTGGCGCTTTCGAGGGGAGCGAGCGCCTCAATGCAAACGGCGGCGTCGCCGTGAAGCTCGCCGCCGAGTGCCTGGTGGATGTCGCCCAGGGTGAGGGCCACGTCACTTGCTCGCGTTGAGGGCCTTGATCACCTTCTCGGTGATGTCGTGCTTGGGGTTGATGTAGACCGCCTCCTGCAGGATCAGGTCGTACTTCTCGGCCTCGGCGACCTGCTTGACCACGCGGTTGGCGCGCTCGAGGACCTGCTGCAACTCCTCGTTCTTGCGGGCGTTGAGGTCTTCCTGGAATTCGCGGCGCTTGCGCTGGAACTCGCGGTCCTGCTCGACGAGCTGGCGCTGGCGGGCCACGCGCTGGCTCTCGGACAGCGTGGGACCCTCGCGCTCGAACTTGTCGGAAGCGGTCTTGAGGGTGGTGCCCAGGTCGTTGATTTCCTTCTCGCGGCGGGAGAACTCCTGCTCCAGCTTGGTCTGGGCCGCCTTGGCGGTGTTGGCCTCGCGGAAGATGCGGTCGGTGTTGACGAAGCCGACACGGAACTCCTGCGCGAGGGCCGGGGCGGCCAGGATCACGGTACCCAGGATGCCGGCGGCTGCTTGGCGAATCAGTTTCTTCATTAGAAGGCGGTTCCGATCTGGAATTGGACTTTCTGGATTTTATCGCCCGGGAACTTGCGCACCGCGTTCGCGACGGCGAAACGCAGCGGGCCGACCGGCGAGATCCAGGACACGCCCAGGCCCACCGAGGCGCGCAGGTCGTTCAGGGTGAACTTCTGCTCCTCGCCGAACGCGTTGCCGACGTCGACGAAGCCATACAGGCGCAGGGTTCGGTCGTTGCCGGCGCCCGGGAACGGCGTGATGACCTCGGTGTTCAGCGTCAGGCGCTTGGGGCCGCCGATGGAGGCGCCGGTGACGTCGCGCGGGCCGAGCGTGCCTTGCTGGAAGCCGCGCACCGAGCCCAGGCCGCCGGAGTAGAAGTGCTTGAAGACCGGGAAGGGACGGCCGCTCAGGCCCTGCCCCCAGCCCAGCTCGCCGTTGAAGGCCAGCGTGTACTGCTTGTTGATCGGGAAGTACTGCTGCAGCTGGTAGTTGCCGCGCAGGTAGCGGGCATCGCCGGCGACGCCGGCCTCGCCGCTGACGCGCTGCAGCCGGCCGGTGGTGGGCGCCAGGGCGCTGTCCCGGTTGTCGCGCGACCAGCCCAGGGTCAGCGGCAGGGTGCGGCTGGTGTAGCCGAACTCCTCGGCGTAGGCCAGGTAGGCAGCCGGGATGGCGGTGCCGGGACGGATCTGGGTCTGCTCGACGCCAGCGCCGAAGAACACCGTGTCCAGTTCGCTGAACGGCACGCCAAAGCGCGCGCTCGCGCCGGTGGTGGCCAGGGAGTAGTTGCCGCCCTGGTTGTTGTAGGGCCGGCTGTTGCGGTGGTAGGCATCCAGCGTGCGCGAGATGCCGTCAGGGGTGAAGTACGGGTCGAAGGTGCTGACCGCCAGCACGCGGTTGTACTTGCTGGTGTTCAGCTCGGCGCTGAGGTACTTGCCCGAGCCGAAGGCGTTCTCCTGGCGCACGCCGAAGCCCAGGGCCAGGCGCTCGGCGCTGGAGAAGCCGGCGGACAGCTGCACGCTGCCGGTGGGCTTCTCGATGACGTTGACGACCAGGTCCACCTGGTCGGGCGCGCCCGGCACCTCGGCGGTCTCGACGTTGACCTCCTTGAAGAAGCCCAGGCGGTCGACGCGGTCACGCGAGCGCTTGATGCGGTCGCCGTCGTACCAGCTGGACTCCAGCTGGCGGAACTCGCGGCGGATCACCTCGTCGCGGGTGCGCGTGTTGCCGCCGATGTTGACGCGGCGCACGTAGGCCCGGCGCGACGGGTCGGCCGCCAGCACCAGGGTCACGCGGTTGGTGGCGCGGTCCACCTCGGGGCGGGCCTCGACCTGGGCGAAGGCGTAGCCGAAGTTGCCGAAGAACTCGGTGAAGGCCTTGGTGGTCTCGGTCACGCGGTCGGCGTTGTACGGCTCGCCCACCGGGATCGTGATCAGGGACTTGAACTCCTCGTCACGGCCCAGGAAGTTGCCCTCCAGGCGCACGCCGCTGACGACGAAGCGGTCACCCTCGGTGACGTTCACGGTGATCGTGATCTCCTGCTTGTTCGGCGAGATCGCGACCTGGGTGCCGTCGATGCGGAACTCCATGAAGCCGCGCTGCAGGTAGTACGAGCGCAGGGTCTCCAGGTCGGCGTTGAGCTTGACGCGGGAGTAACGGTCGGACTTGGTGTACCAGGACAGGTAGCCGCCGGTGTCCAGGTCGAACAGGTCCTTGAGGGTGCTCTCGCGGAACGCCTTCGCGCCCACGATGCGGATGTCCTTGATCTTGGCGGTCTCGCCCTCGTTGACGGTGAAGCTCACGTTCACCCGGTTGCGCTCGACCGGTGTGACGGTGGTCACCACCTCCGCACCGTACAGGCTGCGGTTGATGTACTGGCGCTTGAGCTCCTGCTCGGCGCGGTCGGCCAGGGCCTGGTCGAAGGGGCGGCCGTCGGCCAGGCCGATGTCGCGCAGCGCCTTGCGCAGGGTGTCCTTGTCGAACTCGCGGGTGCCGATGAAGTCGACCGCGGCAATGGTGGGACGCTCCTCGACGATCACCACGAGCACGTCGCCCTGCACCTCGAGGCGCACGTCCTTGAACAGGCCGAGGGCGAACAGCGCGCGGATAGCGGCGGTGCCCTTGTCGTCGTCGTAGCGCTCGCCCACGCGCACGGGGATGGAGGCGAAGACGGTGCCGGGCTCGACACGCTGCAGGCCCTCGACGCGGATGTCGCGCACGTTGAACGGTTCGACCGCCCAGGCCTGGGCCGCGAAGGCCATCGCGATCACGCTCGCCACGGTACGCGCGCGAGCGCGCTGGAATTGTTTCTTCATGGATTCAGGAAGGGCCCGCGCCGCGTGCGGACGAGACGGCTAATTTCAACCAAAGAGGCGGGTCACGTCGTTGAACAGCGCGATGGACATCATGACCAGGAGGACCACCATGCCTCCGCGCTGCAGGCGTTCCATCCAGGCGTCCGAGACGCCCCTGCCCGTCACCGCCTCCCAAAGATAATACATCAGGTGCCCCCCATCGAGGACCGGCAGCGGCAGCAGGTTCAGCACCCCCAGGCTCACGCTGATGAGCGCGATGAACACCAGGTACTGCGTGAGCCCCAGGCTGGCCGACTTGCCCGCGTAGTCGGCGATCGTCAGCGGCCCGCTCAGGTTCTTCAGCGAGGCCTCGCCCACCAGCATGCGGCCCATCATGCGCAGCGTGAGCCCGGAAACTTCCCAGGTGCGCACGACACCGCTGGCCAGCGCGTCGAGCGGGCCCTCGCGAACCTCCACCATCTCGGGCGGCGAGCCGACATAGGCGCCGATCCGGCCGATGGCGACGCCCTTGTCGCGGACGATGTCAGGCGTGACGGCGAGCGTGACCTCTCGGCCGTCGCGCTGCACGCGCCAGTCGACGGTCTGGCCTTCGCCCTCGCGCACCTGGCTGCGGATCCACTCGCGCAGCTGCTGGCCGTCGACGATGGGATGGGCGCCGACGGCGAGCACCAGGTCACCCTTGCGCAGCCCGGAGCGCTCGGCGGCGCTGCCGGACACCACGTCCCCCATCACCGGCCGGGTGAGCGGGCCCAGCAGGCCGATGGTGCGCGCCAGGCGCGCGTCGGCCTCCTTGGCGTCGACGATGGACAGGCGCAGGCGCAGCTCGCGCGAGCCGCTGCCCTCGGCCACCTGCAGGCGCAGGTCGCGCCCGTCCAGCGCACCCTGCGTGAGCAGCCAGCGCAGCTGGTCGAAGGACTCGACCGGCTCCATCTCCTCGTCCTCGAAGGCCGCGGCCTGGACGCGTTCGCCGCCGCGCAGGCCGGCGCGCTCGGCGACCGAGCCGGCGACCGGGCTGGCCAGGACCGGGCTCGGCTCCTGCACGCCCCACCAGGCGACGAAGGCGTAGATCAGGACGGCCAGGCCGAGGTTGGCCAGCGGGCCGGCGGCGACGATGGCGGCCCGCGCCTTCAGCGAGGCGGCGTTGAACGAGCGATGGCGCTCCTCGGGCGCGACAGGGCCCTCGCGCTCGTCGAGCATCTTGACGTAGCCGCCCAGGGGGAAGGCGCTGATGACGAATTCGGTGTCCTGCCCCGGGTGCTGGCGGCGCGGCTTCCAGCGCACCAGCACATGGCCGAAGCCGACGGAGTAGCGCAGCACCCGGACGCCGCAGGCGACGGCCATGCGGTAGTGCCCGTACTCATGGACAGCGATCAGCAGGCCCAGGGCGACGATGAAGGCGATGACGGTGAGCATGGCAGCGGCGTAGGTTCAGCGCGGGCCCGGTGCCGGGTCAATGGGACAGCCGGCCGATGGCGGCCTGCGCCGCCTGGCGCGTCCGGGCATCGAGCGCGAGGAGGTCGTCCAGGCCCTGCGGCGGCGACGGCGGCACCGCCTCGAGCGTGGCGAGGTTCAGGGCGTGGATCTGGTCGAAGCGGATGCGGCGCGCGAGGAAGGCGTCGACCGCCACCTCGTTGGCGGCATTGAGCACCGCGGTCGTGCCGGGAGCAGCCTCCAGGCTGTCCCAGGCCAGTTGCAGGCCGGGGAAGCGCTCGCGGTGGCCGCGGCTGTCCAGGGACTCGAACTGCATGTCGGCCAGCCTGGAAAAGTCCAGGCGCGCGGCGCCGGACTCGATGCGCTGGGGGAAGGACAGGCCGTAGGCGATGGGCACGCGCATGTCCGGCGTGCCCAGCTGCGCGACGACCGAGGCGTCGCGGTACTGCACCATCGAGTGGATCACGCTCTGCGGGTGGATCACCACCTCCAGGCGCGCGGGCGGCAGGCCGAACAGCCAGCGCGCCTCGATCACCTCCAGCGCCTTGTTCATCATGGTGGCGGAGTCCACCGAGATCTTGCGGCCCATCACCCAGTTGGGGTGGGCGCAGGCCTGCTCGGGGGTGACCTCGCGCAGGCGCGCCGGCTCCCAGGTGCGGAACGGCCCGCCCGAGGCGGTGAGGATGATCTTCTCGACCCGCGCGTCCCAGCTGGCCGGGTCCTCGGGCAGCGACTGGAAGATCGCCGAGTGCTCGCTGTCGATCGGCAGCAGCGTGGCCCCGCCCTGCTTCACGGCCGCGAGGAAAACCTCGCCACCGACCACCAGGGCCTCCTTGTTGGCCAGCAGCAGGCGCTTGCCGGCGCGGGCCGCCGCCAGGCAGGGCGCGAGGCCGGCGGCGCCGACGATGGCGGCCATCACCGCGTCGACCTCCTCGTGGCCCGCGATGCGCTCGAGCGCGTCGGCGCCGGCCAGCACGCGCGTGGGCAGGCCCTCGGCCTCCAGGCGGGCAGCCAGCTCGCGGCCGGCGGCGGCGTCGGCCATCACCGCGAAGCGCGGGCGGAACTGCGCGCACTGGCGCAGCATCAGGTCGACCTGGCGCGCGGCGCTGAGGGCGAAGACCTCGAAGCGGTCAAGGTGGCGGGCGATGACGTCCAGGGTGTTCGTGCCGATGGAGCCGGTCGAGCCCAGGACGGTGATGCGTTGCTTGTTCATCGAAGGATCAGAGTGTCGCCAGCATCATCGCCAGCGGCAGCGTCGGCAAGAGGGCATCCACCCGGTCCAGCACGCCGCCGTGGCCCGGCAGCAGGAAGCTGGAGTCCTTGGCGCCCACGGCGCGCTTGACGAGGGATTCGACCAGGTCGCCCACCACGCTCATGGCGGCCATGAAGACGGCGGCGATCACCAGGACCCAGGCGCCGCGCTCGGCCAGGCGGGTGTAGAGGCTGGCCACCGGGGCCTGCCACGCGGCGTCGGCCCAGGTCCAGGCGGCGGCGAGCAGCAGCACGCCGGCCATGCCGCCCCACACGCCTTCCCAGCTCTTGCCGGGGCTGATGGCGGGGGCCAGCTTGTTCCTCGTGAACCTCAGGCCGAAGGCGCGGCCGGCGAAGTACGCGGCGATGTCGGCCACCCAGACCAGCACGAAGACCGACAGCAGGAAGTTGATGCCGATGGCCCGGGCCTGGGCCACGGCCAGCCACGCCAGCCACAGCGCCAGGATGCCGCCCGGCACGCGCAGCGCCAGCGGGATGTGCGGCCAGCCGGCCACACCCCGTCGCAGCATCAGCGCGCCCCCCAGCACCCAGGCTGCGCCGGCGGTGGCCCACAGGCCCGGCAGCGGGCGCGCCACCAGGCCGGCGGACCAGGAGGCGGCGCACAGGGCCAGGCAGGCCGCGGCGCAGGCCAGCGAGGCGGGTTGCGAGAGCTGGTTCAGGCGGCCCCACTCCCAGGCGCCGGCGGCGAGCAGGACGAGCACCACCGCCGCGAACGGCAGCGGCGTGGGCCAGAACAGGGCCGGCAGGAGGATGGCCAGCAGGATGACGGCCGTGATGACGCGCTGTTTCAGCATGGATCGCTGGCCGTGTCGGGTGGTGGGAGGAAGGCGCCTAGGCCGCCTTGCGGCCGGCGGGCGTGCGCGGGGGGCGCACCTGGTCCGAGGTCTTGCCGAAGCGGCGCTCACGGCCGGCGAAGTCGGCGATGGCGGCGTCGAGTTCGGCGGCGCCGAACTCGGGCCAGAGCTTGTCGGAGAAATGGAACTCGGCGTAGGCCGACTGCCAGAGCAGGAAGTTGCTGATGCGGTACTCGCCGCCGGTGCGGATCACCAGGTCCGGGTCGGGCACGTGCGACAGCGCCATGGCCGCCGACATGCTCTCCTCGGTGACCTCCTGGCCCGCCTGCGCCAGCTTGCGGGCGGCCTGCACGATGTCCCAGCGGCCGCCGTAGTTGAAGCAGATGTTGAACACCAGGCGGTCGTTGCCTGCGGTGGCGGCCTCGGCCTGGGCCAGGCCGGCCTGCACCTTGGGCGAGAGGCCGGCGCGGTCGCCGATGAAGTGGATGCGGACCCCCTCCGTCTTCAGGGCCGGCACCTCGCGCGAGAGCGCCAGGGCCAGCAGTTCCATCAGGCCCGAGACCTCGTCGGCCGGACGGTTCCAGTTCTCGGAGGAGAAGGCGAAGACGGTGAGGACCTTGACGCCGCGGTCACCGCAGTGGCGCACGCAGGCGCGCAGGGCGTCCACGCCCACCTTGTGGCCGGCCACGCGCGGCAGGAAGCGCCGGGTGGCCCATCGGCCGTTGCCATCCATAACGATGGCGATGTGGTGCGGGACCTGGGTCACGAAGACCTTAGACCTGGGGCCTCAGACGGCCAGGATGTCCTGCTCTTTGGCCGCCACCAGCACGTCGATCTCGGCGATGTGCTTGTCGGTGACCTTCTGGATGTCGGCCTCGGAACGCTTCTGGTCGTCTTCGGACGCCAGCTTGTCCTTGACCAGCTTCTTCACGTGCTCATTGGCATCGCGGCGCAGGTTGCGGATGGCGACCTTCGCGCCCTCGCCCTCGGTGCGCACCAGCTTGGTCATCTCCTTGCGGCGCTCCTCGCTCATGGGGGGCATGGGCACGCGGATCAGGTCGCCCATGGAGGCGGGGTTCAAGCCCAGGTCGCTCTCGCGGATGGCCTTCTCGATCTTGGGGCCCATGCCCTTTTCCCAGGGCTGCACGCTGATCGTGCGGGCGTCCAGCAGCGAGACGTTGGCCACCTGGCTGATCGGCATCATCGAGCCGTAGTAATCGACCTGCACGGTGTCCAGCAGCGCGGGATTGGCGCGGCCCGTGCGGATCTTGGTCAGGTTGTTCTTGAAGGCCTCGATGCTCTGGTGCATCTTGGTCTCGGCGGTCTTCTTGATCTCGGCAATCGTGCTCATGTCGGTTCTCGCAGGTCGATCAAACAGGGCGTCAATACGTGGCGTCAGACGTGGACCAGGGTGCCCTCGTCCTCGCCCATCACGACGCGCTTGAGCGCGCCGTTCTTGAAGATGGAGAACACCTTGATCGGCAGCTTCTGGTCGCGGCACAGCGCGAAGGCGGTGGCGTCCATGATCCCCAGGTTGCGGCTCATGGCCTCGTCGAAGCTGATCGTCGAGTAGCGCGTGGCCGAGGGGTCCTTCTTGGGGTCGGCGGAGTAGACGCCATCCACCTTGGTCGCCTTGAGCACCAGCTCGGCGCCCACCTCGGCGCCGCGCAGGGCGGCGGCGGTGTCGGTGGTGAAGAAGGGGTTGCCGGTGCCGGCCGCGAAGACCACCACCTTGCCCTCCTCGAGGTACTGCAGTGCCTTGGGACGCACATAGGGCTCGACCACCTGGTCGATGGCGATGGCGGACATGACGCGGGCGGTGAGGCCCTGCTTGTCCATCGCGTCGGCCAGGGCCAGGGAGTTCATCACCGTGGCCAGCATGCCCATGTAGTCGGCGGTGGCGCGGTCCATGCCCACGGAGCCGCCGGCCACGCCGCGGAAGATGTTGCCGCCGCCGATGACGACGGCCACCTGCACGCCCATGTTCACCACCTCGGCGACCTCTTCGACCATGCGCACGATGGTGGCGCGGTTGATGCCGAAGGCATCATCCCCCATCAGCGCCTCCCCGGACAGCTTCAGCAGGATGCGCTTGTGGGCGGGCTGTGCGGACATGGGAAGGGGCTCCTGGGAAAGACGGGTTGAGTGTAGCGATTGGGCGTGGAGGAAGTGGCGGGTGGCCGGCCGGCCACCCGGGCGGTCATCAGGCGCCGGCCTTGGCGGCGGCGACCTGGGCGGCGACTTCTGCGGCGAAGTCGTCGACCTTCTTCTCGATACCTTCGCCCACCACGTACAGGGTGAAGCCCTTCACGTTGGTGGAGGCGGCCTTGAGCATCTGCTCGACGGTCTGCTTGTCGTTCTTCACGAAGGGCTGATTGAACAGCGAGACTTCCTTCAGGTACTTCTGCACCGAGCCTTCGATCATCTTGGCGGCGATGTCGGCCGGCTTGCCGGACTCGGCAGCCTTGGCGGTGGCGACCGAACGCTCCTTCTCGATCAGCTCGGCGGGCACGTCGGCGCTGGTCAGGGCCACGGGCTTCATGGCGGCCACGTGCATGGCGACGTCCTTGGCGGCGACTTCGTCACCATCGAACTCGACGACCACGCCGATGCGGGTGCCGTGCAGGTAAGCGGCCAGCTTGGCGCCGCCTTCGAAGCGCTTGAAGCGGCGGAAGGACATGTTCTCGCCAATCTTGCCGATCAGGCCCTTGCGCACGTCTTCCAGGGTGGGGCCGAAGCCGTCCTGCGAGTAGGCCAGGGCGCCCAGGGCTTCGACGTTGGCGGGGTTGTGCTTGGCGATCAGTTCGGCAGCGGCCTTGGCCATGGCCAGGAAGCTGTCGTTCTTGGTGACGAAGTCGGTTTCGCAGTTGGTTTCCAGCAGCGCGCCGGTGGTGCCGTCGATGTAGGAGGACACCACGCCTTCGGCGGTCACGCGGGCAGCGGCCTTGCCAGCCTTGTTGCCCAGCTTGACGCGCAGGATCTCTTCGGCCTTGGCCATGTCGCCATCGGCCTCAGTCAGGGCCTTCTTGCACTCCATCATGGGGGCGTCGGTCTTGGCGCGCAGTTCGGCGACCATGCTTGCGGTGATTGCAGCCATTTCTTACCTCGTAACGTTCAAATCAGATCGGATCCGGTTGTAAAAAAGGGGCTCGCGAGCCCCTTTGTCTGCCGTGCGAATCGGCTCGTGGGGCGATCAGGCGCCTTCGGCCACTTCCACGAACTCGTCGCCGCCTTCGGCCACGGCCTTGACGACGTCATTGACGGCGTTGGCGCGGCCTTCCAGGATCGCGTCGGCGATGCCACGGGCGTACAGGGTGACGGCCTTGGAGGAGTCGTCGTTGCCGGGGATGACGTAGTCGATGCCCTCGGGGGAGTGGTTGGAGTCCACCACGCCGATCAGGGGGATGCCCAGCTTCTTGGCCTCGGCCACGGCGATCTTGTGGAAGCCCACGTCGATCACGAAGATGGCGTCGGGCAGGGTGTTCATGTCCTGGATGCCGCCGATGTCCTTCTCGAGCTTTTCCATCTCGCGGGCGAACATCAGCTGTTCCTTCTTGGACATGGACTCCAGGCCGGCTTCCTGCTGGGCCTTCATGTCCTTCAGGCGCTTGATCGAGGTCTTGACCGTCTTGAAGTTGGTCAGCATGCCGCCCAGCCAGCGCTGGTCGACGAAGGGAACGCCGGCGCGGCGGGCTTCGGCAGCCACCAGCTCACGGGCCTGGCGCTTGGTGCCCACCATCAGGATGGTGCCGCGGTTGGCGGACAGCTGCTTGGCGAACTTCATCGCCTCCTGGAACATCGGCAGCGACTTTTCCAGGTTGATGATGTGGATCTTGTTGCGGTGGCCGAAGATGAACGGAGCCATCTTGGGGTTCCAGAAGCGGGTCTGGTGACCGAAGTGGACACCGGCTTCCAGCATTTCACGCATCGTGACGGACATGGGGATTCCTTGAAGGTTGGGTCTAAAATCCGCCCCCGAAAACCGGCCCCGGATACGTCCGGATACAGCCAGCACCTTGATGGGAGGGATTCGCGATTTGCTCTGCGGGTCTGCGCCTGTCGCACCATGCGGCCGGCGTCCAGCAAAGCCCAAAGAGTTTAACACACCGCGCCCATGCAGACCCTGCCGCCCCGGCTCCCCGACCTGACCGCCACGCTGGAGGCCCTGCGCGCCGGGCGCACCACCGCCGCCGCCGAAACCGGGCGCGCGCTGGATGCCGCCGCCGCCCCGGCCTGCGCCCACGCATTCCTGGCCCTGTTCCCCGAGGCGGCCCGCCAGCAGGCGGCCGAGTCCTGGCGCGCCGCCGCGCCCCTGGGCGGCCTGCCGGTGTCGGTCAAGGACCTGTTCGACCTGGCCGGCCAGCCCACCCCGGCCGCCTCGCGGGTGCTGGCCGACGCGCCGCCCGCCCCCCGGGACGCCCGCGCCGTGACCCGGCTCACGGCCGCCGGCGGCGTGGTCCTGGGCCGCACGAACATGAGCGAGTTCGCCTTCTCCGGCGTCGGCACCAACCCGCACCACGGCACCCCCGCCAACCCGGCGGACCGCGAGGTCGCCCGCATCCCGGGCGGCTCGTCCAGCGGCGCGGCGGTTTCGGTGGCCACCGGCGCGGCCTTCATCGGCCTGGGCTCGGACACTGGCGGCTCCATCCGCATCCCGGCAGCCCTGTGCGGCCTGGTCGGCTTCAAGAACACGGCCCGCCTCACGCCGCTGGAGGGCGCCCTGCCCCTGTCCACCACGCTGGATACGGCCTGCGCGATCACCCGCTCGGTGCGCGACGCCGTCCTGGCCCACGAGGTGCTGGCCGCCCGCCGGGTCGTGCGCAGCGGCGCCCCGCTGTCGGCCTACCGCCTGGCGGTGCCGCAGACCCTGATGCTCGACGCCCTGGAGCCCGCCGTGGCCCGCGCCTTCGAGCGCGCCCTGGCCACGCTGCGCGATGCCGGCGCCCGCATCGAGGCCATCGCCCTGCCCGAACTGGGCGAGCTGGCCGGCATCAACGCCACCGGCGGTTTCTCCCCCGCCGAAAGCTACGCCTGGCACCGCCCGCTGCTGGCGCGCCATGCCGACGCCTACGACCCGCGGGTGCGCGCGCGCATCGAGCGCGGCGCCGGCATGAAGGCCCACGAGTACATCGACCTGGTGCGCGCCCGCGCCGACTGGCAGGCCTGCGTGGGCCGCGCGCTCGAGGGCTTCGACGCCCTGCTCTCGCCCACCGTGCCGATCACCGCCCCCGCCATCGCCGAGGTCGCGCCCGGCGCCGAGCGCGACGAGGCCTTCTTCCGCGTGAACGGCTTGCTGCTTCGCAACCCGAGCACGGTCAACTTCCTGGATGGCTGCGCGATCTCCCTGCCCTGCCAGGCGCCCGGCGAGCTGCCGGCGGGCCTGATGCTGTGGCACGGTGCCCTGCACGACGACACCCTGCTGAACGTGGCCCTGCAGGCCGAGGCCGCCCTGCGCGCGCAGGACGCCCGGGCATGAGGGTCGCGATCATCGGCGCCGGCATCGTCGGCGTCACCACGGCCTACGAGCTCGCGGCGGACGGCCACGAGGTCACCGTCTTCGAGCGCCACGCCTCCGTCGCCGAGGAGGCCAGCTTCGGTAATGCCGGCGTGGTCGCCCCGGGCTATGTCACGCCCTGGGCCGCGCCGGGTATGCCCCGCAAGGTGCTCGGGCAGATGTTCGGGGCGCATGCGGCGGTTCGGCTGTCGTGGCCGCTGTCCTGGCAGGAGATGGGCTGGATGCTGCGCTGGTGGCGCGCCTGCGACCCGGACACCTACCGCGCCAACCGCGCGCGCCTGCAGCGCCTGGCCTTCTACAGCCGCCAGCGCATGGACGAACTCACCGCGTGCCTGCACCTGCCGTACGACCGCAGCGCCGGCTACCTGGTGCTGCTGCGGTCCGAACGCGAGCAGGCGATGGTGCAGCCCGGGCTGGCGGTGCTGCGTGAAGCCGGCGTGCGCTTCGAGGAGATCGATGGCGCCGCGGCGCGCGCGGTCGAGCCCGCCCTCAACCCCGGGCAGGCCCTGGCCGCGGCCATCCACCTGCCCGACGACGGCGTGGGCAACTGCCGCCAGTTCGCGATGCAGCTGAAGAAGGAGGCCGAGGCCCTGGGCGCGCGCTTCGTCTTCCAGTCCAATGTCGCACCGCTGGCGCGCGCCGAGCCGACCACCCTGCAGGTCTCCACCGGCGGCGAGCCCTCGCAGGCGCAGGCCTTCGACGCGGTCGTGATGTGCGGCGGCGCCGGCTCGGCCGGCCTGCTGGCACGGGCCGGCCTGAAGCTGCCGCTGGCCCGCGTGTACGGCTACTCCATCACCGCCGCCGTCGCCGAGTCCCTCGACGCCCCGCGCAGCGGCCTGATGGACGAACGCTACAAGGTGGCGATCTCGCGCCTGGGCAACCGCCTGCGCGTGGCCGGCAGCGCCCAGCTCGGGGGCCGCGCCGATACGCACCACCCCGGCGCCCTGCGCACCCTCTACCAGGTGCTGCAGGACTGGTTTCCGCGCGGCGCCCAGCTCTCCGGCCCCGGCCTCGCGGTGCAGGCCTGGAAGGGCGCCCGCCCGATGCTGCCCGACGGCCCCCCTGTGGTCGGCGCCAGCGGACTGCCCGGGGTCTGGCTGAACCTGGGGCATGGCTCGAGCGGCTGGGCCCTGTCCTGCGGCAGCGCGCGCCTGCTGGCGGACCGCATCGCCGGCCGCGCCCCCGCGATCGACCCCGAGGGGCTGGACGTCTCCAGGCTTCGCGCCTGAGGCGGCGGCGGTGGTGGCGCCAGCGGCGCTACGATCCCGCCATGGACCGCATCACCCCGGGCCGGGCCTGGCCCCTGTTCGACATCGACGCCAGCCGCCGCCTCGAGGCGCAGGCGGCGGCCACCCTTCCCCCGCACACGCTGATGCAGCGCGCCGGCCTGGCCGTGGCGCGCCTGGCGCTGGCCCTGGCGCCGCATGCCCGCACCACCTGGGTCGCCTGCGGCCCCGGCAACAACGGCGGCGACGGCTTCGAGGCCGCGATGCACCTGCAGGCCTGGGGCCGTTCCCCCGTGGTCACCTGGCTCGGTGAGGAAGCCCGCCTGCCGGCCGACGCCGCAGCCTCGCTGGCCCGCGCCCGCGAAGCCGGCGTGACCTTCGCCGAGGCGCCGCCCGCGCACTGGGACCTCGCCATCGACGCCCTCTTCGGCCTGGGCGCCGGCCGCCCGCTCGAAGGCGCCGGCGCGCGCTGGCGCGCGGCGATGGCGGCCGGCGCCGCCCCGGTCCTCGCGGTCGACCTGCCCTCGGGCCTGGACGCCGACACCGGCCAGGGCGAGGCGGTCCGCGCCCACCACACGCTCTCGCTGCTCACGCTCAAGCCGGGCCTGTTCACCGCCCACGGGCGGGACCTGGCCGGGCAGGTGTGGTTCGACGACCTCGGCGTCGCGCCGTCGCTGCCACCGACCGCCCGCCTCTCCCCCGCCCCCAGGCCCGCCCCGCGCCCGCACGCCTCGCACAAGGGCAGCTGGGGCGACGTCGCCGTGGTCGGCGGCGCGCCCGGCATGACGGGCGCCGCCCTGCTGGCCGCGAGCGCCGCGCTGCATGCCGGGGCGGGCCGCGTCTTCGTCGGCCTGCTCGATGGCGGCCGCGTCGCGGTGGACACCTCGCAGCCCGAGCTGATGCTGCGCCCGGTCGACACGCTGGACTTCGCCGACCTGCACCTGGCCTGCGGCTGCGGCGGCGGCGATACCGTGCGCGGGCTGCTGCCCCGCGCGCTGGCGTCGGCCCGCTCGCTGGTGCTGGATGCCGACGCCCTCAACGCGATCGCCGCCGACCCGCACCTGCAGGCGCTGCTGCGCGCCCGTGGCGCGCGCCATGACCGGCCCACCGTGCTGACCCCGCACCCGCTGGAGGCGGCGCGCCTGCTGGGGCTGTCCGCCGCGCAGGTGCAGGCGGACCGTCTGGCGGCGGCGCGCGCGCTGGCGGACCGCTTCCATGCGGTCGCCCTCCTCAAGGGTTCGGGCACGGTGATCGCCGCCCCCGGCCGCACGCCCCAGGTGAACCCCACCGGCAACGCCCGCCTGGCCAGCGCCGGCACGGGGGACGTGCTCGCCGGCGTGCTGGCGGCGCGGCTGGCAGCGGGAGAGCCGGCCTTCGAGGCGGCCAGCGACGCGGCCTGGACGCACGGCGCGGCGGCGGATCACTGGCCGGAGGGCGAGGCGCTCACGGCCGGGGCGCTGGCGCGCCGGATTTGAGGCAGGTCAACGGGCCCGCGCCGGCCGCTTGAAAGCGCGAAATGCCGTCCCTATGGTGAAAGTAGTCAATTCGACCATCCCAACCCACAGGAGGCTTCCATGAGTTCGCTCACCACCCGCGGCAGCTTGTTCGACGACTTCTTCAAGGACATGGCACCCGGCTTCTTCGTGCGTCCGCTGCACGGCGACCCGCTGCCCGCGCCCTCGCAGGTCGCGATCGACGTGAAGGAAACCGAGCGGGCCTACGAGGTGAACGCCGTCATGCCCGGCGTCGACAAGAAGGACATCCACGTCAGCGTGGACGGCAACGTGGTCAGCATCAGCGCCGAGGTGCGCCAGGCCGACGAGCAGAAGCGCGACGAGAAGGTGCTGCGCAGCGAGCGCTACTTCGGCTCGGTGTCCCGCAGCTTCTCGCTGCCGCAGGCGGTGGACGAGGCCGGCGCGCAGGCCCGCTACGAGAACGGGATCCTCAAGCTGGTGCTGCCCAAGCAGGCAGCGCCCAGCGCGCGCCGCATCGAGGTGGCCTGATCAGCCCCGGCCCACGAAGGGCATCTTCGTGGCCATGACCGTGTGGAACAGGACGTTGGCGCTGGGCGGCAGGTTCGCCATGTAGAGGACGGACTCGCCGACCAGCCGCACGTCCATCAGCGGCTCGACCGCGATTTCTCCGTTGGCCTGGGGCACGCCCTGCGTCATGCGCTGGGCCAGCTCGGTGCCGGCGTTGCCCACGTCGATCTGGCCGACGGCGATGTCGTACTTGCGGCCATCGAGCGCGGCGGTCTTGGTCAGGCCCATCACCGCATGCTTGGTGGCGGTGTAGGCGATGGAGTTGGGCCGCGGCGCGTGCGCGGAGATCGAGCCGTTGTTGATGATGCGACCGCCCTGCGGGCTCTGCGCCTTCATCACCTTGAAGGCCTGCTGCAGGCAATAGAACATGCCGTTCAGGTTGGTGTCGACCACGCGCTTCCAGTGGTCGATGGAAAGGTCTTCGAGCAGCACGCCCGAGGAGCCGATGCCGGCGTTGTTGAACAGCATGTCCACCCGGCCCCACTGCTTGACGGTGGCGGCGAACAGGGCCTCGACGGAGGCCGGGTCGGTCACGTCGGTCGGTACGGCGATGGCCCGGTCGCCGGCGCCGCTCTCCTCGATGGCCTGGTGCAGGGGCTCGGGGCGGCGGCCGGCGATGGCCACGCGCCAGCCGTCGCCGAGCAGGGCCAGGGCAGCGGCCTTGCCGATGCCGGTGCCGCCGCCGGTGACGATCGCGATCCTGCCGTGGGAACTGGCTGTCATTTCTTCTTGTCTCCTGGGGTGATGACGGGATGGGGCGCCTTCAGCGCCGGTTCTTCTTCGGTTTGCCCTTGCCGCGCGAGGCGGCCTTCTTGACAGCGGCCTTCAGCGCCTGGATCGGCGAGCGTTCGCGCTCGCCGGGGGTCGGCGCCTGCGCCGCCTTGCGGGCGGCGCGCTTCTTGTCGGAGGCCTTGGCCGGCGTGCCACCGGAGGCGGGCTTGTCCTTGCCGGAGCGCTGGGCGAGCTCCTCGCCTTCGCGCACGAGGCGGAAGTCTATCTTGCGGCCGTCGAGGTCCACGCGAGAGACCTGCACCTGCACCCGCGTGCCGATGGCGTAGCGGATGCCGGTGCGCTCGCCGCGCAGCTCCTGGCGGGCCTCGTCGAACTTGAAGTACTCGCCGCCCAGCTCGGTGATGTGCACCAGGCCCTCGACATACAGCTGGTCCAGCGTGACGAAGATGCCGAAGCTGGTCGCCGCCGTGACCACGCCGGAATACTCCTCGCCCAGGTGCTCGCGCATGTACTTGCACTTGAGCCATGCCTCGACGTCGCGGCTGGCCTCGTCGGCCCGTCGCTCATTGGCGCTGCAATGCAGGCCGGCAGCCTCCCAGGCCTGCAGCTCGCGGAAGTTGCCGGTGGGCTTCTTCGGCTTCTGGGTGTGGGCCGGGGCCCGGCTGGCCAGGCGCCGGGCCAGCTTCTCGTGGGCCTCGCCCGGGGTGGGCAGGGCCGGCAGCTCGTACTTGCGCTCGCCCAGGATGGCCTTGATCACGCGGTGCACCAGCAGGTCGGGGTAACGGCGGATCGGGCTGGTGAAGTGGGTGTAGGCGTCGTACGCCAGGCCGAAGTGCCCGCTGTTGATCGGCGTGTAGATCGCCTGCTGCATGGACCGCAGCAGCATGGTCTGGATCTGCTGCGCGTCGGGGCGGTCCTTGGTGGCCAGGGCGATCTTCTGGAACTCGGCGGGCAGCGGCTCCTCGGAGACCGACATGCCCACGCCCAGCGCCTTCAGGTAGGCACGCAGGATGTCCTTCTTCTCGGGCGTGGGCCCCTCGTGCACGCGGAACAGGCCCGGGTGCTTGCTTTGCTGGATGAAGTCGGCGCTGCAGACGTTGGCGGCCAGCATGGCCTCCTCGATCAGCTTGTGCGCGTCGTTGCGCACGCGCGGCACGATCTTCTCGATGCGGCCGTTCTCGTCGCAGACGATCTGGGTCTCGGTGGTGTCGAAGTCGACCGCGCCGCGCGCCTCGCGCGCCTTGAGCAGCGCGCGGTAGACATCGTGCAGGTTGATCAGGTCGCCCACGCGGTCCTTGCGGCGCTGGGCCTCGGGGCCGCGGGTGTTGGCCAGGATGGCCGCGACCTCGGTGTAGGTGAAGCGGGCGTGCGAGTGCATCACCGCCGGGTAGAACTGGTAGGCCGCGATCTCGCCGCTGTCGGCGATCAGCATGTCACAGACCATGCACAGGCGGTCGACGTCGGGGTTGAGGGAGCACAGGCCGTTGGACAGCTTCTCCGGCAGCATGGGGATCACGCGGCGCGGGAAGTAGACGCTGGTGGCGCGCTCGTAGGCGTCGATGTCGATGGCGCTGCCGGTCTCCACGTAGTGGCTCACGTCGGCGATGGCCACCAGCAGGCGCCAGCCCTTGCCTCGGCCGACCTTGGCGGGCTCGCAGTAGACGGCGTCGTCGAAGTCGCGGGCGTCCTCGCCGTCGATGGTGACCAGGGGCACGTCGGTGAGGTTGACCCGGTGCTTCTTGTCCTGCGGGCGGACCTTGTCCGGCAGGGTGCGGGCCAGGGCGATGCAGGCCTCGGAGAACTCGTGCGGCACGCCGTACTTGCGCACCGCGATATCGATCTCCATGCCGGGGTCGTCGATCTCGCCGAGCACTTCCTTCACGCGGCCCACGGGCTGGCCGTAGAGGCTGGGCGGCTCGGTGAGTTCGATCACCACGACCTGGCCGGTCTTGGCGGTGCCGGTCAGGCCTTTGGGAATGAGGATGTCCTGGCCGTAGCGCTTGTCCTCGGGCGCCACCAGCCACACGCCGCTCTCGTGCAGAAGGCGGCCGATGATGGGATGCGCGGGGCGCTCGACGATCTCGAGCACCCGGCCCTCGGGCCGGCCGCGGCGGTCGTGGCGCACCACGCGGGCCTTGACCCGGTCCTTGTGCAGGACGGCGCGCATCTCGTTGGGAGGAAGGTAAAGGTCGGCCTCGCCATCGTCGCGAACGACGAAGCCATGGCCATCCCGATGCCCCTGGATGACGCCCTCGATCTCATCGAGGATGTGATTTTCCGAGGAGGCTGAGTTTTTGATATACAATCTTGTTTTTCCTGAAATGCCCAGGTGGCGGAATTGGTAGACGCACTAGTTTCAGGTACTAGCGAGTAACATCGTGGAGGTTCGAGTCCTCTCCTGGGCACCAATCATAAGCGCGCATGGCGTGCTTTGAAGGCTTAGGAAAAACTCTTTGTTGGCCCAGGTGGCGGAATTGGTAGACGCACTAGTTTCAGGTACTAGCGAGTAACATCGTGGAGGTTCGAGTCCTCTCCTGGGCACCAAGACACAAATGACAACAGCCGGCGCAAGCCGGCTTTTGTTTTTGTGCCTGGCTAAACATGAAAAAAGGCCGCTCCCCGGAGCGGCCTTTTCCTTGGCGCGGCGATTGCGCGCGCGGCTCAGATCGGCAGGGCCACCAGGTCGTGGCCCTCAGTCCCGACGATGCGCGCCTTCGTGAACTCGCCCACCTTGAGCTGCTTGCTCAGTTTCTCGGGCGGCAGCAGCTTCACGACGCCGTCGATCTCGGGCGCATCCGCGTACGAGCGCCCCACCCCACCCTTGCGGCCCAGCGCCGGGGCCGAGTCCACCAGCACCTGCATGGTCGCGCCGACGCGCTCGCGCAGCTTGGCGGCCGAGACCTCCTCGGCCACGGCCATGAAGCGGGCGCGCCGCTCCTCACGCAGTTCCTTGGGCAGCATGCCGGGCAACTGGTTGGCGGCGGCGCCGTCGATGTCGCTGTAGGCGAAGCAGCCGGCGCGGTCGATGCGCGCCTCACGCATGAAATCGAGCAGGTGCTGGAACTCCTCCTCGGTCTCGCCGGGGAAGCCGGCGATGAAGGTGCTGCGGATCACGAGCTCCGGGCAGGCCTCGCGCCAGCGCAGGATGCGCTCCAGGTTCTTCTCGCCGCAGGCCGGGCGCTTCATCCGGCGCAGGACCTCGGGGTGGCTGTGCTGGAAAGGCACGTCGAGGTACGGCAGGACCCGGCCGCTGGCCATGAGGGGGATGACCTCGTCCACCGAGGGATACGGGTAGACGTAGTGCAGGCGCACCCAGGCGCCGTAGGGCTCGGCAATCTCGCCCAGGGCCTGGGCCAGCTCGAGCAGGCGGGTGCGCACGGGGCGGCCGTCGTGGAAGCCGGTGCGGTACTTCACGTCGACGCCGTAGGCCGAGGTGTCCTGGCTGATCACCAGCAGTTCCTTGACCCCGCCCTCGAACAGCGCGCGGGCTTCCTTCAGCACATCGCCGATGGGGCGGCTCACCAGGTCGCCGCGCATGGAGGGGATGATGCAGAAGGTGCAGCGGTGGTTGCAGCCCTCGCTGATCTTGAGGTAGGCGTAATGCCGGGGGGTGAGCTTGAGGCCGGCCTCGCCGAAGCCGCCGGGCACCAGGTCGAGGAAGGGGTCGTGCGGCTTGGGCAGGTGGGTATGGACCGCGTCCATCACCTCCTGCGTGGCATGCGGGCCGGTGACGGCCAGCACCGAGGGATGCATCTGCTGCACCAGGTTGCCGCCGCCCTCGGCGCTGCGCGCGCCCAGACAGCCGGTGACGATGACCTTGCCGTTCTCGGCCAGGGCCTCGCCGATGGTGTCGAGGCTTTCCTTGACGGCGTCGTCGATGAAGCCGCAGGTGTTCACGATCACCAGGTCGGCGCCCTCGAAGGTCTTGGAGGTCTGGTAGCCCTCGGCGGAGAGCTGGGTCAGGATCAGTTCGGAATCAGTGAGTGCCTTGGGGCAGCCCAGGCTGACGAAGCCGACCTTGGGGGCCGGCGTGGAGGGGGACGGGGAAGCCGCGATGTCGCTCATCCCCGTATTGTCCCAGACGGGGAAAAGACCCGCCTGGCGGCTAGCGCTTGAGGCCGAAGGCCGAGAACATGTTGTCGAACATGGCCTTGGACTGGTCGGTGTAGTTCGTCATGAGGCCCTGCATGAAGGGGTTCTGCATGTTCATGAACTGCGCCCACATCTCGGGCGTGACCGTCTTGGACTGCTCGGCGAGGCGGGCCTGCAGGTCGGTGAAGGCCTGGACGTTGCGCTCGAGGTAGGTGCCCATGTAGCCCTGCATCGCGTGGCCGTAGAAGCGGATGATGTTGGCCAGGGCGGCCTCGCTGAACATCGGAGCGCCGCCCGCCTCTTCTTCCAGGATGATCTGCAGCAGGATGCTGCGGGTCAGGTCTTCGTTGGTCTTGGCGTCACGGACCACGAAGGGCTGGTTGTCCAGCACGAGCTGCTTGACCTCGGCGAGGGTGATGTAGCTGGAGGTGTTGGTGTCGTAGAGGCGCCGGTTCGGGTACTTCTTGATCACGCGCTGCGCCGGCTTGCTGGCGGCGCTGGCTTTCTTCTCGGGCACGGGCGACTCCTGGGGCCGGTCGGGGCGCCGGCCATGTTGAATGGGTGCAAGGCATTGTAGGAAAGGCGTCGCGGCCCAGCCTGCGGGTCATCCCGGAGGCTCAGCGCGCCAGCACGGCCAGCCCGGCGGGCGAATTGCCTGCGCCAAAGGGCGAGCCGGGCACCGGGCTGAGCGCGCCGGTGGTGGCATCGAGCGCGAACACCGAGACGGTGTTGGAGGCGGCGTTGGTGACGAAGGCGAAACGTCCCGCCGGGTCGATGCGCACCGAGTGCGGCGACAGGCCGGCGCCGAAGGGCGAGCCGGTGATTTCGGTGAGCGCGCCGGTGACGGCATCGAGGCGGTAAGCCGAAACGTTGTGCGTGCCGGCATTGGCCACGTAGAGGAAGCGCCCGCGGGGCTCGGCGGCGATGCCGGCCGGGCCCTGCCCCGTCGGCACCGAAGGGGCGCCGGTCACCGGCACCAGCCCGCCCGTGGCGCCATCGAACCGGAAGGCCGAGACGGTGGCGGACTGGCGATTGGCCACGTAGGCGAAGCGCTCGCCCGGCTCGACCACCACCGCGGACGGCGCGGCACCGGCCGCGAAGGGCGAGCCGGCGGCGGCGGACAGGCGCCCGCTGGCGGGGTCGACCGCGAACACGCTCACGTTGCCGCTGCCGGCGTTGGCCGCCAGGAGCCAGGCGCCCGAGGGGGAGACGGCCAGGGCCGCGGGGCGCGAGCCGGCGTTGAACGGGGAGCCGGCCAGGGGCGTGAACGCGCCCGTGCTGGCGTCGAGCGCATGGCCGGCGAGGCTGCCGGCGAAGGCGTCGCCGACATAGGCGCGGCGGCCGTCGGGCGTGACGACCAGGCCCTGCGGCGCGGGCGTGGTGGCGGCGGCCGCGGGTGCCAGGGGCGACAGCGCGAGGGAACCGGCCTGGACCGCGTAGCCGGACACCGTGCCGTCGCCGGCGTTGGCCACATAGGCGAAGCGCCCCGCCGGGTCGAGGGCGACCCCGGCGGGATCGCGGCCGGCCGCCACCGGGGCGGCGCCCAGCGGAGTCAGCGCGCCGGTGGCGGCGTCGATGGTGAAGGCGGCGACCGACTGGGACCCGGCATTGGCCACGTACAGCGCCCGGGCCGCGGGCGACGCGCAGGCCACGCGGACGGAGGTCACGGCGGCCTGGGCCACCGTGCCGGAACCGCCGGTAACGCTGCAGGTCTGGACGGGCAAGCGGGGCTGGGCCTTGACGGTGACCGCGTAGGCCCCGCCTTCGTTCAGCAGCGTGGCGAAGGTGAAGGTGCCGTCGGCCGCGACGGGCAGGTCGTCGCCGGCGTTGTTCTGCAGGACCAGGCCGGTCCCGGCGAGGCCGGCGACGGTGCCGCCGAGTGCGTGGGAGGCCGGGGTGGCGACGCCGCCGGAAGGGCCTGCCCCACCCCCGGCGCCCCCGCCGCATCCGGCGGTGACCAGGGCAAGGGCGGCCAGGACGGCGGCGGGTGTCGGGCGGATCAGGGGCATGGCGGCGGGTTCATCCAAGGAATCCGTCTATTTGTAACAAACCCGCGGGCCCGCCGGAGCCTGTTTTCCCTCGGCACGGCCACTCGCGCGTGGTCCGGGTAATACAACAGACTGATCCAACGGTGACATCTCTTTTCAAAATACTTATGATGGGATTACTGAAGAGCTATTAACCCGCGCGGCCGGTCGCCGGTGAAAAGGCGGTCCGTCCATGGGGAAACCGATGAAGAAGACGACGCAAGGGATGACGCTGATCGAGCTGATGGTGGTGGTGGCCGTGATCGGCATCATCGCCGCGGTGGCGTACCCGTCGTACCAGTCGCATGTGCGCAAGAGCCGGCGTGCGGAGGCGGTGACGATGCTGCAGGCGGCGCAGCTGGCGCAGGAAAAGTACCGGCTCCGGAAGGACTCCTACGCCAACACGGCCGACTTCGACAAGGACAATGACGCCAAAGAGGCTTTCGCCGGCGTGTGCAAGGACAACAAGCCCGCGCCGTGCATGAGCCCGAACGGCTACTACAAGCTCGAAGCCAGCGGAGCGTCCGCGAGTGCCTACACCCTCAGAGCAACTCCTCTCGGTGCGCAGGAGAACGACTCAGGCTGCAAACCGATCGAGGTCGCACTCAGTGCCTCGCAGTTGACCCTCACGCCTCCCGGCTGCTGGAGCAAGTGAGATGCGCCTCGCCGATCGCAGTGGCGGATTCACGATGATCGAGTTGATGGTCACACTGTCCATCCTCGGGATCGTGGTCGCACTGGTCGCGCCGAGCTTCAACGACAGTCTCGCGCGCACTCGGCTCAAGTCCCAAGCGTCCGACGTCGTCAACATGCTGGAGCTGACGCGCTCCGAGGCGCTGAAGCGGAACTCCGTGACGACCACGATCTATTCATCCGACACCGGTTCCGCCTGGAAAGTCGATACCGAATGGACGCAGCCGGACAACTCCAAGGAGCTGCGCTCGACCGTCAACTCCAGCCAGGTCAGGATGGCCAACCCGAAGGTCGTCGGTGCCACGATCCCGACGACGGCGACAAGTCTGGTGGCGAACTTCCGCGGGATCTTCACAGGCTTCGTCAGCACCCAAGGCTGCAAGGATGGCGACTCCTGCATGCAGCTGGAATCCTCCGGCGGGAAGTACAAGCTGCGGGTTGGCATCAACGCCGTGGGTCAGGTCACCGTTTGCGCCGTTGGCGATGCGTTCGGAGGGTACCCGGTATGCTGAGGCGTACGCAGCAGCGCGGTCTCAGCCTCGTGGAGCTCCTGGTGGGCGTGGCCATCGCGCTCGTGTTGATCGCGGGCGCCAGCCTGGTCTACGTCAACTCGCTGAGGGCGACCACGACGTCCAACGCGATGTCGCGGGTCAACCAGGACCTGCGGGCGATCATGAGCGTGATCGAGAACGACCTTCACCGCGCAGGGTTTTGGGGGAGAGCCGCCGCTGGCATGACGAACAACCCGTTCATGGTGCGTAGCAGTGCCGCTGGCGTCAACAACACGGACCTCCACATCAGCGCAGATTACCGCTGTGTCCTCTACACCTTCGATCTCGATGTCGATGGCGTCGTCGACGAGCAGGAGTTCTTCGGGTTCTGGTTCGACAGCACCAACAGGCGCTTGATGGTCCTGAACCAGGCGGGCACCAGCAAGGTCTCCAACACTGCAGCCATCACCAAGTGCGAGGACTACTCCTGGCTGCCGATGAACTATCCCGGCACCGTCAATTTGCAGGACGTGACCTTCCAGACCGGGGGCTCCCAATGCATCGCATTTGCACCGGACACCTTCGACCCTGCAGGCACGCCAGGTGTCACCTACACGCGCTGGTACCTCACCCCCGAAGACTTGTCGCTCAAGCCGCCGACGACACCCACCAACCACCACGCCGCGTGCGACTTGAACGCCGGTGCTCCGGCCGGCACGCCCAAGCTGCCTGCCTCGGCCCTGGTACCCGGCTCCCCCACGGTTCCCGCAGGCCAGACCGGGCGGGCTGAAGTCCGTGTCGTCATCGTGACCCTGAGGGCGGCCCATGCCAAGGACTCCGGCTCGACGCGAACGCTCGAAACAGCCGTACGACTGCGCAACGACCGGATGCAATGACGGGAGTCGCCATGCCCCACCTGAATCCCAGACCTGCCCAGCTCGGCGTGGCAGTGCTTCATGTGACGCTGATCCTGGTCCTGCTCGCCAGCCTGGGCGTGTTCTACGCGGCCCGCGGCGGCATCACCGAGCAGCGGATCTCCGCCAACGAGGTACGTTCTCAAGCGGCCTACCAGGCGGCGCTGGCCGGCCTGGACCATGCCATGGGCTATTTCGACGCCGGCCAGAAGGTCGAGGAGTTCGCGCCGGGCACCGGTGCGACCGCACCCCAGACGTCGTTGCTCAGGGGAGCGAACTACAGGGTCCAGTTCTGCAGTCCGGCCGCCACGCCCCCGACCTGTGCGGCGACGGTCACCCCCGCGCTGGCCTGCACTCCGCCTGCCTCGGCTGAACTTCGGTCACCGATGGTCGTGGCATGCGGCTGGAGCAATGACTCGACGACCGTCGTGCGCATGGTGCAGCTGGTGGCTGGCGCCCCTGTGCTTTCAGGCTCGATCACGACGCCGATCGTTACGTTCGGGTCCAACAACATGCTCACGGGTGGCGGCTCGGTTCTGAACTACTTCAACGACCTGACGGTCTGGTCGGGTGGCGCCGTGCCCACGCAGAGCGCCACTGGCAAGACCTTCGTGCGCAACATCGTCTCGGATCCCGTCCCGCTGGCAACGGCCGACTACCGCAACGCGGGCACCAGCCCGTCCTGCAACAATCCGCCCAACCACTACGTTTGCAGTTCCAGCGGCACCAACGTGGGTCCCGACGTGATCGCGAACGACACCGCGCTTTCGACGCTCACTGCGTCGCAGTTCTTCGCCACGTTCATGGGATCGGCACCCGCCGACTATCGCGCATCCAAAGTCACATACACCGTGGATGGCAGCAAGGCCGCCTCGGCCACCAACGCGACCTCTGTCGGGTCCATTCCCACTGACAAGCTTTACAACCAGGTCATCTGGATCGAAGGAAACGTTAGCTCGCAGATCCCGGACCTGGGAACCGCCACCGCGCCGGTGATCGTCATCATCAACGGGAACTGGGATGTGACGGGATCACCGGTCATCAACGGCCTGGTGGTGGTCACCGGCAACGTCAGTGGCAACGGATCGCCCACCATCTATGGCGCGCTGATCGCCAACCAGGTGACCATCAACGGCAACTTCAAGGTGGTGTTCGACCCCACCGGCCTGGGCCTGACCCAACGGCTGGGGCGGGCGGGCACCGTTCCCGGAAGCTTCAGGGACTGGTGAGCCAGACTAGCGCCATGCAGACCATCTCGACGTCCTTACGCGTTCGCGGGTTCCTCATCATCGAGACCCTCGTTGCCCTGTTGGTCCTCTCGCTGGGGGTCCTTGGCATGACGACGCTGATGGGTCAAGTGACCGGAGGAACTGGGGAGTCCAAGGCGCGATCGGAAGCCCTGGCATTGGCGCGTGAGAAGCTTGATGACCTTCGCAACAACGGCATCCAGGCGGAGTTCACGGGACGGCTGGCGTCGGGCTCCGACTCCCCCACGAACGCGGATGGCATGCAGTTCAAGCGTGAGTGGCGGGTCAACTTCAACCCCTACAACCCGGTGCCGGCGTCCAGCCCGTTGCTCGTCAGCAAGGTCGAAGTCGACGTGAAGTGGACGGGCCGGTCAGGGCAAGAGCAAACGGTTCGGCTGGATTCGGCCATCGCCTGGAATGACCCCGTGCGCGGCGTGATGGCGGCAGCCGGGACGGGAGGAAACGTGATCCGGCCCACAGGCAACGCGATCCGGGGCACGGCGAACTACAAGCCGGGCATGGCCTATGAGGTATTCACGGACAGTGAAAACATCACGCGCCTTCGGCTCGCCTCCGGCGCCAAGGAGACCATCCTTTACCTGAGGCCAAACGCAGCGGGCCAGGCTTTGAGTTTCACGACCATCCATGGCAAGGTGTACTTCGACGCTCAGGCCACCAACCTGCCAGCACCGAAGGATGTCAATCTGCGCCTCTCGAGCGAGGGGCAGTGCGTTTACATCAACGACATCGATCCCGCCACCAACTCCCTGCCCACGAGCGGCAGTGCAAAGTACCGGTACTTCGACTACACCTGTTTCGTCGGTCCCGGCTGGTATGGCAATGTCGGCGTCCAGTTGCCGGACTCTGGATCTCCCCCCACCGTCTGCGTCGGCGATCCATCAGTGGCGGATGCCAGCAAGACGACCAACCCGGCATGGACGGAGTCGACGATCCGAACCTATCGGGGATTCCGCAAGGACACCATCAACGACGTGCCCGTGTTCATCAGCACCGGCATGGCCGAGTCGGTGTCCCCCCTGAAGTACGCCTACGGAAATGGGGGCACCGGAACGACGCGTGGCGGCTATCCCTGGCCGTCGAAGCTGACCGATTTCTACACGTCGATTCCCACGGGGCAAGACTACTTCAAGCAGGACTTCCTCATATCGCGGATCTCCGGTTCACAGACCTGTGCGCAGCGGATGACCCTCATTGCGGGGACCTTCACCTACAACGCGGGAAAGAACCTCTGCATCAGCCCGGACAACTGGTCCACAAGCAGCGACGAGTGTCCCGACATCTGGCCCAATGCCAGCGCCGGCGCCTGCTCGATCCAGATCTCCGGCTCTTTCAACCCGCCCAAGAACGCGAGCCAGGCAACGACGACGATCTCGTACACCACGAGCACAGGGGGCTCCGGGATTTGCCAGGGTCAAGGCAATTCCGCCAACTACACCTGCTCGCTCACGGGAGGCGCCTCGACCAATGTGACCATCAAGGCCATCATCACTGGCAAGGTTTCTGGCTCGCAGGCCACGCAAACCTGCACCGTCACCCGAACCAATGTGGGCTGCAGCTCGATCTCGGGCGTCAACATCGATTCGAGTACCAGCGACCCCGCTTGCACCCAGACCCCTTGAGGTGGTGGTCACGTAAGAGCCGTCCGCGTCCCCTCAAACGTCCCCACACGGCGTCGCCACCATCCCCCCACCATCCACCGGGAGGTTCACCCCGGTGACCGCCCCCGCCTCGTTGGACCGGAGGAACGCCGCTGCCTGCCCCAGTTCGCAGGTCAGGCAGCGAGCCCGGTCACCGAGGAGACATCGGTGCGCGATCTGATGGCGCGCATGCAGGAAGATGACCCACGATGCCGTGGTACGGCTGGTCCGGCTCAGGCCGGCGTTATCCCCCGGAGACCCGATGAACGATGAAGTCCTGGTGTCGCACGATGACGGTCTGGTCACCGTGACCATCAACCGCCCCGAGCGGCACAACGCGGTGAACCGAGCCGTGTCCTGCGCGTTCGCGAGGCGCGCGACGGGATGTACCGCACCGCCGGAGTGGACGCATGAGTGAGCCCGCCGTGACCCCCATGCCGCCACCGGCACGCCCGGCAGCGACGGTGATCGTCGTGCGCGAGGGGCCGCAGGGCCTGGAGGTGCTGATGGTCGAACGAGCCGCTGCGCCCGACCAGTACGGCGGCGCCTGGGTCTTTCCCGGCGGGCGGGTGGAAGCCCTCGACGAGGCCCAGCACCCGGGCCAGGCGCACCCGGTAGCGGCGATCCGCGAGTGCTTCGAGGAGGCGGGCATCCTGTTCGCGTACGACCGGCTCGGGCAACTGGTCGACGGCGCTCACCCGGACTTCGCCGCCCTCGCAGCGCAACGCCTGGCGCTGGCCGAGGGCCGCCTCACCCTGGCCGACCTGTGCGGACGCCACGGCCTGCGCCTCGCGCCGGACCGGCTGCGGCACTTCGCGCACCGCATCACCCCGCTGGCGCGCCCCAAGCGCTTCGACACCCACTTCTACGTGGCTCCCCTGCCCCCGGGCCAGCAGGCCGAGACCGATGGCCGCGAGATCGTGGGACACGACTGGCTGCGCCCGGCCGAGGCACTGGCATCCGGCGAGACCCGCAAGCTGATGACGGTGACGCGGGACATGCTGGAGGCGATCGGACGCTTCGGCAGCGTCGAGGCGCTGATGGAGTCGCTCGGCGCCTAGGCCTCACGGATGGAAGCCTGGCCCTCGCGCGCCTCGATCCACACCCGCGTCGCATCCTCGGCGTGCGACATGCGCATGCGGATATCGAAGCGGTCGGCCCGGTACCAGCCCTGAAGCACCTGGACCGGCACGCCCTTGGCGTCGTACAGCACACGAGACAACCTGAGGACCGGCGCACCGTGCGCCACACCGAGCGCCTGCGCCACGTGGTAGTCGGCGGGCTCGGCCGACACCGACTGGTCCGCCGCCCGGATGCGAACGCCGTGCGCCTCCATCAGCTCCACGAACGCCTTGCGTGCCAGGCTGGCGCGGCTCACCGCGGGCGCCACGTCGCGGGTCACGAAAACTTCGGTGAGCGTGAGCGGGCCGATCGCATCCAGACGCAGGCGCAACACCCGCAAGACCCGGTCGCCTTCGGCGACCCGCAGCTGCTGCGCGATCACCGGGCTCGCGCCGGTCCAGCCGAAGGCCAGGACCTTGCGCCGGTCGGGCCGGCCGCGGTCGAGGAAGCCGGCGACATGGTCACCCAGGAGGCGCCGCTGCGCCACGCCCCGGCCCGAGGCGGCGAGCGTTCCACGCCGCTCGCTGCGCACCACCAGCCCCTGCGCCTGCAGCCGCGCCAGCGCCGAACGGATCGTGACCCGGGCCGCGCCGAACTCCTCGGCCAGGGCGCGCTCACCTGGCAGGCCGCTGGCGTCGTAGACACCGTCGCGGATACGCGCGGCGAGCGCCATCTCGATCACGTGGTAGCGGGCGACGGGGTTGACCTGGGCCATGGACGCACAAGGGATTCTGGTCTTTTCAATAAGACCAGTGGTTCCATTGTAAGGACCATCACCGGGCGACAGAATCCGCTGAAAAAGAGGAGACAACCATGCTCAGACGCCACCTCCTGCAGGCCGGCCTCGCGGCCTGCGGCGGCCTGCCAGCCCTCCCGGCCCGGGCCCAGGCCGGCTATCCCGGCGGCCGGCCGATCACCTTCGTCGTGCCCTTCGCGGCCGGGGGCGGCGGTGACGTGGTCGCCCGCCTGCTGGCCAGGGAGCTCGCGCCGCGGCTGAAGGGGCCGGTGGTGGTGGAGAACCGGGTCGGCGCCGGGGGCAATGTCGGCTCGGCCTACGTGCTCAAGTCGAGGCCGGATGGCTACACCCTCCTGAACATGTCGAGCTCCTACGCCATCCAGGCGGCGGTCTCCAAGGTGCCTTACGACCCGATCGCCGACATGCAGCCGATCATGATGGTCTCGCGCGATCCGGGCGTGGTGGTGGTCAGCGAAAAGTCGCCGCTGCGCAGCGCCGCGGACCTGTTCGCCGCAGCCCGGGCGAACCCCGGCGCGCTCACCTATGGGTCGGCCGGCATCGGCTCCATCGCCCACCTGGGCATGGAGGAACTGGCCTTCATGATGGGCGTGAAGTTCCAGCACGTGCCGTACAAGGGCTCATCGCAGGCGTTCAGCGACGTGCTGGCAGGCACCTGCGACCTGATGTTCACCAGTTCCACCTTCGCCATCCCGTTCATCCGCTCGGGCAAGGTGCGCGCGCTCGGCTTCTCCTCCCCGCAGCGCCTGCCCCAGATGCCGGACATCCCGACCTTCTCCGAGCAGGGGTGGCAGCACCTGGTCGTGGACTGGAAGGCCGTGGCCGGACCGAAGGGCCTGCCGCCCGATGTCATCGCCCTGCTCAATCGCGAGCTGAACGAAGTCCTGAAGCTCAAGGCCGTCAGCGACAAGTTCGCCGCCGAAGGCACGACCGGCGTGGGCGGCACGCCGGAGCAGATGATGCAGGTCGTCCAGTCGGACCTGGAGCGTTGGCGGGCCCTGGTGGCCAAGGCCAACATCAAGATCGAAGGTTGAACCCATGGCCAATGCACTGAACAAGCGCCTGCGCGAGATCCTCCAGCCGGGCGCGGGCCTGATGATGGCGGGCGCAGGCAACGCGCTCACCGCCCGCTTCATCGAGGCGGCCGGCTTCCCCACGATGATGGTGAGCGGCGCCGCGGTGGCGAACACTTTCCTGGGCATTCCCGACATCGGCCTGGTGTCGGTGACCGAGCTGGCCGCGCATGTGGCCGCGATCCGCGAGGTGACGAGCATCCCGATCCTCGCTGACGCGGACACCGGCTTCGGCAACGCGCTGAACGCGCGCCGCACCGTCCAGCTGCTGGAGCGCGCGGGCGCCAACGCTATCATGATCGAGGACCAGACCTACCCCAAGCGCTGCGGCCACTTCGACGGCAAGGACGTGATCCCGAAGGCCGAGATGGTCGCCAAGCTGAAGGCGGCGGTCGACGCGCGGGTCGATGGCGACCTGATGATCCTCGCGCGCACCGACGCGCGTGGCGTGGAGGGCTTCGAGGCAGCGCTCGACCGCGCCCGCGCCTACCAGGAGGCGGGCGCCGACTTCCTGTTCATCGAGGCACCGCTCAATCGCGAGGAACTGCTCGCCATCCCGCAGGCGGTGCCCGGCATCCACCTGTGCAACATGGTGATCGGGGGCAAGACACCGCTCGTGCCGCGCGAGGAGCTGGCCCAGGCCGGCTACGCCGCGATCTGCTACGCCAACGCGGCGCTGCAGGCCTCGATGCTGGCGATGCAGGACGTGCTGGGCAGCCTCAACGCCAAGGGCTCGATCGAGGGCGTGGAGGACCGGCTGATGATGTTCGCCGACCGGCAGAAGGTGCTGGATGCGGCGACGTTCAAGGCGCTGGAACAGCGGTACGTGGTATGAGCGCCGCGCCGGGCCGTCCCGAGCCGGCGCACGCCCCCACGGGGGCCGCTGCGATGCGCACCGCACGCACCTTCCTCGACAAGGTGTGGGCCGACCACATGATCTGCGCCCTGGACGATGGCATGGAGCTGCTGCAGGTGGACCGGCTCGTGCTGCACGAGCTGTCCGGCAGCCAGGTGGTGACGGCACTGGCGAAGTCGGGCCGCGAACCGGCGAACCGGCATCAGGTCTACACGATCATCGAGCACCTGATCTCCACCTACCCCGGCCGCGGGCCCACCGACTCGCCGTCGAAGAGCGGCGCGGTGATGATCGAGGCCACGCGCAAGGCGTCGCGTGACTGGGGCTTCCACTTCATCGACTTCGATGACGCGCGCCAGGGCATCGCCCACGTGGTCGCCCCCGAGCGCGCCATCGCCTTCCCGGGCGCCACCCTGGTGTGCTGCGACAGCCACACCAGCACGGTAGGCGGCGTGGGGGCGCTGGCCTGGGGCATCGGCGCCAGCGAAGCCGAGCATGTGCTCGCCACGCAGGCGCTGGCCCAGGCCAAGCCGAAGGCGATGCGGGTCAACTTCAACGGCCGGCTGCCCGAGGGCGTGACAGCCAAGGACATGGTCCTGGCGCTGATCGGCCAGGTCGGCGCCCAGGCCGGCATCGGCTACGCGGTGGAATACGCGGGCGAGGCCGTGCGCAACCTGCCGGTCGAAGGCCGCATGACCCTGTGCAACATGGCGATCGAGTTCTCCGCCAAGTACGCATTCGTGCCGCCGGACGAGGCGACGCTCGACTACCTCAAGGGGCGTGAGTACGCGCCCCGGGGCGCCGACTGGGACCGCGCCGCGGCCTACTGGCGCACCCTGCCCAGCGACCCCGGCGCCGTCTTCGACTGGGAGGTCGACGTCGACTGCAGCCAGCTGCGCCCGCAGGTCACCTGGGGCACGAGCCCGCAGCAGGTGGTGGCCATCGACGGCCTCATCCCCCGGCCGCAGGACACCGGCGACGAGGAGGCGCAGCAGCTCGCACGCAAGGCCCTGGACTACATGCAGCTCACCCCGGGCATGCCGGTGCAGGGCATCGCCATCGAGGTCGCCTACATCGGCTCGTGCACCAACGCGCGCCTGTCCGACCTGCGCGCCGCCGCCGCGGTGCTCCGGGGCCGCAAGGTGAAGGCCGGCGTGCAGGCCATCTGCGTGCCGGGCTCCACCCCGGTGAAGCACGCGGCCGAGGCCGAGGGCCTGGACCGCATCTTCAAGGACGCGGGGTTCGAGTGGCACGAGTCGGGCTGCGGCTTCTGCAGTGACATCGGCGAGGGCCGCTTCGCCGGGCTTCGGGTGATCAGCACCACCAACCGCAATTTCGAGGGCCGGCAGGGGCCGAAGACGCGCACCCACCTCGCCAGCCCGGCGACGGTGGCCGCCTCCGCCATCGCCGGCTGCATCGCCGCCCCCGGGGAGATCGCCTGATGGAAGCCCTGCAAAGCGTCACGGGCATCGCCGCGCCGCTGATGCGCATCAACATCGACACCGACCAGATCATCCCCACGCTGTTCCTGGGCGGGACCGATGCGAAAGGCTACGGCGAGCACCTGTTCCACCACCTGCGCTACCGGCCGGATGGATCGCCCGATCCCGGCTTCATCCTCAATCGCCGGCCCTACGACCAGGCGCAGGTGCTGCTCGCGGACCGCAACTTCGGCTGCGGCTCCTCGCGCGAGCGCGCGCCCAAGGCGCTGCGCGAGTTCGGCTTCCGCGCCATCGTCGCGCCCTCCTTCGGCGGCATCTTCTTCAACAACTGCTGGCGCAACGGCATCGTGCCGGTCGAACTGCCGATCGAGCAGGTGCGCCACATCGCCCGGCTGGTCGAAGCGGCGCAGGGCGATGCCCCGGTGACGGTGGACCTCGAGGCGCAGCAGGTCGTGGCGCCCGATGGCTCGTCCTTCACGTTCAAGTCACCGGGGCAACTGCGGAACATGCTGCTGGCGGGCGTGGACGAGATCCAGCTGACGCTGGACCGGGGAGCTCAGATCGCGGCCTACCGCCTGCAGGACCAGGCACGCCGGCCCTGGGCCTACTGACCCTGTGATGGCGGAACCCGGGGGCGCCGCCGACGCCCCTGCGGAAACGGCCTACATCGCGCGCCTGGCAAAGGTGGTGGCATGAGGGCGTTCGATGAGCCCCCACGGATACGACGCATGACCGCCGCCTTCGATGCCGCCGAGCATTCGCACCGCCGCCGCAACCCGCTGACCGGCCAGTGGGTGCTGGTCTCCCCGCACCGCGCGAAGCGGCCGTGGCAGGGCCGGCAGGAGGAGGCTGCGCACGAGCGCCTGCCCGCCTACGACCCCGCCTGCCACCTGTGCGCCGGCAATGTGCGGGTGAACGGCGAGCGCAACCCCGGCTACACCGGCACCTTCGTGTTCACCAACGACCATGCGGCGTTGATGCCGCAGGTGCCCGCACCCGCCGCCGCGGCCGGCGACGCCCTGTTCACCCTGCAGCCCGCCCGCGGCACCAGCCGCGTCATCTGCTTCTCGCCGGACCACGGCCGCACCCTGCCCGAACTGTCGCTGCCCGCGATCGGCCAGGTGGTGGACACCTGGTGCGGGCAGTCGGCCGACCTGGGCCGTGACTACCGCTGGGTGCAGGTCTTCGAGAACAAGGGCGAGATCATGGGCTGCTCCCAGCCCCACCCGCATGGCCAGGTCTGGGCCTGCGACTTCATGCCCAACGAGGCCGCCGCCGAGGACCGCGAGCAGCGCGCGTACCACGCCGCCCACGGCACGCCGATGCTGCTGGACGCGGCCCGCCGCGAGGCCGGGGCCGGTGAGCGCCTGGTCTTGCAGACCGCGCACTGGCTGGCGATCGTGCCCTTCTGGGCGACCTGGCCCTTCGAGGTGCTGCTGCTGCCGCGGTTCCCGGTGCAGCGCCTGCCCCAGCTCACGCCGGCGCAGCGCGCCGACCTGGCCCTGGCGGTCCAGCGCCTCACCACCCGCTACGACAACCTGTTCAACACCTCCTTCCCCTACTCCATGGGCTGGCACGGCGCGCCCTTCGATGCCCGCGACCCCACACCCTGGCAGTTGCACGCGCACTTCTACCCGCCGCTGCTGCGGTCGGCGACGGTGCGCAAGTTCATGGTCGGCTTCGAGATGCTGGCCGAGGCGCAGCGGGACCTGACGCCGGAGCAGGCGGCCCGGCGGCTGCGTGAATTGCCGGAGGTCCATTACCGAGCCGGGGCCGGAGGCGCGCGATGAGCGAAACCGTGCAGCGTGCCATCGAGGCCTTCACCCAGGCCTTCGGCGACGGACCGACGCTGCGGGTGCGCGCGCCGGGCCGCGTCAACCTGATCGGCGAGCACACCGACTACAACGACGGCTTCGTCCTGCCCTGCGCGATCGACTACCAGACCGTGGTCGCCGCCACGGCCCGCGACGACGGCCGCGTGCGCGTGGTCGCCGCGGACTACGCCGGTGCGCAGGACGATTTCCGAGCCGAGGCGCCGGTGCCGCACCGGCCCGGGCTGCCGTGGACCGAGTACGTGCGCGGCTGCGTCGACGTGCTGCTGGCGCGCGGCTGCGCCCTGCCCGGCTCGGACCTGGCCATCGCCGGCAACGTGCCGCAGGGCGCGGGCCTGTCGTCCTCGGCCTCGCTGGAAGTGGCGGTGATCGAGGCCCTCAACCGCCTGCACGGCCTGGGCCTCTCGCCCACCGAGGTGGCCCTGCTGGCGCAGCGCGCCGAGAACGGGTTCGTGGGCTGCAACTGCGGGATCATGGACCAACTGATCTCGGCCCGCGGCGAGAACGGCCACGCCCTGCTGATCGACTGCCGCTCACTGGACGCGCAGGCCGTGCCGCTGCCCGCCGGCCTGGCGGTCATGATCGTGCACTCCCGGGTGGCCCGCGGCCTGGTCGACAGCGCCTACAACGAGCGCCGCATCCAGTGCGAGGCGGCGGCTCGCCACTACGGCGTACGCGCCCTGCGCGACCTCGACGAGGCCGCCCTCGCCCGCGGCGCCGCCGGCCTCGACGCGGTGGCCCTGCGCCGGGCCCGCCACGTGGTCACGGAGAACCGCCGCACGCAGGAGGCCGCGGCGGCCCTGGCCGCCGGCGACCTGCCGGCGCTCGGCCGGCTGATGGCCGAGTCCCATGCCTCGATGCGCGACGACTTCGAGATCACCGTGCCGGCGATCGACCGCCTGGTCGACCTCGCACAGGCGGCGATCGGCGACCCGGGCGGCGCGCGCATGACCGGGGGCGGCTTCGGCGGCTGCGTGGTGGCCCTGCTGCCCCACGAGCGGGTGGATGCGGTGCGCGCGGCCATCGCCGCGGGGTACCGGGCGCCCGGCGGCGAGCCGGCCACGGTCTGGGTCTGCCAGGCGCGCGGCGGAGCGGGCCTGGCCTGATGAGGGACGCGCAAAACAAAAAGGGCTTGGCAGATCTGCCAAGCCCTTGAATGTTCCAGAGTATCTGGTAGGCGCGATTGGATTCGAACCAACGACCCCCACCATGTCAAGGTGGTGCTCTAACCAACTGAGCTACGCGCCTTCGTTTGTTCGAAGCATCTATTGTAGCAGGGTTTTCCTCACCTTCTGCGGGCCGAGCGAACACCGCCGACTTCGCGCACCAGGCCCAGCACTTTCCCGAGCCGGTTCGAGTCGGAAACCTCCACCGTGAAGGTCATGAAGGCCGAGCCCTTGACCGACTGCGTCTGCACGCCGATCACGTTCATCTTCTCCTTGGCGAAGACTTCGGAGATGTCGCGCAGCAGGCCCTGCCGGTCGCCGGCCTCGACCGAGACATCCACCGGGTAGACCGCGGCGCCGTCCGCCTTCGGCCGGCCCCACGCCACCTCGATCACCCGCTCGGGGCTGCGCGAGGCCATCTCGCGGAAGTTGCTGCAGTCCTCGCGGTGGATGCTCACGCCCTTGCCGCGCGTGACGAAGCCGCGGATCTCGTCCGGCGGCGCGGGCTTGCAGCAGCGCGCCATCTGGGTCATGAGCGAGTCGATGCCCACCACCAGCACCCCGCCCTTGGGGGACGGCGTGGCGACGCGCTGCTTCTTCAGCAGGAACTCGTCCTGCGGCACCGGCGCCTCCGGCGGGTTCAGCAGGGTCTCGATGGTGCGCAGGGAGAATTCGTCCTTGCCCACCACCGCAAACAGGTCGTCCGCCGACTTGAACCCCAGCTGCGAGGCCAGGTCCTCCAGCTTGACCGCGGTGCGGCCCTCGCGCTGCAGCAGCTTTTCCACCAGCTCGCGCCCGCGCGCGATGGTCTCGTGCTTGTGCTGCTCGTTGAACCAGGCACGCGCCTTGGCCCGCGCCCGGTTGCTGGCGAGGAAGCCCAGCTCGGGGTTGAGCCAGTCACGCGACGGCCCGCCGTCCTTGACCGTGACGATCTCCACCGTCTGGCCGTTCTTCAGGGGCGTGTTCAGCGGCACCATCACGCCGTCGATGCGCGCGCCGCGGCAGCGGTGGCCCAGGCTGGTGTGGACGGTGTAGGCGAAGTCCACCGGCGTGGAGCCGGCGGTCAATTCGACCACGTTGGCCTGGGGCGTCAGGACGTAGATGCGGTCCTCGAACAGGCCCGCGCCGGCTCCGGCCAGGTCGCGCTCCCACGCGAGCAGCTGGCGCAGCACCGCGATCTTGGCGTCGTACTCGCCGCTGGCCGACACGCCCGAGTAGCCTTTGGTCCCCGCCTCCTTGTAGGCCCAGTGCGCCGCCACGCCGTGCTCGGCGTGGTCGTGCATGGCCTGGGTGCGGATCTGGATCTCGATCGGCTTGCCCGTGCCATCGCGCACCACGGTGTGCAGCGACTGGTAGCCGTTCGGCTTGGGCCGGGCGATGTAGTCGTCGAACTCGCTCTGGATCGCCTCGAAGCGCTGGTGCACCCAGGACAGCGCGGCGTAGCACTCGCGCGTGTCGCGCACGATCACGCGCAGGGCGCGCACGTCGAACACGCGGTCGAAGTCCAGCGACTTGCCCCGCATCTTCTTGACGATGCTGTAGATATGCTTGGGCCGGCCCGCCACGTGGGCGTGCAGCCCCTGCGCGTGCAGCTCGGACTCGAGGCCGGCGCGCAGGCGCTCCATGTAGGCCTCGCGCTCGGCGCGCTTTTCCTCGAGCAGCTTCGCCACCTGCTTGTAGGTGTCGGGCTCAAGGAAGCGGAAGGCCAGGTCCTCCAGCTCCCATTTGAGCTGCCAGATGCCCAGTCGGTTGGCCAGCGGCGCGAACACCTCCAGCGACTCGCGCGCGAGCGCCGGCGCCACCGGGGTGCGCGAGGCGGCATGCCAGCGCAGGGTCTGCATGCGCGAGGCCAGGCGCAGCATCACCACGCGCAGGTCGCGCGAGAACGCCAGCAGCATCTTGCGCACGTTCTCGGCCTGGGCGTGGGCCGCATGCTGCGCCCTCGCCTGGCGCTGCACCGCCACCAGCTGCGTGGTCTCGACGGCGAGCGCCGCGTAGCTCTCGCCGAAGGCCTTGGCGATGGCCTCGTGCGGCTTGGCCAGGTGCGGGCAGGCATAGACCAGGTAGGCCGCGGCCTGCATGGCCTCGGAGCCGCCCATGCGCTTGAGGATGGCAGCGACCGCGTCGGCATGGGCCAGCGTGTTCTCGCCGGTGTCCAGCGTCTCGTGGGCGATCAGGGGTTCGGCGAAGGCCCGCGCGCGGGCCAGGGCCTGGGCCTGCTGGGGCAGGCTCTGTTCTGCAGCGGCCACCAGCTCCGGCGCGGCCAGGCCGTCGCCGGCGTCAGCCGTCCGGGTTTTCATCGGGCACAGCTCCTCCCAGCAGGAACGAGGCCACCGCCTCCACCTGCTGCAGCGTGACGAGCGTCGGGGCATGGCCGACGCCTTGGAATTCGATCAGGCGGGCCCGCGGCCCGCGCTCGGTCATGGCCCGCGCCGTCGCCGGCGTGAGCAGGTCCGAGTCGGCGCCCCGCAGCAGCAGCGTGCGGGCGCGGATGCGGTCATAGGCCTGCCACAGCAGGGCCTCGCCCTCGCGGCCCGAGGCCTCGGTGGCGGCGCGCACGTTCTCGCCGATGGCCGGGTCGTAGTGCAGGCGCCAGCCGCCCCCGGGCAGCGGGCGCAGCATGGGCTCGGTGAGGGCGCGCCACTCGGCGGGCGTGTGCGGGCCGAAGCCGGAGGCGACGCGCCACAGCGCCTCGCAGGCCTCCTCCACGGAGGCGAACGTCGGCGCGCGGCCCACGTACTGCTGCATGCGCTGGATGGCGGCCCACTCGACGGCGGGGCCGATGTCATTGAGCACCAGCCGGTGCAGCGGCGCCGGCAGCGGCAGGTCGGGGGTGCCGAACAGGCCCATTCCGATCAGCCCCCCCATGCTGGTGCCCACCCAGTCCAGGGTGGCGATGGGCGCCTGGGCCTGCAGGCGGGCCAGCAGCGCGAGCATGTCGCCGACGTAGACCGGCACCTGGTAGTGGGCCGGGTCGGCCAGCCAGTCGCTCTCGCCGCGGCCGGCCACGTCGGGGCAGACCACGCGCAGCGGCGTCGGGGAGCGCTCGACCAGGGCCTGGGCCAGCACGTCGAAGTCGCGGCCCTGGCGCGTGAGGCCATGCACGCACACCACCAGGTGCGGCGCATCAGCCCGGCCCCAGGACCAGTACGCCATCCGGTGGGGACCCGCCGGGCCGGCGCAGGGAACGTGGTTCAGGAGGGGGCTGGGCATGGTAGGCAAGGAAATTGCGATACTGCGGGTCGCTGGCCGCAGCGCGGCCTTGCATCATCGTAATGGATCGGACGGAGAAGTTTCCCATGCTCAAAGGCAAGACGGCGCTCGTGACGGGCTCCACCAGCGGGATCGGCCTCGGCATCGCCAAGGCACTGGCCCGGCAAGGCGCGAACATCGTGCTCAATGGCTTCGGCGACAACGCGGCGCCCCAGGCGGAGATCCGCGCGCTGGGCGTGGAGGTGGCCTTCCACGGCGCCGACATGAGCAAGCCGGCCGAGATCGAGGCGATGATGAGGTTCGCCGCCGAACGCTTCGGCCGCGTCGACATCCTCGTGAACAACGCCGGCATCCAGCATGTGGCGCCGGTGCACGAATTCCCGGTGGAGAAGTGGGACGCGATCATCGCGATCAACCTCTCCAGCGCCTTCCACGCCTCGCGCCTGGCCCTGCCCGCCATGCGCGCCGCCAACTGGGGCCGCATCATCAACGTGGCCTCGGTCCACGGCCTGGTGGCCTCGGCGGACAAGTCGGCCTACGTGGCGGCCAAGCATGGCGTCGTCGGCCTGACCAAGGTCACCGCGCTGGAGAACGCCACCACCGGCGTGACCTGCAACGCGATCTGCCCCGGCTGGGTGCTCACGCCCCTGGTGCAGAAGCAGGTGGACGACCGCGCCAAGGCCAACGGCTGGAGCAACGAGGAATCGGTTCGCCGCCTGCTCGGCGAGAAGGAGCCCTCGATGCAGTTCACCACGCCCGAGGAACTGGGCGAGCTGGCCGTGTTCTTCTGCTCGCCCGCCGGCAACAACGTGCGCGGCGTGGCCTGGAACATGGATGGCGGCTGGACGGCGCAGTAAGCCCCCGGCTCACGGCCCCAGCGCCAGCGGCCGGCGCTGGACCGTGACGAACGCGTCGGCGGCCAGGTCGTAGTCCAGCCGCTCGACCTCGCACCCGGCCGAACCCCAGGCCACCAGGTTCAGCGAGTGCCGGGTGTCGTGCCGCACCCGGCGGGACACCGCCGTGCCGGCCTGCACGCACCACAGGGGCCGCGACAGCGACCAGGGCGCGCCGCTCAAGTCCGCCACGTAAGGCAGGTGGATGTGGCCGCCCAGGAGCAGGTCCGCCCCCGCGCGGCTCCAGGCCGCGAGCGCGGCGTCGGCGCCGATCAGGAGGTTCTCCCGGTCCTGCGCCCGGACCACCGCCGCCGGGTGGTGTGTCACGACCACCCGGAGCACCCCGCGCCCGGCCTCCCGCAGCAGGCCGGCAACACGCGCCACCTGCGCGGCGCAGACCTCGCCGTCCTTGTGCCGCCACCAGCGGGTGGTGTTCACGCCGACCACGATCGCGCCCGGCAGCCGCAGCACCGGCTCCTCGTCGCCGAACGCCTGGCGGAAGCGCCCCAGGGGCCGCGCGACGCGCGAGGCCAGGTCGAACAGCGGAAGGTCATGGTTGCCCGGCAGGACCAGCCGCGGCGCCGGCCCGAGGCGCTCACAGAATGCCCGGGCGGCTGCGAACTGCGCGCGCGTCGCCCGCTGGGTGATGTCGCCGCTGAGGACCACCGCATCCGGCCGGCGGCCTGCCGCCAGCCGCACCACCGCCTCGACCACGGCGGGCTCCTCGGTGCCGAAGTGCGTGTCCGACAGGTGCAGCAGCAGGCCCATCGGCGCCTCACCCGACGGGGACCCGGTCCTGCTCGCAGGGGGCCATGAGGCGCAGCGGACGCGGCGCCACCTCAAAGCGCAGCGGTGGCACCAGGCGATCGATCTCGCCGTCAGCGGCCACCCGCGCACGCCGCAGGCCGCGCATGCCCACCGACAGGCTGCGGCAGGCAAAGTGCTCGACGTCCTGCGCATCGCCCAGCGTCCCGAAGGCACCGCGCAGCATCAGCGTGAACAGGGCCCAGCTGCCGATCGGCCTGGCCGCGACCCCGGCCAGCCAGCCCTCCCCCACCGGGCGCCGCGGGTCAGCGGGCAGTCCGAGGCGCTCGACCTGCAGCCGGTTGTTGACGACCACCAGGGTCGGCGTGCGCAGGTGGCGCGACTGGCCGTCGGCCTCGATCTCGAGGGTGAGCTGGTGCCGCCAGCGCACCAGCGTCGCCACGGCCGCCAGCGCCGCAACCCAGCGCCGCCGCCCGAAGCGGGACTTGAAGGCCTCGCGGTCCTGCAGCAGCTGCGGGTACAGCCCCAGGCTCGCGTTCACCAGGAACACGCGGCCGTTGACCAGCCCGATGTCCACCGGCCGCTCATGGGCGCGCAGCAGCGCGCGGGCCGCCGCCTGCGGATCCTGCGGGATGCCCTGCACCCGGGCGAAGTAGTTGAAGGTGCCGCAGGGAACGACGCCCAGCGGGCACCCGCGCTCCCAGGCCGCCTGGGCCACCGTCGCCACCGTGCCGTCCCCGCCGGCGGCGACCAGCACGTCCCCGGGACCGGCGCGCGCCGCCGCCGCCCGGCTCGCCGCGGCCAGCGCCCCGGCCGACGGCACGCTCACCACCTCGCACGCGCGCCCGGCCTGGGTGAACACCTGCCGGACACGATGCGCGACCGGCTGCTGCGCGCCGGTGGAGGCCCCGCTGCGGGGATTGGCGATCACGATGAAGGTGCCCATTCCGCCATCTTCGGGCCACGCCAACCTGTAGGGCAACTTTTGTAAAGTTATGTTAGAAGTAGCCTTAAAGGAATCATGGAATGCAACAAGCGGCCCAAAATCGACGCTGTTACAAGTAAACGTTGGACTGACCCCATGAATACCAATGCCGCCCGAACCGACAAGATCCTGGTGGTGGACGACGATGCGCGGATCCGTGACTTGCTGCGCCGCTACCTCACCCAGGAAGGCTTTGAAGTCATCCTTGCAGAAGACGGCAAGGCGCTGAACCGGCTGATGCTGCGGGAGACCGCGGACCTGATCGTGCTGGACCTGATGATGCCGGGCGAGGACGGCCTGTCGATCTGCCGGCGCCTGCGGGCAGCCAATGACCGTACCCCGATCATCATGCTCACCGCCAAGGGCGAGGACGTGGACCGCATCGTCGGCCTCGAGGTCGGCGCGGACGACTACCTGGGCAAGCCCTTCAACCCGCGCGAGCTGCTGGCGCGCGTGCATGCCGTGCTGCGCCGCCGCCCCGCGCAGGAGGCGCCCGGCGCCCCCTCCGCCGAGAACGAGGTGGTCAACTTCGGCCCCTTCTCCTTCGACCTCGGCGCCCGCACGCTGCGCAAGAACGGCGACGAGCTGCCCCTGACCACCGGCGAGTTCGCCATGCTCAAGGCCCTGGTGCGCCATCCGCGCCAGCCCCTGTCCCGAGAGAAGCTGGCCCAGCTCGCGCGCGGCCGCGAGTTCGAGCCCTTCGACCGCAGCCTGGACGTGCAGGTCTCGCGCCTGCGCAAGCTCGTCGAGGCCGACCCGGCGGCGCCGCGCTACATCCAGACCGTGTGGGGCGTGGGCTACGTGTTCGTGCCGGACGGTGCGGGCTGACGCGGACCGGCCCATGCAGCGCGCCCGCGCCATGGAAACGGTCACCAGCCCGGCCCCCCTGGACGCCTCGCCCGGGGAGGCGATGGCGCCGGGCCTGCCACGGGTGGGCCTGTCGCTGTTCTGGCGGACGTTCTTCCTGCTCTCGCTGCTGCTGATCGGCTCCATCATCGCCTGGCTGCAGACCTTCCGGGCCCTCGAGTTCACCCCGCGCGCGCTGCAGACCGCGCAGCAGATCGCCTCGCTGGTGAACCTGAGCCGCGCGGCGCTGGTGCACTCCGACGCCATCGCGCGCGTCTCCCTCATCAAGACCCTGGCCGACCAGGAGCGGGTGCAGATCCAGCCGCGCGAGCCGGGCGACCGGACTGCGCCGGTGGACGGCTCGGTCATGGACCAGGCCATCGTGCGCGAGCTGCTGACCCGCCTGGGGCCGGGCACCGAGCTGGCCTCCCGGGTCAACGGGGAGGCGGGGCTGTGGGTCGGCTTCCGCATCGAGAACGATGCCTACTGGCTGCGGCTGGACCGCGAGCGTTTCGCCAACGTGGGCGGGCGCACCTGGCTGATCTGGCTGGTCACGGCGGCCGGCCTGTCGCTCGCCGGCGCGGCGTTGATCGCCCGCCTGATCAACCGGCCGCTCAAGCAGCTGTCCTTCGCCGCGAGCCGCGTGCGCGACGGCGACTTCGACGCCTCGCGGCTGGACGAGCAGGTCGCCACCAGCGAGATCCGCGAGGTGAACATCGGCTTCAACCGCATGGCCCAGCAGCTCGCCAAGATCGAGCAGGACCGGGCCGTGATGCTCGCCGGCATCTCGCACGACCTGCGCACGCCCCTGGCGCGGCTGCGGCTGGAAACCGAAATGAGCGTGGCCGACCGCGACGCGCGCGACCACATGGCGGCCGACATCGACCAGCTCGACGCCATCATCGACAAGTTCCTCGACTACGCCCGGCCCGACCACACCGAGCTCAAGCCGGTGCGGCTCGCCGACGTGGTTCAGACCTGCCTCTACGCCTTGCAGGAGCAGGCCGACCTGCGGTTCAGGGTGGACATCCCGGGCCAGCTCGAGGTGCTGGCCGACGAGGTCGAACTCGCCCGGGTAATGGCCAACCTGCTGGAGAACGCCCGCCGCTACGGCAAGTCGGCGGACACGGGCGTGGCCGAGGTGGAGATCACGGCCCGCGGGCGCGGCGACTGGGTCCTGGTGAAGGTGCGGGACCACGGGCCCGGCGTCGCCCCCGAGGCCCTGCCCAACCTGATGAAGCCCTTCTTCCGCGGCGATGCCGCTCGCACCGAGGCCACCGGCGCCGGCCTGGGACTGGCCATCGTGGACAAGACGGTGCAGCGCATGGGCGGCGTCTTCGCGGTGGCCAACAGCAGCTCGGGCGGGTTCTCGGCCCACATCAAGCTGCAACGCCCGCACAGCCCGCCGGTCGCCGAGGGCTGACGGCCAAGAGCCAAGGCCCGGGACCTCGGGTGCGAGCCCGCGCCGGGGGCGCGGAGCCCTAGAACAGCGCGTGCTTGTCGATCCCGTGGCGCTGCATGTGGCGGCGCAGCTTGACCAGGGCCTCGTTCTGGATCTGCCGCACGCGCTCACGCGTCAGGCCCAGGCGGTCGCTGAGGACCTCCAGCGTCTCCGGGTCCCGGTCGTGCAGGCCGAAGCGGCCCTCGAGGATCTCCTGCTCGCGCTGCGACAGCGCATGGAGCCAGCGTTGCAGCAGGCGCTCGACCTCGTGGTCCTGGGTGATGCCGCTGGGGTCCATGGTGCCGTCGTCGGGCATGGCGTCGCCGAGGGTGCGGTCGTCGTCGGCGTGGTCCAGTGCAGCGTCGAGCGAGCGCGGGGTCTCGGCCAGCGAGAGCAGGTCGGCGACCTGCTGCACGTCACGCCCCAGGAGGGCGGCGATGTCCTCGACCCGCACCCCGTCCCGCTCACGGCCGGCGCGCGCCGCGAACTCCGGGTCGTTCTCCAGCGTGCGGCGCGCCCGCAGCACCTGCTGCAGCTCGCGCACCACGTGCACCGGCAGGCGGATCACGCGGCCCTGGTTCATGACGGCGCGCTCGACCGACTGCCGGATCCACCAGGTGGCATAGGTGGACAGCCGAAACCCGCGTTCGGGCTCGAACTTGTCGATGGCGTGCATGAGGCCGAGGTTGCCCTCCTCGATCAGGTCGGCCAGCGGGACGCCGCGGCCCAGGTAGGCCTTGGCGATGCTGACCACGAGCCGCAGGTTGTGCTCGATCATCGACTGGCGGGCCTCGAAATCGCCGGCGCGCGCCCGCATGGCGCACTCGAACTCCTCCTGCGCCGTGAACAGCTCGGTGCGGCGAATGTCACGCAGGTAGAGAGTGAGCGTGTCGGTGGACTCGCCCGCCAGTTCGGAGGGCGCCGGCAGCTCGCGCAGCACGCCGTCCTGCGGGTCGGGCGCCTGCTCCTGATCAGGCGACACCGGAACTGCTTGGGTCTTGCTGTTGCCGTTTCGCCTGTTCATCACCGCTACCTCGCTGGCAGGTACTTCGAAGGATCGACAGGCTTGCCCTGCCGGCGGATCTCGAAATGGAGCTTGACGCGGTCGGCGTCACTGTTGCCCATCTCGGCAATCTTCTGGCCCTTGCGCACCGCCTGGTCCTCCTTCACGAGGAGCGACTGGTTGTGGGCATAGGCCGTGAGGTAAGTGTTGTTGTGCTTCAGGATGATCAGGTTGCCATAGCCGCGCAGGCCGGAGCCGGCGTAGACCACGCGGCCGTCGGCCGCGGCGAGCACCGGGTCGCCGGCCTTGCCCGCGATGTCCAGGCCCTTGTTCTTGGCCTCGTCGAAGCCGGCGAGGACAGCGCCGCCGCCGGTGGGCCACGCCCAGGCGACGTCGTCGTCGGCCGAAGCGGCAGGCGCCGGGACGCTGTCGGCGCGCGCGGGCGCGGACGACGGCACGGCGGCCGGCGCCGAGGCGGCGGACGCGGGCTGCACCGGCTGCACGGCGACCTGGGCGGACTGCACGGGCCGCGTGACCACCTCCTGCGAGGCGGCGGCCACCGGCGGCACGATGCGCAGCACCTGGCCGACCTCGATCACATTGGGATTGGACAGGCTGTTCCAGCGGACGACGTCGCGCCAGTTCTGGCCGGCGTCGAGGGAGATGCGGATCAGGGTGTCGCCGGGGCGCACGGTGTAGTAACCGGGCTTGCCCGCGTTCTCGGCGCCGGGCGGCAGGCGAACCGGCTCGCCGGGGGCGGCGGCCGTGGCCGCGGGCATGGAAGCGGAGGTGGGCGACCTGTGGGCCATGGTGCCGCGGTCTTCGACCGGCGCGGGACGGCGCGACCCGGAGGCGCAGCCGGCCAGGAGGGCGGCGACGGACAGCAGGACGAGCGCGTGGAGACTTCCCCGCCTCAGCATCTGGGGCATGTGTTGTACTTTCCTCTAAGCGATGCCTGATTTTAGGGGGACAAAGTGAACTGCCTCAAGGACGCTTCGCTTCAACCCCGCAGCCGTCTTGTCGATCACCACCAGCGCCTGCTGCCCGCCCGGCATGACGCTGGGCGCGACCAGGCGCCCGCCCACGGCGAGCTGGTCGACCCACGCCTGCGGGATCGCCTCGCCGCCGGCGGCGGCGATGATGCCCGCATAGGGCGCACCCTTGGCGTAGCCCGCCATGCCGTCGCCGAACAGCAGGTGGATGTTCGGGATGCGCAGGGGCCGCAGGTTGTCGCGGGCCTTGTCATGCAGGCCGCGCAGCCGCTCGATGCTGTACACCTCGCGCGCCACGCAGGCCAGCACCGCGGCCTGGTAGCCGCAGCCGGTACCGATCTCGAGCACGCGCCCCAGCCGGCCAGAGTCCTCGCGCAATCCGCCCGCGAGCAGCAGCTCGATCATGCGGGCCACCACGTTCGGCTTGGAGATGGTCTGGCCCAGGCCGATCGGCAGGCTGGTGTCCTCGTAGGCCTGGTTGACCAGCGCGGTATCGACGAAGCGATGGCGCTCCACCTGGCCCATGGCCTCGAGCACCTGCGGGTCGGCGATGCCCTGGCCCGCGAGCTTGTGCACCATGCGCGCACGCACCGCTTGAGAGTCGAGGCCTAGGCCCTGGGGCGCGGCTCGGGGCGACACGGGCGCGGGCGCGGAGGCTGCGCCCGCCGGCTTCGCGGCGGCCGCCTTGGCCGCCTTGGCCGGCGTGCCCAGGTCGAGGCGAGCAGGAAAGCTGGGACGGCGCGCGGTCATCGTGCGGCCTGGTCAGCGTGCGGCGAAGCGTTGCGCGACGCCGCGCCACTCGCCCAGCGCGTCGTGGTCGGTGAGGTCCACCTGCAAAGGCGTGATCGACACGCGGCCCTGGGCCGTGGCGTGGAAGTCGGTGCCCTCGGCGCCGTCCTTGGCCGGGCCGGCCGCGCCGATCCAGTACATGGTCTCGCCGCGCGGGCTGGACTGCGCGATCACCTTCTCGGCGGCATGCCGGCGGCCAAGGCGGCAGACCTCCAAGGGACCCAGCGCCTCGTAGGGGCGGTTGGGAATGTTCACATTGAGCAGGAACGGCGCGGGCCGCCGCAGCAGCTGCTGCGCGATCACCTGCTGCACCAGCTCGCGCGCCACGCGGGCCGCGGCGTCGAGGTGGGCCCAGCCTTTCTCGACCTGCGAGAAGGCGATGGCGGGCACGCCGAACAGGTAGCCCTCCATGGCGGCGCCGACGGTGCCGGAGTAGATGGTGTCGTCGCCCATGTTGGCGCCGTTGTTGATGCCGCTGACGACCAGGTCGGGCGCGGTCTCGAGCAGGCCGGTGAGCGCGATGTGGACGCAGTCGGCCGGCGTGCCGTTCACGTACTGGAAGCCGTTGGCACCCTGGTGCACGTACAGCGGCTGGTGCAGCGTGAGGGCGTTGGACTTGGCGCTGTTGTTATGTTCGGGCGCGATGACCTGGACGTCGGCGAGGTCGCGCAGGGCCTCGTGCAGGGCGGCGATGCCAGGCGCCTGGTAGCCGTCGTCGTTGGAGATCAGGATTTTCATGGGCTTGCGAATGATTGTAGGGGCCGCTTCGCAGGCCGCCGCGAACCCGGCAAAAGGCGGGCTATAATCTCGTTTTCGACGGTGGCTGTAGCTCAGTTGGTAGAGTCCCAGATTGTGATTCTGGTCGTCGTGGGTTCGAGTCCCATCAGCCACCCCACCGGATTCCAAAGGCCACCCTCGCGGTGGCCTTTTCATTTTCCGGGCGCGTGGGACGGGAGCGGCCGGCAGATCGACTACGCTAGCGCCACCATGACATCCCCCCTCCCCACTCCCGAACTGCGGTTCTTCGCCGACCTGCGCGTGCAGGTCGACAAGCCCCAGGAAGTCGGCCATTCGGTGCGCGGCCTGCGCCGCGTCATCCCCATCCTCGGCGGCACCGTGACCACGGCCGACTGGAGCGGCCGCATCCTGCCCGGCGGCGCGGACTTCCAGTTGATCCTCAACGACCGCACCGCCGAACTCGACGCGCGCTACGTCATCGAGACCGACGGCGGCGACCGCATCTACGTCTACAACCAGGCCGTGCGCACCGCCGCCCCCGAGGTGATGGCGCGCCTGGTGCGCGGCGAGCCGGTGGACCCGGCCAGTGTCTACTTCCGCTGCATGCCCCGCTTCGAGGCGAGCGCGCCCTCGCTGGCCTGGCTGTCCGAGAATCTGTTCCTGGGCACCGGCGCACGCCTGCCGGACCGGGTGGACCTGCGCGTCTTCCACGTGGCCTGACCCCATTCCAACGCACCCATATCGACAACAAGGAGACCTGATGACTTCGACCCTTCGCCGCCGCCTCGCCCTGGGGCTGGGCCTGGCCACGCTGTCCGCCGCGAGCGCGCCCGCCCTGGCGCAGACCGCCGCCTACCCGAACCGCCCCGTGCGCCTGATCGTCGGCTTCCCGGCCGGCACCGGCCCGGACATCGTGGCCCGCATCCTCGCGCAGAAGCTGTCCGAGGCCTGGGGCGGCGTGGGCGTGGTCGTGGACAACAAGCCCGGCGCCGGCGGCCTGATCGCCGCCACCGAGGCCGCCCGCGCCACGCCCGACGGCTACACCCTGATGCTGGGCGAAACCGGCCAACTGAGCATCGCGCCCAGCACCTACAACAAGCTGCCCTACGACCCGGCCAAGGACTTCGCCCCGGTGAGCCAGGTCGTCAGCGCAGACTTCGTGCTGCTGGTGAACCCGCAGAAGGTCCCCTCGCGCAACGTCAAGGACTTCGTCGCCTGGACGCAGCAGCAGAAGGGCCTGTTCATGGCCACGTTCGGCGCCGGCACGCCGGGCCACTTCGGCGCCTTCATGTTCGGCGACGCGGTCAAGCTCAAGCCCGAGGCCGTCCACTACAAGACCACGGCCGACGCCATCGGCGGCCTCCTGAGCGGGGACACGCAGGCCGTGTTCGCCAGCCTGGGCCTGGCCGTGCCGAACGTGAAGGCCGGCAAGCTGCTGGCCCTGGGCACCACCGGCGCCAGCCGCACCGCGCTGCTGCCCGACGTGCCGACCATCAAGGAGCAGGGCTACCCCAACCTGGAGTTCAGCTCCTGGTTCGGCGTGGTGGCGCCGTCCAAGGTGCCGGCCGACATCCTGGCCAAGCTCAGCGCGGACATCCAGAAGGCGGTGAAGGCGCCCGACGGCAAGGCCAAGCTGGAAGACGCCGGCTTCAAGGTGACCGGCACCACCCGCGAGGAGTTCGCCCGCGTCATCGCGGCCGACACCGTGACCTGGGGCAAGGCCGTGGCGGCCACCGGCTTCAAGGCCGACTGAGCACCGCCCTCCCCGCCCCATGAAAAAGCCCCGCGACGCGGGGCTTTTTTCTCGGGGGCTGCAGCCGACTCACTTCGCCGGCGCGTCGCCCGGCTTGGCGGCCTTGATCTCCACCTTGAAGCGCTGCTTCAGGAGGTCGTAGTAGGCCAGCGTCTCGGCCTGCGCCCACCACTGGGTGTACTGGGCGCGCTCGGCCTTCGCGGTCTGCTCGGGCACCGCCTCGCGGGGGATGGACTTGTTCACGCGCACGACGGCATAGCCGGCGTCGCCCAGGTCCACGCCCACCAGCGCCGGCAGGGCCGCCGGGTCGGCGCGCAGGGCGGCATCGACCACCGCGCGGGGCTGGTTGCCGGGGTTGTCGCGCGAGACCAGCACCGCCGCCGGCAGGCTGGCGGAGGCCGGGGTGGCCTTCCAGGCAGCCAGCTGGTCGGCGCCGGCCTTGCGGGCCAGCTCGGTGCCGCGCGCCGCCTTGACGCGCTCGACCACGCGGGCCTTCACTTCCTCCAGCGGCAGGGTGCGCGCCGGCACGTGCTGCGCGACGCGGCCGGCGACCATCAGGCCCGGCGTGACTTCGACCGCCTCGGTGTTGCGCTTCTTCTCGATGCTGTCCGCGGAGAACAGCGCGCCCAGGAACTTGGGGTTGGCCAGCGGGCCGCTGGCGCCCGGCGCCGGCGTGCGGGTGATGCCATTGGCGGTGCGGACCTCGAGCTTGAACTTCTCGGCCACGCCCTTGAGGCTGTCGGACTGCTCGTAGACGGCGTTGCTGAAGCTGTCGGCCGTCTCGGCGAACTTGCGCTGGGCCTGCTGCTGGCGCACCTGAGCCTCCAGCGCCGGGCGGGCCTCCTCGAAGCTCTGGACCTTGGGCGCCTTGATGTCGGTCAGCCGGATGATGTGGTAGCCGAAGTCGCTCTCGACGACGCCGCTGGTCTCGCCCTTCTTCAGCGCGAAGGCCGCGTCCTCGAACGGCTTGACCATGGCGCCGCGGGCGAAGAAGTCGAGGTCGCCGCCCTTGGTGGCGGAGCCCGGGTCCTGCGAGTTCTTGCGGGCCAGTTCGGCGAAGGACTCGGGGTTCTTGCGCACGGCGGCGAGCAGGTCCTCGGCCTTCTTCTTCGCGGCGGCGCGGGCGTCGGCGCCGGCCTCCTTGCCGGCGGCGATCAGGATGTGGCTGGCGCGGCGCTCCTCCTTGCCGGCATTGGCGGCGAGGTTCTGCTCGTAGTAGGTCTTGAGGTCGGCCTCGTTGACCGTGACGCCCTTCTTCACCGATTCGATGTCCAGCACCAGGTATTCCACGTTGGCCTGCTCCGGGGCCTGGAACAGCTGGGGGTTGGCCTTGTAGAAGGCCTCGACCTCGGCCTCGGTGGGCACGACCTTGGCGGCGTAGGCGGCAGCGTCGAAGCGCAGGACCTGCGCCTCGCGCTTCTCGAACCAGGCGCCCAGGGCCAGGGCGGCGGCGGCCTCGCTGGCGATGCCCGTGCCGCCGACGCCCGCCAGCACCTGGCGGCGGGAGAGGTCGGCGCGCAGGGAGGCCTCGAAGCCCTCGGGCGTGAGGCCCTGCTGCGCGGCGAGCTGGCGGTAGCGGACCATGTCGATCTTGCCGTCCGGTCCGCGCAGCGAGGCGATGACCGGGTTGGCCTGCAGCTCGCGAGCCAGCGACTCGTCGCTGGTGACCAGGCGCGACTTCTGCGCCGCGGCGGAGATCACGCGGTCATGCACCACCCGCTCCAGGGTGGCGTAGCGGGCCTCGGGCGCATCGAGCAGCTTGGGGTCCAGCGCGGGCATCTGCTGGCGCACGCGGTCGGCCTCGGCCTTGTGCGCGGCGTCCCATTCGCCCTGGCGGATGTCGCTGCCGTCGACCTTGGCGACCGACTCGCCCTTGTCGCTCATGCGGGTGTAGCTTTCAACGCCGAACAGCACGAAGGACGGAAAGATCAGCAGGAACAGCACGAACTGCAGGATCTTGGTGTGCTTGCGGACGAAATCGAACATGGGATCGGGGCTCTCCGGGGGAAGCTCGGGATTATCCGGTTTTTTGCACGGCGCCCGGCGCCCGCGGCCCGGCGGCCCTCAGGGGCATGGCGTCAGGGGTGCTGCCATTGATAGCGCATCACCGCCATCTCGTCCTGCCGCTTCTGCTCGCGGCGCTCGCGCTCGGCGCGGGCCTGGGCCTGGAACTGGTCGCGCACCTTCTCGGCCTTCTCCAGCGCCTGGCGCGCGGCGGCGACCGACTGCCCGAGCTGGCGGCACTGCAGGTCGGCCTGGCGGCTGGCGCGCACCGCCTGGTCCAGCAGCTGCTGGAGCTGGGCGATGAACTGGCGCTCGTTGAGGCGGTCGGCCATGAGCTGGCCGGCCGCGGCACTGGCCTCCTGGCGGCGGCGGTACTCGATGACCATGGCGTGCACGCGCTGCTCGCTGGCCTTGAGCTGGTCGCGGCGCGCCTGGGCCTGGGCCAGCTGCTGCTGGCAGGCCTCCAGCGCGCGCCGGGCCTTGTCCACCAGCAGGCTCCAGGCATCGGTCTTGGGAGGGGTCATGGTCGGCTCCGGGAAGAAACGGGATCGGGCGCGGAATGAACGGGCATGACGGATTCGTCCACCGCGTCTCAGGCCGCGGCGAGGATCTGGCGCACGGCGTCCAGGCAGTCGCCGTAGGCCACGCCCTCGTGCATGTCCTGGCGCAGGTAGTGCTCCAGCGCCGGGCGCAGGCGGATCGCCAGGTCCAGCTCCGGGTTGCTGCCCGGCACGTACGCGCCGACCTGGATCAGGTCGCGGCTCTGCTGGTAGAGGGACCACATGCGGCGGAAGCGGTTGGCGAGCTTCAGGGCCTCCGGGTCGAGCAGGCTGGGCATGATCCGGGAGATCGAGCCGGTGAGGTCGATCGCCGGGTAGTGCGCGGCGTCGGCCAGTGCCCGCGAGAGCATGACCTGGCCGTCCAGCGAGGCGCGGGCCAGGTCCACGATCGGGTCGTGGGCGTCGTCGCCCTCGGCCAGCACGGTGTAGATGGCGGTGATGGAGCCCAGGCCGGCGCGGCCCACGCCGGCGCGCTCGATCAGGTTCGGCAGCAGCGCGAAGACCGAGGGCGGGTAGCCCTTGGAGGTGGGCGGCTCGCCCACCGCCAGGCCGATCTCGCGCTGGGCGTGGGCCACGCGGGTGAGGCTGTCCACCAGCATCAGCACGTTCTTGCCCTGGTCGCGGAAGTACTCGGCGATGGTGTGCGTCATCAGCGTGGCCTTCAGGCGCTGCACCGGCGAGACGTTGGCCGGCGCGGCGACGACCACCGCCTTGGCCAGGCCCTCGGCGCCCAGCGACTCCTCGATGAAGGCCTGGACCTCGCGCCCGCGCTCGCCGATCAGGCCGATGACGACGATGTCGGCGCGGGTGTGGCGGGTGATCTGCCCCAGCAGCGTGGACTTGCCCACGCCGGAGCCGGCGACCAGGCCCACGCGCTGGCCGCAGCCCAGCGTGAGCATGCCGTTGATGGCCTTGACGCCGACGTCCAGCACCTGGGTGATGGGCCCGCGCTCCATCGGGTTGACCGGCCGCCCCAGCAGCGAGAGCCGGGTGTCGCAGCGCGGCGCGGGCTTGCCGTCCAGGGGCTCGCCCCGGCCGTCGATGACGCGTCCCAGGAGCTCGTGCCCCAGGCAGACGCTGGCGCTGTGGTTGACCACGCGCACGCTGGCGCCCGGGCCGATGCCCTGGGGCTCGGTGAAGGGCATCAGGTAGAGGGTCTGGTCGTTGAAGCCGACGACCTCGGCCTCGACGCTGTGGCCCGAGGGGTCGGCGATCTCGCAGCACGCGCCCAGCGGCGCCATGATGCCGCGCGCCTCCAGGCGCATGCCGACCAGGCGCACCAGGGTGCCGGTCTTGCGCGGGTCGGGCACGCGCACCTGCGAGAGCAGGCGGTCGACCTCGGTGTCGAAGGCGATCATGGCCGGGCGCTCACTGCGGCGGCTCCCAGGCGTCGGGCGCGGCGGCGGGCCCGGCCGGGGGCGGCGCGGGCGGCATCGCCGGCAGCACGCCGCCGTCGCGGCCCTCCTCCAGGGTCACCGCGGTGGCATCCACCACGTCGCCCAGGCCGCGCGGGCGGCGCAGCGGCGCGGCCTCCACCGGCTCGGCGGGGAAGGACTCCCGCAGCAGCACCGACTCGCCGGCGCGCGGGCCGGGCCGCGTCAGCAGGGGCTGGGCGATGGCGTCGAGGCGGTGCTCGATCAGGTCCTCCAGCAGCGTGTCGTCCAGGCGCAGGCGCACGCTGCCACGGTACAGGGATGCGTCCGGCTGCAGCTTGACCTCCTGCAGGAACGGCGGCGCGGCGGCCTGCAGCATCTGCGCGTCGTCCGGGTGCAGCGAGACCACCACGCCGGCGGCCGGCTCGTCCAGCGCCGAGAGGCACTGGCGCACGACCTGGGTGATGGCCTCGGCCGACGTGCGCAGCTCGCCGCGCACCAGCTGCTCGGCGATGTGCAGGGCCAGCCGCCGCAGCGGCTCGAACCAGCGCTGCGGGTCCTCCTTGAGGGCGCGCATCTCGATGGCCAGGGCGCGCAGCACCTCCGACTCGCGGGCGCGGTCGGCCTCCATCGCGGCGCGGGCCTCGGCGCGGCCGGCTTCCAGGCCGCGCTCATAGGCGCGCTCCTCGGCGGCGGCGAGCTCCTCGGGGCTGATGCCCGCGGCGGCGGGCGCCCCGGGGGCGGCCTCGCCACGCTGCGGCGCCCTCGCCTCCCGGGCCTCGTCGCTGGCGCCCTCCGCGACGCCCTGCGGCGCCGGCTCGCGCTCGAACGCCTGGGGCGCTTCCTCCAGGCCGGGCGCGGGGCCCTGCTCCAGCGACAGCGCCGGGTCGATGCGTTCGGTCACGCGCCAGGGGCCGAAGCTGTCGGCCTTGACCTCGTCCCAGGCGGCGCGCAGGAAGCGCGGCGTCTCCTTGCGCCCCAGCAGCAGCGGGCTGGGCACCCAGGCGGCGGGCGCCGGGCGCGGCGGGAAGTGGCGCACGTCAGACAAAGTCGTCCCCGCGGCCGGCCAGCATCATCTCGCCCGCATCGGAAAGCTTGCGCGCGATGCGGATCACCTGCTTCTGCGCCTCCTCGACGTCGGCCATGCGCAGCGGGCCGCGGGCCTCCATCTCGTCGACGAACATGAGGCGCGCGCGGGCCGACATGTTGTCCAGGAACTTGTTCTTGACCGTGTCGGGCGCGCCCTTCAGGGCCACCATCAGCATGTCGGACTCGACCGCGCGCATCAGGGTCTGGATGCTGCGGTTGTCCACGCCCGAGAGGTTCTCGAACACGAACATGTTGTCCTGGATCTTGAGCTTGAGGTCCTCGTCGATCTGCGACAGGCCGCCCATGATGGAGGACTCCAGGTCCACCTTCACGAAGTTCATGATCTTGGCCGCCGCCTTGATGCCGCCGAAGCTGGAGGACTTGGCCGAGGAGTTGTTCGAGAACTGCTTCTTCATGATGGCCTCGAGCTCCTCCATCGCCGAGGGCTGCACGGTCTCGAGGCTGGCCACGCGCTGGATGATCTCGGGGCGCGACTCGCCGGGCAGGTAGCTCAGGACGTCGGCCGCCACGTCGTACTCCAGCACCGACAGGATGATGGCGATCACCTGCGGGTGTTCGCCCGAGATCATGTCGGCGATGGAGCGCGCGTCCATCCACTTGAGGATCTCCAGGCCCTTGCTGCCCTGCCCCGGCATGATGCGCGAGAGCACCGAGGCGGCCTTGTCGTCGCCCAGGGCGCGCTTGAGGACCTTCTCCACGTAGTCGCCGGTGCCCAGGCCCAGGCTGGTCTGCTTCTTCAGGGTGGCGATGAATTCGTCGAGCACCACGTTCACCGTCTCCTGCGAGAGGTCGGCCACCGACACCATCGCCGCGCCCAGGGCCTGGACCTCCTTGGGGTTCATGAACTTGATGATCTCCGCGGCCTGCTGCTCGCCGAGCAGCAGCATCAGCACCGCGGCGCGCTGGGTGCCCGAAAGCGAATCGAGTTCGGCCTTGACTTCCTCGGGCAGGAAGTCCGCGGCGTTGAGGGTGGCGTCGGCCTTGACCGCCGGCAGGGTGTTCGCTTCAGCCATGGGCTTGCTCCGTCTCTTGTCTCACGGCAGGTCAGGAGACCTTGATCATGTTCTTGAACACGTTGGCGACGCGGGCGGAATCCTCGGCCACCAGCATGCGCACCAGGGCGACCTTGTCGTCGTACGTGTTGGCGGTGTCGAGCATGTCGATGGAGATGCTCGAGCGCTTGGGCTTGAGCTTGGCCTTGATCTCCTCGAGCGAGTCGCCCTCGCCCAGCTGGATCATGCGCATGTCCTCCTCGCTCAGCTCGCCGTCGGCAGGCTTCTTCTCGGCGTCCTCGGCCACGGCCTCCTCGGCAGGCTTGACGAAGACCGCGCGGATCACCGGACGCACCACCACGAACAGGAAGGCCAGGGCCACCAGGGCGATCATCCCGCTCTTGAAGCCGAGGTGGACGTCGGGATGCAGGTACCAGGGGGTGGCCCGCACCGGCTCGTCGGCCTCGAAGCGTGCGGGCACCACGGAGACCAGGTCGCCGCGCTTGTCGTCGAAGCCGATCACGCCGCGCACCAGCTCGGTCATGCGGTCGAGTTCCTCCTTGGAGTAGGGCTGGGACTTGGGCGCATTGGCGGCGGGCGCGGAGGCGCCGGGCGCCGGCGCGGGGGCCGGGCGCTCGTTCACCACCACGGCCACGCTCACGCGCTGCACGCCGCCGGTGGCGTTGCGCACATGGCGCACGGTGCGATCGAGCTCGTAGTTGCGGGTGGAGCGGCTGCTGGTGGTGCCGGTGGACTCGGACTGGCCCTTGTTCGGGTCGGCCTGGGTGGCGGTGCTGGTGCCGGGGTTGGAGGGCGCGGTATTGGACAGCGCGCCGGGCACGCCCTCGGCGCTGCGGCGCTGGCCGCGGTCCTCGGCCAGCACCTCGGAGCGGGTGCGCGGGCCCTTGTCGGCGGTGTCGAAGTCCTCGGTCGTGCTCTCGATCTGGGTGAAGTCCAGGGCCAGGTTCACCTGCGAGCGCACGTTGGCCTCGCCCACCACCGGGCCGAGGATCTGCAGGATGCGGCTGCGATACAGCTCCTCGAGCTGCTGCTTGTGCGCGCTCTGGGCCGCCGTCATCCCCAGCTTCAGGTCGCCGGCGGACTCGGTCATGAGCTTGCCGACGTTGTCGACCACGGTGACGTTGTCGGGGGTGAGGTAGGGCACGCTGGAGGAGACCAGGTGGACGATGGCCTGCACCTGCGAGGCCGAGACCGCGCGGCCCGGGTGGGGCGTGACGACCACCGAGGCCTTGGGCGCGACGCGTTCGCGCACGAACACGCTCTGGCGCGGGGTGGCCAGGTGCACGCGGGCGCCGGCGATGGTGCCGATCTGGGTGATGCTGCGCGCCAGCTCCTGCTCCATCGCGGCATTCACCCGCACCTGCTCCATGAACTGGCTGGTGGTCATGGAGGACTGGTCCTTCAGGCCCTCCAGGCCGACCGCGCCGGTCTTGGGCAGGCCCTGCGAGGCCAGGAAGATGCGGGCCTCGTGGAAGCGGTCGACCGGCACGGTGAGCTGGCCGGACTGCGAGTCGATCTTCGGCTTGAATTCGGCGGTGCGCAGCGCGTCGTACGCAGCCTGCTGGTCGGCCTCGGACAGGCCGGGCATGACCGGCCGGTACGGCGTGGCCTGCATCCAGGCGTAGACCAGGCCGAAGGCCAGCAGCGCGAGGATGACGACGAAGGCCGGGATGGCGCGGCGCACGGCCGGCTGCTGCAGCACGCGGCGCGCGCCGGCGACGAGGTCGCCCCCGGCGGGCACGAGCGCGCCGCCGGCGGCGGCGGCATTGGCGGCATTGGCGGTGGTGGCGGCGTGGTCCCCTGCGGGCACGAGGGCCTGGGACGTGCCGGGTGCGGCGGCGGCCGTCCCCGGGGTCATGGTGGCGGTGGCTGTGGCCATGGCGGGTCTCTTGTCTCTCGTCTCAGGTCAGGGGGTCACACCGGCATGTTGAGGATGTCCTCGTACGCCTTGAGGACCTTGTTGCGCACCTGGAGGGTGGCTTCGAAGGCCAGGGAGGACTTCTGCATGCCCAGGACCACGTCGGTCAGGGGCACGTCGTCGCCGCGCTCGAAGGAGGCCTGCAGGCGGCTGGACTCGGCCTGCAGCTCGTTGACCTTGCCGACGGCGCCCTTGACCAGGTCGGCGAAGCCGGCGCGGCCGGTGCCCTGCGTGCCCTGCAGGTCCTGGACGCCGGGGGCGACCGGGGCCTGCACGCCCGAGCCGGCCTCGGACTGCAGCGCGCGCAGCGTGGCCAGCATGGACTGGATGTTGGCGGCGGAGGTGGCGCGTTCGATCATGCGGCGCTCCCTTGCAGTTCACCCGGCAGGCCCAGGCCCTGGGCGCGCAGCTGGGCCAGCTTGTAGCGCAGCGTGCGCGGGCTGATGCCCAGGCGCTGCGCCGCCTCGTTGCGGCTGGCGGTGGCGGCCAGGGTCGCCATGATGATGCGGTGCTCGTTGTGGCGGGTGGCGCTTTGCAGGTCGGTGGGCGGCGCGGCGGGGGCGCCGGCCTCCTCGGCGTGGGCGGCGGCCTGGCTGGCGGTGTCGATCGCCGCAGGCTGCGCGGAGGCGGCGGCGGCCACCGGCGCCAGCGCGGCGAACGAGGCGGCTGCCGGGTACGGCGCGATCACGGCTGCGGCGCCGGCGGCAGGCACCGGCATCGCCGGCACGGCGGGCATCGCCGGCGCCACCGGCGCGGCCTGTGCCGGCTCGAGCCAGTCGTCGAACATCAGCTGCGCGGGACCGACCCGGCCGTCGGCGCTGATCACCACGGCGCGGCGCATCACGTTCTCCAACTCGCGCACGTTGCCGGGCCAGGGGTACTGCAGCAGCATCTGCTGCGCCTCCGGCGTGACCTGCCACTCGCCGCCCGGCGCGGGGTGGCGCGAGAGGAATTGCAGGGCCAGCGGCAGGATGTCGCCGGTACGCTCGGCCAGCGGCAGCAGGCGCAGGCGGAAGGTGGCGATGCGGTAATAGAGGTCCTCGCGGAACTCGCGCGCGGCGATGGCGGCGCGCAGGTCCTTGTTGGTGGCGGCGACCAGGCGCACGTTGACCGGCACCGCCGCCTCGCTGCCCAGGCGCACGACCTGGCGCTCCTGCAGCACGCGCAGCAGCTTGGCCTGCAGGTGGAACGGCATCTCGCCGATCTCGTCGAGGAACAGGGTGCCGCCGTCGGCCTGCTCGAACAGGCCCTTGTGCGCGCGGGTCGCGCCGGTGAAGGCGCCCTTCTCGTGGCCAAAGAGCTGGCTCTCGATCAGCTGCTCCGGCAGCACCGCGCAGTTGATGGCGACGAAGGGGCCGTGGCGGCGCGCGGAGGATTCGTGCAGCACGCGGGCCATGACCTCCTTGCCGGCGCCGGTGGGGCCGACCAGCAGGGTCGTGACGTCGGCGACGGACACGCGCTGCGCCAGGGCCAGCAGGTGGCGGCTGGCGGGGTCGACGAAGACGGCGCGGCGCAGCGGCGCGGCCGGCGTCGCGGGCGATCGGTCGTGGGTCGGGGCGTGGCTCAGGGTCATGTCGCGGTGTCTCGTGAGGCGTGCGGCGGCCCTGTTCGCAACCGCCGTGCCACCGGCGGCAGGCGATTGCCGCCATTGCCTTTGGGTTAACCGGGGCACCGGGCCTTAAGCCGATGCGGTTAACGGCCTGTCGGAAAGCCGCTGCGGCTTGCCGGCATTCCGACAGCGCGGATGTCGGCGGCCCATCACGCGGCGGGCCCGGCATCGGCAAGGAATGGCCTGCGGCGGGCTGGCTTGGAATTTGCAGACCCCAGGGGAACGGCAAACCCTCGCCACCCCACTGCGGAGACCCCATGAAACTCAATCCGGTGATGCATTTCACCCTGACGCGGCTGAACACGGCGCTGGTCCAGGGCGACGAAGCCATGCTGCTCGAGTGCCTGAACGCGGTCGACCTGCAGACCCTGCTGTCGCAGGACACGATCCGCAAGGTCCGCGCGCGCGGAAAGATCCCGATGGTCAACTTCCTGTGCACGCTGGCGGTGGCCAACGAGGTGGAGCCCGCCCGGGCCCAGGTCTGGTTGGACTGCTACCACTCCGTCTCCACCGGCGGCCTCACCGAGGGCCTGCGCCGGCTGTCCGCCAACAACGTGCTGCGCCAGGCGGTGCAGGCGCAGGTGCGCAAGGCGCCGCTGCAGCCCGCGGAATTGAAGAACACCAAGGGCTCGGACACGCAGTGGCACGACGCCTTCGAGCTGTGCGTGGACCTGAAGGACTGGGTGTCCGCCGTGAGCCTGCTGGAGACGCTCGGCGCCAAGCGCATCGAGACGGCCCGCTGGCTGCGCATCTCGCGCACGCTGTCCGAGCGGCAGGTGCTGCTGGTCGACCCCTCGGGGATGGCCCAGGTCGACGTGGATTACGCACGCCTGGCGCGCCTGTACCAGCTTTGCACCAACGCCGCCCGCAACGCCAAGGCGCATGAAGTGGTGCGCTCGCTGGACTTCCTGCGGGCGCGCTGCCTGGAAACCGGCGGCGACCACGAGGCCGCCATCGCCCTGCTGCGCCCGCTGGACAAGGGACGCGAGTCCAACCGCATGAAGGTCACGATCGCCCGCAACCAGTGCAAGGCCGGCGACCTGGCCGGCGCGATCGCCACCATCGACGATGCCCTGCGCGGCTTCCGCCTGGAGGACCCCCGCGAGGACGACGAGGACGCCGCGCAGCACGCGATGCAGGCGCCCCAGCCGAAGAAGGAGGGCTTCAACGTGGCCAAGGCCTCGCAGGCCCTGAGCGACCTGGCCCAGATCTTCCGCGCCAACGACCTGAAGATGTTCCTGGTCTCCGGCACCCTCCTGGGCTACGAGCGCGAGGGCAAGCTGCTGGACCACGACAAGGACATCGACATCGGCGTGATCGGCTGGGAGAACCAGTACGCGATCTGCCTGGCGATCCAGCAAAGCGGCCTGTTCACCGTGGAGCCCAAGTTCCTCAAGGGCGCGCGGGCCTACTACATCCCGGTGGTGCACAACCTCACCGGCATCTGCATCGACATGTTCATCTACTACCCGCAGGACGGCATGCTGGTCACCGGCGTGGACTTCTTCTTCGGGTACCGCCAGACCTTCGCCTTCACCCCGTTCGACCTCAAGCCGGTGAACTTCCTGGGCGTGGACATGTACGTGCCCGGCGACACGCCGCGCAACCTGGAGGAGAACTTCGGCAACTGGCGCGTGCCCGACGCCAGCTACATCTCGCACCTGGAGTCGCCCTCCACGATGGACAAGGGCGGCCCGGCCTTCATGCTGACGGCCCGCCTCACCGCCCTGGGCATGCTGCTGACGGAAAAGCCGGTCAAGCTGCGCAAGGTGATCGCGGTGCTGCGCGCCTACGCGGACCGCCCGCTGGCGATGGACCCTGCCCTGCTCGCGCGCCTGGAGCGCGCCTGCGAACAACTCGAACGCGCCGCCGCGCCCCGCGCGGCCGCCGCCACCCTGCAACTGGAGGAAGCCTGTGCCTGATCAAACGTCCGTCATCCTGCTGGCCGGCGGCACCGGCACCCGCATCGGCGGCGACCAGGCCAAGCAGTTCATCCGCATTGCCGGCAAGCCGGTGCTGGCCCACACCTACGAGGCGCTGCGCCGCCACCTGCCCGAGGCGCTGATCGCGATCGTGGCGCCGGTCGACGCCCTCGACCAGGTGCGCGCGATGATCAAGCTCGGGGACCGGGACCTGGTGGTCGCGGGCGGCAGCTCGCGCCAGGCCTCCACGCTCAAGGGCCTGAAGGCCCTGGCGCCGCACCAGCCGGCCAATGTCTTGATCCACGACGCGGCGCGCCCCTTCGTGAGCGGCCAGATCATCCACGACGTGCTCGACGCGCTCGAGAAGAACGAGGCGGTGGACGTGGCCATTCCCACGGCCGACACCATCATCGTGGAGCGGGACGGCTACATCCAGTCCATCCCCAAGCGCCAGCACATCCTGCGGGGCCAGACGCCGCAGGCCTTCCGCTTCCGCACCCTGGTGGACTGCTACGCCGAGGTGGGCGAGGAGCGGCTGCAGCAGTTCACCGACGACTGCGGCATCTACCTCGAGTGCCATCCCATGGGCAAGGTGCGCATCGTCCAGGGCAGCGAGGAGAACTTCAAGATCACCCACCCGGTGGATCTGGTGCTGGCCGACGAGATGTTCCGCATCCGCTCGCAGCAGGTGGCGGCGGACCGCCCCGGCATCGACGCCCGCGGCAAGAACGTGCTGATCTTCGGCGGCACCGCCGGCATCGGCAAGGCCATGGCCGACATCATGGAGAGCGCCGGCTCGCGCGTGATCGCGCGATCGCGCAGCAACGGCTGCGACATCGCCCGCGAGGCGGACGTGAAGCTGGCCATCTCCGAGGCCTGGAAGGCGATGGGCCAGATCGACGTGGTCGTCAACGCCGCCGGCCTGTTGCGCACCAGCGAGCTGGCGACGCAGGACTCGCAGGACATCGCCGACCAGATCCACGTCAACCTGCTCGGCGCCGCCTGGATCGCCAAGTGGAGCCATGCCCCGCTGAAGGAGACCCGGGGCACCCTGGTGCAGTTCGCCTCGTCCTCGTACACGCGCGGCCGGGCCGACCATGTGGTCTATGCCGCGACCAAGGCGGCCATCGTGAACATGACCCAGGGCCTGAGCGAGGAATGGGCAGCCGACGGCATCCGCGTCAGCTGCATCGTGCCGGGCCGCACCGACACCGAGATGCGCCGCGCCAACTTCAAGGGCGAGGCCCAGGACTCCCTGAGCAACCCCTACCAGGTCGCCCTGGGCGCGGCGCGCGCGGCGTGCTCGCCGGTGAGCGGGCAGGTGGAGCGGGTCTGAGGCCGGCGATGTCTTCCCCGCGCCCGGCTTCGGCATCGACCCCCTCCCGGCTCCAGGCCGGACTCGAGCGGCTGCGCGCCGCGTGGGATGCGGGCTACCCCGACCTTCCCTGGAGCGGCCAGCCCCTGCGCGTCGAGGTCGACGCCGATGTCCGCGCCACCGAGTTCCACGTCATCTTCACGCACCTCGCGGCCATGCCCTCCTTCGATGTCGAATGGCGGCAGCCCCGCGCCGCCGGCGCCGGGAACGTCGGGCTGGAGATCGAGGTGCCGCAGGACAGCCCGGGCCTGCTGCTGAAGCTCAAGGGCTTCGACAGCAGCGAGATCCGCTCGATCATCCTGCGCCAGGACCCGCTCGAAGTCCGGGTCTCGGGCATCGTCTGCCTCCAGAAGGACGAGGCCCGCGGCGAATGGATCGTCATCTACAACACGGCCGACCGCGTGCGCAGCGTCAAGCAGGTCCTCTCGGTCTGCCTGCCGCCTGCCAAGGGCCCCCGGGAAGAGAGCCTCCACGGCTTCCTGCATGCGCTCGTCGAACAGGACTTCCCCCGGGCGGCGGGCCACCTCGCAAAGGCGGGGCCGGCCGCCAGCATCCGCAGCGAGCTGGGCTGGCTGACCGACAGGTTCCAGGTGCAGGCCAACGCCCATGGCGTCAAGCGCACCTTCCGGTTCTGGAGCGAGACCGAGAAGCAGGCCTACCTGCGCAAGGCGCTCGACATCGTGACCGTGCTGCAGCGCCTGACCCCCAACGCGTGCATCAGCGGCGGCGCGGTCCTCGGCCACCGGCGCGAGGGCAAGCTGCTCGATCACGATGACGACCTGGACATCGTGGTCGGCGTCGGCATGCAGCAGTTCGGTGGCCTGGGACCGACGCTCGAGGCCATCGCCCAGGCGCTCACCGCCGAGGGATTCAAGGTCAAGGGCCACTTCTTCGCCCACCTGTGGATCGAGACCGACACCGCCACCGGGCAGACCCTGGACGTGTTCGTCGCGATCCTGGAGGACGAGCGCGCCTCGTTCTACCCGTCGAGGCGCAGGGCGCTGGCCGCCAGCGACCTGTTCCCCGCCGCGATGCAGCGGCTCGAAGGCATCGATGTCCCGATGCCAAGGTCCATCGACGGGTACCTGAACGGCGTGTACGGCAGCAGCTGGCACACGCCCGACCCGGACTTCCACCATCCCTGGGACCGGTCGGAATACGCCGACCTGTCCGGCCCGCGCCGCCGCCACGCCATCTGGACGCGCGGCGAGCTCCAGGCCAACGAGCGCCGCAAGGCGGCCGGGGGCTAGCCCCCCGCGAGGCAGGCGCCCCGGCGCCAGGCACGCACACAGCGAGAAAGGCGAACCATGACCACGGTGATCACGTACGGGACCTTCGATCTCTTCCATGTGGGGCATGTCCGCCTGCTCGAGCGCCTGCGGGCCTTGGGCGACCGCCTCATCGTCGCGGTGTCGACGGACGAGTTCAATGCGCTCAAGGGCAAGAAGGCCGCCGTCGGCTTTGCCGACCGCTGCGAGATCCTGCGGGCGGTCCGGCATGTCGACCTGGTCATCCCGGAGTGCAACTGGGGCCAGAAACGCAGCGACATCGTCAACTACGGCGTGGACATCTTCGGCATGGGCGACGACTGGGCCGGCCGGTTCGACGACCTGCGCAGCCTGTGCGAGGTGGTGTACCTGCCCCGCACGCGCGGCATCTCCACCACCGACCTCAAGCGCGAAGTCGCCGCAGCGCGCGGCTGAGTCGCTGCGGGCGCCGGCCACCCCTGCGCCGCCCGCCCTCCCGCCAACAACACGACGGGCCCGCCTCCGCAAGGAGACGGGCCCGTCGTCCATGGGGCGCCGCCCCGGATCAGGCGACGTCCAGCGCGCCGATCTGGTCGGAAGTCATCGCGTCGATCTGCGCCGAGGTCAGGGCCCGGACCTGGTCGCTGCCCAGTGCGCCGATCTGGTCGGTGTTCATGTTGCGGATGAACGTGGTCGACAGCGAGCCGATCTGGTTGGCACTCAGCGCCGCGATGTTGCTGCTGCTGATGGTCGTGATCGTGGACGCCGTCAGGCTGTTCAGCTGGGTGGAGGCCATCGCGCCGAGCTGGCTGCTGGTCAGCGCCGCGACCTGGCTGGAGTCCAGCGAGCCGATCTGGCTGTTGGTCATCGCGCCGATCTGCGCAGTCGTCAGCGTGGCGATGCGGTCGCTGGTCAGCTCGTCCAGCTTGGTGTTGGACAGCTGGGCGAACTGCGTCGGCAGGATGCCTTGCAGCTGCGTGCTGCTCAGCGAGCCGAACTCGCCGCTCTCCAGCGCGCCGATCTGGCCGTAGGACATGGCGCCCAGCTGCGAGGCACGCAGCGAGACGACCTGCTCGGTGGTCAGCGCGGCGATGAAGCCGGAGTTCAGGCTGCGCACCTGCGCGGTCGTCAGCGCCGCCACGTCCTCGGTGTCCAGCGCGGCGATCAGGGACGAGCCCAGTCCGTTGAGCTGGCCCGCGGACAGGCCCTGCACCTGGGTGCTGCTCAGGGCCTGGATGTGCGTGGAACTCAGCTGGTTGAGCGCCGCGGTGGTCAGGCCGCTGATGTAGCTGGACGACAGGCCGGCGATCTGCGAGGTGGTCAGCTCGGCGATCTTGGTCGTCGACATGCTGGCCAGCTGCGCGGCGGTGAGGCCGTTCATCTGGCTGCTGTCAAGCAGGCTCAGGTCACCCGAGTCGAAGGCCTCGATCTGGGTGCTGGTCAGCGCACTCAGCTGGCTGCTGCGCAGGGCCTTGACCTGCTCGCTGGTCAGGGCCTTGATGGCCGTGGTGGTCAGGTTGCGGATCTGGGCGGTGCTCAGGGCGGCGACATCGGCCGTGTCCAGCGCGACGATGCCGTCGGAGCCGAGGCTGACCAGCTGGGCCGAGGTCAGGGACTGCACCTGCGTGCTGGTCAGGGCCTGGACCTGGTCGGTGCTCAGCTTGGCCACGTTGCCCGTGCTCATCGCGGACACCTGGGCCGCGGTCAGGGCCTGGACCTGGCCGGTCGTCAGCTCGGCGATCCGGTCGGAGCTGAGCTGGGCGAACTGGCCGGCGGCGATGCCCTGGAGCTGCGCGCTGTTCAACTGCCCGAACTCACCGTTGTCCAGCACCTCGATCTGGCGGTAGGTCATCGCGCCCAGCTGGCTGGCGCGCAGCGAGCCCACCTGGTCGGAAGTCAGGGCCCGGACCTGGGTGGTGGTCAGGCCGGAGACCTGCACGTTCGACATTGCGGCCACGTCCACCGTGTCCAGGGCTGCGATGCCGTCGGTGGTCAGCTTGTTCAGCTGGGCCGCCGTCAGGGCCTGGACCTGGGTGGAAGTGAGGGCCTGGACCTGGTCGGTGCCGAGGTTGGCGATGACCGAGGTGCTGAAGGCGCGCACCAGGTCGGCCTGCAGCGAGGCGATCTGGTCGGTGGACAGCTCGCTCACCTTGGCCGAGGTCAGCCCGGCCACCTGCCCCGCGCTCAGGCCGCGCAGCTGGTCGGTGCTCAGCTGGGCGAGGTCACCGCTCTGGAGCGCCGCGATCTGCGAGTTGCTCAGCAGCCCGATCTGGGTGCTGCTCAGGCCGCCGAGCTGGTCGGTCGTCAGGGCCTGGATGAAGGCGGTGCCCAGGCCCTTGACCTGCGCGGCGGTGAGGGCGGCCAGGTCGTCGGTCTCGATCGCCGCGATCGCATCCGTCGATAGCCTGTTGAGCTGGTTGGCACTCAGGGCGCGTACCTGGTCGGACGACAGCGCGATGACCTGGTCGCTGCCCAGGGCGCCGACCTGGTTGTTGGTCAGCTTCATCAGCTGGGCGTTGCTCAGGCCGGCGAGCTGGTCGGTGGTGATCGCGGCGATCTGCGTGGTGGTCAGCTGCTCGATCTGCGAGGGCTTGAGGTTGCCCAGCTGGGTCGAACTCAGGGCCACCAGGTCCTCGGTCTCGACCGCCTGCAGCTGTGCGGCGGTGAGGTTGGTCAGCTGGATGTTCTGCAGGCTGGTGAACTGCTCGGTGCTCAGGCCCTTGATGAAGTCGGTCGACAGGCTCTTGAGCGTGCCCACCGAGATCGCCTGGACCTGCGAGGAGTCCAGCAGCGCCAGGTTGTCCGTGCTCAGGGCGCTGAGCTGGTTGGCGCTGAGCAGGGCGACCTGGCTGGTGGTCAGGCTCGTCACCTGGTCGCTGGTCAGCGCACGCAGCTGGGTCGTGGTCAGGCTGTTCAGCTGGAATTTGCCGAAGGCCCCCAGCTGCTCGGTCGTCAGGGCCGCCACCTGGTCGGTCGTCAGCTGGTTGAGCTGGTTCGCGCGCAGGTAACCGAGCTGGTCGGTGCCCATCGCGGCCAGGTCCTCGGTCTCGATGGCCTGGATCTGGGCGCTGTTCAGGGACAGCAGCTGTGCGCGGCTGAGGACGCCGACCTGCTCGGTGCTGAGCGCCGCGATGATGCCGGAGGACAGGTTGGCGACCTGGCCGACCGTGAGGGCCTCCAGGTCCTCGGTCTCGAGGCTCAGGAAGCTGTCCGTGCTCATGGCGCTGATCTGGTTGGCCGTGAGCAGGCGGATCTGCTCTGTGCTCAGCGCCCGCACATGGTCGGACTCCAGGCTCGCCATGAAACTGGTGCTCAGGCCCTTGACCTGCCTGGCCGAGATCGCCTGGATCTGGTCGGTGTCCATGGCCGCGACCACGTCCGACGACAGGCTGTTCAGCTGGGCCGCGGACATGGCGGCGATGTCCGCGGTGTCGAACGAGCTGATGTGGGAGGTGGTCAGCGCGGCGAGCTGGGCGGTGGTGAGGGACTTGATCTGCGAGCCCGAGAACACCTCGAGCCGGCTGTAGATGGCCGAGTCCTCGGCCGCCAGCTGGGTCGCGTCGAAGGCCGCGACCTGCTTGCCGCTGAGGATGGCGATGTCCTCCGTGCCCAGGGCGGCGATCTGCTCGCTCTTGAGGGCACGGATCTGCGCCGTGTTCAGCTGCTTGACATCCGCCGTGGTCAGTGCCGCGACCTGGCTGGTGGTCAGGCTGGAAATGGCACTGGGCGTGAACGAGGTGATGACCGACATGAAGACTCCTTGCCGGGGGCGCGACGGCACCCCCAGTGACTGTCCGGGCCCCCCCCGGAAAGGAGAGTTGCCCTCTGCTCGGACTCAGGATCGGACCGCCCGCGGAAAACTTGAGGCCCCCGCGTGCGCCGGCGGCAAGAACTTGCCGGCCGGGCCCTGGCACCGTTGTTGCTGCAAGCCCGGGCAATCCGGAAAGCCGACATGAACGCACGCCAAGACTTCATCGCAGCGCCTGACGCCACCGACGCGCCGGGGCTGGCACCGATCCCCGAGCGGACCCTGGCCGAGGTGGTCGAACTGGCCCAGCAGCTCCAGGACACGGGCAACGTGGAAGCCGCCGACCAGGTCTACACCGCCTGGCTGGCGGGCGCCCCCCGGCCGGGGCGGCACCTGGCCCTGTTCAACCATGGCGCCATCCTGCAGGCCACCGGCCAGCACGCCCGCGCGCTGGAGGCCTACCAGCAGGCCCTGGCGCTGGAGCCGGGCTTCGGTCAGGCCTGCATCAACCTGGGCCTGCTGCTCGAACGCCTCGGCCAGGCCGACCGGGCCCTGGCGGTCTGGGGCCAGCACCTGGGCCAGCGCTTCCTGCACGACCGGTTCGACCCCGAGCTGCAATGCACCGCCCTCAACCACATGGGCCGGGTGCATGAAGGCCGCAAGCACTACGAGCTGGCCGAGCGGGCGCTGGAGCAGAGCCTCGCCATCAACCCGCGCCAGCCGGGCGTGATCCAGCACTGGATCCACATCCGCCAGAAGGCCTGCAAGTGGCCGGTCTACAAGCCCCTGCCGGGGATCTCGCACAGCGAGATGCTGCGCTGCACCTCGCCCCTGGCCATGCTGGCGCTGGTGGACGACCCGCTGCAGCAGCTCCTCACGGCCCAGAGCTTCGTCAACCGCATGTACCCGCTCAAGGAGGAGTGGCTGTGCGACCGCCAGCGCGTGCCGGGCGCCCGCTGGCGGGTGGGCCTGGTCTCGGGCGACCTGCGCGAGCACGCGGTGGGTTTCCTGGTGCCGGCCTTCATCCAGGGCCTGGACCGCTCGCAGTACAGCCTGCACGCCTACGACTACTCGCCGGACGAGGACACGCCGCTGCGCCGCTCGCTCAAGGACTCGTTCGACCAGGTCACCCGCATCGCCGGCATGACCGACCGGCAGGCCGCGCAGGCCATCGCCGCCGACGGCATCGACGTGCTGATCGACCTGCACGGCCTGAGCGCCGGCGCGCGCCCGGGCATCTTCGCGCTGCACCCGGCGCCCCGGCAGCTGACCTACCTGGGCTACATCGGCTCGACCGGCATGCCCTGGTTCGACCAGGTGATCGTGGACCCGGTGGCGATGCCGACCGAGCTGGCCAGCCAGTTCACCGAGCAGCCGGTGCATGTCTCGGGCTCGTTCATCCCGCTGACGCTGGAAAAGCGCCCGGTGCGCCCGGCGACGCGGGCCGAGGCCGGCCTGCCGCCGGAGGCCTTCGTGATGGCCGCCTTCGGCAACGTCTACAAGATCACCCAGGAGATGTTCGCCTGCTGGATGCGGATCCTGCGGCGCGTGGACCACGCGGTGCTCTGGCTGATCGACGACAACCCGGTGACCACCGCCAACCTGCGCAAGGCGGCGGCGGCGCATGACGTGCCGCAGGAACGGCTGGTCTTCATGCCCCGCTGCGACCACGAGAGCTTCCGCGCCCGCCTCGCCCTGGCCGACGTCTACCTGGACAGCTACCCGTACAACTGCGGCTCCACCTCGAACGACGTGATCAACGCCGGCGTGCCCATCGTCACCCGCTACGGCCAGACCCTGGTCTCGCGCATGGGCCTGAGCATGCTCACCGAGCTGGGCCTGCAGGACCTGGCCACGGACAGCTTCGAGGCCTACGAGGACAAGGTGGCCGAGGTCGCGCTGCGGCGGCGGGCTGGCTGGCGCCATGCCTTCGTCGCCCGCCCGACCTCGAAGCTGCAGTCGGTGCTGGACCAGCTGCGCCACGGCCGGCCCGCGCCGGGCCTGCTGCAACCGCCGGCACCGCCGGTGGCGCGCAAGTTCGAGATCAAGGCGGTCGCCGCCGACGAGGCGGCCGGCGGCTGGCAGGTGCACGACGAGATCTGCCGCGTGCTGGTCCACGCGACCCTGGACTCGCGCAGCCTGTACGGCTTCCTCACGCCCGGGGTGCGCGCCGCCACCGGCCTGGACCTGCCGGGGGTGGAGCGCCTGCTCGCCGCCGACGCGCCCGGCACCGACGCCGTGCTGCTCGGCGCGGGCTGGGACCTGCACTGCCTGTACCGCAACCCGGTCCTGGCCTGGCTCGGCCACGACCCCCACGCGCTGGCCACCGCGCAGGCGTTCGCCGACCACTGCGGCCTGGGCCTGGACCTGCGCGCCTGGGTGCAGTCCGCGCACCGCAGCGTGCACGGCCTGGGCGTGTTCGCGCGCAAGGCGGTGTGGTTCCGGTGGCTGGACGTGGCGCAGCGCCTGCGCGAGGCCGCGCACCGCCCCGGCGATCCCCTGGCCGAGGCGCTGGCGCGCCCCGTCCTCACGCGCGACGGCGCCACCCGCAGCACCGCCGAAGCCCTCTACCCCCTGCTGATGAATCTGGTGCTGGCCCACCCGCGCTTCACCAGCCGTTCGGCCGGCATCTTCTGCCTGCCGGCCTTCGGCGCGAAACCCGCCCAGGTCTACCCCTTCGCGGTGGAGTGCGACGCCCTCAAGCAGGCCTGGCAGCACACCGGCGAGGGCCGCTACCTGGCGCAGTTCGACAGCATCGGCGCGCTGATCGCGCAGCGCCTGGAAGGCGCGCAGGCGGCCGCCCCGCAAGCCGCTCAGTAGACCTGGGGCGGCAGCGGGATCGAGAACAGCTGCATCATTTCCCAGCGACGCTGCTGCAAGGCGGCGTCGGCCACCGGGTAGCGGTGATAGACATAGAGGTAGTCCATCACCGCGCGGTGGTCCTGGGCCGCGGCGCTGCTGCCGCGGCGGTCGGTGGTCTCGTCATGGACGACGTGGATGCGCGGGCCGGTCAGCGCCAGGTGCCGCGGCCACTGCCGCTGCAGGAAGGCCAGCACGAACTCCCAGTCCTCGTAGGCGCGCATGTGCTCGTCGAATGCCATCCCGTGCAGCGCCTCGCGGGGAAACAGGAAGCAGGAGAACGGCACCTGGTTCTTCACGAAGACCTGCTCGTTCAGGCCGTCGCGCAACGCCAGCGCCGACTCGCCATGCACCTGCGGCCCGGAGGGCAGCCGGCTTTCCGTCACCGCCACCGCGTCGACGTATACCGCCTGGCCGGCCTGCACCGCCGGCTCGCGCAGGGCGGCGCCGAGGAAGCCGGGGGTCAGGCTGTCGTCGTCATCGAGGAACAGGACATGGCGCCCGCGCGCCAGGCCCAGGCCCAGGTTGCGGCTGGCCGACGGGCCGGGCCGGCCGCTGCGGCGCACGTAGGTGTCGCGCGCGCCCAGCAGGCGCGAGGCGGTCAGGTCGGTGGCCGGGTCGATGGCGTCGGACACCACGATGACCTCGATCTCCTCGTCCGCCTGCTGCTGGCGCACGCTGGCCAGGGCCCGCTCCAGCAGGTGGGGCCGGCAGTGCGTGGGCAGGATGATCGAGAACGCGGGGCGGCGGGCAGTGTCCATGGAGCGTGCGCACAAGGGGGTTCGGCGGATTCTAGGCAGGAAAGAAAAAGGGCCCTCGCGGGCCCCCTTCCTCCGTGTGCCGCGCTTACTGCAGCAGCGACAGCACCGACTGCGGCGCCTGGTTGGCCTGCGCCAGGATGGCCGTGCCCGCCTGCTGGATGATCTGCGTGCGTGCCAGCTCCGTGGTGGCCTGGGCATAGTCCGCGTCCATGATCCGGCTGCGCGAGGCGGCGGTGTTGGTCGAGATGTTGGACAGGTTGTCCGCGGCGTAGGTGAGGCGGTTGATCTTGGCACCCAGCTTGGCGCGGAAGGTGTCGACCTTGGCGATCGCGTTGTCCAGCGAGGTCAGCGCGGACTGCGCTCCCGACTGGGTGGTCAGGCTGCCGCTGGCGGCCGACAGGCTGGTGATGTCCATGCCTTCGAAGGTCGCCGAAATGGTCATGCCGGAGGTGCCGTCGATGCCCACCTGGAAGTACACCACGCCGGAGGTACCGATCGCGCCGCTGGCGCTGGTCTTGAAGATGGACATGTTGTTCCACTTCGTGTTGTCGGAGATGCGGGTGATTTCGTCCGACAGCTCGTCGTACTCGAGCTGCAGCGCGGAGCGGTCGGCCGACGAGTAGGTGTCGTTGGCGGCCTGCACGGCCAGTTCACGCATGCGCTGGAGCATGTTGGTGATTTCCTGGGTCGCGCCTTCCGCGGTCTGCAGCAGCGAGATGCCGTCGTTGGCATTGCGCACGGCCTGGTTCAGGCCGCGGATCTGCGCGGTCATCTTGTTGCTGATCGCCAGGCCGGCGGCATCGTCAGCGGCGCTGTTGATGCGCTTGCCGGTGGACAGTTGCTCCATCGTCTTGCTGAGCGAACGGTTGTTCACGGTCAGCGCGTTCTGGGCAACGAGGGCCTTCACGTTGGTGTTGATGACGGACATGGTCTTACTCCTTCGTCAATGTTTCAGTCGGTCGGCGGGTCCCTGGAAGTGGCGGGATCTGCCTGTTGCCACAGAAAACCGTGTTTCGAATTCCTGTTGCTGGGTGAATCGGATGGTGTGTGGGGAGCTTGAGAGGCTTGGCGGAATTTTTTTCAGATCCGCTCGTCCTGGAACAGGCCCTTGACCTCTTCGAGGTGGTGGGCCACGCGCAGCAAGGTCTCGTCGGGGATCTGCCGCACGACCTCGCCGGTCTGGCTGTTCTTCACGGTGTAGACCGGCCGGTCCAGCGTCTTGTCGACGCCGATCTCCAGCGCGCGCCCGTTCTGGCGCATCTGCTCGTTGAGACGGTCGACCGCCTCGGCCAGCTCCTGCTGGCGCTGCCGCGGGTCGTAGTCGATCTCGGCCTTCTTGGGGATTTCGGGCGCCTTGGCGGTCGGGAGCGTGGCAGGCGCCTTCTCCACCTCCGCCGGCGCGACAGCCAGCGACGGCGCCGCCGGCGCGCGCTGGGCGCCGCCGCCGGACACGGAGGAAATGCTGTCTGCGCTCATGGGATGTCCTTTCCAGCAGGACCTGGCCCCATGGGCCAGGCTTGAAACTTGGGCCGGCAACCTTTTGCCGTCCCTCCGCTGCGGGATCGGTATGGCTCGCGAAAACTTGAGCGCACAGCACGGAAGCAATCATCTGAGCGCCCGGATGCATCACTTCGTGTACATCGCCATCAGGCCGGCGAAGCTGTTCTCGAGGTTGCCCCGGGTGCTGCTGGCCTCGCCGACGATGCTGTCCATCGCCGCGAACTGGGCGGTGTAGCGCGCCAGCAGTTGGGTCATGCGGTCTTCCAGTTCGGCGAGGTCGTCCTTGTAGTCGTCGACGCGGTCGGTCGCCGTCTCGATGCCCTGCTCGATCAGGCCGCTGGAACGCAACATCTTGTCCAGGGACCGCACCGCGTCGCCCGCCAGGCCGGCCTTCGACGAGCTGTAGAGGCTCTTGTCGCTCTTGCCGGCGGTGAACATCACCATCGTGGCTTCGAAGTGGTCTTCGAGGGCCGCATCCAGCTTGTCTTCGTCCAGGGTCATGCGGCCCGTGCGGTCGATGCTGATGCCGGCGTGGCGCGCGTGGGTCACCGCCTCGCCCGGCGTGGACGAAGCGCCGGTGACCAGGGAACGCACCTGGTTGCGGATGGAGCGCAGCAGGCTGTCGCCGGCCAGCGCGCCACCGAAGGTCTCGACCTCGCTGTCCGGGTCGTTCAGGACATCGAGCGAATCCTGGAAGGTGTTGTAGGCCGTCACCAGCGCCTGCAGCTTGCCCTTGATCGCGGTGGTGTCGCGCTGCAGGTCGATGCGCGCCGCGGTGGTCGTGGTCGAGCGCAGGTCCAGGGTGACGCCCTCGATCACGTCCGAGACCCGGTTGCTGGCACGCCGGATCGCCTGGCCGTCGATGGTGAAGAGCGCGTCGGCCGCCGGCTGCTTGACCGTGTTCAGGTCGAGCCCGTCGACGGCGGTGGCCGTGGGGTGGCCGCTGCCGTCGTCGGTCACCGCGCTCAGGGTGAAATCATTGGCGTCGCCCTCCGGCCCCGTCATCACGAGCACCACGCCGTTGCCGGTATCGAGCAATTGCGCCCTGACGCCGAGGTCGGCCCCGTTGATCGCGCCGACCAGCCCCGCCGGCGTCGCGGTGTTCACCTTGACCGGCGCCGCATCCACGCCCGCCAGGTTCAGCTTGAGCCAGAACGCGCCACCGCCATTGAGGGCCGTGCCGCGCGCGGCGAAGCTGGCCGCGTTGCGCTGGCCCTGGGCGAGCTGGGAGACGCCCAGCGAGAAGGTGCCGGCGGCCGCACTGGCGCTGGTGGTCACCGCCACGGCGGATTCCTGCGAGTTCGCGACGGTCAGCGAGTTGAACTCGCTGGCGTCGTCCAGCGCCTGGAAGGCCGTCTTCAGGTCGGCGACCGCGTACTTGAGCGCGCCGTAGCCGGAGATGCGCGTCTCGCTCTTCTCGATCCTGGCGTCGATGCGCTCCTTCTGCGGGGCGCGCTCGGCCTCCACCAGGCTCTCGGCCAGCGCCTTGATGTCGATGCCGGAGCCGGCGCCGAGCGTGTTGACGATGCTGCTCGTGCTCATGGCCTACCTCAGGGCTGGACGTAGTCGAACAGGGACAGCCCGGAGATCTTGCCGAAGCTGGACATCGCCGCCTGAAGCGCCGTGAGCTCCTTGTTCATCTGGGTCACGGCGGTGGTGTAGTCCAGGTCCTCGACGTCGGACAGGGTGGACTTCAGGCGCAGCGCCGTCTCGTCCAGCACGTCGAGCTGCGACTGCACGACCTGCTGGTCGGCGCCGGTCTGGGCCAGGGCCACGTTGACCCCGGACATCATCTGGTCCACCTCGTTGAGGCCGTTGCGGATGTCGGCGCCCACGTTGTTGCGCAGCCCGGCGACCAGGTCGTCCAGGGACTCGAAGAAGCTCACGCTGCTCACCCCGCCCTGCCCGTCCTCGCGGGTGACGCGGGTGAAGACGTCGGTGCCGGCGCGCGTGAAGGCCACGGTGCGCTCGACCCCGGCGGGAATGCGCGTCTGCGTCTGGTCGCCCTGGTACACGACATAGCCGGCCTCGTCCTCGGCGAACGCCGGGGTGTTCACCCGGGTGCCGGAGAACAGGTAGTTGCCGGCGTCGTCCTTGCTGTTGCCCAGGCTGACGAGCTGGTTGCGCAGCGCCTCCATCTCGGCGGCGATGGCCTCGCGGTCGGCGGGCGCCACGGTGTCGTTGGCGGCCTGGATCGCCAGGTCCTTGATCCGCAGCAGGATGTCGTTGGCGCCGGTCAGCGCCGTCTCCTCGGCGGCGTAGCGGTTCATCGCCACCTTCAGGGTGGCGGCATGGCTCTCCTGTCGGTCGACCTCGCCGCGCAGGCGCTGGATCACCGCGGCCTGGTCGGGCGCGTCGCTGGGGGAGATCACCTGCTTGGTGGTCGCCATCTGCGCCTGGGTGTGGGCCAGGCGGTTCTGCAGCGTCGACATGCGATCGGTCGCCCGGTCGAACAGCAGCGCGGTGGAAATCTTCATCGACATCGGTCAGTCCTTCCCGGGTTCAGCGCACCTGCAGGATCGCGTCGAACAGGTCGTTGGCGACCTGCATCACCTTGGCATTGGCCTGGTAGGCCTGCTGGAAGCGCACCAGGTCGGCGGCCTCCTCGTCCAGGCTCACGCCGGAGACGCTGTCGCGCCCCTCCTGGGCCTGCTGGTAGACCACCTGCAGGGCCTGCTGCGCGATGCTGGCCTGCTGGGCCATGTTGCCCACCTGGTTGACCTGCTCGATGTAGGCCTCGGTGAGGGTCAGGCCGCCGGGCGTCACGCGGGCGTCTTCCAGCCCGGCCAGGGCCAGCATGGCCTGGTTGTTGCCGATGCCGTCGCGGTTGCCGTCGATGGTGAAGCGGTCGCCCTCGACAGGCACCGAGGAGAAGGACACGGTCAGCCCGCGGTAGCGGATGGCGGCGGCGTCCGGATCGAAGGTGCGGCGCGCCAGCACGGTCGCCGGGAGGTTCTGGTCGCGGATCTCGTACTCGCCGCCGCCGACGAAGACGATGTCGATCGGCTCCTGCCGCAGCGCCTGCTGCATGTCGCCACCGGCCACCTCGAAGGTGGAGGTCACGTCGATCTGCGTGGAGGTGCCGGCCGCGTGCGTGACGAACACCACCAGGTCGTCGGCCGCGGCGCCGTTCACATGCAGGGCCGAGTCGAAGCCCAGCTTCGCGAGGTCGGCGGCCTCGCCGGCCGGCCCTGCAGCCAGGCGGATGTCGTTCGCGGTGTCGTCCTGCGGACGGTCCAGGCGCAGGGCCTGGCCGAGGCTGCCGTCGGCCAGGGTCACCTGGGCGACCGAGGCGGTCACGCCCACGCCCGGCTGCCCATTGATCCAGGCGGCGACCTCGGAGGCGTCGAACCGGCCATCGCCATTGCCATCCTGCGCCGCGCCCAGGGCGCCGAGCGACACGCCGTTGAGGCGGAGGGTGCCCTGCGGCAGCGGCCCCGAGAGCGGCGTGAACGCGCGGCCCACCAGCGAGGCGGCCTGCGGCTGCGGCGCCAGGGGCTTGCCGGTCTGCGCGTCGAAGCGCTGGATCTGCTGGACACCGGCGCGCGCGCCGAGGAACAGGTCCATGCCCAGGAAGTCGCTGGCCGTGCCGTGGGACTGCGGGCCGCGCAGGTCGGCGTAGGTCGCGCCGGCCTCCATGCCGTTGCCGGCGGCCACCAGGTCGGCCTGCTGCTGCCCGGACAGCGACGTCCCCAGCAGGTGGCGGCCGTCGCGGGTGAAGACCTGCAGCGACTGCCCCGGTGCCGGGTTGGTCAGGGTGAGGGTGAGGTCCTCCATGCCCAGGGGCACGGCGCCCAGCGAGGCATAGGGCTGGCGCGAGCCGATCGTGAGCCGGGCCTGACCCAGTGCCGGCGACAGGCCCGCGGCCAGGCCGTCCACGAGGCCGGTGCTGCCTTCGTAGCGCGGGGCGCTCCAGGACACGGTGGCCTGGGCGCTGCCGACGTTCAGGGAATCGTCCGTCACCCGGAACTGCGCCGCCGCCGCCACCCGGCTCGCGTCGGTGATCGCCAGGGCCATCCGGCCGGCCGCGCCGCGGGCGCCGCCGGCGAGCGTGAACAGGTCGGTGCCCACGCGCGCCTCCTGGTCCAGGCCGCCGCGGTGGACCGCGTTGACCTCGTCGACCAGCGTGCCGGCCAGCTGGTCCAGCGCGTCGACCGCCGGCGCCAGCACGTTGTCGCGGAAGGCCACGGTGCCTCCGATGCTCCCGCTCAGGAGGTTCGGCAGCGACCGCGGGTTGCCATAGGGGTCGAGCACGAAGCGCAGGCGGCCGCCGTCGCCGCCGTCCTCGGTGGACACGCCGATGTCGTAGGAGCGCGAGCCGTCGACCAGGACGCCCTGGTCGATCACGTCGCCCACGCTCACCAGCACCGCGCCGTTCGACTCGAAGCGGGTCTTGACCGTGGTCAGACCGGACAGCTCGCGCAGCAGGTTGTCACGCTGGTCCAGCAGCTCCGAGGGCTGGCGGTCCAGCGTGGCGCTGCGCGAAAGCTCCTTGTTCACCTGCGACAGCTGGCGGGTCAGCGAATTGACCTTGCCCACGTCGGTCTCCACCGTCTGCCGGGTCTCGGTCTCGAGCAGCGCGAACTGCTGGTCCAGCTGGCGGAAGCGCGCCGCCAGGCCGTCGGCATCGCGCAGGAAGACGCTGCGCTCCACGCTGGAGGCCGGGTCGGTGGCCAGGTCGCGCGCGGCGGTGAAGAACTGGTTCATCGCCGTGGTCAGGCCGATGCTCTCGTTGCCCATCACGTCGATCAGCCGGTTCACGTAATTGACCATCGGCTCCTGCGCCTGCAGCTCGCTGTTGCTGCTTCGCAGGTTCTGCTCGAGGAAGGCGTCGTACTGGCGGCGCACCCCGGTGAAGACGGTGCCAGTGCCCAGGTAGTTCGTGCCCACCAGGCGCGGCGCCGAGGCGGCCTGGCCCACGCCCTGGCGCGAGTAGCCCTCGGTGCTGACGTTGGCGATGTTGTTGGAGACGGTCGCCAGCGCCCGCTGGTAGGCGGTGATGCCCGAGCTGGCAATGCCGAGCAGGTCACTCATGGCCCAGTCCCTTCACCAGCGCGCGCAGCTTGTGCGGCACCGCCAGGCCCTCGCGGGCCGGCGCGGCCAGGCCGGCGGGCTGGCCGCCCAGCGGCATCGGCGCGGCCTGCGGCGCGAGCGAGCGGGCCCGCGCGTCCAGCGCCTCGGCGGCGGTGGGCTGGCCGCGCTGGCGCACCTGGCGCTCCAGCATGTCGGCCAGGCCCAGCGAGCCGCGCTCGGCCATCTTCATCGCCACTTCCTTGTCCATCAGCTCCTGGAACTGGTCGGCGTCGCGGTTCTCCACCAGGTCGCTGCGCTCCATCGCCTCGCGCATGGTCTTCATGACCTGCTGCAGGAAATAGGTCTCGAACTGCTTGGCCGTCTCGCGCAGCGCCGTGGTGTCGCCGCTGGCGGCGTCGCCGCGCAGGCTCGCCAGGCCACCGAAGTCGTGGTAGCCGGAGACGCGGGAGGAGACGGTGGTGTCGCTCATAGCCGTGGGTGTTTCCGTCCTTACTGGACGATCAGCTCCGCGCGCAGGCTGCCCGCGCCCTTGAGGCCCTCGAGGATGGCGATCAGCGCGGAGGGCGGCGCGCCCACCTGGTTGACCGCGTCCACGATCTGGCGCAGGTCCACGCCGGGCTGGAACAGGAACATCGGGTTCTTGGCCTCGGACACGGTGACCGAGGCGTTCTGCACGCCGGCGGTCTGGCCCTGGCTCATGGGGGCGGGCTGCGAGACCTCGTTGGTCGCCGCCACCGCCACCGAAATCGTGCCGTGCGAGACCGCGGCCGGCGTGACCCGCACGTTGCGGCTGATCACCACCGTGCCGGTGCGGGCGTTGACGATCACCCGCGCCGGCGGCTCGCCGGGGGTGACGTCGAGGTTCTCCACCGCGCTGACGAAGGCCACGCGGGCGCTGATGTCCTGCGGCGCGGAGACGGCGATCGAGGTCGCGTCCAGCGGGCGCGCCACGCCGGCGCCGAAGCGGGCGTTGATGGCGCTGACGATGGCGTTGTTGGTGGTGAAGTCGGCGTCGCGCAGGTTCAGGACCACATGGTCGGCGCGGTCGAAGGGGTTGTCGACCTCGCGCTCGACGATGGCGCCGGCCGGGATGCGCGCCGCCGTCGGCACGCCGATGCTCACGCGCGAGCCGGAGGCGCTGGTGTCCACGCCGGTGGCGGTGAGCGCGCCCTGGGCCAGGGCGTAGACCTCGCCGTCGGCGCCGCGCAGCGCGGTGAGCAGCAGGTTGCCGCCGCGCAGGTTGGCGGCGCGGCCCACGGCCGACACGTTGACGTCGATGCGCTGGCCGGGCTTGGCCATGCCGGGGAGTTCGGCGGTGACCATCACCGCGGCGACGTTGCGGATGTCCATGCGCGCGCTGGCGGCGGCGGTCTCGAAGTCGGACAGCGGGCCGTCGAAGTTCACGCCCATGCGGCGCAGCATGGCGCGCACGCTCTGGATGGTGAAGGAGACGTCGGTGCCATCGCCGGTGCCCTGCAGGCCGACCACCAGGCCGTAGCCGATCAACTGGTTGGCGCGCACGCTGGCGACCTGGGCCAGGTCCTTCACCCGGTCGGCGAAAGCGGCGGGCGCGGCGGCCACGAGGGTGGCGAGCAGCAGGGAGCGCAGGAGGTTCTTCATGGCGTTCGGCGGGTCGGCGGGGGGCGGCGGGTCCGGCGGCCTCAGAACGGCCAGACCTTCAGCAGGGAACGGGTGCCCCAGCCGGCGCGGGTGGCGCTGGCCAGTTCGCCGCCGCCCTGGTAGGCGAAGCGGGCATCGGCCAGGCGGCGCGACTGCACGGTGTTGTTGGGGGCCACATCGTCCGGGCGCACGACGCCGGAGACCTGGATCAGTTCGCTGCCCTGGGTCAGGGCCATGCGCTTCTCGCCGCGCACGACGAGGTTGCCGTTCGCCTGCACCTCCATCACCGTGACGGTGATGGCGCCGGTCAGGCTGTTGCTCTGGTCCGCGGTGCCCTCGCCCTTGCTGTTCAGGGTGGCCGTGTTCAGGTTGAGGCCGGTGAGCGCGCCGCCCAGTCCCGCCACCTTGCCGACCAGGCCGGCGGGCACCACGTCGTTGTTGGCGGCGCGGGTCACGTTGGCGGTGGCGGCGCGGGCGGCCTGGGTCTGCTCGTTGAGGATGACGGTGAGCACATCGCCGGCCTGGAAGCGGCGCACGCGGCCCAGCAGGGTCTCGCCCACCACCGGGCGGTAGATGCTGCCGGTGGCCGCGCGCGGCGCCTCGGGCGCCACCGGCACGAAGGGGCTGTGGTCCACCGCCGAGACGGGCGGCAGATCGTCGATGGAGGCGCAGCCGGCCAGGGCGGCGGCGCAGGCGAGGGTGAGGAGGCGCAGGGTCATGGCGGCGGCCTCACATGTTCTGGTTCAGGAAGCGCAGCATGCCGTCGACCGCCGAGATCGCCTTGGAGTTGATCTCGTAGGCGCGCTGGGTCTCGATCATGTTGACCATCTCCTCGACCACGTTGACGTTGGAGGCCTCCAGCGCGCCCTGCATCAGGCTGCCCGAGCCCTGCTGGCCCGGGTTGACGAGGGTGGGCGTGCCGCTGGCCGCGGTCTCGCGCAGCAGGTTCTGGCCCAGGGCCTGCAGGCCCGCCGGGTTGGCGAAGCGCGCCACCTGGATCTGGCCGACCTGCTGCTGCGCGGCGCCGCCGCCGGCGAGCTCCACGCTGACCACGCCGTCCTGGCCCACGGTGATGCTGGAGGCGGTCGGCGGGATGGTGATTTCCGGCATCAGCTTGGCGCCGTTGGAGGTCACGACCTGGCCGGTGGCGGAGATCTTGAACGAGCCGTCCCGGGTGTAGGCGGTGGTGCCGTCGGGCTGCATGATCTGGAAGAAGCCCGCGCCCTGGATCGCCACGTCCAGCGCGTTCTTGGTGGTGGTCAGGCTGCCTTGCGTGTGCGTCTTCTCGGTGGAGACCAGGCGCACGCCGGTGCCCAGCATCAGGCCGGTGGGGGCCTGGGCGTTGGCGCCGACCGGCGCGCCCGGGGCGCGCACGTTCTGGTAAAGCATGTCCTCGAACGAGGCACGGTCACGCTTGAAGCCGGTGGTGTTGACGTTGGCCAGGTTGTTCGAGATCACGGCCATGCGCGTCTGCTGCGCGTCCAGGCCGGTCTTGGCAATCCACATCGAGGCGTCCATGGCGGTTCCTTCGTTCGTTCAATCAGGGGGTTCAGGCGGGCTTGAGCAGGGTCGAGCCGCTCTCGTCCAGGCTCTTGGCTTCCTTGATGGCGCGCACCTGCGCCTCGAAGCTGCGGGAGTGGTCGATCATCCGGGTCATCGCGTAGATGGCGTTGACGTTGCTGCCCTCCAGCGCGTTGGTGGTCACGGTGGGCTGCTGGGGGCCGCTGGCGAAGTCGCTGCCTGGGGGCAGGCCCATCGGCGCGAGCAGGCCGTCGGTGCGGCGCGCCATCGGGCGCTCGCTGGCGTCGCGCAGCAGGATCTGGCCGATCAGGGCGGGCTGCGCGGTGGGCTGGTTCGGGTCGGCGGCGTAGACGGTGCCGTCCACGTTGATGCTCACGTTGAAGCCCGGGGGCACGACGATGGGCCCGCCGTCGCCGCGCACGGGCTGGCCGGTGCCGGTCTCCAGCGTGCCCTGGGCGTTCACCCGCAGGTCGCCGCGCCGGGTGAAGGCGAGCTGGCCGTCGGCCGACTCCACGCCCATGACGGTGCTGCCGTTCATGGCGATGTCCAGGTGGCGGCCGGTGACCATCAGCGCGCCGGGGGTCAGGTCGATCACGTCGCGCGCCACGGCCTGGGTCTGGAAGCGGGTGTCGAAGCCCGAGCCCTCCACCTTGATCGAGCGCATGGCGACGTCGAAGCTGCGCTTGAAGCCCACGGTGGACACGTTGGCCATCTCGTTGACGATGGCCTGGCGTTCGATCGCCTTCTCGCTGATTGCAGCGTGGGAGGTGAAGACAAGGCGGTCCATGGCGGGCTATCCGTTGCGTCCTGCAGGCTTACGAGCGCAGGTTGATGATGGCCTGCGTCATGGTCGACGAGGTCTCGATCGCCTTGGCGTTGGCCTGGAAGTTGCGCTGGGCGGTGATCAGGTCCACCAGCTCCTGCGTCAGGTCCACGTTGGCGCGCTCGGTGGCGCCGGCTCGGATCGAGCCGAAGCCGGCCGAACCGGCTTCGCCGATCTTGGCCTGGCCCGAGGTGGCGGAGGACAGGTAGCTGGCGTCGCCGATCTGGCGCAGGCCGGTGGGGCTGGAGAAGTTGGCCAGCACGATCTTGCCCAGCGAGGCCTGCGAGCCGTTCGAGTAGGTCGCCGAGACCAGGCCGTCCACGCCGATGGTCAGGCCCATCAGGTCACCCTCGGGCGCGCCGTCCTGCGCCTGCGACAGCACCGCGAACGGGCTGGAGTACTGGGTCGACTTGGTGAAGTCGATCGACATGGTCAGCGCGCCCTTGCCGCCTTCCAGGAACGCGGTCTCGAACTGCATCGGGTCAAGCGGGGAGACGGGCTTGCCGGTCAGGTCGAAGCTCAGCTCGCCGCGGTCCAGGTAGATCGGCCACCACTCGGTCTTGGTGGACAGGTCGGTCGCGTCCTCGGTCTGCGAGCCGTTGCGCACGTACTGGAGCGCGCCGTTCTCGGTGTACTGCTGCAGCTTGATCCACTCGGTGGTCTTGCCGAACTGCATGGTGGTGTTGTTCAGGCCCCAGTCGGCGTCGCCGGAGACCTGGATCGAGGAGTTGCCGCCGGTGGTGCCGGTCTTGAACACCAGCTGCTTGGTGTCGGGGTCGAAACTGACCTTGACGCCATAGACGCGGCGGCCGGTTTCCGAGTCCACCAGGCCGGGGTCTTCCTCGGTGCCGTCGCCGTTGATGGCGTCCTCGAGCGCCGCGGCGAACTGGTCCATCGTGTACTTGCCCGTGGGCAGGTCGAATTCGCCGGAGACGCCGTCGACCGAGACCTGGAAGTGGCGGTTGCCGGAGTCGACGACCACCTGCTGGTTGCTCGGCACCGTCATCGCGCTGCCACGCAGGACCGCCGGCTCGCTCTCCTGGCCACGCACCGCCTCGTCGGTCGAGGCGGCCACCGACAGCGACTCGATCAGGTCGGTGCCGCCCTCGACGGTGCTGAACCCCAGCAGGGTCGCGGCATCGCCGCCGGGCTCGGTGATCTCGATGCTGGAGCGGTCGCCCGTGGTGCCGGAGGCGATGGAGAATTCCTTGCCGTCGGGGTCGTACTCCACCACGATGCCGTAGCGGCGATCGTCGATGGTGTTGCCGTCCTCGTCCTCGGTCAGGGCCAGCGACCCCAGCTTGTTGTTGATCTCGATCTCGAGGTTGCGGGCGAACACCTGGGGGTCCGAATCCGCCTCCTTCAGCGCGTAGGAGATCTCGACCGGCTCGGACTGGCCGTCCACGTTGATCTTGAAGGCCACGGTCTTGCCGTCGCCCCCGAGGAACTCGCCGCTCTCGGCGTCGAACGCGGACTCGCCCAGCTTCGCGCCCATGGCGGTGGCTGGCGTGGCCGAGCGCACGTCGGTGAGCTGGTCGTAGGTGTACATCTCGGTCGTGCCGGAGCTGGGCTTGACCAGGGGGTTGCTCTTGGGGAGGACCTCGCCGTACTTGTTCACGTACAGCTGGCTGCCGTTCTTGTCGGTGGCCTGCTGCAGCGCCGGCGTGACCGCGGTGTCGCCCACGTAGAAGTAGCTTTGCCACTTGGAGTACGGGCTGGCCTGGCTGGCGTTCTGGGTCTTCACGTAGTAGACGGTGGCCAGGTAGCCGTTGCCGCCCGCGTCGTACACGGTCAGCGCGGTGGACTTGTTGTAGGTGGCGGGGTTGCTGCGGTCGAAGGCGGCGGTGATCGTGCTCGCGTCGGCCGGCAGGTTCAGGCCCAGCTGGATGCTGGTGGTCTCGATGGCCTGGCCCGAGGTCTTGGGCGGGATCACCAGCGGCGAGAGGTTGGTCAGGTCCGCCTTGCCGGACGAGTCCACCGACGCGGCAAGCAGGCGCTGGCCGGTGGAGTTCACCACGTTGTTCTGGTCGTTCAGGCTGAATGCGCCGTTGCGGGTGTAGATGTCCTGCAGGCCGTCGGCGGACTTCAGCGGGAAGAAGCCGTCGCCGGTGATCGCCAGGTCCAGCGCGTTGCCGGAAGTGGACACGTTGCCCTGGCTGAATTCCTGGCTCACCTGCTTGAGGGACACGCCCTGGCCGATGTTCGACGAGGACTTCTGCAGCGGCGAGGTGGCGAAGATGTCGCCGAAGTCCGCCCGCGAGCGCTTGAAGCCCGAGGTGCCCACGTTGGCGATGTTGTTCGAGGTGACGGCGAGCTGCGCGGTCGCGGAGTTCAGGCCGGTCAGCGAGGTATAGAACGACATTCTCTGTTGCTCCTGTGGGAGGGGGTATTACTGGCTGAAGCGCTTGATGGAGGACAGGGCGACCTTGGAGCCGCCGTCGACGATCAGCTGGATCTCGCCGGCGCTGTCGGCCTCGACCGAGCGCACGGTGGACAGGGTCTGCACCGAGACGCTCTGGGTCTTGCCGGCGACCACCGCGGTGGCCGCCATCTGGTAGGTGCCGGCGGCCGCGGCGGTGCCGGCGCTGGTGCTGCCGTCCCAGCGGAAGTTCAGCGTGCCCGGGTTCTGCGCGCCGGCGATCAGTTCCTGCACGGTCTTGCCCGCGCCGTCCTTGATCGTGACCTTCACGCCGCTGGCGCCATCGGGCAGGTCGATGCTGGCGTCCACGCTGCCGCCGGCGGCCAGGCTGGCGCTGCCGCTGCCGGTGGGCACGCGGGTGCCGATCAGGGCGGCGCTGCCCATGATGCGGTCGGCCGACATCGCGCTGACGAACTTCTCCAGCGACTGCTGCATGTTGGTCGTCGCCTCCAGCTGCGAGAACTGGGCGAGCTGGGCGACGAAGGCCTCGTTCTTCACCGGGTCCAGCGGGTTCTGGTTCTTCAGCTGCGCGGTGAACAGCGTGAGGAAGTCCTGCTTGCCCATTTCCTCCTTGCCCTTGGCGCCGGAGGTGGCCTTCTTCTCCTCGTAGCTGGTGATTCCCAGCAGCTGCGCGGAAGTGGTGTTGGAGGGGGATGCGACTGCCATCGTGGAGTGCCTCGGGCCGCTCAGGCCTTGGTGATGTCCAGGGTGCGCGACATCAGCTGGCGCGCGGTGTTGATCACTTCAACGTTGTTCTGGTAGGAGCGGGCCGCAGCCATCATCTCCACCATCTCGCTGACCTCGCTCACGTTGGACTGGAAGACGTAGCCGTCCTTGTTGGCCAGCGGGTTGGAGGGCTGGTAGACCATGCGCGGGGCCGCCGGGTCGTCGACCATGCGGTCGATCTTCACGCCGCCCTTGTAGGGGCTGCCGGCCTGGGCCATCTGCTCCTCGACCAGGGCCTTGAACACCGGGCGCTTGGCGCGGAAGGCCTCGGCCTCGGTGGCGGCCATGGTGCCGGCGTTGGCCAGGTTGGAGGCGGTGGCGTTCAGGCGCGTGAGTTGCGCGTTGAGGGCGGATCCGGCGGCGCCGATGATGGTGTCGAAGGCCATGCTCACTCCCCGCGCAGCGACTTGCGGATGCCCGCGATGCGGCTTTCCAGGAAGCTCAGCGTCGCCTGGTACTCGGACGCCGCCTTGCCGTAGTTGGCCTGCTCCACGCTCATTTCCACGGTGTTGCCGTCGAGCGCGCTGTTGAACGGGATGCGATAGCGCAGGCCGTCGGTGTCGGAGAGTTCGCCGTCGGCGAAGTGGCGCGCGCGGGTGGCGCTCATCGAGGTGGGCTGCGCGCCCGCCTCGGCGAGCACCGACCTGAAGTCGATGTCGCGCGCCTTGAAGTGCGGCGTGTCGGCGTTGGCGATGTTCTGCGCGAGCACCTCGAGCCGCCGGGTCCTGACCTGCAGGGCCTGCTCGTGGATGCCCAGGGCACCGTCCAGCAATTTCATCTGCGCTCCTTGAATCCGGGGGCGGGTTGCACGACTCGCCGGATTCCTGACACGAAGGCCTCAAGGAATCCGGCACTCGGCCGATTTCTGCAAGAGGTGTGCCACGCGCATTTCCGACGGGGAACCGACGCCCTTCAGGGCTTGGAGGCGGTGTTGGCGGCAAGCCATTGCCGCTGCTGCGGCCACGCGCTGCCGCTTCGCTCGGTCGCGGACGCGAAACCGGTGGTGAGCGAATTGACCATCGACGTCAACGCCGGCAGCGCCGGCGCCGGGGTGTCGGAAAGCCGCTCGTTGGCATGGCGCTGCAGGCCCTGGGTGATGGAGCGGCGCGTGATCGCCCCGCCCTCGTAGAGCGCCTTGGCCTGCGCCCCGGGCACCGGCAGCGGCGCGGTGGCGGCGCGCTGCGCGCGCGCGGCCGGTGTGAGCACCGCCAGGTACAGGTCGTCCAGGCCGACGCGGCCGCCGCGCGGCAGGCCGACATCCTGGAAGTAGCGGTCCACCAGGTCCAGCTGCTGCAGCACGCTCATCTTCGAGATCTCGTGCGGCCGGCTGGCGAAGCCCACGCTGGCGGCGCCGCGGCCGGGGCCGCCGCAGAACTGGATGATCCCGTGGCAGCGGCCGTTGTTGGCGGCGGGGTTCATGCCGTCGCTCTCGATCAGCACCACGCGGGCGAAGTCGTCGGGGTCGAAGCCGTAGTCCTCGGCCAGGCGGCCGACACGGTCACGCACCGCGTCGGCCTCGTGCGGCGGGATGAAGCCGCGGTCCAGCGCGCGCGTGAGCGTGCGCTCGAAGACGGGGTTGGCGGCGCGGCCGGCCAGCACCTCGGCGGCGGTGAGTGTGGGGGCCGGGGCCGCCGCGGCGGCTGCGGGGGCTGCGCCGGACGCGCCGGACAGGCCGGGCGCCGCGCTCGCCGCCACGGTCTCGGCGGATCCGCCCAGGGCCTCCAGGCGCACCACCTGCCCGGGCTGGATGCGGGTGGCGTCGGCGATGTTGTTGCCGCGCGCGACCTTCAGCGCCATCAGGAAGGCTTGGCGGTCGTCGACCTGCACGCCCTGGCTGCGGTAGTGGGACTTCACCAGGCCGACGAGGGTGTCGCCACGGCGCACGGTCACCGCCGCCTGCGCGGTCGCGGGGGATGTCGGGATGTCCATTCGGTTGGCCTCGTTCTTGCAGCGAAAGGGCATCCCGACAGGGGCGTCGGAAAACCCACACCCCCAGGAGACTGCAAATGCCGTGCCTCACCAACCCGACACGCTTCCTCGCCGCCGGCCTGCTGGCCGTGGCCGCCGGCGTGGCCGGGGCCCAGCCGGCCGCCATCGCCGCCGGGCCAGGAGCGCCTGCCACGCCCGGCGCCGACCTCGCCGCGAAGGCGCGCGAGTGGCTGGCCGCCACCTACCGCCTGCCGGCGCCGGCCTTCGGCGTGCAGCCGCTGGACGCGCGCGTGCAGTCACGCGGCTGCCCCGCTGGCTGGCAGTTCGACCAGCCCTTCCCCGGCAACGACGGCATGCTGCGCGCGCGCTGCGCCGATCCGGCCTGGCAGGTGTTCGTGCAGGTGACCCTGCCGCCGCAGGCCCAGGCCGCCCAGCGGCCCGCCGCGCCGGCGCCCCAGGCTGCCGCCGCCCCGGCCGCGCCCGTGGGCGCCTCGATCGCACCCCCCCGGGCCCCCGCCTTCCCGCCCGCGGCCCTGCCGCCCGCCGCCTTCCCGGCGGCGCCGGCCGCCCCCGTGGCGCCGGGGATGGCACCGGCCGTGCCCGCCGCCCCCGCCGTGGTGCTGGTGCGCCGCGGCCAGGTGGTCCTGACCACCTGGAGCCAGGTGCCGGGCCTGACGGTCTCCGCGCGGCTGGAGTCCCTGGACGATGGCCGCCTGGGTGAATCCATTCGTTTGAAGAACCGCGACACCGGGCGCATCGTGACCGGGGTCGTGAACGGCCAGAATTCGGCCCAGGGCCTGTGACGCGGCTGCTGGCAAAAAAATCGATGGCGAGCCCTCAAGTTTTTTTCCCGGACACCGACTCCAAGGACGAGCCGTATCCGGGCAACCGCCGCGGAACGGAGAAAGACCCATCATGACGAACCCGATCACGCAATGGAACCGCATGGCCAACGCCAATGCGGTGGAGCGCCAGGTCGCCGAGCGCGGCAAGTCCGAGAAGTCGGACAAGGCCGATGCCGCCGCCGCCCGGCCGGCGCCCGCCCCGACGGACGACCGGCTGGAACTCAGCCCCCTGGCCCGCCAGCAGTCCGCCGCCGAGCCCGGCTTCGACCGCGCCAAGGTCGACGCGATCAAGCAGGCGATCCAGAACGGCCAGTACCCGCTGGACCCGCGCCGCATGGCCGAGAGCTTCCTGGCCCTCGAGCAGATGATCGGCGAGTAAGCCCCGCCGGCGAGATCCCCCATGCGCCCCGCCACGCCCGCCCCCGACCAGGCCGCCGACCCGGTGATGCCCGACCTCGACGCCGCCCAGGCCCAGGTCGAGGCCCTGGGCGCGCTGCTGGAGGAGGAGTTCGAGGCGCTGAAGGCCCGCGCCTTCGACCGGCTGGAGGCGCTGCAGTCCGACAAGGTCGGCCTGCTCGAATCGCTCCAGGCCACCTCCCGCGTGGTGGCCGGCCTGCCCGAGCGCCCGGCGCGCTGGGCCACCGTCGTCGAGGCCCTGCAGGCGACCCGCGAGGCCTGGCGCCGCAACGAGGTGCTGGTGACGCGCCAGCTCGATGTCGTGCGCAACACCCTGCGCTCGCTGCAGTCCGCCGACGCCACCGCCTCGGTGGACCTGTACGACCGCCTCGGCCAGATGGCCCGCCGCGGCGGGCACCGCCTCTACAGCGAAGTCTGAGCCGCCCCCGGCGCCCCGCGCCCGGCCCGCCCCCGCCCGCGCCCCTCAGAAGCGCGCCGGGCGCTTCTCGTCCCCCGGCTCCATGCCCTTGAGCCAGTACACCCACGACAGCACCACCGCCACCGCGGTGTAGGCCTCCTGCGGGATCTGCTGGTCGATGTCCACCTGCGAGAGCAGCGCCAGCAGGGCCGGGTCCTCGGCCACGTGCACGCCCTGGCGGCGGGCTTCCTCGACGATGCGCTCGGCCACCTCGTCGCGGCCGCGCGCGGTGACCACGGGCGTGGCCCGGTGGCCGTAGGCCAGGGCCACGGCCTCGCGCAGGGGGGGCTTCATGCGGGCCATCGCGCGGGTCCTCAGGCGCGCACGTCCACCAGCCGGCCCGGGTCGCCGCCCTCGGGGCCCGGCTCGGGCGCCGGCGCCGGCGGCGCGCCGTGGAACACGTGCAGGCCCGTCATGCGCAGGCCGGCCTCGTTCAGCCAGGCCGCCAGGCTGCCGGCGCCGGCGCGGGCGCGGGCGGCCAGCTCGGCGCGCTCGGCCCACATCGTGAGGTCCACCGCGCCGGCCGCCCCGCCCGCGCCGCCGTCCCCGGAGGTGATGCGGGTGCGCATCCAGACCTCGCCGAAGTGGCTGCTGCGGGTGTGCAGGTGCACCACCCAGGGCGCGCGCCGGCCCTCCGCATCCGCATCGGCGGCGCCTTCGCGGGCCCAGCGCACGTCCACCGGCTCCGCGTCGGCGAAGGGCAGCAGCATGGTGAGGCTGGCGTCGCGCCCGGCCTGGGCATCGACGGCCAGCTGCAGCTGGTGCGACTCGACCTCGTCGAGGGCGTCACCGAGCAGCCGGCGGGTGGTGGCGGGCGCGTCGGTCCACTGGGCCAGCAGGATGCGCAGGAGGGTCTTGGTGTCCAGCCCGAGGCCGGCTTCGGCCTCGGCCTCGCCACGGGCCAGCGCCGCCTCCTGCGTCCAGCCACCCTGGCGCATCATCCGCCGCAGGGTCTCGCCCGTGAGCTGGCTCAGGGCCGGCCACTGCCGCACCAGCTTGGCCACCCAGGCGCCCACCTCGCCCTGCGGCGCGGCCTGAGCCATGGCCTGCAGCACGCCGGGCTGCATCAGCGTGGCCAGGGCCGAGAGCGTGGGCGGGCGCAGCGCGAGCTGTTCGAGGCGGCCGGCGGTACCGCCCGCCGCCGGCGCTGCGGCAGCCGCGTTCGCGGAGGACGCCGCTGCCGCAGCGCCCCCGTCGCCCACGGGCACCAGGGTCGCACGGCCGCCCGGGTCGAGGCGGACGATCCAGGCGGGGCGCTCGCCGGCGGCCAGGCGCAGGTGGGCCGGCACGTCGATGGCGTGGCCCTGCAGGATCAGGAAGAGGTTGTCGCCGCGCGCCTCGACGGCGGGCCGCACGACCTGGCCGTCATGCAGGCCCAGCGACGCGGCGGCCGGCGCCTCGAGCACCGGCAGCTTGCCTTCCAGGAAGATGGGCTGCGGCCGCGCGGCCTGCAGCGCGGACTCGACGCTGGCGATCACCCGCGCTGCCTCACCGCGAGGGTCAGGGGAAGCGCACCCAGGCGCGGCGGTCGGCCGGGGGCGGCGCAGAAGCCGCGGCGCGGGCCGCGCCCGGCTGCGGGCCCAGCACGCGCTGCAGGTGCTCGCGCAGGTCGCTGAGGTTCGGCAGCTGCAGCTGCGCGCCGGCGGCCAGTCGGGTCGTGCCCGGCTCGAGGGCCGCGGCATTGAGCTCCAGGAACGCGCCGCGCAGGAAGGCCTCCTTGAACGGCGAGTCGGCCATGGTGCGCTTGATCAGGGCATCCACCGTCTCGCCCTTGCGGGCGGTGACGCGCTGGCGCGGCAGGCCGTCGTCGCTGCCCGGGGGCAGCGCGTGCAGCAGGGTCTCCAGGGCGGCGCGGGTCGGCGCGCTGACGCGGGGACCGGCAGGCAGCGCCGCGGGCGCGGCCTGTCCGGCGGCCGGGGCCGGCGCGGCGCCGGCCGCCGCCATGGACGCGGCAGCGGGTGCCGGCGCGCCGGCGTGGGCGTCGGCGGCCGCCTGCGCGGGCAGCGCGGCGGATGCCAGGGCAGCCAGCACCGGCAGGGCCAGGGACAGGGTGCGGATCGGGGATGTCATGCGGTGTCTCCTCGCGGCATCGGGCTACAGGGGCAGCGCGACCCAGTCGCCCGGGGCCTGCGGGCGCGGGCCGGCGACCCAGCGCAGGGGCGTGCCGGCGGCGGCGGCGCGCTCCACCTGCACGATGGCCAGGCTGCGCACGGCGCCCGGCTCCAGCAGGCGGCCGGGCAGGTGCTGGCGCTCGACCAGCAGCAGGCGGTCGCCTTCCTGCAGGCCGTGGGCCGCGCCCTCGCGCAGGCGCAGGGCGCCGCCCTGGGCGGTGACGGCAAACCCCAGCGGCTCGCAGGCCGCCTCGCGGTCCAGCGCGGCGACGAGTTCGGCCATGGCAGCCTCCAGGGTGGCGGCGTCGGCGGCCTCCAGGCTGACCCGCAGGTGGCGGGCGCGGGCCGGCTCGCGCAGCGGCAGCAGGGCCACGCGCAGCTGGGGCGCCTCGGCGCCTGCCTCGGCCAGCTCGACGCGGGCCAGCCACTCGGTGCGGTCCAGGTCGCGGCCCAGGAGGGCGCGCTCGTAGGCGGTGGCGCCCTGGTAGGGGCGCGGCTGCGCGAGCCAGCGGCGCGACTCGCGCGCGGCGGCCAGGAAGGCGCGCTCGACGCGGCCGGCCAGGCGCTGGGCCTGCGGGTGGTGGCCGGGCGCGGCCACCTCCAGGTGCAGGCCCTGGCGCCAGCGGCCCTGGGCGGCGAGGCAGCGGTCGGGGTCGGAGGCCGCCAGCGGGCCGAGGCCGGCCGGCAGGGGCGCGGGCTCGACGCGGGCCTTCGCGGCCGCGGCGGCCGCGGCCTCGGCGGCGGGGTCGGCCACATGGGCCGGCAGGCGCACGCCGCGCACGCGGGTGTCGGCGGAGAACTGGGTGCTCTCGTGCAGGCGGCCCTCGGTGTCGATCCAGCCGAAGGTTTGCACGCGCACCGGGGCGCTGGTGAGGCTGTCCACCAGGGCCTGGCGGATCGCCTGCAGGTGGCGCTCGGGGTCGGCCGGCGGCGCGAGGTCGGTCGCCTGGGCAGCCTGGGCGGCGCAGGCCGCGGCCAGGCAACAGGCGGCGAGCCGGCGCAGGCTCATTTGCGCTTGGCGGCCAGCTGGCCGAGGTACAGCGCGCGCAGGTCGTTGACGACCTGGCGGTCCAGGGACAGCGTGGTCTCGTAGGTGTCATCGCCCACGGGGGCGATGCTCACGAGGACGGCGCCGTAGACGACGCCTTCGACGCGGGTGCGGAAGGTGTCGTTCATGACCACCTGGTCGGCGACGGTGGTGGTGGCGTCCAGGTGCTGGCCGTAGACCTGTTCGGTGAGGGCGCGGTAGGCGTCGAGCTTGGAGGCGCGGATCGCCAGCAGGCGCTGCTGCGCGGGCAGCTTGTGGTTCTGGACGCTGATGACGGCGTAGCCGGTGGCCACGAGCGTGTCGCGCTTTTCCACCATCGGCGCGATCATGCCGGGGTCGGGGGCCTCGGGCTTGGCCTGGGCCTGGGGGCGCGAGGCGGCGCAGCCGGCCAGCAAGGGCACGGCGACGGCGAGCAGGAGGAGGAGGCGCTTCATGGTCGGGGGTTCCGGTCGGGCGCGGGGTCAGTTGGCGTAGGCGCGCACGGGCTGCGAGGGCATGAGGCCCGGCAGGGTGGCCCAGGCGTCGCGGATCTCGGCCATGAGGCCGCGCACTTCGTCGATGGCGGCGGTGTCGTTGTTGCCGTTGGCGTGGATCAGGCGGCGGGTGACGTAGCCATACAGGTCGTTGAGCGTGCGGGCCAGTTCGCCGCCGCGGTCGAAGTCCAGCGAGCCCTGAAGGCCCAGGACGATGCGGCTGGCGCGGGAGATGGCCTTGCCCTTCTCGCTGATGTTGCCGTGCTGGATGTGGCCGCGCGCGACGGACAGGCTGTCCAGGAGGCCGTCGAACAGCATCAGGATCAGCTTGTTGCCGTCGGCCGTGGCCACGCCGGTGGCCACCTGGACGGCACCGTAACCGTCAAAACCAAATTTGTGCAGGCGCATGGTCTCGCTAACTCCGTATCGGTTGCTTTTCGCTCCCGAACAGGATCGGACGGAGTGCGCAGGACTTTAGGGGGCGGGGTCAGGTCTTGCATCAACGCGACTGTTTATGTCGGCCTCCGCCGGTCTCCTCCGGCCCAGCGCGCTGCGCGGGCGGGGGCAACAGGCTCCTCCCGGGGGGCTGGTGCGCTCCCGCGCACGGCCCCACGGGCCCCTCCGCCTGCCGCCCCCACCCGCGCATCGCGCACGAACACGTGAAGGCTTCGCGCCGGAAGGAGCCCGGGCATTCTTCGCGCCAACGTGCACTCGAAATCGTGGGCACCGCTCCTTCGAAGCCATGGCCCACGCTCACGCGAAGCCACTGCTTCCCCCCTCACGGCCACCACCACCGAAGTGACTCGGCCGGAGAAGACGGCCGTGATCGCTCCGGCGCGAAGCCTTGACTTGTGCGGCGTGAGCGGCGTGGGGCTGGCGGGTGGGCGGAGGGACCCGTGGGCCCGTGCACGGGAGTGCACCAGGCCCCCGGGAGGAGCCCACCCGCCAGCCCCGCGACGCGAACCTCGCCGGGGAAAGGCGGGCAACAGGCGCCACGCGAACCCGACCGACAAACGAGCTGTCGCGTTAATGCAAGACCTGACCCCGGAAACCCGGAAACCCAAGGCCTGAGCAAGGAAACCGGAAACCTCAGCCCGCCATCAGCACCTGCGACGCCGGCTGCAGCACCTCCAGCCCTGCCTCGACCTGCAGCGCCGCGCAGGCCTGGTCCAGGCGCTGACGCACCCCCGGCAGCTCCGCCGGGTCGTTGCGGGCGAAGGCCTGGCCGCAGCGGTAGATGGCCTCCACCGCCTCACCCGGCAGCCAGGACTCCACCTGCGCCCGCGGCGTGCGGATGATGCGGCTGCTGGCGGGCACGCTGTCGATGTTGCGCGCCTGGTCCTCCGCCCCCTGGCTGAAGATCTGGCTGATGTGCTCGCCGATCAGCGCGCGGTAGCGCTTGCGCACGCCATCGAGGGTGAGTTCGTCCAGCCCGCCGCTGGCCTGGCCGGTGACGGCCTCCCACAGCGCCTTGCCGGAAAGCCCCGCGTAAGGCCCGCTCGCGGCCGCCCCCGAGGCCGACGCAGCCTTGCTGTCCTTGAGGGATTGGATCAGGGCCTGCGTCTCCCGCTCCAGCCCGTTGAAACGGTCGGCCAGGTAGATCACCAGCACCACCAGGACCAGGATGGCCAGGGCCATCAGGATCATCAGGGCGGTACCGAACATGCCCATGGCCCGGTTATGAGCTGGCGGAAGCGGGCGCGTCGCCCTCACCGGCGCCCTCGCCGTCGCCGCCCTCCTCCTCGCCCGCCTCCGCAGCCAACTCGTCGCGCAGGAACTGCACGGCGGTGAAGGCGGTGGTCAGCTTGAGGGCGTCGTAGGAAATGCGGTCGGCCAGGCGCTGCGCCGCGGCGATCGCCTGCTCGGCGCTCAGCTCGGTGCGCTGGTACAGCATGCCGATCTGGAAGGCCTCCTGCGCGAACTCGCGGGGCAGGTAGACCATCACGTCACCCGCGCTGGACTTCACCTTCTGGAACAGCGGCGCGGCCGGCGGCTCGGGCTTGGTCTTGCCATCGCGCACGGCCAGGGCACAGGCCATGTCGTAGGCCTCGGCCTGCTGCGCGCCGGCGACGAAGGTCTTGTCCAGGTGGGCGCGGCACAACATGCTCATTCGCAGACGCAGGCTGTGCGCCTCGTGCGATTCGGTGGTGATGCCCGCCACCTTCTCGTACGCGGCGACCGCACGCGTGCGGTCGTCCTCGGCCGGCTTCTTGAAAATACTGAACATGGTGCTGGATGCCCGTCTATTCGATACTTTTTAACTAGCTTTTTTCGCTGGAACGCTTCCGGGCTGCAGCTCTGCACGCAACTTTTTGGCGATTGCACTTAGCAGCTGGCTAATCCGGGATTCGCTCACGCCGAGTATCTCACCGATCTCCTTGAGGTTGAGCTCTTCGACGTAGTAGAGGGAAATGATCAACTGGTCACGTTCGGGCAGCTCGGAGATCGCCTCGGCCAGCGCCTCCAGCAGCTGGGCGCGCTCCACCTGCACCTCGGGCTGGTGCTGGGCGTCGCCGGCGATGCCCATGACCTCCTCGGTCACCTCCTCGATCGAGAACGTCTCGCTGCGCCAGGCCTGGCCCTGCTCCTTGTGGAACTCGGCGATGTCCTTGCCCATGGACTGGGCCAGCTCGGCCTGCGTGGGCAGGCGGCCCAGCTCGGCGACCAGCTTGTGGGCGTGCGCGTTCTCCTCGCGGTTGAACGTCATCGAGGCGCGCGAGAGGTCGGAGACCCGGCGCAGCTCGTCGAGCATGGCCCCGCGCACCCGGCTCAGGGCGAAGTGCTCGAACGGGATGCCGCGGCGCGGGTCGTAGCCGCGCGCGGCCTCGATCAGCCCCAGCATCCCCAGCTGCACCAGTTCGTCGAGGTCCAGCAGCGGCGGGATGCGGCCCTTCAGGTGGATCGCCACCCGCTTGACCATGGGCATGTGCGAGAGCACCAGGTTCTCCTGGCGGCCCGCGGTGTCGTCATAAAGGTCCAGGGCGGCGTCCATCGCGTCTCTCCCTGCGGCCTCAGGCGCCGCCCTGCTGCGCGTGCAGCAGGCGCTCCATGAAGAATTGCAGCTGCCCGCCGACCGACTCGATCGGGGCCAGCTTCTCCAGCGCCTGCGCCATGCGGCGGAAGTCCGCCGAGGCGCGGGTGCTGGGCGCGAAATCGACCACGCTGCGGTACTTGCGCTGGGACTGCTGCACCATCTCGTCGGCGCCGACGCAGCCCAGGTACTTCACCGTGCGGCCCAGAAACTTCAGCGTCACGTCGTTGATGAAATGGGACAGCTGCTGGCCATGCGCCTCGCTGCGCGCGGCGTTGGCCACCAGGTAGATCTCGTCCAGGTCCTGGTCCTGCGACATCACCTTGATCAGGCCGTAGGCGTCGGCGATGGCGGCGGGCTGGTCCTGCAGCACCACCAGCCGGCGCTGGCAGGCCGCCATGAAGGTCAGCACCGAGGGAGAGATGCCGGCGGCGACGTCGACGATCAGGTAGTCCACCGACTCGTGCAGCTCGTCGAAGGCATGGATGATGGTGGCGACCTGGGTCATGTCCAGGGCCGCCATGTCCCGCAGGCCGGAGGCGCCGGGCACCAGCTGCACGCCGGGCGCGGCCTGCACCAGCAGCTCGGACAGCGTCTTCTCCCCGGACAGCAGGTGGCTGATGTTCCAGGGCGAGCGCACGCCCAGTGCCACCTGGGCGTTGGCCATGCCGAGGTCGGCGTCCAGCAGCAGCACCCGGTGCCCGCGCTGGCCCAGGGCCGCCGCGAGGTTGACGGCGACGGTGGTCTTGCCCACCCCGCCCTTGCCACTGGCGACGCCGATCACCTGCGGGCTGCGATGCAGGTTGCTCATGCCAGGCTCCCGGTGCGCAGGGCGGTGGCGCGCTGCGCCGGGTCCCCGGGCACGCGCCCGGCGAGGTAGACGACCCGCGACGCGGGGGCGGCCTCGGGGGCCGCCTGGGCGGCGGTGCGTGCGGGCGCGGGCGCGGTCCCCGGCAGGAAGGCCTCCTGGAGCGCCGGCTCTCCCGCCCGCGCGTCCATCATGGCCACGGCGTCCTGCGCCGGGTCCGCCTCCAGGCCGGCCTCGACGGCGGCCTCCAGGGCGGACTCCATGTCGGCCTGCAGCCGGCCGAAGGCGGCATCGAGCACGCGCTGGCCGTCGAAGCCGCGGGCCGGTGCGGCCACGTCGCCGGAGGCGGACATGCCCGCCACGGGCAGCGGCCGGTCGCACAGGGCCTGCAGCAGCGGCCAGGGCGAGGCGCACTCGTCGACCTTGCCGACCATCAGGCTGGTCCAGCCCTGGCCGGCGGCCAGCAGCCGGCGCACGCTGCCGATCGAGGCATCGGCCGGCAGCAGCAGGTGGGTGCGGATGCCCGCGTCCATCGCGCGCAGCGCGCGGGCCTGGGCCTCGCAGTCCACGCCGGCGGTGTCCACCAGCACGAAGTCCAGGCCGGCGAGTTCGTCCAGCAGCAGGCGCAGGGCGGCCTCGTCGCCGGCGCGGTAGCAGGCCACGCCGGCCTGGGCGGCGAGCACGCGCGCCTGGCTCCAGGCGCCCACGCGCTGGTCGTTGAAGGTGATGATGGCCACGCGCTCGGCGCCCTGGCGCAGCGCCGCGGCGCGCGCCAGCCGGGTGACCATGTGGGTCTTGCCCGCGCCCGACGGGCCGCAGATGGCGTGGACGCCGCGGTCGATCGCGGCGGCCGGCAGCGCGGACAGCGCGCCGGCCATCTGCTCGCGCATCGCCGCCAGGGCCTCGCGGGCGTCGGTGGCCTCGCGGGCGCCGTCGAGCAGCAGCGCGCGCAGGCCGGCCGGCACGCCGGCGTCGTTCAGGGCGTGCAGCACCGGCTGCACCGCGGCGGGCCAGGCCTGGGTGTCGGCCCAGGCCTGCACCTGGCGGCCCAGGGCGAACTCCTGGCGCAATGCGGCGATCTCGCGGCGCACCAGGTCCACGACCTGGCGGTCGCGGGCGGCGGCGTCGGTGGCGGGAGCGCGCCCGGCTTGTGCGGCTTGTGCGGCTTGTGCGGCTTGTGCGGCTTGTGCGGCTTGTGCGGCTTGTGCGGCACGGGCCGTCGCGGGCATGGCCTCCCCCCCGGCCGCATCGGCACGCGCCTGGGCCTGGGCCTGGGCCTGGGCCTGGGCCTGGGCCTGGGCCTGGGCCTGGGCCTGGGCCTGGGCCTGGGCCTGCGACTGCGCCATCAGCCGCGCCTCCAGCACCGCCGCGGCGGGTGCGGACTCGGGCAATTCCGCCGGCTCCGGCTCGGGCATCGGCCCGAGCGCGCGGCGGAAGGCCTGGGTGAAGGCGCTGGGCTCCTTCGAGGACGCCGGCGCCGGCGCGGCCGCCGGCTCGGGTGCGACGTCCAGGGCCACCACCAGTTCCACCTGGCCGTTCACGCTCTGGCTGGAGACGACGAGGACGTCCTTGCCATACCGGGCCATGGCGAGGTCCATGGCCGTGCGGCTGTCTTTGGCGAGGATGCGTTTGAGTTCCATGGCTCAGGCCTTTCAGGAAACTTGGCGTTGGTTCTTGACATCGGCGTCGACGGTGAACACCACCTTCACGGCCTGGTCGTCGGGGATTTCGCTGTAGGACAGCACGGTGAGGTCGGGGATGCGGTGGCGCACCGCCTGCGAGAGCCAGCCACGCACCGAGGGAGAGACCACCAGCACGGCGGCCACGCCCTTGTCCTCCACCTGGCGCGAGCTGTCACGCAGCGCGCCGAACAGGCTCTCGGCCATGCCCGGCTCCAGCACCGGCGGCGAGCCGGCCGGGCTTTGCTGCAGCACGTTGTGCAGCAGCTGCTCGACGTTCGGCGCCAGGGTCATCACCTGCAGCGTGTCGCCGCTGTCCAGGAGGTTCTGCACGATCATGCGTCCCAGCTTCGGGCGCACCAGCGAGGTCAGCACCTCGGGGTCCTGGGTGCGCGCGCCGGCTTCCAGCAGGGCCTCGGCCAGGGTGCGCATGTCGCGGATCGGGACACCCTCGGCCAGCAGGTTCTGCAGCGTGCGCGTGACCACGCCCAGCGGCATCTTGCCCGGCACCAGCTCCTCGACCAGCTTGGGATGGCGCGCCGCCAGCTTGTCCAGCAGCTTCTGCGTCTCGTCGTGCGAGAGCAGCTCGTGCGCGTTGTCACGCAGCACCTTGTTCATGTGGGTGGCGATGGCGGTGGCCGCGTCGACCACGGTGTAGCCCAGGGTGCGGGCCATGTCCCGCTGCGACGGGTCGATCCACACCGCCTCCAGGCCGAAGGCCGGCTCGCGCGTGGCCACGCCCTCGAGCTTGCCGTAGACGCTGCCCGGGTTGATCGCCAGCTCGCGACCCGGCTTGACCGAGCCGCGCGCGCGCACCACGCCGTGCAGGACGATGTGGTACGAGTCCGGCTCCAGGCTCAGGACGTCGCGGATACGCACCGGCGAGACCAGGAAGCCCAGCTCCGAGGACAGCTTCTTGCGCACGCCCTTGACCCGCGTCATCAGCTGGCCGCCGGTCTCGGGGTTGACCAGGGGGATCAGGCCGTAGCCGATCTCCAGGCCGATCAGGTCCACCGACTCGACGTCGTCCCAGTCGAGCTCCTTGGGCGCCTCGGCGGCGGGCTTGTCGTCGGCCTTGGGCGCCTCGGCCTTGCGATTGCGCTCCACCATCATCAGCCCGAGGCCGGCGGCGGCCGCGCCGAGGAACAGGAAGACGGCGTGCGGCATGCCCGGCACCACGCCCAGCACGCCCAGCACGCCGGCGGCGATGAACAGGGCCGAGGGGTTGGCCAGCTGCGAGACGGCCTGCTCGGTCACCGACTCGGCGGTGGTCACGCGGGTGACGATGATGGCGGTGGCCAGCGACAGCAGCAGCGCGGGGATCTGGGCCACCAGGCCGTCGCCGATCGCCAGCAGCACGTAGACCTTGGTCACCTCGTTGAGGGACATGCCGTGCTGGCCCAGGCCGATGGCGATGCCGCCGATCAGGTTGATCAGCAGGATCAGGATGCCGGCGATGGCGTCGCCGCTGACGAACTTGGAGGCGCCGTCCATGGAGCCGAAGAAGTCCGATTCCTGCGAGAGCTCCTCGCGGCGGCGCTTGGCGGTCTCCTGGTCGATCACGCCGGCGTTGAGGTCGGCGTCGATCGACATCTGCTTGCCCGGCATCGCGTCCAGGGTGAAGCGGGCATTGACCTCGGAGACCCGGCTCGCGCCCTTCGTCACCACCACGAAGTTCACGATGGTCAGGATGATGAAGATGATGAAGCCGATCAGGTAGTTGCCGGCGATCACGAACTCGCCGAAGGCGGCGATCACCTTGCCCGCCGCGTCATGGCCCTCGTGGCCGTGCGACAGCACCACCCGGGTCGAGGCCACGTTCAGCGCCAGCCGCAGCATGGTGGCGAACAGCAGCACCGTGGGGAAGGAGGAGAACTCCAGCGGCTTGCGGGTGTTGATCGAGATCATGATCACCACCAGGCCCACCAGCAGGTTGAACGTGAACAGCACGTCCAGCAGCAGCGCCGGCAGGGGCAGCACCAGCATCGCGATGATCAGCATCACGATCGCCGGCACGGCGAGGCCCGACCTGTCGTATTGGGACAGGCCCTGTCGGATCGTTGACAGTGAGGCGAGGCTCATGGCGGTTTTCGTGAGGAATCGAGCCTGTCACGCAAAGCCCGTGCCACCGCGTCCGACACCCTGCGCCGCCCCCGCGCGCGCGCCGGGCCGGCCCGCGCGGCGGCAAGTTCTTTCCGGTCACGGTTCTTGCAGGACACCCGCGCACCGCGGTCCACCGGCCGCAGGACTCCATGCCACAGCAAGGTATCGCCTCACATGTTCATGCCAACGATTTCCCTCGATTCGCCCGCTGCCGCCGCCGCGGCGGGCGACCCCGCCGGCGCCGCGCAGGGCGCGAACGCCCTGCCCGCCGACGGCGGCGCGGCCTTCGCGCAGCGGCTGGCGCTCGCCCAGTCGGCCCTGCCGCAGGGGCAAAACCTTGCCGCCGGCGCCCTGCCCCTGCAGGCCCTGGCGCTGGGACCGACGATGGAGCTGGTCACCCCCGCCGCCGACGGCCCGGACAGCGAGGCCCTGGCCGAATTCGCCAAGGCCCAGGGCCTGGACGAGGAGGTGGTGGCCTGGCTGTTCGGCGACCCCGCCGCGCTGGCCCAGGGCCAGGCCCTGGCGGGCGTGCCGCCTGGCGCGGTGCCGGGCGGCGCGATGCCGGCCGGCGCCACCCTGTCCGACGGCGCCACCAGCAACAGCGCCCTGACCCAGGTGAGCCTGATGGCCACCCTGGCGGCCGGCGCGGGCACCCCCGGCACCCCGGGCACGCCCGCCCCGGCGACCGGCGCGGCGCAGGCCGCCGCCGTCCTGGCCGGCGCCGCCACCGGCCTGCCGGCCTGGCTGCAGCAGGCCGGCGCCGCCACCCCCGCCACCGCGCCGGCTGCCGACGCCGGTGCCGCACCCGACGCCGCCGCCCCGGCGGCGATGCAGCTGCAGTCCTTCGCCGCCGCCCTGGCCGCTGCGGCCACGCCCTCGGGTCGCAGCGCGCAGGCCGCCGCCGCGCCCCAGGCCCCGACCGGCGCGCAGGCGGGCGCCGAGGTGCTGGCACTGGAGATCGAGGTCGAGCCAGGACTGGAGTCGCTGTGGGAGCCGGATGCCGGCGCCGCGGCGCCCGCGCCGGGCAGCGACGCGGCCTCGGCCGGCGCGGGCGGCGACGCCGGCGCGCAGTCCCTGCCCGACGAGCCCGCCGCCACCACCACCCTGGCCCAGCGCGCCCAGGGCTACCAGGCCCTGGCCCAGCGCCTGGGCGAGGCGGTGGCCCAGCGGGTGATGGCGCAGATCGAGAAGGGCCACTGGCAGGTCCGGCTGATGCTGCGGCCGGAGAAGCTCGGTGAGGTGGAGATCGACCTGAAGATGCGCGCCGGCCAGGTCGACGCCGCCTTCCAGGCCTCCAACCCGGTGACCCGCGACCTCCTCAACGAAGGCCTGCCGCGCCTGCGCGAAGTGCTGTCGCAGGCTGGCATGGAGATTGCGGACCTGAACGTAGGAACCGGAAAAGGCCAGCACGCTGGCGGAAATCCGACACCCCGCCAGTCCCCTGGCCCGGCCGCCCCTGGCGCGCCGGCCGAGGCGCAAGCCCCGGACACCGCCGCCCTCGCCGCCGCGCCCGCCGCGCGCCGGACGACGGCCTCGGGCCTGGACGTGCTGGTCTGATCGAAGGAGCAAGCCAAATGGCAGAAGAAGTCGTCGAAGCGGAAGAAGCGAAACCGAAGAAGCCGATCGTGATGATCATCGTCGCGGGCGTGGTCCTGCTGGTGCTGCTCGTCGCGGCCATCGGCGGCACGCTGTTCGCCACCGGGTTCTTCGACAGCAAGGACAAGAAGGCCGCCGAGGCCCAGCTCGCCGAGCTCGAGGGCAAGGGCGGCAAGGGCAAGGACGACGGCCATGGCAAGAAGGACGACGGCCACGGCAAGCCCGCCGCCGGCGCCAGCGCGCCCCAGCCGGTGGCCAAGGCCGCTGGCGAGCTGCAGCGCTTCGAGTCCCGCTACTACGAGATGGAGAAGGACCTGGTGGCCAACCTCACCGGCTCCAAGAAGGTCATGCAGGTCAAGATCGCCATCATGACGCGCTACGACGAGCGCGTGATCAACAACATCAAGAAGCACGAGTTCGCGCTGCGCTCGGCCGGCCTGGACATCCTGCGCCAGACCAAGGCCGAGGAGATCGACCAGCCCGACTTCCGCAAGCGCCTGGCCGAGAAGCTGCGCGACGAGATGAACGCGGTGCTGCAGAAGCTCGAGGACTTCGGCGGCCTCGAGGAAGTGCACTTCACCAACTTCATCGTCCAGTAACCGCGCTTCCCCAGCCACGTCCCCCGCGCCCGCCCATGGCCCACCAGCCCCTGCTCACCCCCGAGGAACTCGCCGCGCTCACCGAGACGATGCGCGAGCTGCCCGTCGCCGAGGGGGACGGCTACAACACCGACCTGGCCGTCCAGCGGCACGACCTGGCCTCCGAGGACAGCAGCCTCGGCGTGAACCTCGTGTCCATCGACATGGTCAACGAGCGCTTCATCCGCCTGTTCCGCCTGGGGATGCTGGAGGTGCTGCGGGTGTCGCCGCGGGTCAACCCGACCCGCGCGCAGATCGTGCGCTTCGGCGACTACCTCAAGGACCTGCGCGCGCCGCTGTCGGTCAACATCCTGCGGGTCAACCCGCTGCGCGGCTACTCGATGGTGGTCATCGAGCCCACCGTCATCTTCAGCTCGCTGGACAGCTTCTTCGGCGGCTTCGGCAAGGGCGTGGGCCAGCTGCCGCCCGGCCGCCTGTTCACCCCCACCGAGACGCGGATCATCAAGCTGCTGCTGCAGATCCTGTTCCGCTCCTTCAAGGAGGCCTGGGCGCCGCTGATGCAGATCGACTTCGAGCACGTGAGCTCGGAGATCAACCCGCAGTTCGCCCAGATCGCCGACGAGAACGACCTGGTGGTGGTCTCGCGCTTCGAGGCCGAGTCCCCGACCGCCGGCTCCGGCGCGATCGACATGGTGATCCCCTACATGTCGCTCAAGCCGATCCGCGACCTCCTGCGCAGCCGCCTGCAAAGCGGCGACGGCAACGAGGAATCCGACAAGGCCTGGCACGACGCGCTGGAGCACGCCGTGCAGGACGCCTCGGTCGAGGCCCATGTCTCGCTGGGCAAGTTGGACATCACCATGCAGCAGCTTCGCAACCTCAAGGCCGGCGACGTGATCCCCTTCCGCAAGCCCGACTACGCGCGCATGTACGTCGCCGACAAGCCGGTGTTCGACGTCGAGGTGGGCTCGGTCGGCACCACCGCCGCCGTCATGGTGGCCCACCCGGTCAAGCCGCCGGCGCTGAACTGATTTTCCAGAGGACGCCCCCATGAGCGACATCCAAGAAGACACCTCCGTCATCGACGGCGGCGACAGCAAGCAGATCCACCCGGACGTGCTGCAGAACATCCCGGTCTCGCTGTCCGTCGAGGTCGGCCGCGCCACCATCAAGATCCGCGACCTGATGCGCCTGACCCAGGGCAGCGTGGTCGAACTCGATCGCATCGCCGGCGAGCCGCTGAACCTGCTGGTGAACAACACCGTCGTCGCCCAGGGCGAGGTGGTGCTGGTCAACGAGCGCTACGGCATCCGCCTGACCCGCGTGGTGCCGGCGAGCGAGCGGCTGGAGTCGCTGTGAGCACCTCCCTGGGCATCGCGCAGTACATCGGCAGCTTCGCGCTGGTCGTGGCCCTGCTGGTCGGCCTGCTGTGGGCGCTCAAGCGCCTGCAGGGGTCGCCGGCCTTCGCGCGCCGCGAGCAGCGCCTGCGCGTGGTCGAGAGCCTGTCCCTGGGCGCGCGCATGAAGGTCGCCCTGGTGCGGGTGGACGGCCGCGAGGTCCTGGTGGGCGTGACGCCCGCGCAGATCACGCCCCTGGGCAGCTGGCGCGCCGCCGGCGACGCCCCGGCCGCCGGCCCGGCGGACACGATGGCCTCCCTGTTCCCGCAGGAGCCGCGCCTGTGAGCCTGCGCGGCCTGACTGCTTCCCGCACCGCCCTGCCCGCCTGCATCGCGCTGGCCGGCCTGGGCCTGCTCGCCTTCGCCCCCGAGGCCTGGGCCGCCGGCAAGGCGGCCGCCGCGGCGGCGGCGCCCGCGGCCGCCCCCGGCCTGCCCGGCGTGACCGTGACCCAGGGCGCCGGCGGCACCCAGTACAGCCTGACCCTGCAGCTGCTGGCGCTGATGACGTCGCTCACGCTGCTGCCCTCGGCGGTGCTGATGATGACGGCCTTCGTGCGCATCATCATCGTGCTGTCGATCCTGCGCCAGGCGCTGGGCACCGGCCAGACCCCGCCGAACCTGGTCCTCACCGGGCTGGCGCTGTTCCTCACGGTGTTCATCATGTCGCCGGTCTTCGACGAGGTGTACCGCAGCGCCCTGGTGCCCTACATGGACGGCAAGGCCGGCTTCGAGCAGGCCCTGGCGGCCGCCGAACAGCCGATCCGCGGCTTCATGATGAAGCAGACCCGCGAGGACGATATCGCGGTGTTCATGGAGATCGCGCGCAACCGCCCGGTGGCCACGCCCGACCAGATCCCCTTCACGACCCTGGTGCCGGCCTTCCTGACCTCGGAGCTGAAAAGCGCCTTCACCATCGGCTTCCTGATCTACATCCCCTTCCTGGTCATCGACCTGATCGTCTCCAGCGTCCTCATGTCCATGGGCATGATGATGCTGTCCCCGATGATGATCTCCATGCCGTTCAAGCTGATGCTGTTCGTGCTGGTCGATGGCTGGTCCCTGATCATGGGCTCGCTGGCCTCCAGCTTCGTGATGCCCTAGGTCCCGGCCCGACCGAACGAACAACCGACAAGCAACTCAGCACAGCGAGGAACGAGATGGATTCAGCCATGGTGGTGGACATCGGCCGGCAGGCCCTGTGGGCGACGCTGGTGGTCAGCGCGCCGCTGCTCGGCGTGGCCCTGGTGGTCGGCCTGGTGGTGGGCGTGATCCAGGCCGCCACCTCGATCAACGAGATGACCCTGAGCTTCATCCCCAAGCTGGTGTGCATCGGCCTGGCGATGCTGCTGTTCGGAAGCTGGATGCTGGCCATGCTGGTGGACTTCACCCGCGGCATCTTCCAGCGCATCCCCGCCCTGTTCGGGTAAGCCGCGCGCGCCGGAGACGCCCCGCATGCAGCTGCTGGCCATCGACATCATGGAACGGTTCTCCACGTTCCTGTGGCCGATGCTGCGCATCTCGGCGCTGATGGTCACCGCGCCGATCTTCGCCAACAGCGCCTTCAACCTGCGCCTGCGCGTGCTGCTGGCCCTGGTGCTGGCCTGGCTGGTCTACCCGCTGCACACCTGGCCGGTGATCGACCCGGCGTCGGCCGCCGGCCTCAAGGAAGTCTTCAACCAGGTCGCCATCGGCGCGCTCGCCGGCCTGGTGCTGCAGGTGGTGGTGGCGGCGCTGGTGGTGGCCGGCCAGATCGTGGCCACGGCCATCGGCCTGTCCATGGCCAGCCTGATGGACCCCAACCTGGGCAACGTGCCCGTGATCTCGCAGCTGCTGCTGGTGCTGGGCCTGCTGGTGTTCGTGGGCTCGGGCGGCCACGCCATCCTGCTGGGGCTGATCCTCGAGAGCTTCCACTCGCTGCCCGTGGGCCGCTCCATCCTCACGCCCGACAGCCTGGGCCTGCTGGTGCGCTGGAGCTCCATGATCTTCCTGGGCGGCGTGCTGGTCGCCCTGCCGGTGATGGTCGCCATGCTGTTCGTCAACCTGGGCGTGGGCGTGATCACCCGCGCCGCGCCCAGCCTGAACGTCTTCGCCGTCGGCGTGCCGGCCTCGCTGGCCGCCGGCTTCCTGATCCTGCTCGTCTTCCTGGGCACCATGGTCGGCCGCACCGAGTGGCTGTGGACCCAGGGCTTCGGCGTCGTGCGCGACCTGCTGGGGGTGCCCCGTGTCTAGCAGCGACTCGCAGGACCGCACCGAGGAACCTACCGCACGGCGCCTGCAGAAGGCCCGCGACGAAGGCCAGGTTCCGCGCTCCACCGAGCTGCCCGGCGCGGCGGTGGTGGTCTCCACCCTGCTGGCGCTCACCCTGGCCGGCGGCTGGCTGGTGCACAAGCTCTCCGCGCAGTTCGCCGCCGGCTTCGTCTTCGACCGCAAGACCCTGGACAAGCCCCTGCTGCTGCCCGCCGCCCTGGCCGAACAGGCCGGCCACGCCTTCCTGCTGGTGCTGCCGGTGATGGGGGTCACGCTGGTCATGGCCATCATCGCCTCGGTCATGAGCGGCGGCCTGCTGTTCGCGACCAAGGCCGTCGCGCCCAACCCGTCCAAGCTGAACCCGATGCAGGGCCTCAAGCGCATGTTCGGCCCGCATGCCGCGATCGAGCTGCTCAAGGCCCTCCTCAAGGTCACCATCGTCGGCGGTGCACTCTGGATGAGTGTGGCCCTGCGCATGGACGACATCCTGCGCATCGGCGCGATGGCGCTGGAGCCCGCACTGGGCCTGGCGGGCAAGGTGATCCTGGAGTCCACCCTGTCGGTGGCCTTCGGCCTGGTCGTCATCGCCGCCCTGGACGTGCCCTGGCAGCGCCACTCGTTCATGAAGCGCATGCGCATGACACGCCAGGAGATCAAGGACGAGATGAAGGACGTCGAGGGCCGCCCCGAGGTGAAGGCCCAGATCCGCCGCCGCCAGCGCGAGATGGCCAACGCCCGCATGCTGCAGCGGGTGAAGGACGCGGACGTCGTCATCACCAACCCCGAGCACTTCGCCGTGGCCCTGGAGTACGACCCCACCGGCGACGGCGCGCCCGTGCTGGTGGCCAAGGGCGCCGACTTCATGGCGGCCCAGATCCGCGCCGAGGCCGGCACGCACGGGATCCACCTGTTCCCGGCGCCCGAGCTGGCGCGTGCCCTGTACTTCACCACCGAGCCCGAGCACCCGATTCCCGAGGCCCTGTACCACGCGGTGGCCCAGGTGATCGCCTACGTCTACAGCCTCGAGGGCGCGCAGCCCGGGCGCCAGGCCATGGCCCGGCCGCTGCCGGTGGTGCCGCGCTCCATGCGCTTCGATGCCGAAGGCCACCGCCTCGACGAGGCCGCCGCCGCGCCGGCCTGACCCCGAACCCCACCATGTCGAACGACCCGAAGAACCCGAACGCCGCGAACGCCGCCCATGCCGGCTACCACAGCGCCCACGACGCCCGCCAGATGCAGGCGATGGCGCGGGCGCTGCTGGAAGGCCGCCGCCCGATCGCCCTGTCCGCCGCCAGCACCGCGACGCTGGAACACTACAGCCGCCTGCTGGTGCGCGACCTGCGCCAGCAGGAGAACGTGCGCATCGTCGCCCACCAGCCCGGGAGCACCGAGCAACTGGTGCAGCAGGTCAATGCCCTGGTCGCCGACGTGCGCGTGGACCACGTGATCGACCGCGGCGCCGCGGCCGGCCGGCCGGTCCACGTGTTCGTGGTGCACGACGGCCCGCAGCTGTCGAACGCCGAGTTCACCCTGCTGCTGCGCCTGGTCAACGACCTGCCCGGCGCCAACCTGCGCATCGTCCTCGTCCAGGACGGCGACACCGACCTCGGCCCGCGCCTGGCCGCCCTGGGCCCGCAGGCGCTGCACTGGCAGATCGGGGGCAAGGCCTCCAGGCCGGCCGCCGCCAGCGAGGCCGCGCGCGTGTCGCTGCAGGAGGCGCTGCGCGAGGCGCCCGGCGCGGCGGACACCGGCGCACTGCCGGCGTGGGCCCAGCCCGCGAGCCAGGCGCCGCGCCGCCGCTGGCGCCTGGCGTTCTGGCGCCGCGACACGGCGGCTGGCGCGGCCCCATCGGCCACGAGATCGGCCACGCGATCGGCCGCGGCAAGCGCCGTGAAGCCGTCCTTGAATCCGTCCGTGAAGCCCGGCGCGAAGCCGGCCGCCCAGGCCGCGCCGAAATCCGCCGCACGTCCGGCCGCGACCGCCGTCGCGAAGGCCGCCGCGAAGTCCGCACCCAAGGCGGCGCCCCGCCGGGAATCACCCAAGGCCCGAAGCAACCGCATGGTGCTGGTGGGCGGCGTCTTCCTCAGCGCCGCCCTCGCCGGCGCGCTGGGCATGTGGCTGCAGATGCACCAGCCGGCCCCGCGCGCGGCGAAGTCGCAGCCCGCTGCGCCGGCCCTGCCTGCCGCCCCGAAAGGCGCCACCCCCTCCACCGCGGCCACGCTGGCCGCCATCGCCCCGAGGTAAGCATGGCCTCCTCCAAGCCGCAGATCATCTCGAACAACCAGCCGCACACCGTCTCGCTGCCCACCGGCAGCACGGTGGCCGCGCGCAAGGCGCCGCGCAAGCCGCCGCCGGCGCCCGAGGTTCCCGAGGTCGCGCCGCCCGAGGCCCGGCCCCTCCCCGCGGCACCCAAGCCCGCCGCGCGCCCGGCCCCCAAGGCCGCACCGAAGGCCGAGAAGCGCAAGGCCGCCGCGCCGCTGCCGCCCCCGCCCGCCCCCGCCGTCGAACAGGTCGGCTTCGGCGCGGACATCATGCAGCGCCTGCAGGGCCTGCGCCAACGCAATGACGAGGTCCGCGCCGCGCTGGACCAGCTGCCGGTGCCCACCGGCGCGAAACGCTGACCGCAGGAGACCGCCATGAACGCACCCGCATCCGTCGCCGAGGCCCCCGCGGCCGAGGCCGCACCCGCCGCCGCGCCCGGCTTCCAGCCCCAGCCCGAGCCGCCGGTGCTGACCGATGCCGCCCCGGACGGCGAGCCCCCGGCGTCCGCAGGCTCCGGCGCCGCCGCCACCGCCAGCCCCGAGGAAGCCGCCGCTGCCGCGGCGGCGGCTCCCGCCGTCGCCGCCGCCCGTACAGCGCTCGACCAGCTCGCCGCCGCCGTGCTCGACGCTGCCGAACTCGCCAACCGCGGCGCGCAGGCCGCGGCCGGCGTGAGTGCCCGGCTGCACGAGGCGACCCAGGAGCTGAACACCGGCCAGCTGAAGTCGCAGAAGCAGATGATGATCATCATGGCCAGCATCGGCGGCGTGATGCTGCTGGCGCTGATGTTCTTCGTGGTCACCGGCATCCGCATGAACAGCCGCCTCAACCAGCTCGACGCCACGCTGCTGGCGGTGGCCAAGCGCGCCGTCGCCCTGAACGAGGGCCTGGAGTCGCTGGAGCAGGCGACCGCCTCCATGGCCAAGCTCACCGAGCAGGTCGACGGCCTGGGCAAGAGCGTGGGCGAGGTGGGCGGGCGCATCGACCAGTCGGTCAAGCAGGCCGAGGCGTTGACGCAGCAGATCCCGGCGAAGACGGCCGAACAGGTCGCCTCCTCCGCCAAGGGGCTGGCGCAGCAGGTCGAGGGCCTGAACTCGCGCCTGCAGGCGCAGGCCAGCGCGGTCCAGGGACTGGGCCGCGAGGTGCAGTCGCTCAAGGCGACGGTCGGCAACGTGGACAAGCTCAATCGCGAGGTTCAGTCGCTGGTGACGCTCCAGCGCGAGCGCTATCTCGAGGCACTGCAGAAGAACGCCGCCGCCACGGCCGCCGCCCAGAACGCGGGGGCCGCCGCGGCCGCCGAGCAGCGCGATCGCCTGTTGCAGTACCCGCGCGTGTCGCCGCCGGCGGCAAGCCCGAACGCGAAGACGAATTGAGGCCGGGGCGCCGGAACCCCGTGAGCGAGGCCGGCGGCCTGCCGGCCGCTGTCCGGCGCGGCGCGGCAACGCACGGCGCAGGCCTCAGCCCGCGCGCAGCTCGTACTTCTGGATTTTCTCGATCAGCGTGGTCCGCTGCAGCTGCAGCAGGCGCGCCGTCTGCGAGACGTTGCCGTTGGTGCGGGCCAGCGCCTGCTCGATCAGGCTGCGCTCGATGCGCACCAGCTGCTGCTTGAGGGGCACGCCCTCGGGCGGCAGGGTCACGATGCCCTGCGCCAGGCAGACGATTTCCTCGACCACGTTGTAGGGCGAGCCCTCCACCGACAGCGCCTCGGCGGCCTGCGCCGGCGCGTTCGCGGCCACCGAGGGTTCGCGCGCGCCTTCGTCCAGCCGGCCCGGGGGCAGCGGGAAGGCCGGTGCCTCGCCACTCGAGCCGATCAGGGTGAACAGGGCATCGTCGGCCGAGTCGTCACGCCCGGCAGCGGGGTCGAACGCGGCGGGCGCCGTGGCAGCCGGCAGCGTCACCGCGGGCTGCGCAGGCGCCGGTGCGAACGGCGTTGCCGAGGGTCCCGCAGCAGCCGGCGCGGCCAGGGCGCGCATGCCCGGCGGCAGCATGGACGGCGGGATCGCCGGCAGCGAGACCGACTGGCCCGGGAACAGCGTGGTGAAGCGGTCCACCAGGTTCGACAGCTCGCGCACGTTGCCGGGCCAGCGGTAGGCGCGCAAGGCGGCGAGCAGGTCCGGCGCGAAGCGGATCGGCTCGAAACCGTCCTGCGCATGGCGCGCGGCGTAGAAGTCCAGCAGGTCGGCGATGTCGTCGGTGCGTTCGCGCAGCGGCGTGGTGTGGCACGGCAGCACGTTGAGGCGGTAATACAGGTCCTCGCGGAAACGCCCGTCGACCACCGCCTGCGCCAGGTCCTTGTGGGTGGCGGCGACCACGCGCACGTCGATGTCCACCGGCCGGGCCGCGCCCACCGGCAGGATGCTGCGGTCCTGCAGCACGCGCAGCAGCTTGACCTGCATGTCCAGCGGCAGGTCGCCGATCTCGTCGAGAAACAGCGTGCCGCCATTGGCCATCTCGAAGCGGCCGATGCGGTCGCTCACCGCGCCGGTGAAGGCGCCCTTGCGGTGGCCGAACAGCTCGCTCTCGAGCAGGTCCCGGGGGATGGCGCCGCAGTTGATCGGCACGAAGGGACCGGACTTGCGCCGGCCCTGCCGGTGCAGCGCCTGGGCCACGAGTTCCTTGCCGGTGCCGCTCTCGCCGGTGATCAGGACCGTCGAATTCGAGGAGGCGAGCACCTTCACCAGGCCGAGCAGCGCCTGCGTGGGCTCACTCTTGCCGATGATGGGGGTGAAGCTGGCAGCCATCCGGTCCTTGAACTTTCAGGGCCGCCCGGGCCGCCAACGCCACCCTTTGGTAGTCGCCGCGACGCGGGCCAGGGCGCCCTGACCAATACTTTTGAAATCGATCTTTCTTACAGTGTCAAACCCATCTCGAGCGAGGGCACACTTAGACCGACGTTATGTCGTGGGACAATATCTCGCTTTTCGGGCTGTTCCACAATCGCATGAAAATGTGGACTGCCTCGCATCGACCCTCTCGCATGACACTCCGGCCCGCCGTACGCGCCGGTCGCACGCCATGAACGCCCTGTTGCTCGAAGACGACCCGGTCTTCGCCTCTGCCCTCACCCGCGCCGTCGCCGCTCTCGGCGACGCCTGGCGCGTGCACGCCTGCCAGGCGGTGTCCGAAGCCCGTGCCCTGGTGGCCGACCCGCACCGCGACCTGCACCTGGCCATCATCGACATGAACCTGCCCGACGGCTCGGGCCTGGATGTCATCGCCGCCCTGCGCCAGGCGCGCCCCGACGTGCCGGCCCTGGTGGTCTCCAGCGTCTCCAGCGAGCAAGGCGTGCTCGCCGCCATCCGGCGTGGCGCCCGCGGCTACCTGCACAAGAGCGAGCCGGTGCGCGCCCTCACCGACGGCATCGCCCAGGTGCTGCAGGGGCACTACCCGATCAGCCCCTCGCTGGCGCGCTACGTGTTCAGCCAGGTCGGCGCCGAGCGCGTCCCCGCCGGCGGCGAGCCCGTGCGGCTCACGCCCAAGGAGACTGAAACCCTCCAATGCATCGCCCAGGGCCTGTCCTACAACGAGAGCGCCCACCGGATGGGCGTGTCGCTGTCCACGGTGCAATCCCACATCCGCAGCCTCTACCGCAAGCTCGAGGTGCGCTCCCAGGTGCAGGCCGTCGAAAAGGCCCGGGGGCAGGGCCTGCTGTGAAGGCGGGCCGTTTCCGGGCGGCGCGGACGCTGCCGCTGTGGCTGCTCGTGGCCGGGCTGCTGGCCGGCCTGCTGGCATGGCTGCCCCTTGCGACGGCGCACCCGGCCTCGCAGACGCCGGCGTCGCTCCTGCGCATCGAGCGCGCCGTCCTCCTCACGCCTGCCGGCTCGCAGCCGGTGGGCCTGCCTCACGTGCTGGACGAGGCGCTGTTCCAGGACGGCGGGCGCAGCGTCACCTTCCGTGTCGTGGTGGACCTGCCACAGCGTCCCGAGGCGCCGCTGGGCCTGTTCATCGAGAAGGCCAGCCTCGCCGGGCGCGTGACCCTCAACGGGCATGACCTGGGCAGCTGCGGCGCCGCCCCCCTGCCCCAGCTTCGCTGCGCCAACCAGCCGCTGTGGCTGAACGCCGGCCCCAGCCTCTGGCGGCAGGGGCCGAACCTGGTCGAGGTCGAGGTCTGGGGCACGAACCTGCAATTGAACGGCCTGTCCGAGGTCATCGTGGGCCCGGCCGAGGAAGTCTGGCGCACGCAGTACCTGCCGCAGCGCCTGCTGCGGGTGACGCTGGCGCAGGCGCTGGCCTGGGCCACCCTGGTGCTCGGCCTGGTGTCGCTGGGCGTGGCCGCGGTGCTGCGCAGCCAGCCGCTGTACCTGTGGTTCGGCCTCGCCGCGGTGCTGCGCGGCCTGGGCGGCATGTACCCCGTGGTCACCACCATCTGGGGCGACCCGCACTGGGTGCACTGGGCCTTCCTGAGCGCGCGCATCTCCGCGGCGGCCCTGACCATCTTGGCGATGCTCGCGCTCTTCGCCCGCCACATGCCGCGCCTGGAGCGCCTGCTGGTGGGCTACGCCATCGCGGTGCCGGCGGTCCTGGCCCTGGGCCGCAGCCAGCCGCAGGTCGTCATCGGGCTCGGCGTGCCGCTGCTGGCCGTGGGCGCGGTCCTGGCCGTGCTGGCCGCGCGCTGGACCTGGCGCTCGCCGAGCTGGCGCGGCCTGCTGCTGATGGCCACGGTGCTGGCGCTGATCGCCACCGGCGCCCATGACCTGTGGCGCCTGAACGACGACGAAGCCTTCACCCGCATCCTGCTGCTGCCCTTCGCCAGCGCGCTGCTGCTGGTGGCCATGGGCGGCGTGATCGTCCGGCGCGTCACGCGCGGGCTGCACACCAGCCAGAACCTCAACGCCATCCTGGCCGATCGCGTCGCCGCCCACGAGGCCGACCTCCTGCGCAAGCACCAGACCATCCTGGCCCTGGAGCGCAACCAGGCCCGCGTGCAGGAGCGCGAACGCTTCCTGCGCGACCTGCACGACGGCCTGGGCTCCAGCCTCTCGGCCACGCGCCTGCGCCTGGACGACGAGATGACGCTGCCCCAGGTGCGCCGCATGATCGACGAGTGCCTCGACGACATGCGCCTGCTGCTGGCCACCTCCGCCGGCGACGGCGACCTCGGCGAGTCGATCGCCGACCTGCGCTGGCGCCTGGAGAGGCGCCGGCTGCAGGGCGGCCCGCAGCTTCGCTGGCACATCGCGCTGGCCGGCTTGCCGCTGCTGCCGGCCAGCCCGCGCCTGCAACTGCTGCGGGTGCTGCAGGAGGCGGCGGCGAACGCCCTGCACCATGCCCGCGCGACGACCATCCGCATCACCGCGCGCTACGAGGCGGACGCCCGCCGCCTGCACCTGGCGGTGGAGGACGACGGCCAAGGCTTCTCCACGCTGCGCCCGCCGGGCAGCGGCGCCGGCGGCCGCGGCCTGGCCAACCTGCGCTACCGGGCCGGCCAGCTGCGCGCGTCACTGGACATCGACAGCAGCCCCTCGGGCACCTGCGTGCGCCTCGCCTGGGACCTGCCGCCCGAGCCGCGCTGAGGCGCGCCAACCCGACTTCCCAAGCAAAAGGGCCCGCATCGCTGCGGGCCCTTTGCCTGTCCTGGGTGGTGGGTGCTGAGGGGCTCGAACCCCCGACCTACGCCTTGTAAGGGCGCCGCTCTACCAACTGAGCTAAGCACCCCACCGTGACCATGATGTTCAGATTGATCAGTTCAGCGCGTCCTTCAGGGCCTTGCCCGGGCGGAACTTCGGCACCTTGGCGGCCTTGATCTTGATGGTGGCGCCGGTGCGCGGGTTGCGGCCGCTGCGGGCGGCGCGCTTGCCGACCGCGAACGTGCCGAAGCCCACCAGCGAAACCGAGCCGCCCTTCTTCAGGGTGGTCTTGACGGCGCCGATCATGGACTCCAGCGCACGGGTGGCGGCGGCCTTGGAGATGTCGGCATGTTTCGCGATGTGCTCGATGAGTTCGGTTTTGTTCACTGGGTCCCCTCGATGAGAGAAAAGTTGATCTTCAGGTTGCCGGCTCAATCATTCCCCGCCCTGCGATTCGCAGGTGTCACATGGGCATCAAGCGGGGGGGCGTCTGGCGCGGTGTCATTCTCTTGCGGACGCCGGATTGATTAGAGCCACGCCCTCCAGCGCTGTCAATACGGCTTCGAGCCATTGGCGCGCGTTGCAAGGGTGCGCATTCTAGCCGCAGGCACTGACTGGAAACTGCACCGCGCGTCCATCGGCGAACGGGCGCGCGGCCAGGCCCGCGGAGTGCCCCGCGGCGGTGCGGATCTGGGGGTCCTCACGAGCGCGGCGCCGGCGCGCGAACGACCAGGCTCACGCCCAGCGCGGTCAGCGTCACGCCCGCGACCGTCGCCACGGTGATCGGCTCCGCGAACAGCACCCAGGCCATGAGCGCGGTGGTCGGCGGCACCAGGTACATCAGGCTGGTCACGCGCGTGGCCGCGCCGCGCTGGATCAACAGGTACAGCAGCGAGCTGCCCCCCAGCGTGAGCGCGAGCACCGACCAGGCGAGCGCGCCGGCCAGTTCGCGGTTGAACCCGCCCCCCGCGGCCACCCACCGCACCGGCTCGGGCTCGAGCAGGGCCAGCGGCAGGGTCACCGCAAAGGCCGCGGCCAGTTGCACGAGGTTGGCGGTGCGCACGTCGCACGGCGCCACGAACCGCTTCTGGTAGAGGGTCCCGGCGGTGATGCTCACGAGGGCGACGAGGGCGCAGGCGAAGTTGAACGGATGCACCTCGCCCAGGCCCAGTTTCTGCCACACCACCAGCACCAGGCCGGCCAGGCCGAAGGCCAGCCCGGCCCACTGGCGCCCGGTGACGGTGCCGCCGCGGCCGGAGATCCACAGCGCGGTGAGCACCGGCTGTAGGCCCACCAGCAGGGCCGCCAGGCCGGCGCCCATGCCGGCCTTCACCGCGGCCCACACGCCGCCGAGGTAGCCCGCGTGCATCAGGATGCCGGTGACGGCCAGGTGCAGCCACTGCCGCCGGCCTTCGGGCCAGGCCGCCCGCGCCAGCGTGGCCCAGGCGACGAAGCAGGCCACCGAGAGCGCGTAGCGCCAACTCAGGAAGGTCATGGGCGGGGCATGCGGCATGCCGTAGCGCGCCACGATGAAGCCGGTGCTCCAGATGGCCACGAACACGGCGGGCATGGCCCGCAGCAGCCAGGCGCGGTCGTCGGTGTCGGTCATGGAGGGCGGTCAGCGCACCCGGCGCCGGATCTCCGGCAGGGCCTTGCGCAGGTAGTACACCATCGACCACACGGTGAGGATGGCGGCCACCCAGATCAGCCAGGCGCCCCACCGGCCGGTGTCGATCACGCCGAACAGGTCGCCGTCGTACAGGAGGAAGGGGATGGCCACCATCTGCACGGTGGTCTTGACCTTGCCGATCATGTGCACCGCCACGCTGCGCGAGGCGCCGATCTGCGCCATCCACTCGCGCAGCGCGGAGATCGCGATCTCGCGGCCGATGATGATGAGGCCGACGAAGACATCGGCCCGGCCCAGGTGCACCAGCACCAGCAGGCTGGCGCAGACCAGGAACTTGTCGGCCACCGGGTCGAGGAAGGCGCCGAAGGAGGAGGTCTGGTTCAGGCGGCGGGCGAGCCAGCCGTCGAGCCAGTCGGTGAGCGCGAAGGCGATGAACATCACCGTGGCCACCAGGTTCTGGAAACGCGGCTCAAGCCCCAGGTAGAACACCCCGACGATGAGCGGGATGGCGATGATGCGCGTCCAGGTCAGGAGGGTGGGAACCGTGAAGAACATGGGCCCGATTCTGGCATGAGCGCGAGGCGCTTCCGGCGCATGAGCGCGAGGCGCTTCCCGCAAGCGCCGCGGCTCAATGCAGCGCCCGGTGGATCTCCTCGGCCAGCGCGCGCGAAACGCCCTCGACGGTGGCCAGGTCCTCGACGCTGGCCGCGGCCACGCCGCGGATGCCGCCGAACCGCTGCAGCAGGCGCGCGCGCTTGCGCGCGCCGACGCCGGGGATCTCCTCCAGCCGGCTGCCGCCCACGCGCACCTTGTCCCGCTTGGCGCGCATGCCGGTGATGGCGAAGCGGTGCGCCTCGTCGCGGATCTGCGCCACCAGCATCAGCGCCGCGGAGTCGCGGCCCAGCCAGACCTTCTCGCGGCCGTCGGCAAAGACCAGTTCCTCCAGGCCGACCTTGCGGCCCTCGCCCTTCTCCACGCCGACGATGACCGACAGGTCCAGCCCGAGCTCGGCGAACACCTCGCGCGCCATGCTCACCTGGCCCTTGCCGCCGTCGACCAGCACCAGGTCCGGCAGGCGGTGGGCGCCGCCGGCCGCAGCGCGCTTCTTCGGCACGGGCGCGCCCGCCGGGAGGCCCTCGGCGCCGGCCGCCCCTTCACGGTCCTGCGCGCCCTCGCCTGCCTCCACGCCCTCGGCAGGCACCGCCTCCGGCACGTCGCGCCCTGCCCCGGCCAGCCGGCTGTAGCGGCGCGTCAGCACCTGGCGCATGGCGGCGTAGTCGTCACCCGGGGTGATGCCGTCGATGTTGAAGCGGCGGTACTCGGCGCTTTGCATCCGGTGGTGGTGGAACACCACGCACGAGGCCTGCGTGGCCTCGCCCGCGGTGTGCGAGATGTCGAAGCACTCGATGCGGAAGTTCTCCAGGTCGTCCGGCTCCAGCTGCAGGGCCTCGGCCAGCGCCCGGGTGCGGGCCTGCTGCGAGCCCTCCTCCGCCAGCAGGCGCGCCAGCTGGATCGCGGCATTCTTCTCGCACATCTCCAGCCAGACCCGGCGCTGTTCGCGCGGCTGGTGCACCGCGCCGACCTTCACGCCGGCCTGCTCGCCCAGCGCCGCCACCAGGGCCTTGGAGACCGGGTGGCTGGTCACCAGCGCCGGCGGCACCGGCACGCCCAGGTAGTGCTGCGCGATGAAGGCCTCGAGCACCTGCACCTCGACCGGCGTGTCGTCGCCGGCGCCGCCCGCGTCGTCCTCGCGCTGGCGCACCGCGGCGGCGTCCTCCACGTGGGAAGGGAAGTACGGCCGGTCGCCCAGGTGGCGGCCGCCGCGCACCATGGCCAGGTTCACGCAGGCGCGGCCGCCCTGCACCTTCACGGCGAGGATGTCCACGTCCTTGTCGCTGGTGGTCTCCACCGCCTGCTGGTGCAGCACCCGCGACAGCGCGGAGACCTGGTTGCGGACCTCCGCCGCCTGCTCGAACTCGAGCCGCTCGGCGTGGGCCATCATGCGTGCCTGCAGCTCGTCGAGCAGCTGCTGCGTCTCGCCGCGCAGGAAGGCCTCGGCGCTGGCGACGTCGCGGTCGTAATCCTCCTTGGACACCAGGCCGACGCAGGGCCCCGAGCAGCGCTTGATTTGATAGAGCAGGCAGGGCCGGGTGCGGTTGGCGAAGACGGTGTCCTCGCAGGTGCGCAGGCGGAACACCTTCTGCAGCAGCTGGATCGACTCCTTCACCGCCCAGGCGCTCGGGTAGGGGCCGAAGTAGCGGTGCCGGCGGTCCACCGCGCCGCGGTAGTAGGCCATGCGCGGGTACGGGTCGGACTCGCCGGAGATGCGCAGGTAGGGGTAGCTCTTGTCGTCGCGGAACAGGATGTTGAACCGCGGGTTGAGCGCCTTGATCAGGTTGTTTTCCAGCAGCAGCGCCTCGGCCTCGGAGCGCACCACCGTGGTCTCCATGCGCGCGATCTTCGAGACCATGTGGCCGATGCGCGTGCCGCCATGGTTCTTCTGGAAGTAGCTGGAGACGCGCTTGCGCAGGTTGCGGGCCTTGCCCACGTACAGCACGGCGCCCTCGGCGTCGAAGTAGCGGTAGACCCCGGGCAGCTGCGGCAGGGCCGCGACCTCGGCCAGGAGTTGCTCGGAATGCGCTTCGGACATGCGGCCTATTATCCGGGCCCATGCTCTGGGACATCTTCTGCCGCGTGATCGACAACCATGGCGACCTGGGCGTGTGCTGGCGCCTGTGCGCCGACCTCGCCGCGCGCGGCGAGCGCGCCCGCCTGTGGGTCGACGAGCCCGCGGCCCTGGCCTGGATGGCGCCGCAGGGCCTCGCCGGCGTGGAGGTGGTGCACTGGACGGCCGGCTCCCCCGCCGCCGAACCCGGCGAGGTGGTGGTCGAGGCGTTCGGCTGCGACCCGCACGAGGCCTTCGTCGCGGCCGTCGCCGCCAAGGCCCGGCGCGAGGGCCGCCAGCCCGCCTGGATCAACCTCGAGTACCTCAGCGCCGAGCCCTGGGTGGAACGCTGCCACGGCCTGGCCTCGCCCGTCATGAGCGGCCCGGCGAAGGGCCTGACCAAGCGCTTCTTCTATCCCGGCTTCACGCCGCGCACCGGCGGCCTGCTGCGCGAGCCCGGCCTGCCGGCGCGCCAGCGCGCCTTCGACCCGGCGGCCTTCCTCGGCGCGCTGGGCCTGCCCGCCGGCGCCGAGCGCCGGGTCAGCCTGTTCTGCTACGAGCCGCCGGCCCTGCCCGCGCTGCTGCGGCAGCTCGGCGAGGCCGGCCTGGCGGGCGGGCCGGTGCGCCTGCTGGTCACCCCCGGCCGCGCGCGCGCCGCGGTCGATGCCGCGCTCGCCGCCCTGGGCGATGCGCCGCGCCCCGCCATCTCCCACCTGCCCGCCCTGCCCCAGCCCGCGTTCGACGAGCTGCTGTGGTCCTGCGACCTGAACCTGGTGCGCGGCGAGGACTCGCTGGTGCGCGCGCTGTGGGCCGGCCGCGCCTTCGCCTGGCACATCTACCCGCAGGACGACGATGCGCACCACGCCAAGCTCGAGGCCTTCCTCGGCTGGCTGCAGGCGCCGCCCTCGCTGCGCGCCTTCCACCAGGCGTGGAACGGCACCGCCGCCGCGACCCTGCCCCCGATCGACCTGCCCGGGTGGACGGCCGCCGCCGTCGCCGCCCGCGAGCGCCTGCTGGCGCAGGACGACCTGCTCACGCAGCTGCTGCGCGCCGCTGCGCCTTCCGCCTGGGCGCCCGCCTGAGCCTGGCGTGGTACTGTCCCTTCCCGTGCCGATGACGCTTCCCGCCCCCCTCCAGCGCCTCGCCCGCGACCGCGCCGCGGCCTGGGCGGTACTGGCCGGCCTCGCCGCCCTCGCCACCTGGGAAGCCGCGGGCCTGGACCTGCCCCTGGCCCGCCTCGCCGGCGACGCCGGCGGCTTTCCCGCCCGCGACCACTGGCTCCTGACCCGCGTGCTGCATGACGGCGCGCGCCTGCTCTCCGCCACGGTCGCGGCGCTGCTGGCCCTGTCCCTGGTGCGTCCCTTCGGCCCGCTGCGCCGCCTGCCGCGCGCGCGCCGCGCCTGGCTGCTGGCCGTGGCGGTGGGCGCCATGCTCGCGGTCAGCGCGATCAAGCGCGTCTCCGCCACCTCCTGCCCCTGGGACCTGCAGGCCTTCGGCGGCAGCCTGCCCTACGTGCCGCACTGGCGGCTGGGGCTGCGCGATGGCGGCGCCGGCCACTGCTTCCCGGCCGGCCACGCCTCGGCGGGCTTCGCCTGGGTGGCGGGCTGGTTCGCCTGGCCGCGCGGCTCGGCGGCCGCGCGCGCCTGGCTGGCCGCCTCGCTGGCCGCGGGCCTGGCGCTGGGCGTGGCGCAGCAGCTGCGCGGCGCGCATTTCATGAGCCACACGCTGTGGACCGCCTGGACCTGCTGGACCTGGGCCTGGCTCCTCGGCGCCTTCCTGCCGGCGGATGGCCATGCGCCTGCTGCTCGTTGAAGACGACCCGATGATCGGCCGCGCGGTGCGCCTGGGCCTGCAGGACGCCGGCTTCGCCGTCGACTGGGCCCTCGACGGCCGCGAGGCGGAACTGGCCCTGGCCCACGACGTCTACGACCTCGCGGTGCTGGACCTGGGCCTGCCCCGCAAGGACGGCATGGTGCTGCTGCGCGAGCTGCGCGCGCGCCGTGACACGCTGCCCGTCATCGTGGCCACTGCGCGCGACGCGGTGAGCGACCGCATCGCCGGCCTCAATGCCGGCGCCGACGACTACGTGCTCAAGCCCTTCGACCTGGACGAACTGGTCGCCCGCATCCGCGCCCTGCTGCGGCGGCGCGCCGGCCATGCCAGCCCGGTGCTGGCCTGCGGCTCGCTGGCGCTCGACCCGGCGCGGCGCGAGGTGCACCTGCGCGGCGAGCCGGTGGCCCTGTCGGCGCGCGAGTTCTCCCTGCTCGAGGCGCTGATGCAGCGCCCCGGCGCCGTGCTCTCGCGCGAGCAGCTGGAGGACGCGGTCTGGGGCTGGCAGCAGGAGGTGGGCAGCAACGCGGTCGAGGTCCACCTGCACAACCTGCGCCGCAAGCTCGGCGCCGAGACCATCCGCAACGTGCGCGGGGTGGGTTACCGGCTGGTGCCGCCGGTGGATGGGCCGGAGCCGGCGCCATGAACGCCGCCTGGAACGGAGAACTGGAGAGGGGAGCCGCATGAGTCCGGGACGATCGATCCACCGCGAGGTGCTGTGGTGGGTGCTGGGCGCCCTCGGCCTGGGCGCGGGCATCCTGATCGCCGCCACCTGGTGGGTGCTGGCCGAGGAGATGGAGGAGGTCTTCGAGGACAACCTCAAGCAGGTGGCCCTGGCCGTGGTCCACCACCACGGGGCCGCGCCCGGCGCGGCGCCCCGGCTGGCCCAGGAGCTGCCCCGGGTCTACGAGGAATTCGGCAGCTTCGAGTTCGTCACCGCGGTCTGGTCGCGCGAGGGGGCGCTGCTGGCAAGCTCCCACCGCGACGTGCGCCTGCCGTTCCACTCCCGCAGCGGCCTGACCCAGGTCCGCGCCAGCGGCGAAAGCTGGCACCTCTACACGATCGTGCTCGAGGACGGCATCGTCCAGGCAGCCCAGCGCGCCAGCGAGCGCGAGATCCTGGCCCGCGAGACCGCGGGCGCGCTGGTGCTGCCGGCCGCGGGGGTGCTGGCGCTGATCGCGGGCCTGGTGACCCTGGCACTGCGCCGCGGCCTGGAGCCGCTGGCGCGCGCCGCCGACGAAGTCGCCGCGCGCAGCGCCGAGTCGCTGCACCCGATCGCGCTGTCCAGCCAGCCGCCGGAGCTGCACCACCTGGTGGGCGCAGTCAACGACCTGATGGCCCGCCTCGGCCACGCGCTGGCGCAGCAGCGGCATTTCATGGCCGACGCGGCGCACGAGCTGCGCACACCCATGACCGCCCTGCGCCTGCAGGCGCAGCTGCTCGAACGCGCCCAGGAGCCGGCGCAGCGCGCCATGGCCCTGGACGAACTGCGCGAAGGCATCGAGCGCACGCAGCGGCTGGTGGAGCGCCTGCTGCAGCTGGCCCGCGTCTCGCCGGACGCGCCGCCCACGCCCGAGGAGGCGGTCGACCTCTCGGCCCTGGTGCGCGACTGCGTCTCGCGCTTCGCCGCGCGGGCCGAGCACGCCGGTATCGACCTGGGCGCGACCAACCAGGCCGCGCCGGTGGTGGCGGGCGACCCGCAGCAGCTGGCGATGCTGCTGGACAACCTGGTGGAGAACGCCCTGCGCCACGTGCCCCGCGGCGGCCGCATCGACGTGGCGGCGGCGCGCGAGGGCGCGGCGCCCTGCCTGCTGGTGAACGACACCGGCCCCGGCATCGCGGCCGAGGAGCGCGGGCGCGTCTTCGACCGCTTCTACCGCGGTCCGCAGGCCTCGGGCTACGGCAGCGGCCTGGGCCTGTCCATCGTGCGGGCGGTGGCGGTGCGCCACGGCGCCCGGGTCGAACTGGGCGATGCGCCCGGCGGCGGGCTGCAGGTCAGAGTGCTCTTTCCGGCCGGCTGACCGGGGGCGCCCCCGCCCCGCCCGGCACCGGGCGGCAGGGCGCGAACAGGTCCTGCTCGCGCTCGTAGGCCGCGGTGCGCACGTCCAGCAGGCCCAGCACCGAGTGGAACAGGTCGTCATGGCCGGTGCGCCGCGTCGCGGCCACGCGGCGCAGGCAGCCCTCGTCCACGCCGAAGGACGCGCGAAAGCCTGGCGACATCCAGGCCACCATCGGCACGCGCAGCTGCACCTCGGGGGCCACGCGGTGCGGCACGCCGTGCAGGTACAGGCCGGACTCGCCGAGCGACTCGCCGTGGTCGGACAGGTACAGCATGGCGGTGTCCCAGCGGTCCTGGCGCGCGCGCAGGAAGTCGATCACCCGGCCCAGGACATGGTCGGTATAGAGCAGCGCGTTGTCATACGCATTGCGGATCTCGGCGGGCGAGCACAGGCGCAGGTCGTCGGACTCGCAGGCCGGCGTGAAGCGGCGGAAGGCGGCCGGGTAGCGGCGGTAGTAGGCCGGCCCGTGGTTGCCGAGCTGGTGCAGCACCACGAACAGGTTGCCCTTCGCGTCGGCCAGGACCCGGTCCATGCCATGCACGAGGATCTCGTCCAGGCACTGGCCCTCGGGGCACAGGCCCTCCACGCCGGCATGGTCCAGGCGGGCCTCGGGCAGGCCCTGGCAGACGCCCTTGCAGCCGGACTGGTTGTCGCGCCACTGCACCTGCAGGCCGGCGCGGGCCAGCACGTGCAGCAGGGACTCGTGGGAGAGGATGCGGTCCTCGTCGTAGCGGCGGCGGCCGAAGGGCGAGAACATGCAGGGCAGCGAGACCTCGGTGGAGGTGCCGCAGGCCCAGGCGTCGGGGAAATTGACCACGCCGCGCGCGGCCAGCTCCGGGGTGGTGTCGCGGGCGTAGCCGTTGAGGCCGAAGTTCTGCGCCCGCGCGGTCTCGCCCACCACCAGCACGAACAGCAGGGGCCGGCGGCGCTGCCCCCAGGATTCGGCGAGCTGCGCGTCGGCTCCCACGGGGATGCGCGCGGCGGCGGTGCGCGGCGTGCGGCCCCAGGCGTTGCCGGCCAGGGCCGCCACCAGGTTGCCCGGGGTGGCCAGGTGTCGCACCTCCTTGCGATTGCGCATCAGGGAGGCGAAGTCGGCGAAGACCGGCAGGATCGCGGCGACCGCGAGCAGCAGGGCCAGCGCCACGCTGGCGCCCCGCCAGGCCGCCGCCTGGCGCCAGGTGCGCGGCGCCAGGCGCGGCCACCACAGGGCAGCGGCCGGCAGCAGGCCGAACACCGCCACATGGGCCGCCATGCGCCAGGACAGCAGCTCGCGCGCCTCGCCGACATGGGTGGCCAGGACGTTGCGCACCATGGCGCGGTCCACGTAGATGGCGTAGCGGTCCATGTACCAGGCGGCGCCGGCCGAGGCCACCAGCAACGCCGCCAGCAGCGGCCGCACCGACCAGCGCGCGGAGACCAGGGCCAGGGCCGCGAAGGACAGGCCGCCCAGGAGGCCGGCCAGGGCCGCGGCGAAGCCCCAGGTGGCGGGGGCGGCCAGGTCGCGCCCGGCCAGGGCGGCGCGCCAGAACGGGCCGTTGGCGGTGGCCAGCAGCCAGGCCACGGACAGCAGGATCAGGGTCTCCACGGACAGGAGGGGACGGCGCGGGGAAAGGGTCATGCGGCGAGGATCGGCCGGCCACCCTTAAGCCCGACTTAAGCCCCGGCCACCCGCGGCACCGTCACCGAAAGAGGCTAAAATAGCGGGCTTTGCGCGGCACGCCGGATATTTCGGGTGGGCTTCGCGCCCCGCCGCCCCCGCCGCGCCCGGAGGGGACCGGAGCCGGTCGATGCGACCGCTGCGCCCGGCCTTCTCCATGCGGACCATGCGGCCTACCCTGACGAACTACTCGCCATGAAAATCGCTCAAGAAATCCGCGCCGGCAACGTGATCATGCAAAACGGCGCCCCCTGGGTCGTCCTGAAGACCGAATACGCCCGCGGCGGCCGCAACGCCGCCACCGTGCGCATGAAGCTCAAGAGCCTGCTGGCCAACCAGGGCACGGAAATCGTGTTCAAGGCCGACGACAAGATGGACCAGATCGTCCTGGACAAGAAGGAGTGCACCTACTCCTACTTCGCCGACCCGATGTACGTCTGGATGGACACCGAGTACAACCAGTACGAAGTCGAAGCCGAGAACATGGGCGACGCCCTGAACTACCTGGAAGACGGCATGGCCGCCGAGGTGGTGTTCTACGAGGGCAAGGCCATCTCCGTCGAACTGCCCACCAGCGTCGAGCGCGAGATCACCTGGACCGAGCCCGCCGTCAAGGGCGACACCTCCGGCAAGGTCCTCAAGCCCGCCAAGATCGCCACCGGCTTCGAGATCGGCGTGCCGATCTTCGTGGCCCAGGGCGACAAGGTCGAAATCGACACCCGCACCGGCGAGTACCGCCGCCGCGTCTGAGGCCCCGCCCTCGGGCGCCTCTGCTACAACAAGGCTCCTTCGGGAGCCTTTTGTCTTTTACGACAGGGCTCCTTCGAGAGCCTTTTATCTTTTACAACAAGGCTCCTTCGAGAGCCTTTTGTCTTTTCGGCGCCCTGCGCCCGCCCGGCATGGACTTCGACTTCGCCCGCATCGCCGTCCCCTTCCGCATGCAGCCCGGGCTGCAGCGGCTGCCTGCGGGCGCCCGCCACCTCACCGCCCTGGACCCGGCCAGCGCCCTGGCCGCCGGCAAGCGCGCGGTGCTCGCGGCCGGCGCCTCGCGCGCCTGCGTGCCGGGCTTCGACCCGCGGCCCGCGCTCGCGGCGATCGCCCGCCAGGCCGCGGCCGAGGGCCTGCCGTTCGAGGGCCCGCTGGAGCTGGCCTTCGAGGAGGACTTCGCGGTGCTCGATGGCGCCACCGGCACCCTGCCCTGGCTGTGCGTGTGCGCGCCCTCGCACTGGGCGCCGGAGGACAAGCTCGGCATGGACTTCGCCGCGGCCCATGCGCCGGTGGGCGATGGCGATCGCCTGCGCGCCGCGGCCGCCAGCCTGGTGGCCCTGGCCACCGGCGGCGAGCGCTGGGAGCGGCATGTCTGGACCGTCAGCCCCTCGGGCCGGCATGACCAGCACCCGCGCCGCCACGCCCCGCCGGCCTGGCCCGCGGACGGCGACCCGCAGGCCTTCGCCGCCGGCTGCTGGCTGCGGGTGGAGCGCCAGACCTTCTTCCCGGTGGGCGGCGGCACGCGCCAGGCCGTCTTCACCATCCGCGTGCAGCTGCAGCCGCTGGCCGAGGCGGTGGACACGCCGGACAAGGCCCGGCGGCTGCATGACAGCCTGGCCTCCATGAGCGAGGCCGTGCTCGCGTACAAGGGCCTGACCGTGGCGCGGCCAAGGTTGCTCGCGTGGTTGGCGCACCGGTTCGGTCCACAATCCGCCCATGCCCTCTCCCCGCAACATCCATGACAGCCGCCTGGCCGATGCCTGGGCCACGCTGAAGGCCCACTCCGATGCCGGCCTGCCCCTGCAGGCCGATGCCAGCCGCCTGGCCTTCGCCGACCCTGAATTCCTCCTGCGCCGCGAGACCCGCGGCATCCGCTTCCAGCTCGAGCTGCTCAAGCCGGACCTGGAGCAGGCCGAGCGCGGCATCGAGAACACCATCGTCGTCTTCGGCAGCGCCCGCATCCGCAGCCAGGAAGAGGCCGACGCCCTGCTCACCGCCGCCGAGGCGGGCGGCGATCCCGTCACCATCGCCCGGGCCCGCACCGCCGCGCGCAACGCGCACTACTACGAGCATGCGCGCGCCTTCGGCCAGCACGTTGCCCGCTACAGCGAGGGCAAACCCGACGCCGACAAGCTGTTCGTCTGCACCGGCGGCGGCCCCGGCATCATGCAGGCCGCCAACCGCGGCGCCTTCGAGGCCGACGGCGTGAGCGTGGGCCTGTCCATCGCCCTGCCGATGGAGGAGACGCCCAACCCCTACGTGCCGCCGCAGCTGTCGTTCAAGTTCCACTACTTCGCGCTGCGCAAGATGCACTTCATGATGCGCGCGAAGGCGCTGGTCGCCTTCCCCGGCGGCTTCGGCACGCTGGACGAGCTGTTCGAGGTGCTGACCCTGGTGCAGACGCGCAAGGCGCGGCAGGTGCCCATCGTCCTGTACGGGTCGGCCTTCTGGAAGCGGCTGGTCAACTTCGAGGTGCTGGTCGAGGAAGGCATGATCTCGCCCGCCGACCTGTCCCTGTTCACCTTCGCCGACGAGCCCGACCAGGCCTGGCGGGCGATCAGCGATTTCTACGGCCTGTGATCGCCGGCGTCGTGGTGGCGCAGGCCCGACGCCAGGCGGGTGCCGCCCGCCAGGACCGCCCCCACCGTCCAGAACAGCCCTGAGGCCCCGATCAGCGTGCCGGCGGCGCCGAACAGCATCGGCATCAGCACGCTCGAGGCATTGATCGCCATCAGCCGCAGGCCCAGGGCCTCGCCTTGCCGATGCTCCGGCGTGATCTGGTGCAGGGTGCTCATGATCATCGGCTGCACCGCGCCCAGCGCCAGCCCCAGCAGCACCGAACAGGCACCCATGGCCAGGGCGGAGGGCATCAGCGGGTAGAGGGCGAAGGCCACCGCCGCGCCCCACATCGCCGCCAGGATCACCTGCCACTCGCGCACCGTCGAGGGAATCAGGGGCAGGCTGGTGCGCACCAGCGCCGCAGCCACCGCGAACGCACCGAGGATGGCGCCGATCACCGAGGCGGAGAGATCCCGCTCATGCCCGAGCACCGGGACGATGAAGGTGTGCACGTCCCACGCCGACGACAGCACCCAGTTCACCACCATCAGGCGCCGGAAGCCCGGCTCGCGCAGCAGGTCCCAGGCCCGCCCGCCCCGGGCGGCGGCCTGCGCCTCGGCGCGCGGCGCCTCGCGGGCGCGGCGGACCCAGAACCAGCAGCCCAGCGGGAACAGGGCCATCACCACGAAGGCGGTGCGGAAGCCGGCATGGTCGATCAGCAGCCCCGCCAGGAAGGGGCCGACGAAGTTGGAGACCGCCGGGCCGATCGACAGCCACGAGAAGGCCTGCCGCAGCTGCAGGGCGCCGCTGGCGGCACGCCCCACGTGGCGCTGCAGGGCGATGACCGCCGCGCCGGTGGCGCCGCCCGTGAGCAGCGCGCCGAGGCACAGCACCGGGAACACCGGCCAGGCGGCCGCCAGGCCCGCGCCCAGGACGGCCGCGGCCACGCTCAGCGCCATCGGCCGCTTCAGGCCGTGGCGGTCGGCGTAGCGGCCGGCGGGCAGCGCCAGGAACACCTGGGTGATCGCGAACATCGCCAGCAGCACGCCCACCGCCGCGGCGCTGTGGCCCTCGCGCAGTGCCAGCAGCGGCATGGCCAGGCGCATGCCCGCCATGGAGGCATGCAGGAAGGTCTGCCCGAGCACCAGGCGGGCCAGGCCCAGGCCGCCGCCGTCGTCCTCAGGCGTCGGCGTCGTCAACGGCGTCCTCGATCCTCGGCAGCACCGCCTGCGCCTCGCCCTCGGGCAGGGCCTCGACCACCTTCAGCGCCCGGCGCATCTGGCGGGTGCGGGTGTCGGCCTTGTCCAGGGTGTCGGCGGCCTTCTGCATCTGGTCCTTGATGCGGGCGACCCAGTCGCCATAGCGCTCGAACTCGGTCTTGACCGCCCCGAGCACCTTCCAGACCTCGGAGGCCTGCTGCTCCAGAGCCAGGGTGCGAAAGCCCATGTGCAGGCTGTTCAGCATCGCCAGCAGGGTGGTCGGGCCGGCGAGGGTCACGCGGTAATCGCGCTGCAGCGAGTCCATCAGGCCGGGGCGGCGCAGCACCTCGGCATACAGGCTCTCCACCGGCAGGAACAGGATGGCGAAGTCGGTGGTGTGCGGCGGGCACAGGTAGGACTCGCAGATCGACTTGGCCTCGGTGCGGATGCGGGTCTCCAGCGCGCGCGAGGCGGACTCGACGCCGGCGGCATCGGCGCGGTCGTGGGCCTCGAGCAGGCGCTCGTAGTCCTCGCGCGGGAACTTGGCATCCAGCGGCAGCCAGACCGGCTCGCCGTCGGCGCTGCGGCCCGGAAAGCGCACCGCGAAGTCGACCCGCTGGCGGCTGCCCGGCTTGGTCTCGACCTGCTTGCCGAACTGCTCCGGCGTCAGCACCTGCTCCAGCAGGGCCTCGAGCTGCACCTCGCCGAACATGCCACGCGTCTTCACGTTGGTCAGCACCCGCTGCAGGTCGCCCACGCCCTGGGCCAGCGACTGCATCTGCCCCAGGCCCTGGTGCACCTGCTCCAGCCGCTCGGCCACCTGCTTGAAGCTCTCGCCCAGGCGGGTCTCCAGGGTGGACTGCAGCTTCTCGTCGACGGTCTGGCGCATCTCGTCGAGCTTGGCGGCGTTGGTCTGCTGCAGCATCGCCAGCTGCGCCTCCAGCGTGCCGCGCACCTCGGCGATGCGCCGGGCGTTGGACTCGCTCAGGGCCTGCAGCTGCGAGGCCAGGGTGTCGCCCAGGCCCTTCTGCAGGAGGGCCAGCTGCTGGCCGAAGGCGTCGATCTGGGCGTTCTGCGTGCGGGTGGCCTCGGCGGACTGGCGGGTGAGCGTCTCCTGGAAGGCGGTGAGCGTGTGCGTCAGTTCCTGGCGCGCGCCGCGCGAGGACTCGCTGACCTCGCGGCGCAGCTCGCGCTCGAGCCGCTCGCTGGCGGACAGCAGTTCGGTGCGCAGGGCGTCCTGCGAGGGCGGCTTGCGCAGCAGCAGCGCCGCCAGCAGGCCGAGGTTGGCCAGCCCGAGGGCGGCCAGGATCCAGGTTTCGGGACTCAACGTCGCTCCAGGAAGTCGGGATTCAAGGGAAATGGGAGGGGCGCGTTCACCGGAACCACACGAAGGTCATGACGATGAACAGCGGCACCAGCACGCCGCCGGACCAGAGCATGTAGCCGAAGAAGCCGGGCATGCGCACGCCCCGGTCCTCGGCGATGGCCTTGACCATCAGGTTCGGCGCGTTGCCGATGTAGGTGTTGGCGCCCATGAACACGGCGCCCGCCGAGATCGCGGCCAGGGTGGGCGCGAGCGCGTTCATCAGCACCTGGGCGTCGCCGCCGGCGGTGTTGAAGAAGACGAGGTAGGTCGGGGCGTTGTCCAGGAAGGAGCTCAGGGCGCCGGTGGCCCAGAAGTAGGCGGCCGGGTCGGGCGTGCCGTCGGGCCGGGTGACCGCGGACACGACGGCGCCGAAGGGTCCCTCGGTGCCGGCGCGCAGCATCGCGATCACCGGGATGATGGTCAGGAAGATGCCGGCGAACAGCTTGGCCACCTCCTGCATCGGCGCCCAGGAGAACTGGTTGTCCTCGTGCACCGAGGGCGGGGTGATCCTCAGCGAGGCCAGCGTCACCGCGATCAGGCCGATGTCGCGCACCAGGCCGGGCAGGCCCACCGGCGTGCCAGCGATGTCGAACGACACCGGCGACTTCCAGAACCCGCTCAGGAGCACCAGGGCCACGACCGCGCCCAGCAGGAGGAGGTTGCGGCCGCCGTCGATGCCGATCGCGCGCGTGTCGGGCGTGGGATCGACCGGAAGCAGTTCCTCGCGCCGGTGGTAGTACCACGCGTCCAACGCGAAGAACAGCGCCAGCAGCGTGCAGACCAGGAACAGCGTTTCCGGAAAGATGTGGCGCACCGTCCAGAAGAAGTCCACCCCCTGGAGGAACCCCAGGAACAGCGGCGGGTCTCCCAGCGGGGTCAGCGAGCCGCCGGCGTTGGCCACGATGAAGATGAAGAAGACGAACACGTGCGCCTTGTGGCGGCGGTTGTCGTTGGCGCGGATCAGGGGGCGCACCAGCAGCATCGAGGCGCCGGTGGTGCCCATGAAACTCGCCAGCACCGCGCCGATCGCCAGGATCGCGGTGTTCAGGCCCGGGCTGCCATGCAGGTTTCCGCGGATGTGGATGCCGCCGGCCACGGTGAAGAGCGCCGTCAGCAGGATCACGAAGGGGATGTACTCCGCCACCAGCGCGTGCACCAGGCCGGCGCCGGCGGCGGCCGGTCCGAACACCGCGGCGAAGGGCAGCAGGAAGGCCAGCGCCCAGGCGGCGGAGACCTTGCCGAAGTGGTGGTGCCAGAAGCGCGGCGCCAGCAGCGGCACCAGCGCGATGGACAGCAGGATGCCAGCGAACGGCAGGCCCCACAGCGGGGACAGCGCGCGACCGTCGAGGTCGGCCGCCAGCGCGAGCTGGGGAAGGGCAAGGGAAGCCGCGAGGGCGGCGCGCGTCGGCGTCATCCGGCGGGCGCCCCGGTCAGTCCAGCCAACGGGTGAAGGCCGACACCGGCTCGCGCGGCGTGTGGAAGGCGTTCACCGGGGCGGCCTCGTCGGCCCAGCCCAGGGACATGCCGCACACCACCATCTCACCCTCCTTCGCGCCGACATGCGGCAAGATGATCGAGGCGAAGGTGTTCCAGGCGGCCTGCGGGCAGGTGTGCAGGCCGCGCGCGCGGGCGGCCACCATCACGTTCTGCAGGAACATGCCGAAATCGAGCAGCGCGCCCTGGCCCGTGCCCGCGTCGACGGTGAAGATCAGGCCCACCGGCGCGTCGAAGAATCGGAAGTTGCGCTGGTGCTGCGCGTGCATCTTGTCCTTGTCGCCCTTGCCGATCCCCAGCAGGCCATACAGGCCCCAGCCGTTCTCGCGGCGGCGCTCGATGAAGGGCGACTCCCACCTGGGCGGGTAGTAGTCGTAGGCGTCGCGGTACTGCGCGGCCAGCGACGGGTCGGCGGCCAGCGCGTCGTGGGCGGCGCAGACCTTGGCCACCAGGGCGTCGCGGCTGGCACCCTGGAGCACGTACACGTTCCAGCGCTGGGTGTTGGAGCCCGAGGGCGCACGGCTGGCCACCTCCAGGATCGACTCGAGCATCTCGCGCGGCACGGCCCGGGACAGGAAGGCGCGCGCCGAGAAGCGGCTGGTGATCGCGGTGTCGACGCTGCCCGGGTCCTCGACGCGGGTGCTGACTTGGGGAGGGGTCATCGGAGTGTCTCCAGGGTCTCTCTGAGTTTTTCGGGAAGGGGAACCGGCCGGCGCGTGGCCTTGTCCACGTAGACATGGACGAAGTGCCCGCGGGCGGCGGTGAGCGCCGCGCCCTCGGCGAACAGCCCGATCTCGTAGCGTACGCTGCTGCCGCCCAGGCGGGCGACCCGCAGGCCGGCCTCCACCCGTTGCGGGAAGGCCAGCGGCGCGAAGTAGTTGCACTGGGTCTCGACCACCAGGCCGATGGTCTGGCCGTGGTGGATGTCCAGCGCGCCCTGCTCGATCAGGTGGCCGTTCACCGCGGTGTCGAACCAGCCGTAGTAGACGACGTTGTTGACGTGGCCGTAGATGTCGTTGTCGGCCCAGCGGGTGGCGATGGGCCGGAAGGCGCGGTAGGCGCTGCGGGGTTCAGGCTGGGGACGCGGGGCGACAGGCTCGGTCATGTCAGCCGATTCTGCCAGCGGCGCCAGTACTGGGTCGCGACGCGGAAGGTGTTGACCTGGCACTGCACCGTGTCCTCGATGCGGTGGCCGTAGCCGCCCGCCATGGCGAAGGCCAGGGGCACGCGGCGCTGGAAGGCCCAGTCGAAGACGCGCCGGTCGCGCGCCTCCAGGCCGTCCCAGGTGAGCTTCAGGCGACCGAGGCGGTCACCCTCATGCGGATCGGCGCCGGCCAGGTAGATCACCAGGCCCGGCTCGAAGCGCCGCTCCAGCTCACCCAGCGCGCCCTCCAGGGCCTCGAGGTAGGCATCGTCGGCGCAGCCGTCGGGCAGGTCGATGTCCAGGTCGCCCGGCTCCTTGCGGAACGGGAAGTTCTTCTGCCCGTGCATCGACAGGGTGAAGACGGTGGGGTCGCGCCGGAAGATGGCCGCGGTGCCGTTGCCCTGGTGCACGTCGAGGTCGATCACCGCCACCCGCAGCGGCCGCCGGCCGGCCCGCGCCGCCTCCGCCTGCATCAGGCGGGCCGCGACCGCGGCGTCGTTGAACACGCAGAAGCCGCCGCCCCGGTCGGCCAGGGCATGGTGGGTGCCGCCGGCGATGTTGGCGGCCACGCCCTCGCGGAAGGCGGCGCGGCAGGCGCTGATGGTGGCGCCCACCGAGCGGCGGGCGCGTTCGGCCATGGCCTCGCTCCAGGGAAAGCCGATCTCCCGCAGGACCTGCGGATCGACCGTACCGTCCGAGATCGCGCGGATGTAAGCGGGGGCATGGGCCAGGGCCAGCTCGCCGTCGCTCGCCGGCTGGGCCTGCATCAGCCGCACGTCCCCGGCCTCGACGGCCAGGCGGTCGCGCAGCAACTGGTACTTCGCCATCGGGAAGCGGTGCCCCGGCGGCAGGTGCAAGACGAACTGGGTGGCGTAGAACACCTGCATGGCGCGTGATTGTGTCGGCTGGGCGAAATCCGAGGCTTCTAGGCAGGCACTCCTAATTTTGTGCGCCGCAACAAAAAATGCTTGCAAAGCGCTTCGGCCGTCCGCATACTTCGAGCCATGCTGCAGCGCAACAAAGGTGAAGCCAGCGAGCAGCGACCAAGCAACCCATCCACCAGGAGTTAATTGAAATGCTGACCGCCGAACAACTGATCGCTTCCCACAAGGCCAACATCGAGACCCTCTTCGGCCTGACCTCCAAGGCCTTCGAAGGCGTCGAGAAGCTGGTCGAACTGAACCTGACCGCCTCCAAGGCCGCCCTGGTCGAAGCCGCCGGCACCACCGCCGCCGCCCTGTCCGTCAAGGACGCCCAGGAGCTGCTGGCCCTGCAGGCCTCCCTGTTCCAGCCCCTGGCCGAGAAGGCTGCCTCCTACAGCCGTCACCTGTACGAGATCGCCTCCGGCACCAGCGTCGAGTTCGGCAAGGCCTTCGAAGCCCAGGCCGCCGACACCCAGAAGAAGTTCATGTCCGTCGTGGACAACGCCGCCAAGAACGCCCCGGCCGGCAGCGAGACCGCCGTCGCCATGTTCAAGAGCGCCGTTGCCGCCGGCAACAACGCCCTGGAGTCGGTGCAGAAGGCCGTCAAGCAAGCCGCCGACGTGGCCGAAGCCAACTTCAACGCCGTCGCCAACACGGCCGTGAACGCCGCCAAGACCACCAGCCGCGCCAAGCGCTGATCGATCGCACCGGGCCCGCCAGGAACTTCCCGGCGGTGCCTGTTACAGAACACGTGACTCCTGTCCTTCGCGGGAGTCCTTCAGGTTGTCTCCTCGGGTCCTTTCGACACCTCCAAGGTTCAGGGATCCTTCCAACCCCGGCCCTCCAGCCGGGGTTTTTTTATGTGCAGCCCGGGAATTAATGCGAATAATTCTCGTTTGCCTTATGATCCGGCCAGCCTGAACCATCCACGAGGAACCCGATGCCCCGCCATGCCCTTGCCGTCGCCGGCCTGATGCTCGCCGCCGCCCTGCCCGTCCAAGCCCAGGACCAGGTGCTGAACCTGTACTCGGCCCGCCATTACTCGACCGACGAAGCGCTCTACGCCAACTTCACCAAGGCCACCGGCATCCGCATCAACCGGGTCGACGCCGACGACGCCGGCATCCTCGCCCGCCTCAAGGCCGAGGGCGCCGCCTCCCCGGCCGACGTGATCCTGCTGGTGGACGCCGCGCGCCTGCACAAGGGCGAGGTGGACGGCCTGTTCAAGCCGGTCAAGTCCAAGCTGCTGGACGACGCCATCCCGGCCCAGTACCACGCCCAGGCCACCGCCGAGGGCACCGCCTGGTACGGCTTCTCCACCCGCGCCCGCGTGGTGGTCTACGACAAGCTCAAGGTCAAGCGCGAGGACGTCGACACCTACGAGGAACTCGCCGACGCGAAGAACAAGGGCAAGGTCTGCCTGCGCTCCGGCTCGCACCCGTACAACCTCTCGCTGTTCGGCTCGGTGATGGTGCACCTGGGCGAAGCCCAGACCGAGCAGTGGCTCAAGGGCCTGGTGGCCAACCTGGCGCGCGACCCCAAGGGCGGCGACACCGACCAGATCAAGGCCGTGGGCGCCGGCGAGTGCCAGGTCGGCGTGACCAACACCTACTACATCGCCCGCCTGATGCGTTCCAACGCACCCGAGGACAAGGCGCTGATGGAGAAGGTCGGCATCGTCTTCCCGAACCAGGCGTCCTGGGGCACGCACCTGAACATCGCCGGCGGCGCCGTCGCGAAGCACAGCAAGAACCCCACGGCCGCGGTCCGATTCCTCGAGTACCTGGCCAGCGCCGAGGCGCAGAACTACTTCGCCAATGGCAACAACGAGTGGCCCACCGCCAAGGGCGTGAAGGTGGCCAACCCCGCCCTGGCCGCCATGAGCGGCGGCGGCAACTTCAAGGCCGAGACCATCCCGCTGGCCGCGGTGGGCGCCAACCAGGTCAAGGTGCAGCAGATGCTGGACCGCGTCGGCTTCAAGTGAGTTCGCGCGAGGCGCCCCGCGCGCCTGCCTGACGGGGCCCGGCCATGCCGGGCCTTTTTCATTTCCGGATCCACCCGCATAATCTGACGTTTACGTAAACGTCAAATCAAACCGAGACAAGGGGCATTCCATGGACATCAAGGGCAAGGTCTTCATCGTCACCGGCGGCGCGTCGGGGCTGGGCGAGGGCACGGCGCGCATGCTCGCCGGCGCCGGCGGCACGGTCGTCATCGCCGACATGCAGGCGGACAAGGGCGAGCAGATCGCCCGCGAGATCGGCGGCGCCTTCGTCAAGTGCGACGTGAGCAGCGAGGCCGACGGCCAGGCCGTGGTGGCCCAGGCCCTGTCCCTGGGCAAGCTGATGGGCCTGGTGAACTGCGCCGGCATCGCCCCCGCCGAGAAGACGGTGGGCAAGAACGGCGCCCACAGCCTGGCCGTCTTCCAGAAGGTGATCAACGTCAACCTGGTGGGCACCTTCAACATGATCCGCCTGGCCGCCGAGGCCATGTGCCGGAACGAGCCCGAGGCCACCGGCGAGCGCGGCTGCGTGATCAACACCGCCTCCGTCGCCGCCTACGACGGCCAGATCGGCCAGGCCGCCTACAGCGCCTCCAAGGGCGGCGTCGTCGGCATGACCCTGCCCATCGCCCGCGACCTCTCGCGCAACGGCATCCGCGTGATGACCATCGCCCCCGGCATCTTCGGCACGCCGATGATGTTCGGCATGCCGAAGGAGGTGCAGGACTCGCTGGCTGCCGCCGTGCCCTTCCCCTCGCGCCTGGGCACCCCGCAGGACTACGCCAAGCTGGCCCGCCACATCTTCGAGAACGACATGCTCAACGGCGAGGTGATCCGCCTCGACGGCGCGATCCGCCTGGCGCCGCGCTGAGCCTGCCCCTGCGATGCGCCCCCCAGGCTGTCCCGCGGCCGGAGCGCCCTTCGGCCGGGCAGGCGCTGCCCTGGCCCGAGCGGCGGCATCCGCCGCGGCCGCCCGCCCGTGAGCCCGCCCGTGAGCCCGCCCGTGAGCCCGCCCGTGAGCCCGCCCGTGAGCCCGCCCGTGAGCCCGCCCGTGAGCCCGCCCGTGATCGCACCGTGAAGGCCCGCCTGAGCGCCCTGCTGGCCGCGGCATTGCTCGCGGCCTGCACCCTGCCCTCGCCCGTCCCGCCCGTCGAGGCGAGCGCGCCGGAGGCGCCTTCGGCCCTGGTGGCCAAGGCCGGCTGGACCCTGCGCACCCACGCGGTCGCGGCGGCGCACCCGCTGGCCGCCGAGGCCGGCGACCGCCTCCTGCGTGCCGGCGGCTCCGCGCTCGATGCCGCGATCGCGGCGCAGATGGTGCTCGCCCTGGTCGAGCCCCAGTCCAGCGGCATCGGCGGCGGCGCCTTCCTGATGCACTGGGACGGCCGCACAGTCGAGGCCTACGACGGCCGCGAGACCGCCCCCGCGGCAGCAGACGAGCGCCTCTTCCTCGATCCCGAGGGCCGCCCCCTCGCCTTCCCCGACGCCGTGGTCGGCGGCCGCGCGGTCGGCGTACCGGGCGCGGTCCGCATGCTGGAGATGGCCCACCGCGCGCACGGGCGGCTGCCCTGGGCCCGGCTGTTCGAGCCGGCCATCGCACTGGCCGAGGGCGGGTTCCCGGTCGGCGAGCGCCTGAACACGCTGCTGCGCGGCGACCCCCACCTGCGCCGGGACCCGGCAGCCGCCGCCTACTTCTATGACGGCGGCGGCGCGCCCCTCGCCACCGGCGCGCTCCTGCGCAACCCGGCGCTGGCCGGCGTGTTCCGCCGCCTCGCCGCGGAGGGCTCGAAGGCCCTGCACGAGGGCGAGATCGCGCAGGCCATCGTCGACAAGGTGCGCGGCCACCCCACGAACCCGGGCCGGCTCACGCGGGCCGACCTCGCCGGCTACACGCCCCGCCAGCGCGAGCCGCTGTGCCACGACCATGCCGCGGGCGGACGCGAGTGGCGCATCTGCGGCTTCCCGCCCCCGGGCTCCGGCGCGATCGCGATCGGGCAGGTGCTGGGCCTGCTGGCCCGCACCGGCGCGGGCACCCAGCCGCCGCAGGACGGCCTGCCTTCGGCCGACTGGCTGCACCTGTACACCGAGGCCGCGCGCCTGGCCTTCGCCGACCGCGCGCAGTACGTGGCGGACCCGGACTTCGTCGCGCCGCCCGCCGGCGACTGGCGCAGCCTGCTGGCACCGGCCTACCTCGACGCCCGAGCCCGCCTGGTCGGTCCCCGCAGCCTGCGCGAGGCGCCGCCCGGCCGCCCCGGCGGCGTTCCCACCGCTTTCGCGCCCATGCACGACCAGCCCGAGCGCGGCACCACCCACCTCAGCGTGGTCGACGCGCAGGGTCGCGCGGTCGCCCTGACTTCGACCATCGAGGACCAGTTCGGCGCGCGCCAGATGGTCCGCGGCTTCCTGTTGAACAACGAGCTGACCGACTTCAGCTTCCTGCCCGCCGACGCCCAGGGCCGCCCCGTCGCCAACCGGGTGGAGCCGGGCAAGCGCCCGCGCTCGTCGATGTCTCCTACCCTGGTGTTCGACAAGGCGAGCGGCCAGCTGGCGGCCACGCTGGGCAGCCCGGGCGGCGCGATGATCATCCACTACACCGCCAAGGCCCTGGTCGGCACGCTGGACTGGGGCCTGGACCCGCAGCGGGCCATCGACCTGCCCAACTTCGGCTCGGTCGGCGGCCCCACCCTGCTCGAGGCCGGCCGCTTCCCCGCCGCCACGGTGCAGGCCCTGCGCGCGCGCGGCGCCGAGGTCCGCGAGGTGCCCCTGACCAGCGGCCTGCACGCCCTCAGCCGCACGCCGGCCGGCTGGTCCGGCGGGGCCGACCCGCGCCGCGAGGGCGTGGTCCGCGGCGACTGAGGACCGCCGGCCCCGCGCCGGGGCACAATCGCCCCTTCGCATGGCCATCCCCGAGTCGTTCATCCAGGAATTGCTGGCACGTGCCGACGTCGTCGAGATCGTCGGCCGCTACGTGCCGCTGAAGAAGGCCGGGGCCAATTTCTCCGGCCTGTGCCCGTTCCACACGGAAAAGTCCCCTTCGTTCACCGTCAGCCCCACCAAGCAGTTCTTCCACTGCTTCGGCTGCGGCAAGCACGGCAACGCCATCGGCTTCCTGATGGAGCATGCCGGCATGGGCTTCGTCGAGGCGGTCAAGGACCTCGCCGGCCAGTACGGCATGCAGGTGCCCGACGACGACCGCTCCCCGCAGGACCGCGAGCGCGCCGCGCAGCAGCGCCAGAAGCAGGCCACGCTGACCGAGGTGCTCGAGAAGGCCGGCGAGTCCTACCGCAAGCACCTCAAGGCCTCGCCGCGGGCGGTGGCCTACCTCAAGGGCCGGGGCCTCTCGGGCGCGGTCGCCAAGCAGTTCGGCCTCGGCTATGCGCCCGAGGGCTGGCGCAGCCTGGCCAGCGTCTTCCCCGACTACGACGACCCGCTGCTCGCCGAGAGCGGCCTGGTGATCGTCCACGAGGAGGACGACAAGCGCTACGACCGCTTCCGCGACCGGATCATGTTCCCGATCCGCAACGTCAAGGGCGAGTGCATCGGCTTCGGCGGCCGGGTCCTGGGTGACGAGAAGCCCAAGTACCTGAACTCGCCCGAGACCCCCGTCTTCAGCAAGGGCCGCGAGCTGTACGGCCTGTTCGAGGCGCGGCAGGCGCTACGCGAGAAGGGCTTCGTGCTGGTCACCGAGGGCTACATGGACGTGGTGGCCCTGGCGCAGCTGGGTTTTCCCAACGCGGTGGCGACGCTGGGCACGGCCTGCACCACCGACCACGTGCAGAAGCTGTTCCGCTTCACCGACAGCGTGGTCTTCAGCTTCGACGGCGACGCCGCCGGCCGCCGCGCCGCGCGCAAGGCACTGGAGGGCGCCCTGCCCTATGCCACCGACGTGCGCTCGGTGAAGTTCCTGTTCCTGCCGCCCGAGCACGACCCGGACAGCTACATCCGCGCGCACGGCGCCGACGCCTTCTCCCGCTACGTCAGCGAGGCCACGCCGCTCTCTCGCTTCCTGGTGGACAGCGCGCGCGAGGGCTGCGACCTGTCCACCGCGGAAGGCCGCGCCCACATGGCGGCCAACGCCAAGCCCCTGTGGGGGCTGCTGCCTGACGGCGCGCTCAAGCGCCAGCTGCTCGGGGAGTTCGCCGATCTCGCGGAACTCGATGCCCGCGAGCTGGCCGCCCTGTGGAGCGGCAAGCCCGCGGGCGGCCGCCGCGAGGGCGGCGGGCGCGGCGAACGCCGCGGGGGCTGGGAGCGGCACGAGCCCGCCGAGTACGACGGCCCGGGTGACTGGCCGGGTGAAGGCGCCGGCGGGTGGCACGGCGAGCCGTCGGCAGACGGGTCCGGTGAACGCGGCGGGCGCAGCGCGTCCGGCGGCGAACGCTCCGCCTGGCGCCGCAAGGGCCGCCGCGGCGGCGGGGGCGGCTTCGGCGATGAGCCGGCGCCGCGCCGCACGCGCGGGCGCAGCCTGCCGCCGGGCCGGGCCGACCGGGCCCTGCAGATCCTGCTGGCCGACGCCGCCGCCTGGGGCCGCCTGTCCAATGACGACCACCACCTGCTGTGCGAGCTGGCCGCGCCCTACGGCCCGCTGTTCGCTTGGCTGGACGCGCGCATGCAGGACCACGGCCCGCAGCCCTGGGAAGACCTGCGCGGCGAGCTGCAGGGGCATGAGCACGAGGCCTTCGCGGTCAGCCTGATGGGCAAACTGCCGGCCGATGTGCAGGCCGACCCGGGCGAGCTGGGCAACATCCTCTCGCTGGAGCACGCCAAGCGACGCGCCGAGGAGATGCAGGACCTCGCCCAACGGGCCGCCACCGACCCCGCCGCCTACGAAAGATTGAAGGAGCTGGTGGCGCGAAGCCGCAACCCGGGCGCTTGAAAACGCCCCGCTCCGATATAATGTAAGGTTTGCTACTCGGCAAGAGCGACAGCAGCACCTCCGGGCCCGGCCAACTGTGCCAACAGCGCACGACCCGCCCCCTTACCGCAAGGACTGCACACCAAATGTTCGCCCTCCCATCTTGCCACTGGGTCGCGCCTGCCCGCTGAGGGGTGGTGCCCCCTGTCTCCTCGCGCCGGGTTCGTGGCGCGCTTGTGTTCCTGCCGTTGTTTTTGATGTCCCGGAGTATTCGTAGATGCCCGCTCAAAAGTCAGCCCAAGCCAGCAAGACTGCCGCGAAACCCGTTGCCAAGAAAGTGATCAAACCTGGCTCGCCAGCCGCCAAGACCGCGCTGAAGTCCGTCGCCGAGACGGGCAAGGCCAAGGCCGCTGCCGAGCCCGCAACGAAAGCGAAAGCCAAGCCAGTGTCAGCTACGAAGACCACCGTCAAGCTCGTCAAAGCCAAGAAGACCACCGACGAGGCGGTCGCCAAGGAAGAGGTCAAGAAGACCGCCAAGGCCGCCGCGCCGGCCGACGATACGTCCGCCGCCCCGGTCGCCAAGAAGAAGCCGGGCCGCCCGCCCAAGGCCGCCGCCGCCGAATCCGACGCGCCTCCCAAGGCTCCCGCCAAGCGGGGCCGCAAGCCCAAGGCGGCCGCCAAGGCCGAGGGCGGTGACGAGGAGGACATGTCCGACATCGAGGCCGAGTTCGCCGAGGAAAGCACCGAAGTCGCCGAGACGACCGAGAAGGTCAAGCCCCTGCGCATGAAGATCAGCAAGGCGAAGGAACGCGCCTTGATGAAGGAATTCGGCCTGGACGAGACCGTCCTCACCGAAGAGGAAATGCTCAAGCGCCGCCAGCGCCTGAAGACCCTGATCACGCTGGGCAAGACCCGCGGCTACCTCACGCACTCCGAGATCACCGACCACCTGCCCGAGAAGCTGGTGGAGGCCGAGACCCTGGAAGTCGTGGTCACCATGCTGAACGACCTCGGCGTGGCGGTGTACGAGCAGACGCCCGACGCCGAGATGCTGTTGTTGAACAACACCACCCCGACGGCGGCCACGGCTGAAGAAGCCGAGGAAGAGGCCGAAGCCGCCCTGTCCACCGTGGACAGCGAATTCGGCCGCACCACCGACCCGGTGCGCATGTACATGCGCGAGATGGGCACGGTGGAACTGCTCACGCGCGAGGGCGAGATCGAGATCGCCAAGCGCATCGAGGGCGGCCTGATGGCCATGATGGAGGCGATCTCCGCCTCGCCCGCCACCATCGCCGAGATCCTGCGCATGGCCGCCGAGATCCGCGAGGGCAAGGTGGTCATCTCCACCATCGTCGACGGCTTCTCCAACCCCAACGAGGCCGACGACTACGTGGCCGAGGAAGACTTCGACGAGTTCGACGCCGACGACGATGACGACGGCAACGGCGGCTCCAAGGCCCTGACCAAGAAGCTCGAGGAGCTGAAGAACCAGGCGCTCGAGCGCTTCGACCGCATCGCCGACCTGTTCGAGAAGATCCACAAGATCTACGACAAGGAAGGCTGGGGCTCGCCCGCCTATGCCAAGGCCCAGCATGCGCTGTCCGCCGAGCTGATGACCATCCGCTTCACGGCCAAGACCATCGAGAAGCTGTGCGACATGGTGCGCGGCCAGGTCGACGACGTGCGCAAGAAGGAGCGCGAGCTGCGCCGCATCATCGTCGACAAGTGCGGCATGCCGCAGGAAACCTTCATCAAGGAATTCCCGCCCAACATCCTGAACCTCAAGTGGGTCGAGAAGCAGGCCGCCGCCGGCAAGCCCTGGAGCGCCGTGATCGCCCGCAACGTGCCCCCGATCCAGGAGCTGCAGACCAAGCTGGCCGACATCCAGGCCCAGGTCGTGGTGCCGCTGGCCGAGCTGAAGGAAATCAACCGCCGCATGAACGAGGGCGAGGCCGCCTCGCGCGACGCCAAGAAGGAGATGATCGAGGCCAACCTGCGCCTGGTGATCTCCATCGCCAAGAAGTACACCAACCGCGGCCTGCAGTTCCTGGACCTGATCCAGGAAGGCAACATCGGCCTGATGAAGGCGGTGGACAAGTTCGAATACCGCCGCGGCTACAAGTTCTCCACGTATGCCACCTGGTGGATCCGCCAGGCCATCACCCGCTCGATCGCGGACCAGGCCCGCACGATCCGCATCCCGGTGCACATGATCGAGACCATCAACAAGATGAACCGCATCTCGCGCCAGCACCTGCAGGAGTTCGGCTTCGAGCCCGATGCGTCCATCCTGGCGGCCAAGATGGAGATCCCCGAGGACAAGATCCGCAAGATCATGAAGATCGCCAAGGAGCCGATCTCGATGGAAACCCCCATCGGCGACGACGACGACTCCCACCTGGGCGACTTCATCGAGGACACCTCCAACACCGCGCCGATCGAGGCCGCCATGCAGGCCGGCCTGCGCGACGTGGTCAAGGACATCCTCGACAGCCTCACCCCGCGCGAGGCCAAGGTGCTGCGCATGCGCTTCGGCATCGAGATGAGCACGGACCACACGCTGGAGGAAGTCGGCAAGCAGTTCGACGTCACCCGCGAGCGCATCCGCCAGATCGAGGCCAAGGCCCTGCGCAAGCTCAAGCACCCGAGCCGCTCGGACAAGCTGCGCAGCTTCATCGACTCGCTCTGACCGGCCAGCACGGTGCGAGACAAAGGGACCTGCGGGTCCCTTTTTTCATGGCCGCCGCGCTTGAAGCGGGGGCTCGGCCGGCCTATCGTGGATCGTGGCGAATTTCCATCGCCGCAGGCAGGAGGTCCCATGACCCGCAAGTACGTCGACTGCCGGGAGTACCCGAGCGACATGCACTGCACCGTGTCCATCGTCGCCGACTCCGACCCCGAGTTGCTCGAGGCCGCCGTGCAGCACGCGGTATCGGTGCATGGCCACCAGGACACGCCGGAGCTGCGCGAGCAGCTCCGGCAACTGTTCAAGGCCGGCAACCCGCCGCTGGAGCATCCGCACCCCGAACATGCATGAGGCCGCTCGAAGCGGCCCCATGACTTCAGCCCCCGCGGGCCGCCTCCCGGCCGGCCCGCACAGGGACGGCTTACACCGCCTCGAGCGCCATCATGCCCGCCGCCGTATTGGAGATCGGGATGTGGTAGTTGGTGTGCACCTTGCGCACGGGCCCCGGCACCGCGGCGCGGGTGGCCAGCCACATCAGCAGCTCCACGCCCTGCGTGCCGGTCTTCTCCACCAGCTCGTGGATGGAGAACTGCGTGGCCCAGGCCGGGTCGTTGACCAGGCTGTCCATGAACTTCAGGTCGAAGGGCTTGTTGATGAAGCCGGCGCGCTCGCCATCGAGCTGGTGCGACAGGCCGCCGGTGCCGATCACCACCACCTTCTTGTCGCTGTCCCAGGACTGGATCGCCTCGCCCACCGCCTTGCCCAGCGCCAGGCAGCGCTTGGCCGACGGCAGCGGGAACTGCACGGTGTTGATGCACACCGGCACCGTGGTCACCGGCACGCCCTCCGGCCAGAACAGCTTGAGGGGCAGCGTGAAGGCGTGGTCGACCAGCATCTCCTGGCAGGTGGTGATGTCGAATTCCTTCTCCACCAGCTGGTTGATGATGTGCCAGGACAGGTCCGGCTGGCCCTTGAACGGCGGCAGCGTGGGGATGCCCCAGCCCTCGTCGGCATTGCGGTACTCCGGCGCCGCGCCGACGGCGAAGGTCGGCATCTTGTCCAGGAAGAAGTTGAGGCCGTGGTCGTTGTAGAACACGACGGCCACGTCGGGCTTCACGTCCTCCAGCCACCGGTGGACCGGCAGGAAGCCATCGAAGAAGGGCTTCCAGTAAGGCTCCTGCTGGATGCCCTTGGCGATGGCGCCGCCGATGGCGGGCACGTGGGAGGTGGTCAGTCCACCGATGATCTTGGCCATGTGAATTCCTTCGGGGTGGCGCCTCAGGCGGCGAGGGTGTCGGGTTGCTCGTTGTGCTTGACCAGCATGGCCTTGAAGGCCTCCTTGGTCATGCCGGTCTGGGCCGCGCCCAGGTCCTGCACGTCCAGCTTCAGGATGCCGGCGAACTTGGCCAGGTAGTAGACGTTGCCGCCGGCGGCCAGCAGGCCCAGCACGTCGCGGTTGCGGATGGCGGCGGCCTGCTGCTCGTTCAGGCCGTAGCGGCGCATGTAGCCGGCCTCGTCGGCGCGGAAGGCCTCGCGGTTGGCTTCGTCGTTGAACGAGAAGCACATCTTGTTCAGCGCATAGCCCTTCTGGGCCTGGTCGCCGTCGAACAGCGTGGTGCCGGGAATGGCGGGTTTCGTGGACATGAAGTCTCCTGGCCGTTGATGTAGGTCAGGGATGGAGTCTCGGCCGGCGGATACAAAAGATAAACCGATGACTTCTCATCAAACACATGAACAAGATCGATGGATCGGACCTTGACGGCCGCCTGCTCGAACTCCTGCTGGCCGTGCTCGAGGCCGGCAGCGTCACCGGCGCGGCGCACCGCCTGGGCGTGACGCAGTCGGCGGTGAGCCACGGGCTGGACCGCCTGCGTGCGATCACGGGGGACGCGCTGTTCGTGAAATCCGGGCGCGGCATCGTGGCCACCGCGCGGGCCGAGTCGCTGGCGCAGCCGGCGCGCGAGCTGCTGGGGGCGATGCAGCGCTTCGCCCTGCACGGCGCCTTCGAGCCGGCGCGCTGGCAGGCCACGCTCACCATCGCCGCCAACGACTTCCAGCGGGACCTGCTGCTGCCGGCCCTGGCCGCGCGCCTGCGGGCGCAGGCGCCGGGGGTGTCGCTGCGCGTCATCCCCTCGGGCGTGCCGCGGCTGGAGATGCTGCGCAACGACCAGTGCCAGCTGGTGATCAGCCCGCGCCCGCCCGAGGGCAGCGACATCCTGCAGAAGCGCCTGTTCGAGGACCGCTGGCGCGTGTTCTATGACCCCGCCGTGCGCCAGCCGCCGAAGTCCCGCAAGGACTACCTGGCCGCCGACCATGCCACCGTGGTCTACGAGCCGCGACGGGGGCTGGACCTGGACCAGCGCCTGGAGGCCGCCGGCGTGCAGCGGCGCATCACGGTCATGGTGCCGCAGTTCAGCGCCCTGCCCGCCTTCCTGCGCGGCACGCCCCTGCTGGCCACCGCGCCGGGCCTGCTCGCCCCGCACGCGATGCAGGGACTGGCCAGCTGCGAGCCGCCGGTGCCCTGCCCCCGCATGCCGATGTACGCGCTGTGGCACGCGCGTCACCAGCAGGACCCGGCGCACCAGTGGCTGCGGGCGCAGCTGGAATCGGTGGTGGCGCCGGCGCTGCGGCAGCCTCCGTGACGACGGCCAGGTGCGGCGCGGGTGCCCGCAACCACGCTCAGGCGCCGGCCTGGTGGGCCTTGCGCCAGCGCTGGGGCGTGAGCCCGGTGCGGCGCTTGAAGAACCGGTTGAAGTAGGCCGGGTCCTCGAAACCGAGCTCCGCGGCCAGCGTGGCTGCCGGCGCGGCGATGTAGGCCAGGCGCCGGCAGGCCTCGCGGGTCAGGCGCTCGTGCACCACCTCCAGCGCGCTGCGCCCGGCCTCGGCACGCACCAGCCGGTTCAGGCGGGCGGTGGACAGCCCCAGCCGCGAGGCGTAGCGCGCCAGCGGCCAGCGCTCCTGGAAATGCGCCTCCACCAGCAGCGTGAAGCGGGTGAACAGCGCCTGGTTGCGCCAGGTCGCGTCGTCACCGGAGCGCGGCGTGCGCACCTGGGCCTGGGCCAGCCGCCAGGTGACGGCGCGGGCCAGCCACTGCACCACTGGCGAGTCCGGCGCGCCGGGTGCGGTGAATTCGGCGCCCAGCGCGTGCAGCAGCGCCTCCAGCCGGTCGGCCGCCTCGCCCGGCTCGAAGCGCACCACGCCGGCCGAGGAGAACAGGTCGCGGAAGGCCTCGCCCGCGGGCTGGAAGTCGCCCTCCAGCAGGAAGCGCGGGCTGAGCGTGAGCACCGTGCCGTCGGTGCCCGGCGCGAAGCGGAAGCCGTGCACCACGCCCGGCGGCACCACGATGGCCGCCGGCCCCTGCACCGCCTCGCGCTGCGCATCGAGCACCACCTGCGCGCCACCCTGCGCGATCCACACCACCTGGTACAGGCCCTGGTGGACATGGGTATCGATCTCCCAGCGGTACAGCCGGCTGCGCGATTGCACCGCCTCCACATGCAGCAGCTCCTGGCCGGGCCCCGCGAGGGGCTCGCCGTAAAGTGCAAACGTGGGGACCTGCAGCCGGGGCGTCCCCTTGGACCGTGCCGTCGACATACCCCGACTCTGGACGAAAAGTGCAATTTCGCCCACCGGTTTGTGCAGTGCGCTTGCGGTGGATCAACCCTAAAGTCGCCGTGGATTCCAGCCCCACAGGAGACAGTCATGTTGACCAGTACCTTCCGATTCGACCCCTACTCCCCGCAGGTCGATGCGGACCCCTTCCCCTTCTACAAGCGCATGCGCGACGAGTTTCCCTGCTTCTGGAGCGAGGAAGCCGGCATGTGGGTGCTGTCCCGGCACGCAGACATCATCAGCGCGCTGCAGGACTGGCAGACGTATTCGTCCGCCTCCGGCAACCTCATGACCGAGCTGCCGGGCCGCGCCGGCGCCACCCTGGGCAGCTCCGACCCGCCGCGCCACGACCGCCTGCGCGCCCTCGTGCAGCATGCCTTCATGAAGCGCAACCTCGAGGCCCTGGCCGAGCCGATGCGCGCCATCGCCCAGGCCGCGGCGGCGGAGATCAGCGGCGCGCAGACGATCGACTTCAAGGACTTCTCCGCCCGGTTCACCGTGCGCGTGCTGATGGCGGCCCTGGGCCTGCCGACCGGCGACGAGGCCCTGGTCCCCGAGGAGACCGTGCGTGACAACGCGGTGCTGATGGTCCAGAGCGACCCGGTCACCCGCACCAAGGGCCCCGAGCACCTCGCCGCCTTCGAGTGGATGCGCAACTACGCCGCCCAGGTGATCGCGATGCGCCGCGCCGCGCCGCGCAACGACCTGATCAGCCACTTCAGCTTGGCCGAGATCGACGGCGACCGGCTCGACGAGCGCGAGGTGCTGCTCACGACGACCACGCTGATCATGGCCGGCGTGGAATCGCTGGGCGGCTTCATGATGATGTTCGCCCTGAACCTCGCCGACCACCCGCAGGCGCAGGCCGCGGTGGTGGCCGACCCGGAGCTGCTGAAGGACGCGATCGAGGAGAGCCTGCGGTTCAACACCTCGGCCCAGCGTTTCCGCCGCCGCCTGATGAAGGACGTGGAACTGCATGGCCAGGTGATGAAGGCCGGCGACTTCGTCTGCCTCGCCTATGGCAGCGGCAACCGCGACGAGCGCGTCTTCCCCGACCCGGACCGCTACGACATCGGCCGCAGGCCGCGCGGCCACCTGGGCTTCGGCGGCGGCGTGCATGCCTGCCTGGGCACCTCCATCGCCCGTATGGCCTGCAGGATCGCCTTCGAGGAATTCCACAAGGTCTTCCCCGCCTACCGCCGCGTCGACGAGACCCTGTCGTGGATGCCGTCGTCCACCTTCCGCAGCCCGCTGGTGCTGCGCCTGGCCCGCGCCTGAGGAGCTGCCCCATGACCACCATCCGCTACATCGAGGCCGACGGCCGCGAGACCGCCGTCGACGTCACCGACGGCTGGAGCCTGCTGCAGGGCGCGATCAAGGGCAACGTCGAGGGAATCCTCGGCGAATGCGGCGGCTCGTGCACCTGCGGCACCTGCCACTGCTACGTGGACGAAGCGCGCCTGGGCGAGCTGCCGCCGCCCTCGGCCAACGAGGAGGAAATGCTGGGCTTCGTCGTCGCCGAGCGCCGGCCGAACAGCCGCCTGGCCTGCCAGGTCAACTGCGTCTCCGCGTTCGAGGGGCTGATGGTGCGCCTGCCCGAGACGCAGGAGTGACTCAGAACTCCTCGGTGTCGACCTCGGTGCGCCCCTGCTGCGGGTAGCGGTTGCCGGTGACGGTGGCCTCGCAGATGTGGGCCTCCAGGCGGGCGATGAGGCCCGCATCCAGGCGCACGGCGGCCGCGTCGAGGTCCTCCTTCAGGTGGTCCAGGCTCGTGGTGCCGGGAATCGGGATGATGTCCTCGCCCTTGTGCAGCAGCCAGGCGATGGCCAGCTGCGCCGGGGTGCAGCCCGCCTCCTGCGCCAGCGCCCGGTAACCCGGCATCAGCCGCAGGTTGGCGGCGTAGTTCTCCGGCGTGAAGCGCGGCATGGCCTTGCGGATGTCCTTGGCGTCCAGCGTGGCCACGTCGTGCAGCGTGTCGCACAGGAAGCCGCGGGCCACCGGGCTGAAGGCGACGAAGGCGACGCCCAGCTCGCGGCAGGCGTCGAGCACCGCGATCTCGGGGTTGCGGGTCCACAGCGAGTACTCGGTCTGCAGGGCGGTGATGGGGTGCACCGCGTGCGCCTTGCGCAACGTGGCGGCCGAGACCTCGGACAGGCCCAGCGTGCGCACCTTGCCCTCCTCCACCAGCCGGCTCATCTCGCCCACGCTGTCCTCGATGGGGACCTTCTTGTCCCAGCGGTGCAGGTAGTAGAGGTCGATCACGTCGGTCTGCAGGCGGCGCAGGCTGTCCTCGCAGTTCCTGCGCAGCGTCTCGGGACGGCCGTCGATCACGCGGCGGGTCACGCCGTCATCGCCGGCCACGCCGGCCATGCCGCCCTTGCTGGCGAGGGTGAAGCGGCTGCGGTGCGGCTTGAGCACCTTGCCGACCAGGGTCTCGTTGGCGCCGAAGCCATAGAGGGCGGCGGTGTCGAACAGGGTCACGCCCTGGTCCAGCGCGGACAGCAGCACGCGCGCGCCCTGCTCCTCGCCCGGGGGCACGCCATAGGCGTGGCTCAGGTTCATGCAGCCGAGGCCGATTTCGCTGACCTCGAACGGGCCGATCTTGCGGTTCTTCATGGAGTCTCCAAAACGAAAAGGCCCGCGGCGCCAGGAGCGCCCGCGGGCCGACATCTCACGGGCAGGCCCGCATCAAAGCAGCTGCTGCTCCAGCTGGTGCAGCACCTCGTAGCAAGGCAGGACCTTGGCCACGCTGGAGTTGGGCTCGCGGCCTTCCTTGATGGCGGCGAAGAACTCGCGGTCCTGCAGCTCGATGCCGTTCATGGACACGTCGACCTGGGACACGTCGATCTTCTCCTCCTTGCCATTGAACAGGTCATCGTAGCGCGCGATGTAGGTGGCGCTGTCGCCGATGTAACGGAAGAAGGTGCCCAGGGGGCCGTCGTTGTTGAAGGACAGCGACAGCGTGCAGATGGCGCCGTTCTCGGCCTTCAGCTGGATGCTCATGTCCATGGCGATGCCCAGGGTCGGGTGGATCGGGCCCTGGATCGCGTTGGCCTTCACCACCTTGCTGCCGGTCTGGTACTGGAACAGGTCCACGGTGTGGGCGGCGTGGTGCCACAGCAGGTGGTCGGTCCAGGAGCGCGGCTGGCCGGCGGCGTTCATGTTGGTGCGACGGAAGAAGTACGTCTGCACGTCCATCTGCTGGATGTTGAACTTGCCGGCGGTGATCTGCTGGCGCACGTACTGGTGGCTGGGGTTGAAGCGGCGGGTGTGGCCGCACATGGCCACCAGACCGGTTTGCTTCTGCAGCGCCACGACGTCCTGGGCGTCCTTCAGGCTGTCGGCCAGCGGGATCTCCACCTGCACGTGCTTGCCGGCCTTGAGGCAGGCGATCGACTGGGCGGCGTGCATCTGCGTGGGCGTGCACAGGATGACGGCATCGACTTCCTTGATCGCCAGGGACTCGTTCAGGTCCGTGGTGATGTGCTTGATGCCGTACTTGTCGGCGACTTCCTGGGTCTTCGCCAGGTCGCGGCTGATCAGGGAGACGACTTCGACGCCGTCGATGTTCTTGATGCCGTCCAGGTGCTTGATGCCGAACGCGCCGGCGCCGGCCAGGGCTACTTTGATGGTCATTGTTGTTCCTCGAGGATCAGGTGGCCCACGGCGGTGTTCGACGCGGGGACATGGTAGAAGCGGTGCAGGGTCTTGGGCGGCTTGCCGCCGGCCAGGTCGCCCATCGCGCCGCGCGCGATCAGCCACATGACCAGCTCGATGCCCTCGGAGCCGGCCTCGCGCACATAGTCGATGTGCGGCACGTCGGCCAGGCCCTCGGGGTCGGCGATCAGGCGGTCCAGGAAGGCGTTGTCCCACTCGCGGTTGATGAGGCCGGCGCGCGGGCCCTGGAGCTGGTGGCTCATGCCGCCCGTGCCCCAGATCTGCACATTGAGGTCCTGGTCGAAGGACTCGACGGCCTTGCGGATCGCCTTGCCCAGTTGCAGGCAGCGGCGGCCCGAGGGCACCGGGTACTGCACCACGTTCACCGCGAACGGGATGATCTTGCAGGGCCACTCCTTGGGCTGGCCGAACATCAGGGACAGCGGCACGGTCAGGCCGTGGTCCACGTCCATCTTGTTCACGATGGTGAGGTCGAAGTCCTGCTGGATCACCGACTGCGCGATGTGCGAGGCCAGCTCCGGGTGGCCATGGACCATGGGCACGGGGCGCGGGCCCCAGCCCTCGTCGGCCGGCGTGAACCGGTCGGCGGTGCCGATCGCGAAGGTGGGGATGAAGTCCAGGCTGAAGGCGGTGGCGTGGTCGTTGTAGACGAGGAAGACCACGTCGGGCTTCTGCGCCTGCTCCCACTGCTTGACGAAGTCATAGCCCGCGAAGACGGGCTTCCAGTAGTCCTCGTGCGACTTGCCCAGGTCCAGCGCGGCGCCGATGGCGGGCACGTGGGACGAGTAGACGCTGGCGGTGATGCGGGCCATTATTTTTTCTCCCCAAGGTAGCGGTTGCCTTCGGGCGAGCGGCCACCCTTGATCATCATGTTGCGGTATTCCTCTTCGCTCATGCCGGTCATGGAGCCCGCCATCTGCTGGAAGCTCTTGCCGTCGGTGGCGCCGATCTTGGCGAGGAAGTAGATGTTGCCGCCCAGGGCGATGCAGCGGTTCAGGTCGCGTGCGAGCACGGCCAGCTTCTGGTCCTCGGTCATGGCCCACTCGTCGAGGTAGGCGCGCTCGTTGGCCTTGAACCGCTCACGGTTCTCGGCCTTCATGAGGGACATGCAGAACTGGTTCAGCCAGTAGCCCTTGCGGCTCTGGTCGGCGTCGAAAATGGTCGTGCCGGGCACGTCCAGGTAGGGTTTGTCGAGGGACATCTCAGTCTTTCCAGTACAGGCGCATGGGATTGTCCACCAGCAGCTTGCGTTGCAGTTCCTCGGTGGGCGCGATGTGGGGGATGAAGTCCACCAGCAGGCCGTCGTCGGGCATGTGGTTCTTCAGGTTCGGGTGCGGCCAGTCGGTGCCCCAGAGCACGCGGTCGGGGAATTCCTCGACCACCTTGCGGGCGAAGGGCACGACGTCCTTGTACGCGGCCTGCTCGCCATCCAGGGCGGCCGGGCCGGTCACCGAGAGGCGCTCCGGGCAGGAGACCTTGCTCCAGACGTTCGGGTGCTGGCGCATGAACTTCAGGAACAGCTCGAACTCGGGGCCGTCGATGGGCTTGCTCACGTCGGGGCGGCCCATGTGGTCCACCACCACGGTGGTGGGCAGGGCGGTGAAGAAGTCCCACAGCTCGGGCAGGTCCACCGCTTCGAAGTAGATCACCACATGCCAGCCCAGGGGGGCGATGCGGGCGGCGATCTCCATCAGTTCGTCCTTGGGCGTGAAATCGACCAGGCGCTTGACGAAGTTGAAGCGCACGCCGCGCACGCCGGCGGCGTGCATGTCCTGCAGCTCATGGTCGGTGACCGAGCGCTTCACCGTGGCCACGCCGCGGGCCTTGCCGTCGGAGTGCACCAGCGCGTCGACCAGGGCGCGGTTGTCGGCGCCGTGGCAGGTGGCCTGCACGATCACGTTGCGGGCGAAGCCCAGGTGGTCGCGCAGGGCGAACAGCTGCTCCTTGCTGGCGTCGCAGGGCGTGTACTTGCGCTCGGGGGCGTAGGGGAACTGCGCGCCCGGGCCGAAGACGTGGCAGTGCGCGTCGACCGCGCCGGCGGGCAGCTTGAACTTGGGCTTGCTCGGGCCTTCGAACCAGTCGAGCCAGCCGGGGGTCTTCGTGAAATCACCGGTAGTGGGTTTGCTCATGGGAGTCTTCCTGCAAAGGATCAATGAATCGTCGGGTCAATCGGGCTTGATCTGCGCCTCGCGCACCAGGCGCTCGTAGCGCTGGCGCTCGCTGCGGATCAGGCTGGCGAACATCTCGGTGGAGCCGGGGATCACCTCGCCGCCCACCTGGGTCATGCGGTCACGCACTTCCTGCGTGGCCAGGGCCTTCTGCACCTCGGCATGCAGGCGCGCGATGACGGGCCTGGGCGTGGCCGCCGGGGCCACCAGGCCGTACCAGACCGAGGCCTCGAAGCCGGGGAAGCCGGACTCGGCGATGGTGGGCGCGTCGGGGAAGATGGCGGTGCGGTTCGGGCTGAGGACGGCCAGCACCTTCAGGCGGCCGCTGCGCACATGGGGCTGCACTTCCAGCGCGTTCACCGCCACCAGCGGCAGCTGGCCGCCGATCACGTCGGTGATGGCGGGCGAGCCGCCGCGGTACGGCACGTGCTGCAGCTTCACGCCGGCGGCGCGCTCGAACAGTTCCACCGCCATGTGCGGCGTGGAGCCGTTGCCCGGCGAGGCGTAGGCGATGCCGCCCGGCTTCGCCCTGGCGGCCTCGATCATGCGGGCGATCGTGGTGTAGGGCACCGAGGCGTTGGCCGCGATCACCACCGGCACGCGGCCGACCAGCGACACCGGCGCGAGGTCGCGCTCGGGGTCGAAGGGCGCGGGCTGGTAGAGCGAGGGGTTCGCCGCCAGGGCGTTGGCGGCCATCATCAGCGTGTACCCGTCGGCCGGCGCGTCGATCACCGACTTCACCGCGATGTTGGTGCCGGCGCCGGGCTTGTTCTCGATCACGAAAGGCTGGCCCAGGCTGCCCGAGAGGCTCTGGCCGATGGTGCGCGCCACCGCGTCGACGGCGCCGCCGGCGGCGTAGCCGACGACCACCTTCACCGGCTTGCTCGGGTAGGCCGGAGCCTGGGCGAAGGCCGTGCCAGCCAGCAGGCCGGCGGCCGCCAGGGCCTGGCCGAAGCGGCGCCGGGTGGGGAATGCGTTCATGGAGTCTCCTTGTCGTCGTGGCCGCGCGCCGGGCGCGCGGCGGGCATCGTGCGGGGTCAGTCGGCGGCCAGCCCGCGCAGGCCGGCGCGCGAGGCCATGGCCTGCAACTGCCCCTGGGCGCGCACCTGCTGCGCGAAGTCGCGCAGCCAGGGCATGCCGGCGGGACGGCCCTTGGGCACGGCGATGGCGAGCTGCTCGAAGCCCCAGCGCCCGTCGAGGACGCGGGCGCCCGGCAGGCTGTCGCCCAGCTCGAACAGGATGCCCTTGTTGGTGGCGAACAGGTCCAGCCCGCCGGCCTTGAGCTGCGCGGCGGCCTCGGCCAGCGAGGGCACGGGCACCACCCTCGCCTGCTTCAGCAGGCCGGGCAGCGCGCCCTGCGAGCTGCTGCCCTGGCTCACGCCCACGCGCACGCCGGCGCGGTCGACCTGGCCGACCTCGGCGATCGGCGAGCCGGCCGGCGCCAGGTAGCCCAGCTCCAGGCGCACCAGCGGCGGCGTGAAGTCGACCAGCTTCGCCCGCGCCTCGGTGGCGTTGGTGAAGGTGAAGTCCACCTCGCCGGCCTGCACGGCCTCGACCACCTGGGCCACGCGGCTGAACTCCACCACCTTCACCGGCACGCCCAGGCGCTGCGCCATCAGGGTGCCCAGCTCCAGGCTCACGCCGGCGCGCTCCCCCGAGCGGGTGGTGACCAGCGAGGTGGGACTGCCGGGGTACACGCCCACGCGCAGCACGCCGGTGGGCGCGAGCGCGGCGCGGGCCTCGGCGGGCGCCGGGGCGGCCGCGGCCTGCGGCGCCGCGGGCGCGGCCAGGTGCGCGCAGCCGCCGAGCGCCAGCGGCAGGGCCAGAGCCAGGGCCAGGGAACGCGCGCGCAGGCGCAGGCCGGGTCGCAGGCTCGGTCGGGTCGGGGCCGTCACGGCGGGTTCCGGCGGGGTCAGTCGATGTAGCGCAGGCCGGCCTTTTCCAGGGGCTCGCGCATCTTGTACATATCCAGGCCCAGCACGCCGGCGGCCAGCTTGGCGCGCTTCTCGCCCTCGTTGGCCTCGCGGGCCTGGGCGGCTTCGAGGGTCTTGGCGGCCAGGGCGCGCGGCACGCAGACCACGCCGTCGTCGTCGGCGACGATCACGTCGCCGGGGTTGACGCTCATGCCGGCGCACACCACGGGGATGTTCACCGAGCCCAGGGTGGCCTTGATGGTGCCCTTGGAGCTGATCGCCTTGCTCCACACCGGGAAGCCCATCTCCTGAAGCGTCTTGACGTCGCGCACGCCGGCGTCGATCACCAGGGCGCGGGCGCCGCGGGCCTGGAAGCTGGTGGCCAGCAGGTCGCCGAAGTAGCCGTCGGTGCACTCGGCGGTGATGGCGGCGACGACGATGTCGCCCGGCTGGATCTGCTCCGCCACGACATGCATCATCCAGTTGTCGCCGGGGTGCAGCAGCACGGTCACGGCGGTGCCGGAGACCTGGCAGCCCGGGTAGATCGGACGCATGTAGGGCTTGAGCAGGCCCACGCGGCCCATGGCCTCGTGGACGGTGGCGGAGCCCAGCTTGCCCAGGGCATCCGCGGTCGCACGGTCGGTGCGCTGGATGTTGCGGTAAACGACGCCGAGTTCGTACATGGCTTGGATTCCTTGGGTTCGGTTTACTTGCCGGCGGCCTTGAGGCGGGCGTCCAGGCGGGAGAACACGCGGCGGGTGTTGGCCTCGTAGATCTGGTGCTTGTCCTCGGCGCTGAGGATCTTCGACGCCTCGATGTAGCGCTTGGTGTCGTCGTAGTAGTGGCCGGTGGTGGGGTCGACGCCGCGCACCGCGCCGATCATCTCGGAGGCGAACAGCACGTTCTTCACCGGGATCACGGTGTTCAGCAGGTCGATGCCGGGCTGGTGGTAGACGCAGGTGTCGAAGTAGACGTTGTTCAACACGTGGTCCGTCAGCAGGGGCTTCTTCATCTCCTGCGCCAGGCCGCGGAAACGGCCCCAGTGGTAGGGCACCGCGCCGCCGCCGTGGGGGATCAGGAACTTCAGCGTCGGGAAGTCCTTGAACAGGTCACCCTGAATGAGCTGCATGAAGGCCGTGGTGTCGGCGTTCAGGTAGTGGGCGCCGGTGGTGTGGAAGCAGGCGTTGCAGCTGGTGGACACGTGAATCATGGCCGGCAGGTCGTACTCCACCATCTTTTCGTAGATGGGGTACCAGTGCTTGTCGGTCAGCGGGGGGCTGGTCCAGTGGCCGCCGGAGGGATCGGGGTTGAGGTTGATGCCGACCGCGCCGTATTCCTTGACGCACTTCTCCAGCTCGGGGATGCAGGTGGCCGGGTCCACGCCGGGCGACTGCGGCAGCATGGCCACCGGGACGAAGTGCTCGGGGAACAGCGTGCTCACGCGGTACACCAGCTCGTTGCAGATGGCGGCCCAGGTGGACGAGACGTTGAAGTCGCCGATGTGGTGGGCCATGAAGCTGGCGCGCGGCGAGAACAGCGTGAGGTCGCTGCCGCGTTCCTTCATCAGCTTCAGCTGGTTGGTCTCGATGGCTTCGCGCAGGTCGTCGTCGGAGATCTTCAGGTCGGCGACCTTCGGGCTCTTGGACGGGTCCTTGATGCCGGCGATCTGCTGGTTGCGCCAGTCTTCCAGCGCCTTGGGCGCGGTGGTGAAGTGGCCGTGGCAATCGATGATCAGGCTCATGGGGGGCTCCTGGGTCTTTCTTTCTGGATTCAAACGGGTTGCATGCCCTGGCGGCGCTTGGCGTCGGCCGCTTCGGGCGAGGCCATGAAGGCCAGCATGGCGCGCACCTCGGCGCCGCGGGCCGTGCCCTTGCAGGCGGCGGCCGAGAAGATGGTGTCGATGGCGATGGCGGGCGGCAGCGCGCCGGCGATGGTGATGCCCTCGACGTGGATCAGTTCGCTCAGTTGCTGGAAGCCCAGGGCCACCTCGCCCCTGGCCACCAGCGACCCCACGGGCGTGCCCGGCGGCGGGGTGACGACCTTGGGCTGCACCTGGGCGGCGATGCCCCAGCGCTCGAACAACCGGGCCAGGGCGACGCCGCTGGGGCCGGTGGAATAGCTCACGGAGGGCGCGGCCAGCACCGCCTGCTTCACCGCCTCCTCGCTGGAGAGGTCCGGCAGCGCGGCGCCGCGCGGCACGGCCACCGAGGTGCCCGAAAGCACCAGGTCCACCTTGGAGCCGGGCTCCAGGCAGCCGGCGGCCATGAGCTTGTCGATGGCGTCGCTGCCGAGGATCACCACGTCGAAGGCCTCGCCGGCCTGCACGCGCTTGGCGGCATCGACGCCGCCGACGGACTCGATGGCGACGGCCTGGCCGCTGCGGGCCTGCCAGGCCTGCGCCAGTTCCGCGAGCAGCTGGCGGGTGGCCATCGAGGAGATGCCGCGCAGGGCGGAGGTCGCTTCAGGTTGCATCCGCGCATTCTGGTTCGGCGGGCCGGCCCGGGGAAGGTGAGGCGCCCACTACCAGCTATACAGGATCGGCATAATCGAACCGAAGGTATAAATAAATCGCCAGACACCGGACATGGACCTCAAGCAACTCGAGTACTTCGTGCGCGTCGCCGAGATGGGCAGCTTCACCCGCGCCGCCATCGCGCTGGACGTGGCCCAGCCCGCCCTCTCGCGCCAGGTGCGCCTGCTGGAGGTGGAGCTTCGCCAGAACCTGCTGGTGCGCAATGGCCGGGGCGCCACGCCCACCGAGGCCGGCAAGCTGCTGCTCGAACATGGCCGCGGCATCCTCCACCAGGTGGAGCGCGCCCGCGAGGAGCTGGGCCGGGTGCGCGGCGCGCTGGCCGGCCGGGTCGCCCTGGGCCTGCCGCCCTCCGTTGCCAAGGTGCTGGCCGTGCCCCTGATCCACGCCTTCCGCGAGCACATGCCCGAGGCCTCGCTGTCCATCACCGAGGCCCTGTCCACCGGCATGCGCGAGTCCCTGGCCTCGGGCCGGCTGGACATCGCCCTGCTGTACAACGCCACGGCGGCGGCCGACCTGGAGGTCACGCCGGTGGTGGCCGAGAGCCTGTACCTGGTGCAGGCGCGCTCCGGCGGCAAGGCCGCCGCGCCGACGCGCCCGGTGCCGCTGCGCGACGTGGCGAAGCTGCCCCTGGTGATTCCCAGCCGGCCAAACGCGATCCGGATGCTGGTGGAATCCGAGATGGCCAACCAGGGCCTGAAGCCGACGATCGCGCTGGAGATCGACGGCGTGTCCTCGATCCTCGAGCTGGTGGCGGACGGCACCGGCAGCGCCATCCTCTCGCGCAACGCGGTGCAGACCTCGGCGCGCCCGCAGGCCTTCAGCATGCGCCCCATCGGCACGCCGCCGCTGCGCAGCCAGCTGTCGCTGGCGGTGAGCTCGCTGCGACCGGCCACGCTGACGCAGCGGGCGACGGTGGACCTGATCCGGGCGACCGCGCTGCGGCTGCTGGCCGACTGAGCGGGGCCGGCACCGCCGAGGACGACGGCGCACCGAAGCCGGGAACCGGAGTGCCGCCCCCCCCACCCATGGCGTTTTTCAATCCGAAAGCGCCGCCATGGACAAGACCCCGCCCCGCCAGCCCTCCCTCGCCCTCCACCCGAGCGGCGCATCCCCCCTGCTCGTCGACGGCAAGACCTCCGGCTCCGACGCCGCCGAGACGCCGGCCCAGTGGACGGCCCGCAGCGTGTCGCTCCCGCGCTTCGGGCGCGCCCCGGGCCACCCCCCCTTCCCCACCTCCCTCGCTCCCGCGCAGGACGCGGGCGACGCCGCGCCCCTGCAGGCCCGCCATGTCGCGGTCGTGCGCGAGGGCAAGGCCTCCGGCCAGTTCAAGCGCGGGCGCGAGCCCGAGGCCGACCTGGACAGCCTGCCCGAGGAGGCGACCCCGGCCCCGGCCTCCGGGGTACGCCTTACGCCCGCCCTGGGCACCGGCTTCCACTGGCCGCAGGAAGGCTCGGCCTGGCGGAGCATGGAAGTGATCTTCGGCGAGCGGGACCTGGAGGACCCGGGGCAGCGCGCCGCCGCCCTCGGCGAAGTCCTGCGCTACGCCTGCCGCAACCTGGGCCGGCGCGCCGACCGGCTCGCCCTGGGCGTGGCCCTGGCGGGTCGGCTGCAGGCGGTGGGCGTGGGCCCCGCGGCCCAGGCCCGCGAGTTGCGGGAGGTCCTCGAGGCCGGCCGCTGGGCGGGGAGCCAGGACCGGCCGGTGCGACCGGGCCGCCTGAGGGCGGCACTGGGCGACCTGGTGCGGGGCATGGCCTCGGCCTGCACCGGCGCCGGGGACTACGAGCGCCGCCTCGCCACCTTCGCGACCGGCATCTACCAGGCCCGCGGCGGGCGCAACGCGGTCCCGATGCACGCCTACCGCCTGGTCGGCGCCCTGCGTACGGCCAGCGAGGCGGTGGCCCAGCCCGCCCACCTGCGCGTGGACCTGCTGCGCGGGATGCTGGCCCCGGTCGTGGATGCCGCGTCCGGCGCGCCCACCCGTCTCGCCCCCGAGACCTGCGCCTCCATCGTCGAGGGGCTGGCGGGCGGCACCGCGGGTGACCTGCTCCAGTCCCGGCTGATGACGGGCGCGCTGCTGGAGGACCGTATCCCCCTGACCCCGGGGCAGCTGGCCGGCTGCCTGGGCGCACTGGCGTCCTGGGGCAGGCCCGCCAGCGACGACCAGGTCCGCGACCACCTCGCCGACCTCAGGCACTGCCCCCGCCCGGCGGCGCACAAGGGCGCGGCCGCGCTGGCCGTGGCCCGCATCGACCCGGCGGGCCGCTATGACCTCGACCTCACGTCCGGCGGCCCCGGGAACCTGGCCATGGACCTGGCGCGCACCCGCCAGAGGATCCTGGACCTGGTCCGGCCGTCCACCCGCGCCGAATGGGCGCAGTGGCTCGAGGAGGCCGCGCCGCTCCCCGAGGCCACGTCCACGTCCACGACGACGACCTCCACGCCCCCCGCGGCCTCCACGACCACCGCGACCTCGTCGACCTCGTCCTCCTCCATCCCCGGCCACGTCATCCCGCGCAGCCCTGCCGGGCCGGGGATGGACCTCGGCGAGCACTGAACGCGAGGCCCGGCCCGGTGACGCCGGGGTGACACCCATCGCCTGCGGCGGCCCCGGGAATCGGTCGGGAACCGGCCCGCAGCCGGCCCGCCGGCGTTAGCATCGAACCGCCCGAAAAATTCAGGAGTTCGAATGTTTTTTCGATTTATTAAAACTTCTGCCGCCATCCTGTGCGCCGGCGCCGCGCCCCTGCTGGCCCAGGCGCAGGACTACCCGGCCCAGCCGATCCAGGTCGTCATCCCCTACGCCCCGGGCGGCGGCACCGACGTGGTGATGCGGCCGCTGGCGGCCGAACTCGGCGAACGCCTGAAGCAGCCGGTGCTGCTGGACCACCGCGGCGGCGCGGGCGGCAACATCGGCGCGCAGTTCACCGCCAAGGCGCAGCCCCACGGCTACACCCTGCTGGCGGCCAACAACTCGCACGTCATCAACCCCTTCATCTACAAGAACCCCGGCTACGACCTGGCGACCGACTTCGCGCCGGTCACGGTGCTGGCCACCGCGCCGCTGGTGGTGGTGGTGCACAAGTCCTCGCCGATCCAGACCCTGCGGGACTTCGTCGAGCTGGCCCGCCGCAACCCGGGCAAGCTGAATTTCGGCAGCGCCGGCGTGGGCACCCCCGGCCACCTCGCGCCCCTGCTGTTCAACAAGCTGGCCGGCATCCAGCTGGTGCACATCGCCTACAAGGGCTCGGGCCCGGCGGTGATGGCGCAGCTGAGCCAGCAGTTCGAGATCCAGTTCGCCACGCCGGCGGTGGCCGGACCCCACATCAAGTCGGGCGAGCTGCGGGCGCTGGCCGTCACCTCGGGCAAGCGCTTCGTGGCGCTGCCCCACGTGCCCACCATCGCGGAGTCCGGCATCCCGGGCCTGGCCGACTACGACCAGGCGATCTGGTGGGGCCTGCTGGCCCCGGCGCGCACCGACCCCAAGGTGCTGGACAAGCTGAACGCCCAGGCGACCGCCATCCTGCGCACGCCCCGTTTCGCCGAATTGCTGCTGTCGCAGAACATGGTGCCGGCCCCGACCAGCCGGGCCGAGTTCCAGGCCCTGATCCGCAGCGACCAGCAGAAGTGGGAGGCGCTGGTGCGCGAGTACGGCATCACGGCCGAACAGTGAACGGGGGCCCGGCATGACGCTCGCGCCCGAGATCGCCGCCCTGCTGCCCGCGATCAACGCCCAGCCCCCGATGCACCAGCGGCCGCTGGCCCAGCTGCGCCAGCCGCGCGAGCGCATCGGCGGCGCCGGCCCGGTCCAGCCCGTGGGCGCGGTGGAGGACCGGCACATCGACGCCGGCGACCGCACGATCCGCGTACGGCTGTACGCGCCGCCGCCGGGTACGCATGACGCGCCCGGCGCGCCGCAGGCCCTGCCCCTGGTGGTCCTGTTCCACGGCGGCGGCTTTGTCTTTGGCACCATCGAGGGCAACTACGACCATGTCTGCCGCGTGCTGTGCGCCCGTGCGGGCGTGCGGGTGATGTCGGTGGCGTACCGGCTCTCGCCCGAGCACAAGTTCCCCGCCGCGCCCGACGACGCCTGGGCCGCCCTCCAGTGGGCCGTGGCCCGGGCCGGCGCGCTGGGCGTGGACCCGGCGCGGGTCTTCGTGGCGGGCGGCAGCGCCGGCGGCAACCTGGCGGCGGTGACGGCGCTGCGTGCGCGCGACCTGGGCGGCCCGGCGCTGCGCGGGCAGGTGCTGTTCTACCCGGTGGCCGACCACCCCGAGCCGGCCACCGGCTCGATGCGCGAGTTCGCCGAGGGCTACTACCTGACCGCGGCGGACATGCGCTGGTTCTGGGCGCAGTACCTGGCCCGCGAAGCCGACCGCACCCACCCCTATGCCGCGCCGTTGCGGGCCGAGCGCCTCGACGGCCTGCCGCCGGCGCTGGTGCTCACGGCCGGCTACGACCCGCTGCGTGACGAGGCGGAACGCTACGCGCAGCGACTGCAGGCCGCGGGCGTCGCGGTGACGATGCGCCGGTACGAGGGCATGGTCCACGGCTTCCTGGCCTTTCCCACGCCCGCCGCGGACCAGGCCCTGCAGCAGGCCGCGGACTGGATCGGGCGGGCCTGCCGCTGACGCGGCGGCCGCCCCCACGCCGCACCGGCCCCGCCTTCAGGTCACGCGATAGCGCGCCTCAGACCGGCGCCTGCAGCAGCCAGAGCAGGCCGGTCAGCGTGAAGAACGAGGCGATGGTCGCCCCCAGCAGGGCCGAGGCCGCCATGCCGTCGTGGCCATGGCGCTGGGCCAGGATCGGGTAGATCCCCATCATCGGCACCGCCGCGGTGAGGACCAGCGCCATCTGCAGCTCGCGCTGCATCGGCGGCAGCACCATCACCAGGAGCATCACCAGCAGCGGGTGCACCAGCAGCTTGCCCACCGCGATCGCCGAGACGTCGCGCCAGGCCCCGCGCAGGCCGAAGCCCACCAGGGTGCCGCCGACCACGAACAGCGCGATCGCCGAGCACGAGGTGGCCAGCAGGCCGACCGCGCGCCCCAGCGGCGCCGGCAGCTGCAGCCCGGCGAGCGAGCACGCCAGGCCGGCGACCACCCCCCAGACCATCGGGTTGCGCGCCATGCCGCGCAGGGACTGCGCCAGGGCATTGCGCAGGCGCTGCGCCCGGGTGGCGCCGGCCCCGGCCTCGCCCAGGTCGCTCTCGGCCAGGGCCAGGGCCGCGGGAATCAGGACGATGTTCTCGACGATCACCGCCAGCCCCAGGTTCAGGCCGCCGATGCTGCTGCCGAACACCTGCGTGACCAGGGGCAGGCCGACGAAGCCGCTGTTGGGGCAGGCCACGCCCATGCCCATGATGGCCGCGGCCGACATCGGCTTGCCCCCGGCCTTGCGCGCCCACAGCACGCCCAGCGCCATCGTCGCCAGCGAGCCGGCGGCATAGGCGAGCAGGTAGACCGGGTTGACCACGTCGCCGATCGGGCGTTGAGCCAGCGAGCCGAAGATCAGCGCGGGCAGCGCGAGGTTGATGACGTACTTGCCGAACAGGCGCATGTCGGCCCGCGCGAACAGGCCGGCGCGCACGCACACGTAACCGAGGGCGATGAGGAGGTAGATGGGCGTGGTGACGCTGAGGATCGCGAGCAAGTCGTCAGCCCTTTCGCGCCGCGATCAGCGCGTCGGCATAGTCCTGCCAGCGGGCGCCCGGGGCCACCTCGCGGAACACGCCGCCGGCGGCCTGGTCGGCCACCCACTGCTGCTTGCCGGCGATGGCGGCGGTCATGACCGGCTCGAAGCCGGCCTCGCGCACGGTGTTGGCCGACTCGCGCATCTCCTCGGCGCGGCGCTTGCCGTGCTGCACGACGCGGCTGAAGAAGTAGGCGCCCTGCGCCGACCAGTCGATCTGCGGGAAGGTCTCCGCCAGCGTGGGCAGCACGTGGTCCTCGACGCCGTAGGCGCGGGCCGTGGTGTAGCTCTCGATGACCAGCGCCTCCAGGCCCTTGATCATCACGCTGCGGCACATCTTGATGGCGCTGGCCACGCCCAGCTGCTCGGACACGGGCCGGGCATCCATGCCCCAGGCCTGCAGGCGCGCCGCCAGTTCGGCGGCCCGGGCGCCGCCCAGGAGCATCGGCACCCTGATGCCGTAGGGCGGCACCGAGGTCATGACGCCGGCCTCCACGTAGTGCGCGCCGGTGGCGTCGATGCGCGCGGCGCACTGCTGCTTGGTGCCGGGCGAGGCCGAGTTCAGGTCGAGGAAGACCATGCCCGGGCGCAGGAAGGCGGCCGCCTCCCCGGCCACCGCCAGCGTGTTCGACGCGGTGACCGCGGAGATCACCAGGTCGCTGGCCTCGCACAAGGCCTGCATCGAGGGCTGGGCGGTGACGCCGGCCGCCGCGGCGTGCGCCGCCTCGGCCTCGCGCTGGCGGGGGTCGGCGCCGTGGCCGAACTTCAGGTCCCAGGCCGAGACGGCACTGACCTGGGCTTTCAGGCCGGCGGCGAAGGTCTTGCCGACCTCGCCGTAGCCGATGACTCCGAGACGCATGGGGGATCCTTGGCGCCGCCTCGCGGCGCGCTGGCTGGCGCGCTTACTGGCGCGGGATGTTGGCGCGGGTGATCACGTCGCCCCAGCGCTTGGTCTCGCTGGCGAGCAGCTGGCCGAGCTGCTCGGGCGTGCTCGGGCGGGCATCCACCTCGAGGGCCGCCAGCTTCTGCTTCAGCGCGGGCTGGGTGAGGACCGCGTTCAGCTCGCGGTTCAGGTAGGCGATGCGGTCACGCGGCGTGGCGGCAGGTGCGGCCAGCGCGTTCCAGGAGGCCACGTTGAAGCCGGTCAGCGGGCCGCGCGCCTCGGCCACGGTGGGCACGTCGGCCAGGGTGGGCTCGCGCTTCTCGCCCATGATCGCCAGCGGGCGCAATGCGCCGGCGGTGATCTGGGTGCGCACCGGGCCGAGGATCTCGACGGCGGCGTCGATCGAGCCGCCGCGCAGCGCGGTGATGACCGCGGGCGTACCGTTGAACGGCACGACCTGCACGTCCACGCCGGCGGTGGACTTGAACAGCTCCGCCGCCAGGTTCTGCGTGCTGCCGATGGCGATGGTGCCGAGGTTGATCTTGCCGGGGTTGGCCTTGGCCTCGGCCAGGAAGTCGGCGAAGGTGCGCCAGCGCGAGTTCGCGGGCACGACGATCGCCAGGTCGAACACGGCCAGCAGGGACACCGGCGCGAAGTCCTTCTGCGCATCGAACGGCAGCTTGCGGAACAGCGTGGCGCTGACCGCGGTGGCATTGCTCATGAGAAGCAGGGTGTGCCCGTCCGCGTCGGAGCGCACGACCGCCTCGCCGGCGCCGACACCGCCGGCGCCCGGCTTGTTCTCGATGACGACCGACTGGCCGACGCGGTCGGACAGCGCCTGGCCCACCGCGCGGGCGGTCAGGTCGGCCACGCCGCCAGCGCCGAAGGGCACGACGATGCGGATCGGCTTGCTCGGGAAGCCGGCGGGCTGCTGGGCGAAGGCGCCCAGGGGGGCCAGGCCGGCGCCCGCCAGGGCGGCCGACTGGAGCAGGAATTGGCGACGTTGCGTCATGGAAGGTCTCCTGGGCCCCGCAGGGCCCGTCAAGGGAAGGACGGCGTCAGCGCGCCACGCCGAGCAGCCGGTCGACCAGGGCCAGGTCCTCGCGCAGCTCGCGCGCGGTGCCGCGGTGGACGATGGTGCCGCGGTCGAGGACGACCGCGCTGTCGGAGATGGCGAGGATGGCCTGCGGATGCTGCTCCACGATGATGGCCGACAGGCCCTCCTCGCGGGTGATGCGGCGGATGGCCTTGAGCAGTTCCTCCACGATGATGGGCGCCAGGCCCTCCAGCGGCTCGTCGAGCAGCAGCAGCTTCGGGTTCAGCACCAGGGCCCGGCCCACGGCCAGCATCTGCTGCTCGCCGCCGGACAGCTGCGTGCCCAGGTTGCCCTTGCGCTCGGCCAGTCGCGGGAACATCTGGTAGACGCCTTCGGGCGTCCACTTGCCGGGGCGGGCCACGGCGGTGAGGTTCTCGTGCACGGTGAGCGACTTGAAGATGTTGCGCTCCTGCGGCACCCAGCCGATGCCGGCCGCGGCGCGCTGGTGCGGCGCCAGCTTGTGCAGCGCGACGCCCCCCAGGGAGATGCTGCCGCCATGCTGGCGCGTGGCGCCGGCGATGGTGTTCATCAGCGTGGTCTTGCCGGTGCCGTTGCGACCGAGCAGGGCCAGCGTCTGGCCCTCCTCCAGCTCGAACGACACGCCATTGAGGACCACCGCCTCGCCATAGCCGGCGGACAGGTCCTGCACTTTCAGAAGTTCAGCCATGCGCGGCCTCCGTATGCGCGTCTTCTCCATGGCCCAGGTAAACCGCCTTGACCTGCGGGTCGTTGGCGATCTGCTCCGGGTCGCCCTCGGTCAGCACCGTGCCGTTGACCAGCACCGTCATGCGCTTGGCGAAGCTGAAGACGAGGTCCATGTCGTGTTCGATCAGGAGCACCGAGACATCGGACGGCAGGGCCGCCACGGTCGCCAGGATCTCCTCGCGCTCGCCGGCCGGCACGCCGGCCACCGGCTCGTCGAGCAGCAGCACCTTGGGCTCGCAGGCCAAGGCGATGGCGATCTCCAGCAGGCGGCGCTTGCCGTAGGCCAGCTGCTCGGTCACCTGGTCCATCACCTCCGCGAGGTGGAAGTGCTCCAGCAGCTCGTAGGCGCGTTCGGTCACGGCCTTGTCGCCGCCCAGGGGCTGCCAGAAGCGCCCGCCCAGGCCGCGGTGCTGCGAGATGACCAGCGCCAGCGTCTGCAGCGGGGTCATCGACGAGAACAGCTGGTTGATCTGGAAGGTGCGCACCATGCCGCGGCGCACGCGCTCGTGCGGCGCCAGGCGGGTGATGTCCACGCCATTGAGGACGATCTTGCCCTCGGTGGGCGGCAGCACGCCGGTGAGCAGGTTGATCAGCGTGGTCTTGCCGGCGCCGTTGGGGCCGATCAGCGCATGGCGGGCGCCCTTGCGCAGGTCGAGGTTGACGTTGCCGGTGGCGGTGATGCCGCCGAAGCGCTTCACCAGGCCCTGGGCCGACAGCACGATTTCTTGGGTATCGCCGTGATGGCCGCTCATTGCGCGCCTCCCTTCTTGCCGCCGAACCAGGTCCAGGGGCGCAGCAGCCGGTCGCGGCCGACCAGCACCAGCACCACCAGGAACAGGCCCAGCCAGAACGTCCAGTACTGCGGGGTGATGCTCGAAAGCACGTCGTACATCAGCTTGAACACGATCGCGCCGAACACGCCGCCCCACAGCCAGCCGGTGCCGCCGATGACCAGCATCAGCAGCACGTCGGCCGAGCGGTGCACGTCGAACACGTCCAGCGAGGCGAAGCCGGTGGTCTGGGCCAGCAGCGCGCCGGAAACGCCGGCCATGGCCGCGGCCACGGTGTAGACCACGGCCAGGCGCTGGGCCACCGGGATGCCGATGGCCATGGCGCGCAGGCGGTTGTCGCGGATCGCCTTGAGCGTGCCGCCGAACGGCGAGTTCACCAGGCGGCGGGCGATGATGAACACCACCAGCAGCATCGCCAGCGAGTACAGCGCGCCGGTGCGGCCGGCCAGGTCGAACTCGAAGGTGCCCAGGAGCGGGCCGATGACCACGCCCTGCAGGCCGTCGGCGCCGCCGGTGAGCCAGTCGAGCTTGTTGGCCAGCTCCAGCAGGATCAGGGCCACGCCCAGGGTCACCATCAGGCGGGTCAGGTCGGTGCCGCGCTGGATGGTCAGGCTGGCGACCGCGCCCAGCGCGGTGGTCAGCACGGTGGCGACCAGCAGGCCCAGCAGCGGGTCCGGGTTGAGGTGCTTGGCGAACAGGGCCGCGGCGTAGGCGCCGAAGCCGAAGAACGCCGCATGGCCCAGCGAGACGATGCCGGTGTAGCCCAGCACCAGGTCCAGCGAGATGGCGAACAGCGCCACGATGGCGATCTCGTTGACGATGGCGGCATGCTGCGTGAACAGCAGCGGGGCGGCGAACATCGCCAGCCACAGCACCGGCTCCCAGGCGCGCATGCGGCCCGCGTCCAGCAGCGAGCGCTGGGCCTGCTCGCGGTTGTTGTTGTCGGTCTTGGTGGCGCTCATGCCTTGCCTCCCTGGCGAACGAACAGGCCCTGCGGCTTCCAGATCAGGATGGCGATCATGACGGTGTAGACGATGAAGGCGCCCAGCTTGGGGATGTAGTACTTGCCCGCCACGTCGGCGATGCCCACGAGCAGCGCGGCCAGCAGCGGGCCGGTGATCGAGGAGGTGCCGCCGACGGCGCAGACGATCAGGAAATAGAACATGAACTTCAGCGGGAAGTTCGGGTCCAGGCCCAGCACCTCCGCGCCCAGTGCGCCGCCCAGGCCGGCCAGGCCGCAGCCGAAGGCGAAGGTCGAGAGGAACACGATGTTCACGTTGATGCCCAGGCCGGCGGCCACGCGCTGGTCGTCGACCGAGGCGCGCAGGCGGCTGCCGAAGCGCGTGCTCGAGAGGATGTACTGCAGGCCGATGGTCAGCGCCGCGCACACCGCGATGATGAACAGGCGGTAGTGGCCCATGCCCAGCATGAGCGCGCCCTCGCCGATCTCGGTGCGGCCCTTGAGCCAGTCGGGCAGCTGGATGATCTGCTGCGTCGAGCCGATGAAGTAGTCCACCGCGGCGGTGGCCATGAAGACCAGGCCGATCGTGAACAGCACCTGGTCCAGGTGCGGGCGCTTGTACAGCGGGCGGTACAGGGTGCGTTCGAGGATGCCGCCCAGCAAGGCCGCGCCCAGGAAGGCCAGCGGCAGGCAGGCCAGGAAGGGAACGCCGGCGCGCTGCATCAGCAGCACGGTGATGTAGCCGCCGGTCATGGCGAAGGCGCCGTGGGCCAGGTTGATGAAGTTCATCAGGCCCATCGTCACCGCCAGCCCCAGGGCCAGGATGAACAACAGCATGCCGTAGGCGATGCCGTCAAAGAGGATGGTGAGCATGGATCGATAAAGTGACGCAGGCAGTCAATCCCGCAGGGGTGCCGTGCGGGCGGGCGGCGAGGCGACGCGCCGTGGCGCGCCGCCTCCTCGGGCATCAGGAACCCTTGGCAGGGTCCTTGACGTCCTTGATCGTGGCGAACTCGATGTTAAAGAGTTGTCCGTTCTTCTTTTCAACCTTCCGGATGTAGACGTTCTGCACGACCTCGCGGGTCTGCGCATCGATGAAGATGGGGCCGCGCGGGCTCTCGAACAGCTGGCCCTTCATGCCGGCCAGCAGGGCGTCGCCGCCGCTCTTGCCGCCGGTTTTCTTCAGGGCTTCGTAGATCACGCGCATGCCGTCGTAACCGCCCACCGCGTGGAAGTTGGGGCGCATCTTGTTGGCCTTCTCGAAGGCCTCGACGAACTTCTTGTTCAGGGGCGACTCGTGCGCGGCGGAATAGTGGTGCGAGGTGACCACGCCCAGGGCGACGTCGCCCATGGCGTTGAGGATGTCGTCGTCGGTGACGTCGCCAGGGCCGATCAGCTTGATGCCGGCCTTGTCCAGGCCACGCTCGGCGAACTGCTTCATCAGGGACGAGCCGCCCCCCGAGGGCACGAAGACGAACAGCGCGTCGGGCTTGAGGTCACGCACCTTCTGCAGGAAGGGCGCGTAGTCCGGGTTGCGCAGGGGCACGCGCACGCTCTCGACGACCTGGCCGCCGTTGAAGGTGAAGCGGTCCTTGAAGTACTTCTCCGCGTCCAGGCCCGGGCCGTAGTCGGTCACCAGGGTGACGACCTTCCTGATGCCGTTCTTGGGCGCCCAGTCGGCGATGCCGATGGTCACCTGCGGCAGGGTGAAGCCGGTGCGCACGATGTAGGGCGAGGCCTGGGTGATGCTGGACGTGGCCGCGCCCATCACCACCAGGGGCGTCCGGGACTGCGTGGCCACCGGCGCGGAGGCCAGCGCCAGCGGGGTCAGGCCGAAGCCGGCCAGCACGTCCACCTGCTCGCTGACCACCAGCTCCTGCGCCAGGCGCTTGGCCACGTCGGGGATGCCGGTATCGTCCTTGACGATCACCTGCACCTTGCGGCCGGCGACCGCGTCGCCGTTCTGCGCCATGTACAGGCGCACCGCCGCCTCGATCTGCTTGCCGTGCGTGGCGAAGGGGCCCGACATGGGCAGGACCAGGCCGACCTTGAACGGGGCCTGCTGGGCGACCGCGACGCCCGCCGCGGGCAGCAGGGCTGCGGCGGCCAGGGCCTGGATCAGGATTCGCTTCTTCATGGGGTTCTCTCCTTGCACGGAACAACAATCAGCCCGCGAACGGGCCATGGGCTCCCGGACCTTCCGGGTAAACCCCATATTTTGTTGCGCGCGCAACCATTTCGGATGGATAACCTCAAAGAGAACCTGATCTACCAGCTATGCCGCGACGGCATGGCCCGGCGGGCGAACGCCCCCTCTTGCAAAAAGTGCCGTCCGGCGGGGGCCGGACGGCACTCGCTCGGGTGCGTCCTTACTTGGTCTTGCCCGGGTCCTTGACGTCCTTGATCACGTCGAACTCGATGTTCCAGAGCTGGCCGTCCTTCTTCTCGACCTTGCGCAGATAGATGTTCTGGACGATGTCGCGGGTCTGGGCGTCGATGAAGACGGGGCCGCGCGGGCTCTCGAAGATCTGGCCCTTCATGCCGGCCAGCAGGGCGTCGCCGCCGCCCTTGCCGCCGGTCTTCTTGAGGGCTTCGTAGATCACGCGCATGCCGTCGTAGCCGCCCATGGCCATGAAGTTGGGGCGCAGGTTCTTGTTGGCCTTCATGAAGGCCTCGACGAACTTCTTGTTCGCGGCGGAGGGGTGGGCCGCCGAGTAGTGGTGCGAGGTGACCACGCCCAGGGCGCCGTCGCCCATGTCGTTCAGCTGGTCGTCGTCGGTGACGTCGCCGGTGCCAATGAGCTTGATGCCGGCCTTGTCCATGCCGCGCTCGAGGAACTGCTTCATCACCGCGGCGCCGGCGCCGGAGGGCACGAAGACGAACAGGGCGTCGGGCTTGATGTCACGCACCTTCTGCAGGAAGGGGGCGAAGTCCGGGTTGCGCAGCGGCACGCGCAGCGACTCGGGGACGGTACCGCCGTTGAACAGGAGGCGGTCCTTGAAGAAGCGCTCGGCGTCGATGCCCGGGCCGTAGTCGGTCACCAGGGTCACGACCCGCTTGATGCCGTTCTTGGGCGCCCAGTCGGCCAGGGCCACGGAGGCCTGCGGCAGCGTGAAGCTGGTGCGCACGATGTACGGCGAGGCCTCGGTGATGCTGGAGGTGGCGGCGGCCATCACCACCAGCGGCGTCTTGGATTGCGTGGCCAGCGGCGCGACGGCCATCGCGGACGGGGTGATGCCCATGCCGGCGATCACGTCGACCTTGTCGTTGACGATCAGTTCCTGGGCCAGGCGGCGGGTGACGTCGGGCAGGCTGGTGTCGTCCTTGACGATCAGCTGCACCTTGCGGCCGGCGACGGTGTCGCCGTTCTGCGCCATCCACAGCTTGGCGGCGGCCTCGATCTGGCGGCCGGTGGTGGCCTGCTGGCCGGTCATGGGGAGGATCAGGCCGATCTTGAACGGGGCCTGCTGCGCCAGCGAGAGGCCGCTGGCGGAGATCAGGGCCGCGCCGACGAGGGCCTGGACGAGGGTGCGCTTCTTCATGGTCTCTCTCCTAGTTTGGATTCCGGTTGGATCGGTGGGCGATATCAGTTATTGCAGTTTGCTATTTCCGACGCCGTGCTATGACCGAGCGACGGGTGCTCGCGGATGGTACTCCGAGGCGGTCCGTCTCAGCCACGTTGTCGTATCAGGCGCACACCCGGCATGCGGTCGAGGCTGCGGGTCGCCACCGCCTCGCGCAGGTTGCGCTGCGCCAGCCGCGAGTGCTCGCGCATGATGGCCTCGGCCCGGCCGCCCTCGCGCGCCTCGATGGCGTCGAGCACCTGGCGGTGCTGGTCCTGGGCCACGATCAGCATGTCCCGCGAGCGGGGCGAGTTGGCCTGCAGCACCACGAAGCCCGAGGGCGAGGCGAAGGGCAGGCGCACCACCCGGTCGAGTTCGCGGGCCAGGGTGCCGCTGCCCACCATCTCGGACAGCAGGTTGTGGAAACGCTCGTTGTGCTCGGTGTAGCGGGCGAAGGCCTCGTCGTCGAGGGCGGGCTGGCCCAGCACCGCGTCGATGCCGTCCAGGCACTCGCGCGCGTCGGCCAGGATGCCGGGGGCCACGCCGCGCTCGGCGGCCAGGCGGGCGCACAGGCCCTCGATGGTGCCGCGCAGCTCGATCGCATCGTGCACGTCGCGCTCGGTGAAGGAGCGCACGGCGTAGCCGCCCGCGGGCAGGGCCTCGAGCAGGCCCTCCTGCTCCAGCCGCAGCAGGGCGGCGCGGATCGGGGTGCGCGAGACGCCCAGCTTCTCCACGATCGACAGTTCGGCGATCCGGCTGCCCGAGGGCAGCTCGCCCGCCAGCACCATCTCGCGCAGCCGCAACAGGGCGCGCACGGCCTGCGAGCCGGAGGGCTCGGACTCGGCGGGGCGGGCGATTTCGTGTTCCGTCGACTTCGACATGTATTCAATGTATCAGCAGAAATCACCGTTTGACCCAGATCAAACCCGAACATACCCCCAATATCAGTGTTTTCCCTAGGTGAATGTATACAACGAGTATCCAGAACACCATAATGCGGCCTTCCCTTCACTGACCGCTGGACTCCCATGTTTCCGAAGAACGCCTGGTACGTCGCCTGCACGCCCGACGAAATCGACAGCAAGCCCCTGGGCCGCATGATCTGCGGCGAGCAGATCGTGTTCTACCGGGGCGAGGAGGGCAAAGTCGCAGCCCTCGAGGACTTCTGCCCCCACCGCGGCGCCGCCCTGTCCCTGGGCTACGTCTGCGAAGGCAAGCTGGTGTGCGGCTACCACGGCCTGGTCATGGGCTGCGACGGCAAGACCCACGCCATGCCGAGCCAGCGGGTGGGCGGCTTCCCCGCCATCAAGGCCTACCCGGTGGTCGAGCGCCACGGCTTCATCTGGGTCTGGCCCGGCGACCCGGCCAAGGCCGACCCCGCCACCATCCACCACCCGCACTGGTCCGACAACCCCGAGTGGGCCTACGGCGGCGGCCTGTACCACATCAAGTGCGACTGGCGCCTGATGGTCGACAACCTGATGGACCTCACGCACGAGACCTATGTGCACACCACCAGCATCGGCCAGAAGGAGATCGACGAGACGCCGGTGTCGACCAAGACCGTGGGCGACGAGGTCATCACCAGCCGCTTCATGAACAACGTGATCGCCCCGCCCTTCTGGCGCGCCAACATGCGCGCCAAGGGCCTGGACGAACACCAGCCGGTGGACCGCTGGCAGATCTGCCACTTCACGCCCCCCAGCCACATCATGATCGAGGTGGGCGTGGCGGTGGCCGGCAAGGGCGGCTACGACGCGCCCCCCGAGTACAAGGTGTCGGCCACGGTGGTGGACTTCATCACCCCCGAGACCGAGACCACGATGTGGTACTTCTGGGGCATGGCCCGCAACTTCAGCCCCAAGGACACCAACCTCACCGCCCAGATCCGCGAGGGCCAGGGCAAGGTGTTCGCCGAGGACACCGCGGTGCTCGAGGCGCAGCAGCGCAACCTCACCCTCTACAAGAACCGCAAGCTGCTGATGCTGAACATCGATGCCGGCGGCGTGCAGTCGCGCCGTATCATCGACCGGCTGATCGCCGCCGAGCAGTCCACGGAGCCGGCGCCCTCGGCCCTGTGACCGCCCTTTCCTGCCTGACTCCATGACCCAACTCCAAGTGAAGGTGCTGCGGCGCCGCGAGGAAGCCGAGGGCATCGCCAGCTTCGAGCTGGCGCGCGCCGACGGCGGCCCCCTGCCCGCCTTCAGCGCCGGCTCGCACATCGACGTCCACCTGCCCGGCGGCCTGGTGCGCCAGTACTCGCTGGCCAACGACCCGCACGATGCCACCCACTACCGCATCGGCGTGCTGCGCGACCCGGCCTCGCGCGGCGGCTCGGTCGCCATGCACGACCAGGTGCGCGAGGGCGACGTGCTCACCATCAGCGAGCCGCGCAACCACTTCCCGCTGGTGGCCGCGCCGCACATCATCCTGCTGGCCGGCGGCATCGGCGTCACGCCCCTGCTGTGCATGGCCCAGCGCCTGGCCGCCACCGGCGTGAGCTTCGAGCTGCATGCCTGCAACCGCTCGCTGGCGCGCAGCGCGTTCGTGGGCGAGATGCAGGCCTTCGGCGAGCGCTTCCACCTGCACCTGGACGACGGCGACGCCGCCCAGAAGCTGGACCTGCCCGCCCTCCTGAAGAAGGCCCCCGCCGGCAGCCGCATCTACGTCTGCGGCCCGGGCGGCTTCATCGACTTCGTGGTGAACACGGCCAAGGCCCAGGGCTGGCCGGCCGACCACGTGCACCTGGAGTACTTCGGCGCCGCGCCGCAGGACACCACCGGCGACCAGGCCTTCGAGGTGCGCATCGCCTCCACCGGCAAGACCTACACCGTGCCCGCCGACCAGCCGGTCAGCACCGCCCTGGCCGCCCAGGGCGTGGAAATCATGGTTTCGTGCGAACAGGGCGTGTGCGGCACCTGCCTGACCCGCGTCCTGGAAGGCGAGGTCGACCACCGCGACCTGTACCTCACCGACGCCGAGAAGGCCTGCCACGACCAGTTCCTCCCCTGCTGCTCGCGCGCCAAGGGCAAGCTGCTGGTCCTGGACCTCTGAGGCACAGCGTTACGATCGGGGGCTTCGGCCCCCTTTTCCATTTCAGTCCCCCGAGGAGACGACTCCATGATGAAACTACCCGCCCGCTACGACCACGTGGGCAGCTTCCTGCGCCCGCAATACCTGCTCGAGGCGCGTGAACAGAAGGCCCAGGGCAAGATCACCCCCGAGCAGCTGCGCGCCGTGGAAGACAAGGCGATCGCCGAGATCGTCAAGTTCCAGCAGGACGTGGGCCTCAAGAGCATCACCGACGGCGAGTTCCGCCGCACCTACTTCCACATCGACTTCCTCGAGCAGCTCGGTGGCGTGGTGGCCGACATTCCGGTCAGCGTGCTCAATGCCGACGGCACCAAGGCCCTGGCGCCCCCGGTGATGAAGGTGACCAGCAAGGTCACGCACGCCAAGAACATCGAGGTCGACAACTTCAAGTACGTGCAGTCGCTGACCCCGGCCGGCTGCACCCCGAAGATGACGATCCCCTCGCCGACGATGCTGCACTTCCGCGGCGGCCGCGCCGGCATCAGCCGCGAGGCCTACCCCGAGCTGGATCCCGCCTTCTACGACGACGTGGCCAAGGCCTACGGCGACGAGCTGCGCGCCCTCTACGCCGCCGGCTGCCGCTACGTGCAGATGGACGACACCAACCTCGCCTACCTGTGCGACGAGAAGATGCGCGAGGCCGCCCGCCAGCGCGGTGACGACCCCAACGAGCTGCCGCACCGCTACGCCGCCTTCATCAACAAGGTGGTGGCGCAGAAGCCCGAGGGCATGCTGCTGGCCATGCACCTGTGCCGCGGCAACTTCAAGAGCACGCACGCCGCGGCCGGCAACTACGAGCCGGTGGCCGAGGCCCTGCTCAAGGAAATGGACCTCGACGCCTACTTCCTCGAGTACGACGACGACCGCTCCGGCGACTTCCGCCCGCTGCGCTACCTGCCCAAGGGCAAGACCGTGGTGCTGGGCCTGGTGACCACCAAGTTCGGCCAGCTGGAAAGCAAGGACGACCTCAAGCGCCGCATCGACGAGGCCGCCCGCTATGCGCCGCTGGAGCAGCTGGCCCTGTCGCCCCAGTGCGGCTTCTCCAGCACCGTGCACGGCAACAACATCGCCGTCGAGGACCAGCGCACCAAGCTGCGCCTGGTGGTGGAGACCGCGCAGGAAGTGTGGGGCGATCTCTGATCGGCGCCTGCCTTCGCTGAATGAACGCCCGCCTTGCGCGGGCGTTTTTCATGGGGCCTGGAAGCCGGGGGCATCGCCCGGGCACCCGATGCGGCAGGCGGCACGGCTTCAGCCCCTTGTCGGCAGGAACCGTCCGTCCATCGTTGTGCACTTAACGGATGGGTTAGGTCCATCCGTTCTGCCCCGGGGAGGTCCGCCATGTGCCCTGTCCACGACGATGTCTTTTGCGCACGTACCGACGTGCTCCTGCGCATGCTTCACGGCGACCTGGCGAGGTATTGCTCGGAGCATGTCAAAAGCGAGATCCGGCAGCTCCTGCATTCCCTGGATGCGCCGCTGGAGCCCTCCGGGGATGAGGCGCCGGAGGGCTTGGACTGAGGGGGTGTCCCGCCACGCGGCGAGGCCTGGATGTCAGGCCTGCGATTGCGTCTGCTGGAGGAAAGCCGAAATCAACTGGGACTTGGGCGAGCCCCGCTGCCACAGCACACCGAACCGGCGCGCCTCGCCGCTGTCGTCCACGCGAAGGGAGGCCACCCGCAGGCCGGCCGTCAGGGGCGAGCCGATGTCGGGCACCAGGGACACGCCCAGGCCTTCATGGACCATCATGGCGATCGCCAGCAGCGAGCTCAGTTCAAAGCGCTCGGCCGGCTCGATGCCGTGCTGGCGCAGGAAGCGGTCGGCATGCTTGCCGCCGCCGAGCGAACGGTCATAGCGTATGAAGGGTTGGGTTCGCAGCAGGTCCAGCGGCTCCTGGTGCGACTGGGATTGCGGCACCAGGGCCACCAGGGGCTCCTGCCTGAGCAGCGTCCAGTTCGAGAAAACTCGAGAAGCTTAGGTCGGTGTCTACGAGGCCGGCATCAGCCCAATCCAGACGTTCGTGAAGGCAGGAAAACTCAAGGCGCTGGCCGTGATGGACAAGAGCCGCTCGCCCATGCTCCCGGACGTCCCGACGATGGAAGAGTCGGGCCTGGCCAACCTGGAGAGCAAGCTGTGGTGGGGCATCGTCGCGCCGCGGACCACGCCAGCCCACGTCATTGCAGCGATCAACCGTGATGTGAATGCGGTCCTGCGGGACCCGGCGATCCGCAAGCGCATCGAGGAGTCTGGCGGCACCGTGGAGGGCGGCACGGCCCAGGCCTTCGAGAACCAGATCGCCGCCTATCGCAGGCAATTTGGCCCGGTCATCAAGGCCGCGGGCATCACCAACAACTGAGTCATTGCCGGGGTCCCCGAACACCCGCTGCTGCATCAGTTCGGGGACTCCCGTCGGGGCGAGGTTGGCCCGCCCGAGCCGCCCGCCTGCAGGCCGGCGGGTGAAGGGGTGCCCGTTCAACCCGCGGACGTCCGCATCGGTGGCAAGCAGGAGGTGGGCAGTGGCCAGGCCGTGCCTAATGCACCGTCGGAAGTTGGCCGGGCTTGCCCAGAAAGTAGCCTTGCGCGAACGTCACACCGAGCGCGCGCAAGATACGGCCGAATGCTCGGTCACTTCGAGCACGCCCCTTTTCAAGTCACGGCGACCCAGGGAGCCTGGGAACTCGCGGCTCTTCGCGGTGGCCGGCAAGACGTTGACGGCCAGATACAGCGGCTCTGGCAGCGCATCAAACGCTTCGGTCGCCTTCTGAACAGACATCACCTCCGGCTCGATAGGGAGGCCTGCTTCATCGGCCTCCCTGAACCAGACGTCGGGGGTGCGTTGCGGATGCAACGTAAACCGCGGCAGCGCTTCACCGCCCGCCATCCTCTCCGCGGCGATTTCGAGGATCGGTTGGAACACGATGGCCATGCCATCACCGCCCAGCACGGACCCGATTCGTTCGCGTCGCTCTCTGCCCTCGCGGCTCGTCCGCGGCCCGCGCTGGATCTGACTTTCGATCAGGTGGGCGAGAAATTTCACGGCGCGCAGGTCGCGCTCGTTGAATAACGGTCACTCGGCAGGGCCATCCCGTCCGCCCTCGATCAGCCGGCACGCATCCCCCAGGCACGCCCCTTGCCCCTCCCCCCTGCCGGGCCATGCCTCGCCCGGGGAGCGCGCGCGCCCATGTTCAAGAGCTTTTTCCTCGGCGGCTTCGAATGCGCCACGGGATTCAACCGAGAAGGCCACTGGATCGACCTGGTCTCGGCCACCTGGCACGACCTGCATGCGGACGACGACTACCGCCGCCTGCGCGAGGTCGGCATCCTGGCCGCGCGCGACGCGGTGCGCTGGCCGCTGGTGGACCGCGGCGGCGGCCGCTACGACTTCACCAGCCTCGAGCCGGTGGTGCGCGCGGCGCAGCGCCATGGCGTGGAGGTGATCTGGGACCTGTTCCACTACGGCTATCCCGCCGGCCTGGACCTGCTCTCGCCGGCCTTCGCCGAGCGCTTTGCCGACTACTGCGCCGCCTGCGCCCGCCACCTGCGCCGGCGCACCGCGGGCACGCTGTGGTTCACGCCGGTCAACGAGCCCTCCTTCTTCGCCTGGGCCGCGGGCCATGACGCGCAGTTCGCGCCGCACCGCCGCGGCCAGGCCGCGGACCTCAAGCTGGCCCTGGTGCGCGCGGCCCTGCGCGGCATGCGCGCCATCCGCGACGAAGTGCCCGGCGCGCGCTTCGTCCACGCCGACCCGCTGTGCCGGGTGGTGCCGCCGGACGACCGCCCCGAGTCCGTGGCCGCGGCGCGCGAGTTCAACGAACGCCACGTGTTCGAGTCGTGGGACATCCTGTGCGGGCGGCTGCACCCCGAGCTGGGCGGCAGCCGCGCCCTGCTCGACGTGGTCGGCGTGAACTACTACTGGACCTGCCAGTGGGTCCACGGCCGCCACAAGGAATGGCTGCACGACGGCGACCCGCGCCGCCAGCCGCTGTCCGAGCTGGTGCGCCGGGTCTGGGAGCGCTATGGCGGCGACCTCCTCATCACCGAGACCATGCACTGGGGCGAGCACCGCGCCGACTGGTTCCGCGGCCTGGCCCGCGAGGTCGAGCGCATCCTCGCCCTGGGCATCCCGCTGCGCGGCGTGTGCCTCTACCCGATCCTCGCCATGCAGGACTGGCATGCCCCGCGCGACTGGCTGCCCATGGGCCTGTGGGATATCGACGGCGCCAACGGCATGGGCCGGGTGGTGCACCAGCCGCTGCTCGACGCGCTGCGCGACGCCCAGCGCCGGCTGCCGGGGGGCTGGGGGCCATGAGTCCCGCTGGCGGCGTGCTGGGGCCGGTCGCCGACATCCCGCCCCGCGCGCTGCAGGCCGGCCAGCGCGCCCTGGTGCAGGACCTCGCCTGGGCCAGCCTCTCCGGCGCATTCTCCGGCGGCGTCGTGCTGGTGGCCTTCGCCCTGGCGCTGGGCGCGACGCCCCTGCAGGTGGGGCTGCTGGCCGCGATCCCGTTCGTGACCCAGGCGGCGCAGTGGCCGGCCACCCTGCTCGTTGAACGGGTACGCCGGCGCCGCCTGATCGGCGTGACCCTGCTGACGCTGGCGCGCCTGCTGCTGCTCGCGATGGCGCTGCTGCCCCTGCTGCCCTCGCCCCGCCTCGCGCTGTGGGCGCTGCTCGCGGCGCAGGCACTCATCGCCCTGCTCCACGCGGTGGCCGGCTGCGCGGTGAACTCCTGGCTGCACCAGCTCATACCGCCCTCGCAGCTGGGCGGCTTCTTCGCGCGGCGGCTGTTCTGGGCGACCGCCCTGTCCTGCGCGGGCACGCTGGCCGCCGGCGCGCTGGTGGCGCGCCCGGCCACCGCCACCGCCGCGCCGCTGGAGGCCTACGCGCTGGCCTTCGTGGCCGCCTCGCTGGCGGGGCTCGTCAGCTCCTTCCACCTGGCCCGCGCGCCCGAGCCGCAGATGCGGGAGGCCGGCCCCGTCACCGGCCTGGCCGCGCGCCTGCGCGCGCCGCTGCGCGATCGCAACTTCCGCCGGGTGCTGGTGTTCCTGGGCGCCTGGACCATCGCCTCCAACCTGGCCGTGCCCTTCATCGCGGTGTTCCTCATGGAGCAGCTCGACTACCCGCTGGGCGTGGTCACCCGCCTGTGGGTCGTCAGCCAGGTCGCCAACGCGCTCACGCTGGTGCTGTGGGGCCGGCTGTCGGACCGCCTGACGAACAAGGGCGTCCTCGCCGTGGCCCTGCCCCTGCACTTCGGCGCGATGCTGGCGATGGTGGCGGTGGACGGCGTCGCCGACCCGGGCTGGCGGCTGGCCCTGCTGCACCTGCTGCACGTGGCCATGGGCGTGGCCGCGGCAGGCATCGGCCTGGGCGTGGGCAACCTGGGGCTGAAGCTCGCGCCGGCGGCCAATGCCACGGCCTACCTCGCGGCCATCGGCCTGGTCTGCGCCCTCGGCGGCGGCGTGGCGCCGGTGCTGGCCGGCGCCCTGGCCGAGGCCGCCGCCACGCGCGAGCTGTCCGCGGTGATCCGCTGGAACGCGCCCGGCGGCGGCGGCGAATTCGCGGTGATCGGTTTCGCCCACTGGGACTTCCTGTTCGCCGCCTCGGCGTTGCTCGGGCTGTACGTGATGCACGCGCTCTCGCGGGTGGCCGAGGGCCGCGAGGTGGGCGAGCGCGAGGTGGTCCAGGAATTCCTGCTGGAAGGCTGGCGCGGCCTCAGCCAGCTCTCGTCGGTGGCCGGCAACCTGGGCAGCCTGTTTCCCTTCGAGCGCCTCGGCGAACGCCGCAAGTGGTGGCGGCCGCGGCAGCGGCAGAACCGGGGTTGAGGGCGTCGAGGGGCGCCGGGCAGGCCGGCGAAGGGCGATGGCAGGGCGTTCGGTGTGGACCCCGGCGCGTCAGCGCTGGCCGCGGAAGGCGCGCCACAGGCGCCAGGCCGCCAGCAGCGGCCCCGACCACTTCAGGATGCGGCGAGGGCGGATCGCCAGGAGCGCGCCGATCAGGCCCAGCGCCAGGGCCGGCTGCGACACCAGCCGGCGCGCCCGGCCCACGGCGCGGTCGGCGCAGGCCAGGGGCTGGGCCACCACCGCGAGCTCGCCGGCCAGGCGCCGGCGCTCCATGCCGCTGCGCGCGCACAGCACGGCGCGGCGGCGCTGCAGGTCACGCAGGGCGCGGCTCACCGGCCCTCCGGCGGCTCGGACGGGGCCGGCCTCAGGGCCTCGCGGTCCTGCGCCAGTTCGTCCAGGCTGGACTGGAACATCGAGCCGCTGGAGCGCACCCGCTCCCGGCCGGCCGCCAGCAGCCAGAGGCCGCCGCCGCCGAGCAGCACCGTCATGACGCCCAGCGCCGGCAGGCGGTAGCTGTCCCAGAACAGGACCAGCACGAAGGCGCAGGCCAGCAGGGTGGCGATCGCCAGCAGCATGGCGCCGAACAGGGTCAGCGCCAGGCCCTCGGCCAGACGCAGCTTCTGCTCCTCGAGCTCGTTGCCCAGGAGCGCAAGCCGGACCTGGAGCAGTTCCAGGCCCGCGTCCAGCGAGGCGCGCAGGGAGGCCAGGAAGCCGGGGGCGTCCTTCGGGTCACCCATGCCGGCTTACCGGCGCGCGATCAGCATGCCCACGAGCATGCCGACGCCGGCGGCGATGCCGATCGAGGTCCAGGGTCGCTCATGAACGAATTCGTCCGTCGCCCGGACGGCCTGGCGCGCCTGGTGGACGGCAGCGTCCTGCAGGCGGCCCAGCTCGGCGCGGGCCCGCTGCATGCGGTCCTGGATGCGGGCGCGCATCTCGGCGACCTTCTCGCCCGTCTGGCCCGCGGTGAGGTGCAGGAGTTCCTCCGCATCCTCGATCACGAGCTTCAGGTCGGACATCAGCTTGTCGCGCTGTGCGGCGGCTTGGCTTTCGGTCATGGCTTCTCCTTGTGCTTGGGCATCCATGGTAGGGCCTGCAAAGCTCGAACAGAAGTCATCACCCTGCGCCCTTGATGAATATCAAGCTGGTCATCGTGGTCGTATCGACCTGGGTCCGCGACGCCGGCCGGCGCCTCAATTGCCGTTGTGGTGCGGCGGCGGCGTCACTTCCCAGTGCTGGACCACCCGGTCCTGTGAATCGACGCTCTCCAGGCGCACCTTGAAGCCCCACAGGCGCGCCACGTGCTTGATCACCTCCTCGGCGCTGTCGTCCAGGGGGCGGTCGCCCTGGCGGGTGTGGCGCAGGGTCAGGGAGCGGTCGCCGCGCAGGTTCACGTTCCAGACCTGGATGGAGGGCTCGCGGAAGTTCAGGTCGTACTGGCGCGAGAGCGACTCGCGCACCCGCCGGTAGCCGGACTCGTCGTGGATGGCGGCCACCTCCAGCTCGCTGCGGGTGGCGTCGTCGACGATGGTGAACAGGCGGAACTCGCGCATCAGCCGCGGCGAGAGGTACTGGCCGATGAAGCTCTCGTCCTTGAAGTGGCGCATCGCGTAGTCCAGTGACGTGAGCCAGTCCGTGCCGGCGATGCCGGGAAACCACTCGCGGTCCTCGTCGGTCGGGTGCTCGCAGATGCGGCGCAGGTCGCTGAACATGGCGAAGCCCAGCGCGTAGGGGTTGATGCCGCTGTAGCGCGGGTCGGTCACCGGCGGCTGGAACACCACATTGGTGTGCGAGGCCAGGCACTCGATCATGAAGCCGTCGGCCAGGCGGCCCTGCTCGTACAGGGAGGTGAGCAGGGTGTAGTGCCAGAAGGTGGCCCAGCCCTCGTTCATCACCTGGGTCTGGCGCTGCGGGTAGAAGTACTGGGCGACCTTGCGCACGATGCGCACCACCTCGCGCTGCCACGGCTCCAGCAGCGGCGCGTTCTTCTCGATGAAGTACAGGAGGTTCTCCTGCGGCTCCTCGGGGTAGCGGCGCCGCTCCTTGCGCGCCTCCTTGCCCGGCGAGCGCGGCAGCGTGCGCCACAGGTCGTTCACCTGCTGCTGCAGGTAGGCCTCGCGCTCCTTGCGCCGCGCCTCCTCCTGCGCCAGCGACAGGCGCTGCGGCCGGCGGTAGCGGTCCACGCCGTAGTTCATGAGGGAATGGCAGGCGTCGAGCACCTCCTCCACCGCGTCCAGCCCGTGGCGCTCCTCGCAGTCGGCGATGTAGCTGCGGGCATAGACCAGGTAGTCGATGATGGACGAGGCGTCCGTCCACATGCGGAACAGGTAGTTTCCCTTGAAGAAGCTGTTGTGGCCGAAGCAGGCATGGGCCATCACCAGCGCCTGCATCGGCAGGGTGTTCTCCTCCATCAGGTAGGCGATGCACGGGTCTGAGTTGATGACGATTTCGTAGGCCAGGCCCATGTGCCCGCGCCGGTAGCTCTTCTCGCTGGTGATGAACTGCTTGCCGAAGGACCAGTGCCGGTAGTTCACCGGCATGCCCACCGAGGCGTAGGCGTCGAGCATCTGCTCGGCGGAGATCAGCTCCAGCTGCACGGGGTAGGTGTCGAGCTTGAAGCCCGCCGCGGTCTCGCGGATCGCGTCGTAGTAGGTCTCGATCAGGTCGAAGGTCCAGTCCGAACCGGCGGGCAGGCGGTCCGCACCCCGGGGCAGGTCGTCCTTCATGCGGCCCCCTGCGGATGCTTCTTGAACAGGTCCCGGAACACCGGGAAGATCTGCTCGGGCGAGGTGATCTTCTGCATGGCGAAGTTCGCATGGGCCTCGCGCACCGCGCCGTACTCCTCCCACAGGTTCTGGTCCTCGTCGGCCACCTGCACGTAGGCGAAGTAGCGGCACAGGGGCAGCAGCTTGTTTTCCAGCAGGTCGCGGCACTTGGTGGAGTCCTGCTGCCAGTTGTCGCCGTCGGAGGCCTGGGCGCCGTAGATGTTCCACTCGCTGCCCATGTAGCGCTCACGGACGATCTCGTTCATCAGCACCAGCGCGCTGGAGACCACGGTGCCGCCGCTCTCGGTGGCGTGGAAGAACTCCTCCTCGGGCACCTCGGCGGCCTGGGTGTGGTGGCGGATGAAGACCACGTCGGTCTGCTTGTAGTGCCGCGACAGGAACAGGTACAGGAGGATGAAGAAGCGCTTGGCCAGGTCCTTGCGGCCCTCGTCCATCGAGCCGGAGACGTCCATCAGGCAGAACATCACCGCCTTGCTGGTGGGCAGCGGCTCGCGGACGCGGTGGCGGAACCGCAGGTCGAACGGGTCCAGGAACGGCACGCGGCGCAGGCGGGCGCGCAGGGCCTCCACCTCCTCGCGGGCCAGCTCGAGCTCGCGCGGCGGCGTGTCGGGCCGCTGCTCGAGGCGCGCCAGGTGGGCCTCGGCCTCGCGCAGCGCGGCGCGCGCCTCGCCGCCCATGGCGATGCGCCGGCCCAGGGCAACGCGCATCGAGCGCACCACATGCAGGCTGGTCGGGTTGCCTTCGGAGATGAAGCCGGCGCGTCGGGTCTTCCACTCCGGCGCATCGGCCAGCAGCTGGGTGCGGATCATCCGCGGCAGGGCCAGGTCGTCGAAGAAGTAGTTCATGAACTCCTCCCGCGTGATGCGGAAGGTGAAGTCGTCCTCGCCCTGGCCGTCCGGCGAGGCCTCGCCCCGGCCGGAGCCGCCCCCGCCGCCCTGGGGCCGGGGGATGCGGTCGCCGCGCACGTACTCCTGGTTGCCCGGGTGCACCATCTCGCGGCTGCCGCCGGGCGCATGGTGGAACACCGGCTCGGAGACATCCCGGCGAGGCAGGGAGATGTCGGCGCCCTCCTCGATGTTGTGGATGCTGCGGTCGCCCACCGCCTTGCGCACGGCCTCGCGGATCTGCTCCCGGTAGCGGCGCAGGAACCGCTCCCGGTTGCCGATCGACTTGTTCTTGCCGGACAGGCGCCGGTCGATGATCTGGTGGAGCTTGTTGGCGGTCGGCCCGGTCACTGCTGCCTCCCCGGTGCGGCCCTTACGAGCTCTTTCTCACGCGCAGGTACCACTCGCACAGCAGCCGCACCTGGCGGCGCGTGTAGCCCTTCTCGACCATCCGGTTGACGAAGTCCTCGTGCTTCTTCTGTTCGTCGGCGCTGGCCTTGGCGTTGAAGCTGATGACGGGAAGCAGGTCCTCGGTGTTGGAGAACATCTTCTTCTCGATCACGGTGCGCAGCTTCTCGTAGCTGGTCCACACCGGGTTCTTGCCGTTGTTGTTGGCGCGCGCACGCAGCACGAAGTTGACGATCTCGTTGCGGAAGTCCTTGGGGTTGGACAGGCCGGCGGGCTTCTCGATCTTCTCGAGCTCCGCGTTCAGCGCGGAGCGGTCGAAGATCTCGCCGGTGTCGGTGTCGCGGTACTCCTGGTCCTGGATCCAGAAGTCGGCGTAGGTGACGTAGCGGTCGAAGATGTTCTGGCCGTACTCGGAGTAGCTCTCGAGGTAGGCGGTCTGGATCTCCTTGCCGATGAACTCGGCGTAGCGAGCCGACAGGTGCTCCTTGATGTAGGCCAGGTACTTCTGCTCGGTCTCGGCCGGGAACTGCTCGCGCTCGATCTGCTGCTCGAGCACGTACATCAGGTGCACCGGGTTGGCCGCGATCTCGTGCGAATCGAAGTTGAAGACCTTGGACAGGATCTTGAACGCGAAGCGCGTGGAAATGCCGGTCATGCCCTCGTCGACCCCCGCGTAGTCGCGGTACTCCTGGTAGCTCTTGGCCTTGGGGTCGGTGTCCTTCAGGTTCTCGCCGTCGTAGATCTGCATCTTGGAGAAGATGCTGGAGTTCTCCGGCTCCTTCAGCCGCGTCAGGACCGCGAACTGGGCCATCATCTTGAGCGTGCCGGGCGCGCAGATCGCGTCCTTGAGCGAGGAGTTGCGAAGCAGCTTCTCGTAGATCTTCACTTCCTCGGCCACGCGCAGGCAGTACGGCACCTTCACGATGTAGATGCGGTCCAGGAAGGCCTCGTTGTTCTTGTTGTTCTTGAAGGCCTTCCACTCGCTCTCGTTGGAGTGGGCCATCACGATGCCGTCGAAGGGAATCGCGCCGAAGCCCTCGGTGCCCTTGAAGTTGCCTTCCTGGGTGGCGGTGAGCAGCGGGTGCAGCACCTTGATCGGCGCCTTGAACATCTCCACGAACTCCAGCAGCCCCTGGTTGGCCAGGCACAGGCCGCCCGAATAGCTGTAGGCGTCCGGGTCGTCCTGGGCGTACTGCTCGAGCTTGCGGATGTCGATCTTGCCGACGAGGGAGGAGATGTCCTGGTTGTTCTCGTCGCCCGGCTCGGTCTTGGCGATGGCGACCTGGCGCAGCACGCTGGGGTAGCGCTTGACGACGCGGAACTTGCGGATGTCCCCGCCGTACTCCTCGAGCCGCTTGACGGCCCAGGGCGACATGATCTTCTGCGTGTAGCGCCGCGGGATACCGTACTGCTGCTCGAGCAACGGGCCATCCTCGTCGTTGGAGAACAGGCCCAGCGGCGACTCGTTCAGCGGCGATCCCTTGATGGCGAAGAAGGGCACCTGCTCCATCAGCTGCTTGAGCCGCTCGGCGATGGAGGACTTGCCGCCGCCGACGGGGCCGAGCAGGTAGAGGATCTGCTTCTTCTCCTCGAGCCCCTGCGCGGCGTGGCGGAAGTGGGAGACGACCTGCTCGATCGGCTCCTCGAGTCCGTAGAAATCCTTGAACGCCGGGTAGATGCGCACCATCTTGTTGCCGAAGATGCGCGAGAGCCGCGGGTCATGCCGGGTGTCGATGACCTCGGGCTTGCCGATGGCGGCGAGCATGCGCTCGGCCGCCGTCGCATAGACGAGGGGGTCCTTCCGGCACAACTCGAGGTAGTCCTCGAGAGACATGTCCTCCTCGCGCGTCTGCTCGTAGCGCGCAAGGAAGTTGCGAATCACGTCCATGGAGCCTCCTTCCGTCCACGGGTGACCGCGAGGGTCCTGCGGTCACCGCAGTGCGAACCACTTTAGCGCGCCGGGTTTCTGCTCCGTTCGTGCCAATGTCGGCCAGCACCCGTCTTCACTGTAGGTGAACGATAGAGAAAGTGGAAGGGGCCAAGGTTCCCTGGAAAACAAATTCTTTGGTTGGCGTGTTTCAGCAACAGCGGGCGATGGCGGCGCGGACGAAGCGCGGCTTCGACCGCGCGCCGGCGCGCTCAGGCCAGACCGAGCAGGCGCACCGCGTTGTCCTTGAGGATGCCGGGCATGACCTCGGGCTTGAAGCCGGCCTCCTCGAAGTCCTTCATCCAGCGCTCGGGCGTGATCAGGGGGTAGTCGCTGCCAAACAGGACGCGGTCCTTCAGCAGGGTGTTGGCGTACTGCACCAGCTGCTTCGGGAAGTACTTCGGGCTCCAGCCGGAGAGGTCGATCCAGACGTTGGGCTTGTGCGTCGCAACAGACAGCGCCTCGTCCTGCCAGGGGAAGCTGGGGTGGGCCATGACGATCTGCATGTCGGGGAAGTCGATCGCCACGTCGTCCAGGTGCATGGGGTTGGAGTACTCCAGGCGCAGGCCGCCGCCGCAGCGCATGCCCGAGCCGATGCCGCTGTGGCCGGTGTGGAAGATCGCCGGCAGCTTGTGCGCGTTGATCACCTCGTAGATCGGCCAGGCCATCTTGTCGTAGGGGTGGTAGCCCTGCACCGTGGGGTGGAACTTGAAGCCCTTGACGCCCTCCTCCTTGATCAGGCGCTCGGCCTCGCGCGCGCCCATCTTGCCCTTGTGCGGATCGATCGAGGCGAAGGCCACCATCATGTCCGCGTTCTCGCGCGCGGCCTGCGCGATCTCCTCGTTGGGGATGCGGCGGCGGCCGATCTGGCTCTCGCTGTCCACCGTGAACATCACCAGGCCGATCTTCTTCTCGCGGTAGTAGGCCACCGTCTCGGCGATCGTCGGGCGGCGCGAGTTCCGGAAGTACTTGTCCGCCGCGCGGTCGTACTCCTCGGCGTAGTTGTCGAACGGATTCCAGCAGCTCACCTCGGCATGGGTGTGGATGTCGATGGCGATGAGGTTCTTGTGGTCCATGGCGTCTCCTCGGGTTTTCACTGATACGGCTGGCGGGCCGGCTTCCTAAACTGGCTATGTTTTATAGCCTTATTACAGGTCACACGGAGTCCCATGTCAAGCAATTCCACCGTCAACCCGAGCCTGGACGAAGTGCAGGTCGAGCATCGCGGCGCGATCTCCATTCTCCGCCTGTGCCGTCCGCGCAAGCGCAACGCCATCAGCGACGGCCTGATCGCCGCCATCGGCCAGCGCTTCGCCGAACTGCCCGCCACCACCCGGGCCGTCGTGCTGCATGGCGAGGGCGACCACTTCTGCGCCGGCCTGGACCTGAGCGAGCTGCAGGAGCGCGACGCGGTGCAGGGCCTGCACCACTCCCGCTCCTGGTTCTACATCCTGCGGGAGCTGGAGCAGGGCCCGGTCCCCGTCGTCGCGGCGCTGCATGGCGCGGTGGTCGGCGGCGGCCTGGAGCTGGCCTCGGCCTGCCACATCCGGGTGGCCGACGACACCGCCTTCTTCGCCCTGCCCGAGGGCTCGCGCGGCATCTTCGTGGGCGGCGGCGGCTCGGTCCGCGTGCCCAAGCTGATCGGCGCTCACCGCATGCTGGACATGATGCTGACCGGCCGCGTCTACAAGGCCGCCGAAGGCGTGGCCGTGGGCCTGGCGCAGTACCACGTGCCCGCCGGCGAGGCTCTGGCCAAGGCGATCGAGCTGGCCGAGCGCATCGCGCAGAACGCGCCCATGACCAACTACGCCCTGATCCAGGGCCTGCCCCGCATCGCCGAGCAGCCGGCCGACCACGGGTTCTTCTCCGAATCCATGCTCGCCGCCATCGCCCAGTCGGCGCCCGAGGCCAAGGCCCGCGTGCGCGCCTTCCTGGACGGCACCGGCCCCAAGGTCAAGGCCTGACCCGAGGACCCGCGCCATGTCCGCCACCGCCACCTACCGCCCCTTCACCTTCGGCATCACCCGCGCGGTGCTGCGCGAGGCCCCCGGCTGCACCTACGTCACCAGCGAGCAGGCGCTGGCGCCCTACCCCGGGCGCATGACCGACCGCCTGGTCCACTGGGCGAAGGTGAAGCCCGACCACACGCTCTTCGCGCAGCGTGACCCGGCGCTCGGCGGGGACTGGCGCCGCCTGTCCTTCGCGCAGGCGCTGGACGCGGCCCGCCGCATCGGCCAGGCCCTGCTGGATCGCGGCCTGAGCGCCGAGCGTCCCCTCGTGATCCTGAGCGAGAACAGCCTGTCGCACGCGATGCTGGCGCTGGGTGCCATGTACGCCGGCGTGGCCTTCAGCGCCGCCTCGCCGGCCTACTCGCTCGTGAGCAAGGACTACGACAAGCTGCGCCACCTGCTGGACACGCTCACCCCCGGCCTGGTGTTCGCCACCGACTGGCCGCGCTTCCAGCACGCCATCGAGGCGGTGGTCCCGGCCGACGTGGAAGTGGTGCTGGACGACGCCGCCGGCGCCACCAGCGCCAGGGGCCACCGGATCACGCCGATGTCCGCCCTGCTGGCCACCGAGCCCACCGCGGCGGTCGACGCCGCGATGCAGGCCACCGGCCCCGACACGGTGGTGAAGTTCCTCTTCACCAGCGGCTCGACCAAGCAGCCCAAGGCGGTGGTCAACACCCAGCGCATGATCTGCTCGAACCAGCAGCAGATCGTGCAGTCGATCCCGGTGCTGGCCGAGGAGCCGCCGGTGCTGGTGGACTGGCTGCCCTGGAATCACACCGCCGGCGGCAACCACAACTTCCACATGGTCGTCTACAACGGCGGCTCGATGTACCTCGACGAGGGCAAGCCCACGCCGGCCCTGATCGGCGAGACCCTGCGCAACCTGCGCGAGGTCGCGCCCACCTGGTACTTCAACGTGCCGGTCGGCTACGAGGCCCTGGCCCGCGCCATGGAGACCGACGACACCCTGCGCCGCAACTTCTTCTCGCGCCTGCGCTCCATGCTCTATGCCGGCGCGGCGCTGTCGCAGCAGGTGCAGGACGCGCTCTACGCCCTGGCCGAGCGCGAGTACGGCGAGCGCATCGTGATGACCGCCGGCCTGGGCATGACCGAGTCCGGCCCCTTCGCGCTGTTCGTCACCAACCCGCACGCGCAGGCCGGCCACGTCGGCCTGCCCGCCGCCGGCCTGGAGATCAAGCTGGTCGACATGGGCGACAAGCGCGAGATCCGCTACCGCGGCCCCAACATCACCCCGGGCTACTGGCGCAGCCCCGAGGAGACCGCCGAGCACTTCGACGAGGAGGGCTTCTTCCGCACCGGCGACGCGGTGGCCTGGATCGACCCGCAGGACGTGCACCTGGGCGTGAAGTTCGACGGCCGCATCGCCGAGGACTTCAAGCTCGCCACGGGCACCTTCGTCAGCGTCGGCCCCCTGCGCGGCAGGATCGCCGCCGCCGGCGCGCCCTACGTCCAGGACGCGGTCATCACCGGCCTGAACAAGAACGAGATCGGCGCCCTGGTGGTGCCGACCCAGGCGCTGGCCAAGCTGTCCGGCCTGCCCGCGGGCGCGTCCCTGGCGGCGGTGGCGGAAGCCGCCCCGGTGCGCGCCTGGCTGCAGGACCTGGTCGACCGCCTCGCCGCGGACGCCACCGGCAGCTCCAACCGCGTCGCCCGCGCCCTGATCCTCACCGAGCCCCTGCACATGGACAAGGGCGAGGTCACCGACAAGGGCTCGATCAACCAGCGCGCCGTGCTCAAGCACCGCGCCGACCTGGTCGAGGCCCTGCATGCGGGCACCGCGCCCGGCATCGTCACCCCGACCCCGAAGAAAGCCTGACCATGAAGATCGAAGGACAAGCCGCCATCGTCACCGGCGGCGCATCCGGCCTGGGCGAGGCCACGGCCCGCCTGCTGGCCCAGCGCGGCGCGAAGGTCGCCGTGTTCGACCGCAACGCCGAGGCGGCGCAGCGCGTGGCCGCCGAGATCGGCGGCATCGCCTGCGCCTGCGACATCACCGACGAGGCCAGCGCCGCCGCCGCCCTGGCCCAGGCCCGCGAGGCCCAGGGCCCGGCACGCCTGCTGATGAACGTGGCCGGCATCGGCTCGGCCAAGCGCATCGTGCAGAAGGACGGCAGCGCCGCCCCGCTGGCGGACTTCAGCCGCGTGGTGCAGGTCAACCTGATCGGCGCATACAACATGTGCCGGCTGTTCGCCGCACAATGCGCCGCCCTGCCCGGGCTGGAGGACAACGAGCGCGGGGTGATCCTGCTCACCGCCTCGGTCGCCGCCTTCGACGGTCAGGTGGGCCAGGAGGCCTACAGCGCCTCCAAGGCCGGCGTGGTCGGCATGACGCTGCCGATGGCCCGCGACCTGGCGCAGCACGGCATCCGCGTCTGCACCATCGCGCCCGGCCTGTTCGCCACGCCGCTGCTCAAGGAGCTGCCCGAGCCGGTGCAGGCCTCGCTGGCGGCCTCCATCCCTTTCCCGCCGCGCCTGGGCAAGCCCTCGGAGTTCGCCGAGCTGGCCTGCCACATCGCCACCAACACCCACCTCAATGGCGAGGTGATCCGCCTCGACGGCGCGCTGCGCATGGCGCCCCGTTGACGCGCCCGACCCTGATCCCACTTCGAGAGGAAATCCGCATGACGACCCGCCGCCACTTCATCCAGGCCGCCGCCGGCGCCACCGCCCTGGGCGCCCTCGCCCCGCTGCAGGCCCTGGCCCAGGCCCTCGACCAGGTCAAGATCTATTACGGCTTCCCCGCCGGCAGCTCCGGCGACACCGTGGCCCGCCGCGTCGGCGAGAAGTTCGCCGGCACCGCCTTCGCGCGCAACGCCGCGGTGGTGGAAAACAAGCCCGGCGCGGGCGGCCGCATCGCCCTGGAGTCGCTCAAGGCCGCCCCGGCCGACGGCTCGGTGCTGGCGGTAGCCCCGGTCTCGGCCCTGGCCAACTACCCCCACATCTACCAGAAGCTCGCCTACGACCCGAAGGACTTCACCGCGGTCTCCGTGGCCGCCATCGTCCACCACGGCCTGGCCGTGGGGCCGATGGTGCCGGCCTCGGTCAAGACGGTGAAGGACTTCATCGCCTGGGCCAAGGCCAATCCGCAGCAGGCCAGCTTCGGCTCGCCGGGCGCCGGCTCCACGCCGCACTTCCTCGGCGCGCTGCTGGGCCTGAACACCGGCACTGAACTCAAGCACGTGCCCTATCGCGGATCGGTCCCCGGCGTGACCGACGTGGTGGGCGGCCAGATCGCCGCGATGGTGACGCCGCATGGCGACTTCATTGCCAACCACAAGGCCGGCAAGATGCGCATCCTGGCCACCTCCGGCCCCAAGCGCTCGCCCTACGTGCCCGACGTTCCCACCTTCGCCGAGCAGGGCTTCCCCGAGCTGACCACCGAGGAATGGTTCGGCTTCTGGGCGCCCGCCAGGACGCCGGCGCCGGTGATCGCCGCCGCCAACGCCGCGATCAACGCCGCCCTCAAGGACAAGGCCGTGACCGACTCCCTGGCCATCGTCGGCCTGATCCCGCAGGGCTCCACCGTCGAGGGCGCCGCCAAGTGGCAGGCCTCCGAGTCGGCGCACTGGGGCCCCCTGATCAAGAAGATCGGCTTCACCGCGGAGTCCTGATGTCACAGCACTACCGGCCCGACACGGGCGCCATCGACCATGTCCTGACCGCGGTGCTCGGCGCCCCCGGGGTGCTGGGCGCCCTGCCCCCGCATGGCGACTACGACCTGGACCTGCAGCGCCAGGTGCTCGAGGCCGCCGGCGAGTTCGTCGCCAGCGTGGTCGCCCCCCTGAGCCGGGTGGGCGACGAGGTCGGCGCCCGCTGGGACGCTGGCAAGGTCACCATGCCGCCCGGCTTCCGCGAGGCCCACCAGGCCTTCTGGGAAGGCGGCTGGCCCGCACTCTCGCACGCGCCCGAGGATGGCGGCCAGGGCCTGCCGGTGGTGCTGGAGATGGTGCTGTACGAGATGCTCAGCGCCGCCAACCACGGCTGGACCATGGCCCCGGGCCTGCTCACGGGCGCCTACGAGACCCTGCGCCACCACGGCGACGAGACGGTGCGCGCGCTGTTCGTGCCCAAGGTCGCCACCGGCGAGTGGCTGGCCACCATGTGCCTGACAGAGCCCCACGCCGGCAGCGACCTGGGCCTGGTGCGCACCCGCGCCGTGCCCCAGGCCGGCCCGCACGGGGCGACCCATCGCCTCACCGGCGGCAAGATCTTCATCTCCGGCGGCGAGCACGACCTCACGGACAACATCGTCCACCTGGTGCTGGCCCGCCTGCCCGACGCGCCGCCCGGGCCCAAGGGCCTGTCGCTGTTCGTCGCGCCCAAGGTGCTGCCCGATGGCACGCGCAACGCGGTGTTCTGCGACCGCATCGAGGAGAAGATGGGCCTGCACGGCAGCCCCACCTGCGTGATGCGCTTCGAGGACACGGTGGCCTGGCAGGTCGGCGAGGCGGGCAAGGGCCTGAACGCCATGTTCATCATGATGAACGCGGCGCGCCTGCACGTGGCCCTGCAGGGCATCGGCCTGCTCGACGCCGCCCACCAGAAGGCCGCCGCCTACGCCCTGGAGCGCCGCCAGATGCGGGCCCCGGGCGCGAAGGAGACCAGCCTGATCGGCGAGCACCCCGCGGTGCGCCGCATCCTGGACACGCAGCGCGCCTGGGTCGACTGCGGCCGGGTGCTCGCCTACCGCACCGCCGTGGCCCTGGACGAGGCCCAGCACCACCCCGACGCCGCACGCCGCGAGGCCGCGCAGCGCTGGTGCGCGCTGGCCACGCCGATCATGAAGGCCGCCTTCACCGACCAGGGCTTCCATGGCGCCAGCGCCTGCCTGCAGGTGTTCGGCGGCCACGGCTACGTGAGCGAGTGGGGCATCGAGCAGATCGTGCGCGACTCGCGGGTGGCCATGATCTACGAGGGCACGAACGAGATCCAGGCGCTGGACCTGCTGCAACGCAAGGTGGTGCCCGATGGCGGCGCCGCCCTGGCGGCGGCCTTCGCCGACCTGCAGCCGGCGACGGCCGACGCGGCGCGCTTCGCCACCCTGGCCGCGCTGGCGCGGCGCATCGCCGAGGCCGCGCCGGCCCGGGTGGACCTGCCCGCCTGGGTGGCCGACGACTTCCTGCGCGCCTGCGCCCTGGCGCTCCTGGGGTGGGCCGGCTCGCGCCTGGCGGCGGTGCCACAATCGGGCGAGCCGCGCTGGAGCGAACCGCTGCAGGCCCTGCGCACCTGGGTGCTGCCGGAGTTCGAGATGCGCGTGCGCATCATCGAGGACCGCCTCGCCGCGGTTCCCGCCACCGACACCGCCTGAGACCTGCCGCCCCGTGCCCGCCCGCCAGCCCGCCTCCCCCGATTCCGCGCCTGCCGCCGACGCCGCCCCCGAAGACATCGACACCACCGTCATCGAGGGCTTCATCGGCTACAGCGTGCGGCGGGCCTCGCTGGCCATCGTCGAGAACTTCATCCGGCACCTGGCGCCGCTGGAGCTGCGGCCGGTGGGCTTCACCCTGCTGACGCTGGTGGACGGCAACCCGGGCATCACCTCCAGCCAGCTGTGCGCGCAACTGGGCATCCAGTCGTCCAACCTGGTGGCCCTGGTCAAGCAGCTGCTCGATCGCGGCCTGATCGACCGCCGCCCCCACCCCAAGGACGGCCGGGCCATGGGCCTGCACATGACCCCGGCCGGCCGCAGCCTGCTGCAGGAGGCGGCCGCCATGGCCCACGAGGCCGACCTGGAAGCCACCGGCCGCCTCACCGACGCCGAGCGCCAGACCCTGGTGCGGCTCCTCAAGAAAATCTACCTCTGACCCGCCGCGCCGCGCGTGGTGTGGCCCGGAAGCTACAAATCCTGTAGCACGCGGCGGCCGCCCGCTGCGCTCTGCTATTGTTTGTGTAGCAAGAGCGCGTAAACTTCCGCGAAGCCCCGACCCCCGCCCACGCCGCCCCCCGCCTCCCCCCGACTGCCCCTCCCATGACCGTGAAGGACACCGCCGCCGTCAGCCAGCTTTTCGCGCTGCTGGAGGCCCGCTACGCCCTGCGGGTGCTGTGGGCGCTGCGCGATGGCCACCCCCAGACCTTCCGGCTGCTGCAGGACAGCGTGGGCGGCATCACGCCCAACACCCTGAACACCCGCATCAAGGAGCTGCGCGAGGCCGGCTTCGTCGACCACGGCCCCGAGGGCTACGGCATCACGCCGGCGGGCGCCGAGCTGGCCAGGCGCCTGGGCGAGGTCCAGCCCTTCGCGGTGAAGTGGTCCCAGGGCCGGCGCAAGTAGGCCCGCGGAAAGAGGCCCCCGGTAAACTCGCGGGTTTTCCGAGGACCCGACCATGAACACCACTCCCTCCGGCCTGCAGTACGAAGACACCAACGTCGGCGAAGGCGCCGAGGCCAAGCCCGGCCAGGACGTGCAGGTGCACTACACCGGCTGGCTCTGGAAGGACGGCCAGCAGGGCGCCAAGTTCGACTCCAGCCGCGACCGCAACGACCCCTTCGAGTTCTCCCTGGGCGCCGGCATGGTGATCCGCGGCTGGGACGAGGGCGTCGCCGGCATGAAGGTCGGCGGCCGCCGCACCCTGATCATCCCGGCGCAGCTGGGTTATGGCGCCCGCGGCGCCGGCGGCGTGATCCCGCCCAATGCGACGCTGAAGTTCGACGTCGAGCTGCTCGCCGTCCACTGACCGCCCGCCCGGCGGGGCCCGTGCGGCCCCGCGCGTTCGACCGGCCGCTTTTTTTGCCGGCCCGGCCTTGAACCGGCCTTCCGCGCCCCCAGCTAACGCGGAAGTTTTTTGCGTTTTTCCCGCACCACCATGTCCGAACCCTCCCAAGCCCCCGCTCCGGGCGTCCCGCAGGACGCCACGCCCGAGGAACTCGAGGCCGCCCTGGCCGCCACCAGCGCCGACGCCGGCGCCCTGCAGGCCGAGGTCGCCGCGCTGCAGGCCAAGGTCGCCGAACTGAACGAGCAGTACCTGCGCGCCCAGGCCGACATGCAGAACACCCGCCGCCGCGCCGACGAGGAAATGGCCAAGGCCCGCAAGTTCGCGGTCGAGGCCTTCGCCGAGAGCCTGCTGCCGGTGGCCGACAGCCTGGAAGCCGGCCTGGCCATCAAGGAAGCCACTCCGGAGCAGATCCGCGAGGGCGCCGAAGCGACCCTGCGCCAGCTCAAGTCCGCGCTGGAGCGCAACAAGGTCCTGGAGATCAACCCCGCCGCCGGCGCGAAGTTCGACCCCGCCCAGCACCAGGCCATCTCCATGGTGCCCCGCCCCGAAGGCAGCCAGCAGGAGGCCAACACCGTGGTGACCGTACTCCAAAAGGGCTACACCATCGCCGAGCGCACCCTGCGCCCCGCCCTGGTGACCGTCGCGCAGCCTTGAAACCGCGCCGGTGAGCCGCAAGTAAGCACACGACATCAATGCATCCGGCCCGCGCAGCGGGCCAACGAATCAGGAATCAGGAGAAACACATGGGCAAGATCATCGGCATCGACCTGGGCACGACCAACTCGTGCGTCTCGGTCATGGAGGGCAACACGCCCAAGGTCATCGAGAACAGCGAGGGCGCCCGCACCACCCCGTCGATCGTGGCCTACCAGGAGGACGGCGAGATCCTCGTGGGCGCCTCGGCCAAGCGCCAGGCCGTCACCAACGCCAAGAACACCCTGTACGCGGTCAAGCGCCTGATCGGCCGCAAGTTCGAGGAAAAGGAAGTCCAGAAGGACATCCACCTCATGCCCTACGAGATCACCAAGGCCGACAACGGTGACGCCTGGGTCGGCGTGCGCGGCCAGAAGCTGGCCCCGCCGCAGATCAGCGCCGAGGTGCTGCGCAAGATGAAGAAGACCGCCGAGGACTACCTGGGCGAGCCCGTGACCGAGGCCGTGATCACGGTGCCGGCCTACTTCAACGACGCCCAGCGCCAGGCCACCAAGGACGCCGGCCGCATCGCCGGCCTGGAAGTCAAGCGCATCATCAACGAGCCCACCGCCGCGGCCCTGGCCTTCGGCCTGGACAAGCAGGAAAAGGGCGACCGCAAGATCGCCGTCTATGACCTGGGCGGCGGCACCTTCGACGTGTCGATCATCGAGATCGCCGACGTCGACGGCGAGAAGCAGTTCGAGGTGCTGTCCACCAACGGCGACACCTTCCTGGGCGGCGAGGACTTCGACCAGCGCATCATCGACTACATCATCGGCGAGTTCAAAAAGGAACAGGGCGTCGACCTGTCGAAGGACGTGCTGGCCCTGCAGCGCCTGAAGGAAGCCGCCGAGAAGGCCAAGATCGAGCTGTCCAACAGCTCGCAGACCGACATCAACCTGCCGTACATCACGGCCGATGCCTCGGGCCCGAAGCACCTGAACATCAAGCTGACCCGCGCCAAGCTGGAAAGCCTGGTCGACGAGCTGATCGAGCGCACCATCGCCCCGTGCCGCACCGCCATCAAGGACGCCGGCGTGAGCGTGTCCGACATCCATGACGTGATCCTGGTGGGCGGCATGACCCGCATGCCCAAGGTGCAGGAGAAGGTCAAGGAGTTCTTCGGCAAGGAGCCGCGCAAGGACGTCAACCCCGATGAAGCCGTCGCCGTGGGCGCGGCCATCCAGGGCCAGGTGCTGGGCGGCGACCGCAAGGACGTGCTGCTGCTGGACGTGACCCCCCTGTCCCTGGGCATCGAGACCCTGGGCGGCGTCATGACCAAGATGATCAGCAAGAACACCACCATCCCGACCAAGTTCGCGCAGACCTTCTCCACCGCCGACGACAACCAGCCGGCCGTGACCATCAAGGTCTACCAGGGCGAGCGCGAGATGGCCACCGGCAACAAGCTGCTCGGCGAGTTCAACCTCGAGGGCATCCCGCCGGCCCCGCGCGGCCTGCCCCAGATCGAGGTGAGCTTCGACATCGACGCCAACGGCATCCTGCACGTGGGCGCCAAGGACAAGGGCACCGGCAAGGAGAACAAGATCACCATCAAGGCCAACTCGGGCCTGTCCGAGGAGGAAATCCAGAAGATGGTGAAGGACGCCGAGCTGAACGCCGCCGAGGACAAGAAGAAGCTCGAGATCGTGCAGGCCCGCAACCAGGGTGAGGCCATGGTCCACTCGGTGCGCAAGAGCCTGGGCGAGTACGGCGACAAGCTGGAAGCCGGCGAGAAGGACAAGATCGAAGCCGCGGTCAAGGAGCTGGAAGAAGCCCTCAAGGGCGAGGACAAGGCCGCGATCGAGGACAAGACCAACGCGCTGATGACCGTGTCGCAGAAGCTGGGCGAGAAGATGTACGCCGACATGCAGGCGCAGCAGGCCGCCCAGGCCGCCGGCGGCGCGGCCCCCGGCGCCGACGCCCAGGCCCAGGCCAAGCCGGCCGACGACAACGTCGTCGACGCCGAGGTCAAGGAAGTCAAGAAGGGCTGATCGCGGCTTCGCACCGCAGCGACAGCTCGCCGCGTTGGCCCCGCAAGGCCGGCGCGGCTTTTTTGCTGGAACGCAGGACACTGCCTGAACGACACTGCCTGAGATAGGAACATGGCGAGCAAACGCGACTACTACGACGTCCTGGGCGTGCCCAAGAACGCGACGGAAGAAGAGATCAAGAAGGCCTATCGCAAGCTGGCGATGAAGTACCACCCTGACCGCAACCAGGGGGACGCCGCCAAGGATGCCGAGGCCAAGTTCAAGGAGGCCAAGGAGGCCTACGAGATGCTCTCCGACGCCGAAAAGCGCGGGGCCTACGACCAGTACGGCCACGCCGGCGTCGACCCGAACATGCGCGGCGGGCCGGGCGGCGGCGAGGGCTTCGGCGGCTTTGCCGAGGCCTTCGGCGACATCTTCGGCGACATCTTCGGCCAGGCCCGCGGCGGGCGCGGTGGCGGCGGGGGCCGCCAGGTGTACCGGGGCAGCGACCTCTCCTACGCGATGGAGGTCACCCTGGAGGAAGCCGCCGCCGGCAAGGAGGCGCAGATCCGCATTCCCACCTGGGACTCGTGCGAGACCTGCCATGGCAGCGGCGCCAAGCCCGGCACCCAGGCCAAGACCTGCACCCACTGCAATGGCCAGGGCGTGGTGCAGATGCGCCAGGGCTTCTTCAGCGTGCAGCAGACGTGCCCGCACTGCCGCGGCGCGGGCAAGATCATTCCCGAGCCCTGCACCACCTGCCATGGCCAGGGCAAGGTGAAGAAGCAGAAGACGCTGGAGGTGAAGATCCCCGCCGGCATCGACGACGGCATGCGCATCCGCAGCGCCGGCAACGGCGAGCCGGGCATGAACGGCGGCCCGCCGGGCGACCTGTACATCGAGATCCGCCTGAAGAAGCACGAGATCTTCGAGCGCGAGGGCGACGACCTGCACTGCGTGGTACCGGTGAGCATGGCCCGCGCCGCCCTGGGCGGCGAGATCGAGGTGCCCACCCTCAATGGCAAGGCGGCCATCGACATCCCCGAGGGCACGCAGCACGGCAAGCAGTTCCGCCTGCGCGGCAAGGGCATCAAGGGCGTGCGCTCCAGCTACCCCGGCGACCTGTACTGCCACATCGGCGTGGAAGTGCCGGTCAAGCTCACCGAGCACCAGCGCAAGCTGCTCAAGGAGCTGGACGAGTCGCTCAAGAAGGGCGGCCACAAGCACACGCCCAGCGAGGAGACCTGGGCCGACAAGCTCAAGGGTTTCTTCCAGTAAGGCGCCCTGCCCGCTGCAACCAGCCCGGCTCCGGCCGGGCTTTTTATTGCCCGCCGGGTGGTGCCGGACGCTTGCCAAGGCGGGGGCACGGCCAAACAATCGCCGGGAGGTTTCCTGCCCATGCCTTCCCAGCGACTCAAACTGTTCCGGGCCACCGACTTCGTGCGCTCCACCCTGATGCCCGGGGAAGCGCGCCTGGCGCCGCATCCTGCGTGGATGGTGGCCGGCGTGGGCGCCTGGATCGCCCTGGCCTGCAACGTCGCCCTGTGGCGGGCGCTGGTGCACCCGACGGCGGCCGGCCTGTTGCAGGCCCTGGCGCTGGGGCTGTTGCAGGCCGCTGCCGCCTGCCTCGTCTTGTTCGCGCTGGACTGGAAGCGCACGCGCAAGGCCGCGGCTGCGCTCGTGCTGATGCTCGCCGCCACGGTGGCCACCGGCCTGTGGCAACGCGGACTGGAGGCCGCGCCGGCGGTGCTGGCTGCCGGCGCGGCCTCGCTGGTTCCGGAGCTGGCGAGCTGGGGGCGGTGGCCGGTGCCCACGCTGTGGGCCGCCCTCGCCCTGCCGCCCATGGCCTGGGCCTGCCTGCGGCAGTGGCGCCGGCTGGGGAACGCGCAGCAGTGGCGCGTGAACCTGGCGGGCGCGGCGATTTCCCTGGTGATGCTGGGAGCGGCCGCCTGGGTCTGGCGGGCGCTCCTGCGGTTTACGGTTGCTTGATGTAGAGGGTGGCGCTCAGCTGCTCGGGGAAGCCATCGAGGCCGATGGCGTTCAGGTCGCCTTCACGCAACCGGCCGTCAACGAGGGCGATCACCTGGTTGAAAGGCTGCAGCGGATCGCCGATCAGGGTGATGCTGCCGCTGGTGATGCTGCTCCGGGGGGCGACGCCCACCTTGTCCGCGGTGGTGCCGTCGACCACCTTGGTCGCGCCGAGCCAGCCCACGTCGCTGACCACCTCCTGCCGGCCGGTCACCGGCCCGCTGCAGTCCGCGCTGGCGAGGATCTCGACGCTGGAGTTCACGCGGATCACGTCGGACGCCATCGGCGGGATGACATGGGTGCTCCGGATGGAATGCGTCGCATCGACCGGCGTGCAGGCGACCCAGGTGCCGACGTATTTCGCGGCCCCCGAGGGCTGGTCGATTCCGCCGCCGGGTTCCGAGCCGGCCGTTTCGCTGCCACCGCCACCGCCGCCGCAGGCGGCCAGGGCGAGGAGGCAGGACAGGGACAACAGTCGCTTGAGGCTGGGATTCAGTGGCATGGTGGCTCTCTGGAAATGGAAAGGGAGCCGGATGCTATCCACCAACAGATACTTTTGAATTAACAATTGCTGAACACGCCGGCGCCACGAGGCCGGCCGTGGCCTCAAGCGTGGACTCGTCCACACCCGAGGCTCAGGCCGGGGCGTCGAAGAGGGACTGCTGTCCGTCGAGCGCGGGCCGGCGAAACAGCGCCGTGTTCTCGGCCCAGCGCTCGCGGTTGAACCCGAGCCGCGTGCTGGCGCGCCGGAACCGCTGCGCCAGCAGGTCGGCCCAGGGGCCGCCCCCCTTCATGCGGGTGGCGTAGTCGGCGTCGTAGTCCTTGCCGCCACGCATGTCCTGCAGGCGCGCCATCACCCGCTGCGCGCGCTGCGGGTAGTGCAAGGCCAGCCACTCGCGGAACAGCGGGCTCACTTCCCAGGGCAGGCGCAGCACCTGGTAGAAGGCGCTGGTCGCGCCAGCCTCGCGCGCGGCCTCCAGCACCTGCTCCATGTCCTCGGTGAGGAAGGGAATCTGCGGCGCGAGGCTCACGCCCACCGGGATGCCCGCCTCGGCCAGCGTGCGGATGGTGCGCAGGCGGCGGTGCGGCGCGGCGGCGCGCGGCTCGAGCCGGCGGGTCAGGCCGGCATCGAGGGTGACGAGGGTGACGAAGACCGAGGCCAGGCCCTGGCGGGCCATCGGCGCGATCAGGTCGATGTCGCGCTCGACGCCGCTGGACTTGGTGACCAGGGTGAACGGGTGGGAGGCCTCGTGCAGCACCTCGATCACCGAGCGGGTGAGCCGCAGCTCGCGCTCGATCGGCTGGTAGGCATCGGTGGCCGACCCCAGCGCCAACGAACCGGGGCGGTAGCGGGGGCTGGCGAGCTCCCGACGCAGCACCTGCGCGATGCCGCGCTTGGCGACCAGCCGGGTCTCGAAATCCAGGCCCGGGGAGAGGTTCAGGTAGCTGTGCGTGGGCCGCGCGTAGCAGTAGATGCAGCCATGCTCGCAACCCCGGTAGGGGTTGAGGGAGCGGTCGAAGTACAGGTCGGGCGAGTCACTGTAGGTGATGGCGCTGCGCGGGTCTTCCCAGGTGATCTCGGTGGCCGGCGCGGGCGCGCCCTCGGCCCGGGCCTCGGCCAGGGTCTCCCAGCCGTCGTCGAAGGCGTCACGCGCCTCGCGGGAGAAGCGGTGGGCGAGCCGCGTGGCCGCGCCCCGGCCCTTGAGGGCGGAAACGGGCACGGCGACGAAACGACTGTTCATCCATACAGTATTCCATCGCGATGCCCGCCGCGCAAGGCCCGGGCCTGCCCTCCCGGGGACGCCGGGGCTTCAGCCGCAGACGCGGGCCCGCGCCTCGCGCCACTCGCGCGCCAGGCGTGCCACAAGGTCTGCGGTGGAGGTCACCGCGTTGACCGCGCCGATGCCCTGGCCGCTGCCCCAGATGTCCTTCCAGGCCTTGGCGGCGCGCTCGCCGCCGAAGTCCATGTGGCTCGGGTCGCGTTCGGGCAGGTTCTCCGGGTCCAGGCCGGCGGCCAGGATCGAGGGCTTGAGGTAGTTGCCGTGCACGCCGGTGAACAGGCTGGTGTAGACGATGTCGTCGCTCGAGCCCTCGACGATGGCCTGCTTGTAGGCCTCGCTGGCGCGGGCCTCGAGGGTGGCGATGAAGGCCGAGCCGATGTAGGCGAAGTCCGCCCCCAGGGCCTGGGCCGCCAGCACCGCGCCGCCGGTGGCGATGGCGCCGGAGAGCGCCAGCGGGCCGTCGAACCACTGGCGGATCTCCTGCACCAGGGCGAAGGGGCTCTTGGTGCCGGCATGGCCGCCGGCACCGGCCGCCACCGCGATCAGGCCGTCGGCCCCCTTCTCGATCGCCTTGCGGGCGAAGGCGTTGTTGATGATGTCGTGCATCACGACGCCGCCGTACGCGTGCACCGCGTCGTTGACGTCGGTGCGCGCGCCCAGCGACGTGATCACCACCGGCACCCTGTGCTTGACCACCAGCTCCATGTCGCGCTCGAGCCGGTCATTGCTCTTGTGGACGATCTGGTTGATCGCGAAGGGCGCGGCCGGCCGGTCCGGGTTCGCGCGGTCGTGGGCCGCCAGGGCCTCGGTGATCTCGTGCAGCCACTCGTCCAGCTGCGAGGCCGGGCGGGCGTTGAGCGCGGGCATCGCGCCCAGCACGCCGGCCTTGCACTGCTCGATCACCAGCCTGGGGTTGCTGATGATGAACAGCGGCGAGCCGATGATGGGCAGCGGGACGCGGCCGAGGGCGCCGGGCAGGACGCGGGTCACGGCGCGGGCCTCAGAAGGCGTCCAGGGCCATGGCGGTGACGCTGTCCCCGCCCTCGACGATGGCGTCGCGCAGGCCGGGCGCCTTGGCCAGGAGGTGGTCGGCGTAGAAGCGGGCGGTGGCGACCTTGGCGTTCATGAAGTCGGCGTCCTCGCCCTGGGCGGCCAGGGTCTCGGCAGCGAGCAGCGCGCGCGCCAGCTGCCAGCCCGCGACGAGGTTGCCCGCCAGCATCAGGTACGGCACCGAGCCGGCGAACACCGCGTTGGGCGAGGCCTTGGTCTGGCCGGCGACGAAGTCGACGACGTCGAGGAAGGCCTTGCGCGCGGCGGCCAGGCGCTTGTGCACGGCGCGGGCGGCGACGCTGCCCCGGGCGGCCAACTCGCCCTCGGTCTTCTCGACCTGGGCGGCGATGGCGCGCGCCACCTGGCCGCCGTCACGCGCGGTCTTGCGACCCACCAGGTCGTTGGCCTGGATCGCGGTCGTGCCTTCGTAGATGGTGAGGATCTTGGCGTCGCGGTAGTACTGCGCCGCGCCGGTCTCCTCGATGAAGCCCATGCCGCCGTGCACCTGCACGCCCAGCGAGGTGACCTCCAGGCTCATCTCGGTGCTGTAGCCCTTCACCAGCGGCACCAGGAATTCGTAGAAGGCCTGGTTCTGCTTGCGCACCTCGGCGTCGGGGTGGTGGTGGGCGGCGTCGTAGGCGGCAGCAGCCACGCTGGCCATGGCGCGGCAGCCCTCGGTGTAGGCGCGCATGGTCATGAGCATGCGCTTGACGTCGGGGTGGTGGATGATGGGCGCCGCAGCGTTGATGCTGCCGTCCACCGGCCGGGACTGCACGCGGTCACGCGCGTACTGCACGGCCTTCTGGTAGGCGCGGTCGGCGATCGCGATGCCCTGCACGCCCACCGCGTAGCGCGCGCTGTTCATCATGATGAACATGTACTCGAGGCCGCGGTTCTCCTCGCCCACCAGGTAGCCCACGGCGCCAGGGCCGGCGCTGTCGGCGATGCTCGCGGCCGTGCCGTCGCCGAACTGCAGCACCGCGGTCGGCGAGGCCTTGATGCCCATCTTGTGCTCGATGCTCACGCACTGCACGTCGTTGCGCGCGCCCAGCGAGCCGTCCTTGTTCACGAGGAACTTGGGCACCACGAACAGGCTGATGCCCTTGACGCCCTCGGGCGCGCCCTTCACGCGGGCCAGCACCAGGTGGACGATGTTGTCCGCCATGTCGTGCTCGCCGTAGGTGATGAAGATCTTGGTGCCGAACACCTTGTAGGTGCCGTCCGGCTGCGGCTCGGCGCTGGTTCGCACCAGCGACAGGTCGCTGCCGGCCTGGGGTTCGGTGAGGTTCATGGTGCCGGTCCACTCGCCGGTCACCAGCTTCTCCAGGTAGATGGCCTTGACCTCGTCGGAGGCGGCAGTGAGCAACGCCTCGATCGCACCGTCGGTGAGCAGCGGGCACAGCGCGAAGCTCAGGTTCGCCGCGTTGAGGATCTCGCCGCAGGCCGAGCCGATGGCCTTGGGCAGGCCCTGGCCGCCGAAGTCGGCCGGGTGCTGCAGGCCCTGCCAGCCGCCCTCGGCGTACTGGCGGTAAGCCTCCTTGAAGCCCGGGGTGGTGGTGACCACGCCGTTGGCGAGGGACGAGGGATCCAGGTCGCCGGCGCGGTTCAGGGGTGCGACCACGCCTTCGTTGAACTTGGCGCACTCCTCGAGCACGGCCTGGGCGGTCTCGAAACCGGCGTCTTCGAAGCCGGGGATCTTCGCGATCTCGTCGATGCCCGCCAGGTGGCGGAGGTTGAACAGCATGTCCTTGACGGGGGCGCGGTAGCTCATGGTCTTGTCTCCAACTCGTCCAGATATGAAAAAGGCATCGCGAACGATGCCTTGGTGGGCTTGTGCAGGTCTTACAGGGCCTTGGTCAGCTCGGGAACTGCAGTGAACAGGTCCGCCTCGAGGCCGTAGTCGGCCACGCTGAAGATCGGGGCCTCGGGGTCCTTGTTGATCGCCACGATCACCTTGGAGTCCTTCATACCCGCCAGGTGCTGGATCGCCCCCGAGATGCCGGCGGCGATGTACAGCTGCGGCGCCACGATCTTGCCGGTCTGGCCCACCTGCAGGTCGTTCGGGGCGTAGCCCGCGTCGACCGCGGCGCGCGAGG
>NZ_JBHTGW010000006.1:0-259074 GCF_042675325.1 Ramlibacter sp. GCM10027632 | reverse complement strand
GCCCGAGCTGCACATTCGCTCGCACCCCAAGGCGAAGTACGAGGCCACCGCCGGCGTGCTCGCCTCGGCCCAGCGCAATGGCCTCAACAAGCTGGGCATCGTGGGCACCGAGCAGTTCGTCAACTGACCGCCGCCCCGCACGACAAGTTGGTCTTCATGTTTCTTCCAAGGAAACTGACTTTCCCCCGCGCCTTCGGGCCGGGGGCTTTTCTTCCCCGGGCGCGCGGCACCGCACGCGCCCTGCTCGCGGCGGGCCTGTGCGCCGGCGCCACCTTCGCCGCCGCCCAGTCGCCCGAGCCGCTGAAGCTGCGCGCCGAGGTGGCGGTGCCGCTGCAGCAGGCGCAGGAGGCCCTGCGCGCCAACACCCCCGCCCCCGCGCTGGCCGCAGCGCAGAAGGCGCTGGCCGTGCCCGCGCTCACCGCGCAGGAGCGCCAGGTCTCGCTGCGCGTGCTCGCCGCGGCGGCCCATGCCGCGCGTGACTGGCCCGTGGCCACCGGCGCCTTGAAGGAGCTGCTGGCCCTGCCCGGCCTCCCGGAGCGTGACCGCACGGTCATGACCGAGACCCTGCTGCAGGCCCTGTGGCAGCAGCAGGACCATGCCGCCTTCGCCGCCACCGCCCGCGCCCACCTGCAGGCGGGCGCCCAGAACCCGGCTGTCTTCACGCTGCTGCTGCGCGCCCTCGCGGCGCAGGGCGACGATGCCGGCGTGGTGCGCGAGGCCCGCGCCCGCCTGGAGCGGCTGCAGGCCGCCGGCACCCCGCCCGCCGACACCGACCTGGTGCTGCTCGCCCAGGCCCTGCATCGCCTCCAGGACGCCTCCGGCTACGCCGACGCGCTGGTCCTGCTGGTGACGCACCACCCCCGGCCCGAGCGCTGGAACGAGGCGATCCGCCGCGTCGCCGACCTGCCCGGCTTCAGCTCGCGCCTGGACCTCGACATCCACCGCCTGCTGGACAAGGTCGGCCAGCTCGCCGAGGCCGACCTGCCGCACTTCGTGGCCGCCGCCGACAAGGCCGGCCTGCCCTGCGAGGCGCGGCGCGTCCTGCCCGCCGGCCCGGCGCGCGAGGCGATGCAGAAAAAGTGCGACGCCGAGCGCGCGCAGCTGCCCGCGCTGGCGCAGTCCGCCCGCGACGCCAACGCGCTCAAGTCGCTCGCCGACGTGCAGGCCTCGCAGCAGGACTGGCAAGCCGCCGCCGCCAGCTACGCCCGCGCCGCCGCGGCCGGCGGCGCGCGGCGCCCCGACGAACTTCGCCTGCACCACGGCATCGCGCTGCTGCAGGCCGGCGACAAGGAAGCCGCCCGCGCGCAGCTGGCGCAGGTGCAGGGCGACGACGGCGCCCGCCGCGTGGCACGCCTGTGGCTGGCGCTGGCGCGCTGAGATCACCCCCAGAAGAACGACCCAAGAAGCAAGGCATGTTCAAGTACTTCCCCACCAACTACGTCTGGAATCTCTCGGTCGACCTGGCCATCGAGATGGGCGCGCGCATCGGCGAGATCGAGGAGATGTGCGCCCCGCTGCAGGAAGCGGCCAAGGCGCCCGACGCCGCCGGCACCCAGGCCTTCCGCGACACCTGGTCGAAGATGGGCGACAAGCTCGTCTCGCTGGCGCGCGAGGACGAGGCCGCCGGCCGCGGGCTGTCCGCCGGCGAGAAATACAACCGCGCCGCGACCTACTACCTCACCTGCGAGCGCCTGCAGGCCCATGGCGCGCCCGGCCGCGCCGAGCTGTACCAGCGCTTCCTCGATGCCTTCGCCAAGGGCATCACCCTGTCGCGCGAGAACTGCGAGCGGGTGACCATTCCCTACGAGGGCAAGGAACTCTCCGCCCTCTACGTGCGCGCCGAGGGCGTGCAGGGCCCGGCCCCGCTGCTGGTGCAGGTCAACGGGCTGGACTCGACCAAGGAGATGAAGTACCGCGTGGGCCTGCCCGCCTGGCTGGCCCGGCGCGGCGTGTCCTCCCTGGTGGTGGACCAGCCCGGCACCGGCGAGGCCCTGCGCCTGCACGGCCTGACCGCGCGCTTCGACAGCGAGCACTGGGCCAGCCGCGTCGTCGACTGGCTGGAGACCCGCCCCGAGGTCGATGCGAAGCGCATCGGCATGGAAGGCGTCTCCCTGGGCGGCTACTACTGCCCGCGCGCGGTGGCCTTCGAGCCGCGCTTCGCCTGCGGCGTGGTCTGGGGCGCCAACCACGACTGGCGCGACGTGCAGAAGCGCCGCCTCGAGAAGGAAGGCAACTTCCCGGTGCCGCACTACTGGGCGCACGTGCGCTGGGTGTGGGGCGCAAAGGACATGGACGACTTCATGCGCATCGCCGAGAACGTGCACCTCGATGGCGTCCTGGACCGCATCCGGGTGCCCTTCCTGGTCACGCACGGCCAGAAGGACTCGCAGATCCCGCTGAAGTGGGCCGAGCGCACCTATGAACAGCTGGTGAACAGCCCCCGCCGCGAACTCAAGGTGTTCGACGAGCGCACCGGCGGCGTGCAGCACTCCAGCTTCGACAACAGCATCAACGCCGGCCACTACATCGCCGACTGGGTCGCCGACGTGCTCGGCGGCCGCACCGTCTGAACTCCAGGAACCCCCACCACCATGAACATCATCGGACCTGACGAACTCGTCTTCGGCGTCGACGACCTCGCCGCCTGCGCCCAGTACCTCACCGACTACGGCCTCACGCCCGCGGGCGAAGGCCGCTTCGAGGCCGAGGACGGCACCGCCATCGTGCTGCGCGCCAAGGACGACGCCAGCCTGCCGCCCCCGCTGGGCACGGCCAGCATGCTGCGCAAGACCACCTACGGCTGCGCCGACCAGGCCACCGTGGACGCCATCGCCGCCGAACTGCGCCGCGACCGCGAGGTGCGCCAGCTGCCCGGCGGCGCCATCGAGGCGCAGGACGACATGGGCTTCGTGCTCGGCTTCCAGGTCACCGTGCGCCGCGCCATCCGCCTGCCGGCCGAGACCATCAACGCCCCCGGCGCCCCGGCGCAGCGCAAGCCCAACGAAGTGGCGGTCGACGAGCACGCGGCGGCCAGGCCGCGCACGCTCTCGCATGTCGTCTACTTCGTGCCCGACGAGGCCAAGGCCAAGGCCTTCTACGAGCAGCGCCTGGGCTTCCGCGAGACCGACCGCCTGCTCGGCGCCGGCGGCTTCCTGCGGCCCGCCGGCACGCAGGACCACCACACCCTGTTCATGATCCAGACCCCGCCCTTCATGAAAGGCTGCGAGCACTTCACCTTCCACATGGGCGGCCCCACCGCACTGATGCAGGCCGGCACGCGCTTCGTCGCCAAGGGCTACGAGTCCTTCTGGGGCCCGGGCCGCCACAAGATGGGAAGCAACTGGTTCTGGTACTTCAACAGCCCCCTGGGCTGCCATGTCGAGTACGACGCCGACATGGACCTGCACGACGACGCCTGGACCGCGCGCGCCGTCCCCATGAGCGCCGACGCCTCGCAGCTGTTCCTGTTCCAGGCGCGCGAGAAGTGGGCGCCGGGCGGCCCGCCCCCCGGCGCCGGCAAGGCCCCGCACTGAGACGCCACCGCACGATGACGGCGCCCCAGCCCCTGTGCCGACGGGACGACATCCCCGACGGCGCCGCCCGCGGTTTCGACCCCGCGGGCACCGGGCATGACACGCTGTTCATCGTGCGCCGCGGCGCGGACCTGCGGGCCTGGGAGGACTGGTGCCCGCACTGGCGCACCGGGCCCATGGCCTGGCGCAAGGACGCCTACCTCAGCGCCGACGGCGCGCACATCGTCTGCAGCGCGCATGGCGCGCGCTTCGACATCGCCACCGGCGAGTGCGTGCTCGGCGCCTGCCTGGGCGACCGGCTGCGGCCGGTGGCCCTGACCTGCGACGGCGACGGGCAGGTCTTCCTCGAGCCGCATCCACGACACAACGACAAGGAAACCGAGACATGAACCTCGCCGACAAGAAGATCCTCATCATCGGAGGCGGCTTCTCCGGCATGTCCGCCGCCATCGAGCTGCGCAAGCGCGGCGCGCAGGTCGACCTCGTGGAGATCGACGCCGGCTGGCGCTCCTACGGCGCCGGCATCAGCCTGGGCGGCGCGACCTTCCGCGCCTTCCGCCAGCTCGGCATCCTCGACCGCTTCCTGAAGGAGGGCGCGGCCGCCGACGGTGTGAACCTGTACCTCCCGCACGGCCAGCAGATCGGCCAGATCCCGACCCCGCGCATCGCCGGTCCCGACGTGCCGGGCAGCGGCGGCATCATGCGCCCGGTGCTGGCCAAGATCCTGGCCGACGCCACCCGCGCCAGCGGCGCGAACGTGCGCCTGGGCTGCACCTTCACCGCCATCCGCCAGGACGCCGAGGGCGTGGAGGCCACCTTCACCGACGGCACCTCCGGCCGCTACGACCTGCTCATTGGCGCCGACGGCCTGTTCTCCAAGGTGCGCGAGGCGGTGTTCCCCGACGCGCCCAAGCCCCGCTACAGCGGCCAGGCCGTCTGGCGCGCGGTGCTGCCGCGCCCCGCCGAGGTCACCTGCGCGCGCATGTGGATGGGGCCCAAGGTCAAGCCCGGCGTGAACATCGTCTCGGCCAGCCAGATGTACCTGTTCGTCACCGAGCACCGGCCGGACAACGCGTGGGTCGACCCCAAGGACTTCCCGCGCCTGCTCAAGGCCCTGCTCGCCGACTTCAGCGACCCGCTGGTGAAGTGGATCCACGACCAGATCGACGACACCTCGCAGATCGTCTTCCGCCCGCTGGAGGGCCTGCTAGTGCCGCAGCCCTGGCACCAGGGCCGGGTGGTCATGGTCGGCGACACGGTGCACGCCACCACGCCGCACATGGCCTCGGGCGCCTGCATCGGCATCGAGGACGCGCTGGTGCTGGCCGAGGAACTGGAGAAGGCCGCCGGCCTGGACGCCGGCGTGCAGGCCTTCGAGGCGCGCCGTTGGGAGCGCGTGCGCATGGTGGTCGAGAACTCGGCCCGCCTGGGCGAGATCGAGATGGCCGACGGCGACAAGGCCGAACACGCCGACATCATGAAGCGCACCATGATCGCGCTGGCGCAGCCGATCTGAGCCATGGAGGACCGTCTGCCCCCGATCCACCGCGTGGTCACCGGCCACGACGGCAACGGCAAGGCCATCCTCGCCAGCCACGGCGCGCTGCCCACCGTGGAGCGCATCGCGGCCATCCCCGGCACCGTGTTCCACGAAGTCTGGAGCACCCAGGGCGCGCCCTGCCCGGTGGACAACGGCCCCGACCCCACCCTCGGCCCGCTGCGCCTGCCGCCGCCGAAGGGGGGCACCCGCATCCGCTTCGTCGACATCCCGCCCGACACCGAGGAATTCCTGGCCCAGGGCGCGCAGCGCATGGGCGAGGCCTTCCGCCAGATCGGCGACGCCGCCGCCTCCACCGTGCGCGCCGACTCGCCGCACCCGCTGATGCACCGCACCGAGTCGGTGGACTACGGCATCGTGATCGAGGGCGAGATGACGCTGGTGCTGGACGATTCCGAAGTGCTGCTCACGCCGGGCAGCGTCGTCGTGCAGCGCGGCACCAACCATGCCTGGGCCAACCGCTCGGGCCGCGTGTGCCGCATGCTGTTCGTGCTGGTGGACGGCCGCTACGACCCTTCCATCGCCGAGGCCCTGGCCGCGCGCGGCGCGGGGCACTGAGCATGGCCGCAGGCTCGTCGCCGGCCGCGTCGCCCTCGCCGTCGCTGTTCGACCTCAGCGGCCAGGTGGCCCTGGTCACCGGCGCCGGCAGCGGCCTGGGCCTGGCCATCGCGCTGGCGATGGCGGACCACGGCGCCGATGTCGTGGCCGCCGGCCTCGCGGGCGACGAACTCGAACAGGCGGCCAGCCAATGCCGCGCGCGCGGGCGCCGCGCCATGGCCCTGCCCTGCGACCTCGCGCAACCCGGCGCGGGCCGCGAACTCGCCCGGCGTGCGCTCGCGGCGTTCGGCCGCATCGACACCCTGGTGTGCAACGCCGGCATCCAGGGCCCCGCGGGCCCGCTCGGCGCCGTCGGCGACGACGACTGGGACCGCGTGATGGCGGTCAACCTGCGCAGCGCCTGGGAGCTCTCGTCCGCCCTCGCCCAGGCCATGGCCGAACGCGGTTCGGGCAGCCTGATCTTCATGGCCAGCATCGCCGCGCTGCGGGGCAACCGGGCCATCGGCCTGTACGGCATGAGCAAGGCCGCCCTCGCGCAGCTGGCCCGCAACCTCGCGGTGGAGTGGGGGCCCCGGGGCGTGCGCGCCAACGCGATCGCGCCCGGCCTGGTGCGCACGCCGCTGGCGCAGGGCCTCCTGGCCGACGCGGCGTTCATGGCCCGGCGCCTTGCCGCCACCCCGCTGCGCCGCGTCGGCGAGCCCGAGGAAATCGCCGGCGTCGCGGTCATGCTCGCCGGCCGCGCGGGCGGCTTCATCACCGGCCAGGTGCTGGTGGCCGATGGCGGCACCCTCGTGAGCGACGGCGGCTGACCCGCTCCAGGAGACTCGCGTGAACCATGTGATCGTCACCGGCGCGGCCGGCTTCATCGGCCAGGTGCTGGTGCAGCACCTGCTGCAGCACGGCCTGGGCGGCCGCCCCGTCGACGCGATCACCGCGGTCGACCTCCACTTCGCGGCCCCGGCCACCGACCCGCGCGTCGAGCAGGTCGCCGGCGCCATCGACGCCGCCGCCACGCGCGACCGGGCGCTGGCCCGGCCGGCGCGGGCCGTGTTCCACCTCGCCAGCCTCCCCAGCGGCGCGGGCGAGAGCGACTACGCCGCCGGCCGCCGCGTCAACCTCGACGCCACCCTGGCCCTGCTGGAGGCGCTGGGCCAGGCCGGCTGGCCGCAGCCCGCGCGCTTCGTCTACGCCAGCTCGATCGCGGTCTACGGCGAGTCGCTGCCGGCGCAGGTCGACGAGTCCACCCCCACTGCCCCCGCCCTGACTTACGGCACGCACAAGCTCGCCTGCGAGCTCCTGGTGGCCGACGCCACCCGCCGCGGCTGGGTGGAGGGCTGCTCGCTGCGCCTGCCCGGCGTGGTGGCGCGGCCCGAGTCGCGCGCCGGGCTGCTGTCGGCCTTCATGAGCGACATCTTCTGGCGCATTGCGCGCGGCGAGCCCTGCACCGTGCCGGTACGCGAGGACGGCCGGGCCTGGTGGATTTCCGCGCGGACCTGCGCCGCCAACCTGGCCCATGCCGCCACGCTGGAGCCGGCCGCCCTGCGGCCCACGCGCAGCTACCCCATGCCCGCGCTGTGGCTGTCGGTCGGCGAGGTGGTCGGCGCGCTCGCCGGCCGCTTCGGCGCGCAGGCCGCGGCCGGCATCCGCTACGAGCCGCAGCCGCTGGTGCAGCGGCTGTTCGCCGAGTACCCGCCGCTGGCCACGCCGCTGGCGCAGGCCCTGGGCCTGCGGCATGACGGCGACGTCGACGGCCTGATCAAGAACGTCCTGGGTCCATGAGCACTCCCCTGTTCCCCCGCCTGCTGGGCGACATCGGCGGCACCCATGCGCGCTTCGCCTGGCAGGCCGCGCCCGGCGAGGCGCCGCGCGACGTCCGCGTGCTGCCCTGCGCCGCCTACCCCGGCCTGGAGGAGGCCGTGCGCGACTACCTCGCGCAATCCGGGCACGCCATGCCACCGGCCTTCGGCATGGGCATCGCCACGCCGGTGCTGGGCGATGCGTTGCGCATGACCAACCATGCATGGTCCTTCTCCATCCGCGCGCTGCGCCAGCGCCTGGGCCTGGAGCGCTTCACCGTGGTCAACGACTTCACCGCCCTCGCCCTGGCCCTGCCCGCACTGGCGGCGGACCAGATGGTGCAGGTCGGCGGCCTGGCCCCCGCGCCCGGTGCGCGGGATTCGTCCGGTGCGGCCCCTGCGCCCGGTGCGCAGCGCGCCCCGCTGGCCCTGCTCGGCCCCGGCACCGGCCTGGGCGTCTCCGGCCTGGTGCCGGTGGGCGAGTCGGGGTGGCAGGCGATCGCCGGCGAGGGCGGCCACGTCACCCTGGCCGCGGCCGACGCGCTCGAGTTCGCGGTGATCGAGCGGCTGCGGGCGCGGCACGGCCATGTCTCCGCCGAGCGCGTGCTCTCGGGCCCCGGCCTCGCGGACCTGCACCGGGCGCTGCGCGAGGTCCGCGGCGAACCGCAGGACGCCCATGCGCACGCCCCCCTGGACGCCGCCGCCATTTCCCGCCGCGCGCTGGAGGACGGCGACGCCCGCTGCCTGCAGACGCTGGACCTGTTCGCCGGCTTCCTCGGCGGCGTCGCCGGCAACCTCGCGCTCACGCTGGGCGCGCGGGGCGGCGTGTACCTCGGCGGCGGCATCGTGCCGCGCTGGCTCGGCTGGTTCGAGGGCTCGCCCTTCCGCCAGCGCTTCGAGGCCAAGGGCCGCTTCGCCGCCTACCTGCAAGACGTGCCGGTGTGGGTCCTCCGCGCCGGCGACTCCCCCGCCCTCCTCGGCGCCTCGCGCGCCCTCGACGACTGACCCTGCCACCTCCCATGAAACTCGCCACCCTCAAGAGCCCGCACAAGGACGGCCGCCTGGTCGTCGTCTCCCGCGACCTGCGCCACGCCGCCGATGCCGGCGCCATCGCCCCCAGCCTGCTCGCCGCGCTGGAGGACTGGGACCGCTGCGCGCCCGCGCTGGACGCCCTCTACCGGCAGCTGAACGAAGGCGCGCTCGCCGGCGCCTTCGCCTTCGACCCCACGCAGGCCGCCGCGCCGCTGCCGCGCGCGCCGCAGTGGTGCGACGGCTCGGCCTTCCTGAACCACGGCACGCTGATGGACACCGCCTTCAACATGCCCCCGATCCCGGACCGCGAGACCATCCCGCTGATGTACCAGGGCGGCAGCGACGACCTGCTCGGCCCCCACGACGACCTGCCCCTGCCCGACGAGGCCCACGGCATCGACTTCGAGGGCGAGTTCGGCGTGATCGTGGGCGAGGTGCCGCTGGGCTGCCCGGCCGCGCGGGCCCTGGACCATGTGCGCCTGCTGGTGCAGATCAACGACGTCAGCCTGCGCAGCTTCGGCCCGCGCGAGATGCGCACCGGCTTCGGCTTCTTCCACGCCAAGCCCTCCACCAGCTTCGCCCCGGTGGCGGTGACGCCCGACGAGATCGGCGAGGCCTGGGCGGACGGGCGCGTCCGGCTGGACCTGGAGGTGGACCACAACGGCCGGCGCTTCGGCCATCCCAATGGCGGGGAAATGAGCTTCGGCTTCCACGACCTCATCGCCCATGCCGCCAAGACCCGCCGCCTGCGCGCCGGCACCCTGATCGGCTCCGGCACCGTGTCCAACGCCGGCGACACCCGCGGCTCGGCCTGCATCGCCGAGCGCCGCGCCATCGAGGTCATCGCCAGCGGCCAGGCGAGCACGCCCTACATGAAGTTCGGCGACCGCGTGCGCATGGAGGCCCGCTGGCAGGGCCGGCCGGTCTTCGGCGCGATCGACCAGCGCGTGGTGCAGGCCCCCGCGCCGTACTGAGAAACACCTGGAGGAACCGCCCCATGCCCCGCTTCGTCGACCTGTCCATCTATCTCGAGAACGACGTGCTCTCCGACCCGCCCCCGCTGGCGCCGAAGATCACCTACCAGACCCATGCCGACACGGTGCCCGAGTTCCTGGCCATGCTGCCCGGCACCAAGGCCGAGGACTTCCCCGATGGCGAGGCCGCGGCCGCCGAGTGGGTCACCCTGACCACGCACAACGGCACGCACCTGGACGCGCCCTGGCACTTCCACTCCACCATGGACGGCAAGCTCGGCGAGGCCAAGCCCTCCATCACCATCGACGAGGTGCCGCTGGAGTGGTGCTTCCAGCCGGGCGTGAAGCTGGACTTCCGCGACAAGCCCGATGGCTATGTCTGCACCGCCGCCGACGTGGAGGCGGAGCTCAAGCGCATCGGCCACACGCTCAGGCCGCTGGAGATCGTGGTGGTCAACACCCGCGCCGGCTCGCGCTACGGGCAGAAGGACTACCTGGGCGCGGGCTGCGGCATGGGCTACGAGGCCACCATGTACCTGCTGGAGCGCGGCGTGCGCCTGACCGGCACCGACGCCTGGAGCTGGGACGCGCCGTTCTCGTACACCGCGAAACGCATCGCCGAGACCGGCGACACCTCCCTGATCTGGGAAGGCCACAAGGCCGGCCGCGACATCGGCTACTGCCACCTGGAGAAGCTGCACAACCTCGAGGCCCTGCCGCCCACCGGCTTCACCATCAGCTGCTTCCCGCACAAGATCCGCGGCGCCTCGGCCGGCTGGACCCGGGCGGTGGCGATCTTCCAGGACTGATCGCCATGCGCCGCCTGCTGGCCCTCGCCGCCGCCTTCCTGTGTGCCGCGGCAAGCGCGCAGGCACCGCGCCCCGAACCGATCGAGACCGGCCCCGGCATCGCCGTCGCGCGCACCACCACGGGACAGGTGCAGGGCTTCCGCCAGGGCCCGGTGCAGGTGTTCCGCGGCATCCCGTATGCGCGCGCCCAGCGCTTCATGGCGCCGCAGCCCGCGGCGCCATGGCAAGGCGTGCGCCGCACGCTGGCCTACGGCAAGGTCTGCCCGGTGGGCGACCCGGAGCCGGCCTTCGAGGAGCTGCGCTTCATCGCCCAGCACACCTGGGGCGAGCAGGACGAGGACTGCCTGAACCTCAATGTGTGGGCACCGGCGGCGCCCGCCGCGACGCCGCGCCCGGTGATGGTCTGGTTCCACGGCGGCGCCTTCAGCGTGGGCTCCTCGCGCGAGTCGGCCACCTACGACGGCGGCGCCCTCGCCGCGCGGGGCGACGTGGTGGTGGTCACCGTCAACCACCGGCTCAACGTGCTGGGCTTCCTGGACCTGTCGGACCACGGCCCCGGGTTCGCCGACGCGGCCAACGCCGGCCTGCTGGACCTGGTGGCGGCGCTGCGATGGGTGCGCGCCAACGCCGCGGCCTTCGGCGGCGATGCGGGCAATGTCACGATCTTCGGCGAGTCGGGCGGCGCGGCCAAGGCCTACGCGCTGATGTCCGCCCCCGCCGCGAAGGGCCTGTTCCACAAGGCCATCCTGCAAAGCAACTACCGCAGCAGCTTCCTGCCCCGGGACACCAGCCGGCGCGTGGCCGGGGCGGTGCTGGCGAAGCTGGGCCTGGACGCCTCACGCGCCAGCGAGCTGCGGCGGCTGCCGTATTCGCGCCTGAAGGCGGCGGCCGATGCGGCGATGCGCGACCTCGACCGCGCGCTGCGGGCCGAGGGCGCCTACCGCGACCCCCTGCCCTTCTCCTGGATGCCCACCATCGACGGCCGCTTCCTGCCCTGGCAGCTGGGGCATCCCGAGGCGGTGGCGCTGTCGGCGCAGGTGCCGGTGATCGTGGGCTCCACGCTCAACGAGTTCGCCCTGGCGCAGCGGCCGCGCGAGTTGCGCGGCGCAACGCCGGCGGTGGTGGAGGCGTTCCTGCGCGATCGCCACGGCGAGCGCTGGCCCGAGGTCCTCGCGGCTTTCCGCGCGGCCTACCCCGAGGCCGCGCCCGCGGACCTGCTGGACCTGGACACCGACTTCCGCGCCGCGGCGCTGGAGATCGCGCGGCGCCGCGCGCAGGCGGGCGCCGCGCCGACCTATGTGTACCTGTTCACGTGGGCCTCGCCGGTGCTGGGCGGCTTCTTCAAGTCATCCCACGCGATGGACCTGGCTTTCACCTTCGACAACGTGCACCGGGCGGTGGAGGCCACCGGCGGGAGCGAGGCGGCGTACCGTCTCGCCGGCCGCATGGCCGGGGCCTGGGCGCGCTTCGCGCACACCGGCCGGCCGGCCGCCCCGGGCTGGCCGGACTGGCCCGCCTTCTCGGGGCCGGGTGGCGCGACGATGCGCCTGGACGATGCGGCGCACGTCCAGCAGGCGCATGACCACCGCCTGATGGACCTGCTGCGGACACCCTCGCCGCGCCCTTGACACAGCCCCTCAGGAGAGCCGCCTGGCACCCGCTCGGGCGGCGGCTTGCGCGCAGCCTTCGACGCGATCCAGGCCGTGCGCGACCAGCCCACCGACGACCACGGCGTGGCCACCGTCACCGCCGACCTGGGGGGACTGCCCGGGCCGAACACCTGAAGCCTCAGGCCGACTCCCGCATCACCAGCATGTGCTGCAGCTTCTCCGAGGCCGGCTGGCCGCCCGCCAGGCGCTGCATCAGCAGCTCCGCGGCGCGGGTGCCGAGCTCGTGCATCGGCTGCGCGATGGTGGTCAGGCTCGGCTCGAACACCTCGGACAGCGGGATGTTGTCGAAGCCGACCACCGCGATGTCCTGCGGCACCCGCAGGCCGGCGCGACGGAAGGCCTTGATGGCGCCGATGGCCAGCGTGTCCGACACCGCGAACACCGCGGTCGGCGGCTCGGGCAGGGCCAGCAGGCCGCCGGCGGCTTCCATGCCGCAGTTGTAGTCGGTGCCGCGCGCCACCCGGATGTACGCCGGCTTCACCTCCAGCCCCGCGCGCGCCAGCGCCTGCTCGTAGCCCGCGTGCCGCTGCTGCGCCCAGGTGTTGTCCTCCTGCGCGGAGAGCAGCGCGATGCGCCGGTGGCCGCGGTTGATCAGGAACTGCACCGCGTCGATCGCGGCCTGCTGGTGGTCGATGCTGACGCAGGGCACGTCGGCGTCAGGCAGGAATTCGGAGCAGGCGATCCACGGGAAGCCCCGCTGCGCGAGCGCCTCCGGCATCGGCTCGTGGGCCATGCTGATGACGCCGTCCACCATGCCCTCGTACACCGACTCCAGCGAGGACTGCGGCCCCGACAGCACGATCTTGTAGCCCTCGCGCAGGGTGACGGCCTCGATGCCGTTCACGATCCCGGCGAAGAAGGGGTTGGCGAAGTCCGGCACCAGCACCAGCACCAGCCGGCTGCGCCCGCTCATGAGGCTGCGCGCGAAGGGATTCGCCCGGTAACCCAGGCGGGCCACCGCCGCCTCCACGCGCTGGCGGGTCTGCGGGCTCACCGGCTTGCTGCCATTGAGCACGCGCGAGACCGTGGCGATGGACACGCCCGCCAGTTCGGCCACCTCGGAGATCGACACCGCCCCCGGCGCCGGCGCGGGCGCGGGCGGTGCGGCGGCGCGTGGCGGCGCGGTAGGGCGTGGCGGCGGCATGGATCCCCTTGTGGGAAAATATTTTCCCAAGTGTAAGGCACGTTTTCCCGGCCGCCGACCCCGGGTCAACCCGTACCCGGAACCGCATGTTTTCCCTCTGTGAATGCGTGGTATTCACCGAATCAATGCAAGCGGATTGCAAAAAGCCAACAGACCTCGCATAAACCCTTAGAAGGGCGTTGAGGAAAGCGCTTACCTTTGCACCGTCGCCCTCCAAGGCGCACACGGACCTGTATTCCAAACCCTGCCGCCGCTGAGGCAGTTCCAACAACCAGGAGACAACATGAACCAGCAATTCCGTCCGACCCGGCTCGCCACGCAGCTCATGGCTGCCGGCGTCCTGATCGTCGCCGCCCCCGCCTTCGCCCAGGGCGCCAACCAGGAAGTGACCGTGACGGCCACCAAGGTCGCCACGCCCGCCTCCAAGACCCCGATCGCCCTGACCGTGGCCGACGGCGAGGCGATGAAGAGCGCCGGCGTGACCGATGCCCGCGGCCTGACGGAGCTGGCTCCCAACGTGCAGATCGCCGCCGAGAGCGGCAAGCTGCAGATCGCCATCCGCGGCGTGACCAGCCTGGACATGAGCGAGAAGGGCGACCCGTCCACCGCCTTCAACGTCGACGGCGCCTACGTGCCCCGCCCCGAAGCCCAGATCGGCAGCTTCCTGGACCTGGAGCGCGTGGAGGTGCTGCGCGGCCCGCAGGGCACGCTGTACGGCCGCAACGCCACCGGCGGCGCCATCAACCTGATCACGGCCAAGCCCGATCCCAAGCGCTTCGGCGGCAAGGCCCTCGTCGATGTGGGCAACTACGGCGCCCGCCGCACCGAGTTCGTGCTGAACGCCCCGGTGAACCAGACCCTGGCCCTGCGCGCCGCCGTCGCCACCAGCAAGCGCGACACCTACCAGAACCCCGGCGCCAACACCGTGCCCCTGGAAAACGAGGACAACGTCGCGGCCCGCCTGCACGCCCTGTTCACCATCAGCAAGGACACCAGCCTGCTGCTGACGGCCGAGCACAGCAAGGTCGGCGGCAACGGCGGCAGCCCGCTGCCGGCCACCAACTTCTTCACCGGCACGCCCATCGCCAACGGCAACAACCTCGCCAACCCGGTGTATGTGGACCGCGGCACGACTGCGCAGCTGACGCAGACCAAGCCCTTCGTCAACGCCACCAACCACCTCAACAACACCGCCGACACGCTGCGCGCCGAGTACAAGACCAACCTGGGCGCGGTGGACCTGACCTACGTCGGCGCCTACGGCGAGTCCAAAACGGACCAGAGCGACAACGGCACCTACTTCGGCAACCCGTTCTACAGCGACATCAAGGGCAACACCAAGAGCCAGCAGCACGAGCTGCGCCTGAACTCCGCCAGCGCCGGCCCGCTGCGCTGGGTGGCCGGCGTGTACGCCTTCAACGAGGAAATCAGCCGCAACACCATCTACTACACCAAGACGCCCGGTCCGCTGATCACCGTGCCGTTCAAGCCGGTGGTGGAGAACGACTCCAAGGCCGTCTTCGGCCAGGCCACCTACAGCATGACGCCCGCCACCCGCCTGGTGCTGGGCCTGCGCGGCACGCGTGACGAGAAGACCGGCAGCGACCCGCTGGGCGGCTCGGTCACCGGCCCGGGCTTCTCCAACGCCAAGGCCTCGAGCAGCAAGACCAACTACAAGCTGGGCGTGGACCACGACCTGAGCGCCGCGGTGATGGCCTACGGCAGCCTGTCCACCGGCTACAAGGCCGGCGGCTTCAACGAGAACCGCACCGGCTCCGGCTACAAGCCCGAGACGCTGACCGCCGCCGAAGTGGGCATCAAGGGCCGCTTCTTCAACAACGCGCTGCGCCTGAACGCCTCGGCGTTCAACTACGACTACAAGGACATGCAGCTGACGTCCGTGGTCTGCACGGGCGACACCGCCGCCAGCTGCGGCTCGCTCACCACCAACGCCGCCAGGTCCACGATCCGCGGCCTGGAGCTGGAAGGCGGCTGGTCCCTGAACAAGACCCAGCAGCTGAACTTCTCGCTGGGCTACACCGACGCGACCTTCGACAGCTACAAGCCCACGACCACCGAGAACTGGTCCGGCAAGCAGCTCGATCGCGCGCCCAAGACCGGCGTGGGCCTGGGCTTCACCCAGCAGCTCCCGATGGCCGACGGCAGCCAGTGGTCGCTGTATGCCGGTACCCGCTACAACAGCGGCTACTACATCAGCGACTTCGCCGCCGCCGTCCGCTACAAGCAGCCCTCGTTCACCAAGAGCGACCTGCGCGTGACCTACACGCCGGCCTCCGACAAGTACTACGTCCAGGCCTATGTGAAGAACGTCGAGAACAAGGTGACGATCGAGAGCCGCGTCCCGGGCAGCTTCTTCACCGGCGCGCCGCGTACCTTCGGCGTGCGTGTCGGCGCCAACTTCTGATGACGTCGTGAGGGCATGGCGGGATCGCCCGCCATGCCTTTTTCTTTCCTGCAAGGACTCCCCCGAATGAACCCGCACGTGACCGTGCCGCACCAGGCCGCCATGGCCTGCATGGCCTGAGCCTGCGAGGACAAGACACTATGGCAACCACCATCCAAGGCCCCGCGCTGTTCCTCGCCCAGTTCGCGGGCGACCAGGCCCCCTTCAACAGCTGGGACTCGATCACGAAATGGGCCGCCTCCCTGGGCTACGCCGGCGTGCAGGTGCCCACCTGGGACGCCCGCCTGTTCGACCTGGAGCGCGCCGCCGAGTCCAAGGCCTACTGCGACGAGATCGCCGGCATCGCCCGCGCCAACGGCGTGGCGATCACCGAGCTGTCCACCCACCTGCAGGGCCAGCTCGTGGCGGTGCACCCGGCCTATGACGAGGCCTTCGATGCCTTCGCGCCGGAGGCGGTGAAAGGCAAGCCGGCCGAGCGCCAGCGCTGGGCCGTGCAGCAGCTGCTGCTGACCGCCAAGGCCTCCAAGAACCTGGGCCTGAAGGCCAGCATCAGCTTTCCCGGCGCGCTGGCCTGGCCCTTCCTCTACCCCTGGCCGCAGCGCCCGGCGGGCCTGGTGGAAGCCGCCTTCGACGAGCTGGCCAAGCGCTGGCTTCCCATCCTCGACGCCTACGACGAGGCCGGCTGCGACCTGGCCTTCGAACTGCACCCGGGCGAAGACCTGCACGACGGCGTGACCTTCGAGATGCTGCTCGAGCGCGTGAACCACCACCCGCGCCTGTCCATCGCCTACGACCCCTCGCACTTCGTGCTGCAGCAGCTCGACTATCTGCAGTTCATCGACCTGTACCACGACCGGATCAAGGTCTTCCACGTGAAGGACGCCGAGTTCCGCCCGAACGGCAAGCAGGGCGTCTACGGCGGCTTCCAGTCCTGGACCGAGCGCGCCGGCCGCTTCCGCTCGCTGGGCGACGGCCAGGTCGACTTCAAGGCCATCTTCTCCAAGATGGCGCAGTACGACTTCAAGGGCTGGGCCGTGCTGGAGTGGGAGTGCTGCCTCAAGCACCCGGAGCAGGGCGCCGCCGAGGGCGCGCCCTTCATCCGCGACCACATCATCCGCGTCACCGAGAAGGCGTTCGACGACTTCGCCGGCAGCGCCACCGACCCGGCGCAGCTGCGCCGCATGCTGGGGCTGAACTGAGATGGCCGCCCCGATGAAGCCGGCGCGCATCCGCCTGGGCATGGTCGGTGGGGGCGAGGGCGCCTTCATCGGCGCCGTGCACCGCATCGCCGCCCGCCTGGACGACCAGTACGAGCTGGTGGCGGGCGCCCTGTCCTCCACGCCCGAGAAGGCCCGCCGCTCCGGCCTGGCCCTGGGCCTGGCGCCCGAGCGCACCTACGACAGCTACGAGGCCATGGCCGAGGCCGAGGCCGCGCGCGACGACGGCATCGAGGCGGTGGTCATCGTCACCCCCAACCACGTGCATGCGCCGGCCGCCCGCGCCTTCCTGAAGGCCGGCATCCACGTCATCTGCGACAAGCCGGTGACCGTGCGCAGCGCCGACGCGCGCGCCCTGAAGAAGCTGGCCGAGCAGAAGGGCCTGGTCTTCGCCGTCACCCACAACTACAGCGCCTACCCCATGGTGCGCGTGGCGCGCCAGCTGGTGCAGTCCGGCCGCCTGGGCGAGGTCCGCGTGGTCCAGGCCGAGTACCCGCAGGACTGGCTGGCCGAGCCGCTGGAGCGCAGCGGCCAGAAGCAGGCCGCCTGGCGCACCGACCCGGCCCAGGCCGGCGGCGGCGCCATCGGCGACATCGGCTCGCATGCCTGGCACCTGGCCGACTTCGTGACCGGCCAGCCCCTGACCGAGCTGTGCGCCGAGCTGAGCACCTTCGTGCCCGGCCGCCCCATCGACGACAACGCCCAGGTGATGCTGCGCTATGCCAATGGCGCGCGCGGGATGATCTGGGCCAGCCAGGTCGCGCCGGGCCACCTGAACGACCTGCGCCTGCGCGTCTACGGCAGCAAGGGCGGCCTGGAGTGGTCGCAGGAGCATCCCAACCAGCTGCGCTACACGCCGCTGGGCCAGCCCACCCAGATCCTGGAGCGTGCCGGGGCCGCCTTCGAGGCCGCCGGCGCGCGCATGGCCCGCATTCCCGGCGGCCATCCCGAGGGCTACCTGGAGGCGTTCGCCTCGCTGTACGGCGAGATCGCCCAGCACCTGCGCGCCGCCCGCCGCGGCGGCCGCAAGGCGGACAAGGCCAGCCATTTCCCCACCATCGCCGACGGACTGCGCGGCGTGCAGTTCATCGAGGCCGTGCAGCGCTCCTCCCGCCTGGGCGGGCGCTGGGTCAGGCTGCCGGGCGAGGCCGCCTAAACCTCAGACCAGAAAGACAACCATGAGCCATGACATCAAGCGGGGCGTGAGCCTCTACAGCTTCCAGAACGACACCTTCCTGCGCACCATGTCGCTGGAAGACTGCATCCGCACCTGCGCCGAGATCGGCGCCAAGGGCATCGAGGTGGTGGGCGAGCAGACCTTCAGCGGCTGGCCCGAGGTCGGCATGCCCGTGCAGGAGATCGCCCACTGGCACCGCCTGATGGAGCGCTACGGCACCTACCCCGTGTGCCACGACTTCATGCTGGACTACAAGCGCACCAAGGGCCAGGTGATGCCCTTCGACGAGCAGGTGGCCAGCGTCAAGCGCGACATCGACTTCGGCGTGGCCCTGGGCGCGCCCTACATCCGCGCCCTGGTCTCCATCTCGCCCGAGGTGCTGGTGGCCTGCGCCAGCTATGCCGAGGACAAGGGCATCAAGATCCTGATCGAGATCCACGCGCCGCTGCACTTCGACCACCCCTGGATCATTCGCCACGCCGAGGCCTATGAGAAGTCGGGCTCCAAGGCCCTGGGCTTCCTGCCGGACATGGGCATGTTCGTGCACCGCTTCCCGCGCGTGTGGAAGGAGCGCTTCATCCGCAACGGCGTGCCGCGCCACATCGCCGACTTCATCGAGAAGTCCTACGAGGACCGCACGCTCAGCGAGTACGTGCTGCTCGACGTGCGCGAGATGGGCGGCACCGGCCCGTCCCTGGCCATGGCCGAGACGCTGCGCCACAACGCCGCCTTCGAGCCCAAGCGCATGCTGGAGTTCATGCACCGCATCCACAACATCCACGGCAAGTTCTACGAGATGACCGAGGACGACGTCGAGTACTCCATCCCCTACGACGAGATCGTCGCGGTGCTCAAGCAGGGCGGCTTCAAGGGCCACATCTGCTCGGAGTACGAAGGCAACCGCTGGATCGAGGATGCGCACCCCGTGGAATCGGTGGAGCAGGTCAAGCGCCAGCACCGCATGCTGTGCCGACTGCTCGACGAACCCATCCCGGCCGCCCTGCAGGCCTGACCCCCAAGGAGATCCACCCCATGATGGACCAACACATGCTGTGCGACGACGGCTTCGAGAACGTCGTCGCCAACGGCCAGGTCACCGGCTTCGCCCTGCTGGCCCGCCTGCCCTACTACCGCGGCCTCGGCCTGTCGATGGTCGAGGACATCGCCGTCACCGTCGACGGCGAGCCCGTGCCCCGCGAGGCCATCCGCCTGGAGCTGCGGGGCCGCAGCTGGAGCCTGGCCGAGATGGAGACCTGCTACGACGAGAAGTGGAACTTCGGCGAGAAGGCCCGCGTCGTCGTCGCCCGCCCCGGCGGCCTGACGCCCGGCGAACACAAGATCGGCCTGGCCGAGCGCCTGCGCATCTCCTACCTGCCCTTCGTGCCGACGACGCAGACCAGCCGCGTGCTGCGCATCGCCGGCTGAGCCCCTTCACCGATAGCCCCCGAAAGCCCTTCATGGCCCGCTTCTTCAAGAACTCCTTCAGCGACTACCTCATCACCCCCGAGGACTCGCGCATCACGCCCGAGGGCCTGGTGATCGACCTGCGCCTGCCCTGGTACCGCTCGCTGCCGCTGTCGGTGGTGATGCCCACCCAGCTGCTGGTCGACGGCGATCCGGTCTCGCTGGAAGGCGCCACCGTCGAGTACGAAGGCAAGCGCTACACGCTGGCCGAGCTGCCCGAGCAGACCGGCACCTCCTGGTTCATCCAGGACTCGGTGCTGCTGCATGTGCCCACGCCCCGGCCGCTGGCGGCCGGCAAGCACCACGTGGTGGTGACGCTGAACCTGTACCCGCCCTACATCCCGATGCTGACCCATGTGACCCGCGGCGACGCCCAGGTCCTGGCCGCCTGAGGCGCGCGCATCTCCACCCGCACGGACACCCCTGACCATGACCGCATCCCAGACCAGCACCGCCCCCCAGGGCTTCCAGCTCGGCTCCACGCTGTACAGCTTCACCAACGAGTGGCATGAGCGCCGCTACGACTTCGAGGGCCTGATCGCCGAAGTGGCCAAGCGCCAGCTCGGCCCGGGCCTGGAAGTCATCGGCTTTTCGAGCATCCGCGGCTTCCCGAACGTGAGCGACGATTTCGCCGCCCGCTTCAAGGACCTGATGGCCAAGTACCAGCTCACGCCCAGCTGCCTGAGCATCAACGCCGACATGGCCATCCGCCGCGGCACGATGATGAGCGTGGACGAGGCCGTGGCCTACCACGCGCCCCAGATCGAGGCCGCCGCCAAGATGGGCTTCCCCACGGTGCGCTGCCAGTTCGCCGCGCCGGTGGAGGTGATCATCCGCCTGCTGCCGCTGCTGGAGAAGCACGGCATCAAGATCGGCCCCGAGGTGCATGCGCCGCTGAACCCCAGCTCGCCGCCGGTGATGGCCTGGCGCGAGGCCTATGCCAAGGCCAACTCGCCGCTGCTGGGCTTCGTGCCCGACTTCGGCTGCTGCGCCAGCCGCCTGCCCGCCACCTACATCGCCAACCTGCGCCGCCAGCAGCTGCCCGAGGACCTGATCCAGCTGGCGCTGGAAATCTGGCAGCTGCCCAAGGACGCCGGCTGGAAGCGCCAGGAGTTCGCCCGCCGCGTCGAGCCGCTGAAGGCCGACCCCGCCGACGTCAGCGCGCTGGCCGTGATGTTCAACATCCTCAGCCCCGGCACCGCCGAGATGTGGAAGGAAATCATGCCGCAGGTCGTGCATGTGCACGGCAAGTTCTACGACTTCGACGACGAGGGCAACGAGGCCTCGATCGACTACGGCAGCATCCTGCCGGTCTTCCATGACGGCGGCTTCAACGGCTTCATGTCCAGCGAGTGGGAGGGCCACCTCTACATGCGCAATGTCGATGCCTTCGACATGGTGGCCAAGCACCAGGCGCTGGCCCGCCGCATCATCGCCCGCCACACGGGCGCGAAGGTCGCCGCATGATCGGTGCACCGCTGGCCGGGCGCAGCCTGCGCTACGCCTACATGGACCACTGGCGGGTGGACACCGCCCAGGGCCAGATCTCGCAGTACAGCTCGGTGGAGCGCTTCGACGCCTTCCTCAAGCAGATCGCGGGCGTGGGCTACGAGGCGATCGAGACCTTCGACTTCCACCTCGGCGCGCTGCGCGACCTGTTCGGCAGCCTGCCTGCCGCGCGCGAGTTCATGCAGTCGCGCGGCATCGACCGCGTGCTGAGCCTGTTCCATGCCGTGATGTACGACGAGCGCCAGAGCGCGCCCCATGTGCGCTCCACGCATGACCAGATCCTGCGCTACGCCGAGTACATCATGAAGTCCAGCGCCGGCCTGGGCGTGCAGAACTTCATCGTGATGCCGGCCGGCCTGTACTTCGACGTCGAGCCGGTCACCGACGACAAGCTGCGCGCCTGCGCCGAGCTGTGGAACCGCGTCGGCCAGATGACGCTGGAAGGCTACGGCATCAAGACCTGCTGCCACCACGAGTTCTTCTGCGGCATCCGCTCCGCCGAGCAGCTGCAGAAGTTCTACGACTGGACCGACCCGCGCTATGTCTTCCTGTGCCTGGACACGGCCCAGCACGTCATCGCCGGCGTGGACCCGGTGGACCTGTTCCTGAAGCGGCACGACCGCGTCGCCGGCTTCCACCTGAAGGACACGCACCACGTCGACACGAATGGCGACTACCGCCGCAAGCCCGACGCCGAAGTCATGGCGCCGACCACCGCCCGCTGGTTCTACGAGATCGGCACCGAGGGCGGCCTGGTGGACTTCCCCGCGCTCTACGGCGCGATGAAGGAGGTGGGCTGGAAGGGCTGGGTCGGCGTCGAGCATGACAAGGCCGATGTCGGCGGCGGCAACTACCCCGAGAGCACGGCCATCGCGGCCTGGACCATTCGCAACCAGCTGAGGCCCATCCATGATTAAGTGGGGTTACGCCACCAACCAATGGAAGGCCGGCTTCACGGGCTTCGCCCGCATGGAGCAGCACGAGCGCGCGCTCAAGGTCACGGCCGCCTGCGGCTTCGACGCCATCGAGCTCACCGGCGGCACCGGCCGCTGGGACCCGATGGGCCGGCCCGAGAACATCGCGCTGAACTTCGGCTCGGTCGAGCACTTCAAGCTGAAGCTGCGCGAGTGGGGCATCCAGCGCGTCGCCAGCCTGTTCTTCGACCCTCTGCAAATGAGCTTCGAGGAGCTGCACCACGGCCTGGACTGCAGCGACCGCAGCCAGCACGCCCTGCTGCTGCAACAGGCCGGCATCTTCGCGCGCTTCCTGGCCGAAGTCGGCGGCGAGGTGCTGGTGGTGCGCGCACTGCCGCCCCATGGCCGCCACGGCGGGCTGGACGCCGAGCGCCAGGCCGCCGCCGCCGACTGCTGGAACGCGGTCGGCGCGATGACGGCGGCGCTGGGCATCAAGACCGTGCTGCACCTGGACGCCCTGTCCCCGCTGCGCGACCCCGAAGAACTCGACGCCTGGCTCGAGCAGCTGGACCCCGCCACCGTGGGCCTGGCCATGGACACGGCCGAACTGACCATCGCCGGCCACGACGTCGCCGCCTGGTACCGCCGCTTCCAGGCCCGCGTCTGGCACATCCACCTGAAGGATGCGCTGGCCGTGGACACGCTGGACGAGTACCGCGCGCCCAACGCCGAGCGGGCCCTGCTGCTGGCCGGCGGCGAGCGCCGCATCCCGCGCTGGTTCGGCGAGCTGGGCACCGGCCTGGTCGACTGGCCGGCGCTGATGGCGGCCCTGCGCGAGGGCGGCTACGACGGCTGGCTCATCGTCGAGAGCGACAAGGGCCCCGCGCCGGCGGCGGCCAGCATGATGCAGAACGCCTGGACCGTTCGCCATGTGCTGCAGCCCCTGCTGGCCTGAGAGCCACGACAACAACGACACAACAACAAGGAATCGAAGCGATGAAGCTGTCTGCAGTCATTGAAGATCTGTACATGTTCAACGAAGCCGGCGACATGCCGGCGCGCATCCGCGCCGCCGCCGCGGCCGGCCTGGACCGGGTGGAGTTCCACCTCTGGGACAAGGTCGACATCGACGCCGTCGAGGCCGCGCTGAAGGAGACCGGCGTCCAGCTGCAGAGCCTGGTCATCGGCCCGCGCTGCGGCTGCGTGGACCGCAGCAAGGAGGCGTTCTTCCTGGACGCCGTCCGCGGCACCATCGCGATGTGCCAGCGCCTGGGCGCCAAGGGCATCGTGCTGGCCGGCGGCCCGGCGCTGAAGGACGTGCCGGCCGCCGAGCAGCACGCCGCCATGGTCTACCTGATCAAGAAGGCCGCGCCGCTGGTGGAGGCCGCCGGGCTGATGATCTACCTCGAGCCGCTGAACACCCGCATCGACCACCCGATCATGTTCATGGACACGGCCATGGAAGGCCTGGACATCGTCGAGGAGGTCAACAGCCCGGCGGTTCGCCTGCTGTATGACGTCTACCACTCGACCGTGATGGGCGAGGACTGGCGCGAGGTGCTCAAGCGCGGCCACCTGATCGGCTACGTGCAGGTCGCCGACACCAACGGCCGCCACGAGCCCGGCTCCGGCACCATCGACTGGGCCGCCTGGCTGCCGGCGCTGAAGGCCGCGGGCTACACCGGCGACATCGGCCTGGAGTACCGCCCCAGCAACGGCACCCTGCCCTCGCTGCAGCGCACCCGCGAAGTGTTCGGCATCGCCTGACGGAGCCCGGCGATGCGACTCATCCCCTGCATCGAGATGCTCTACAAGGCGGAGCATCCCGACTTCCTGCGACGCTTCCACGCCGCCGCGGCCGACGGCTTCGACGCGGTCGACATGCACCTGTGGCGTGACAAGCCGCTGGACGCCGTCGTCGACACCGTGGCCGAGACCGGCGTGAAGGTGTTCAGCTTCTGCGCCGACCCGCGCGCCAGCCTGGTCGACCCGGCCGAGCACGCCACCGTCCTGGGCGCCGTGCGCGACGCCGTGCCGGTGGCGGGCCGCCTGCAGGGCGCCCGCATCATCCTGGCCTCCGGCTTCGCCCGGCCGGGCCAGGCCGAGTCCGAGCTGCGCGCCAACGCCGCCAAGGTGCTGCGCGAGGCCTGCCGCATCGCCGCCGACGGCGGCGCCACGCTGCTGCTGGAGCCGGTGCACATGGTGATCCAGGGCAACCCGATGGCGGTGCGCAACATCCGCCAGGGGCTGGACCTGGTCGAGCAGGTCGACCACCCGGCGCTGCGGCTGCTGGCCGACGTCTACCACCACGCCGTCGACGGCCAGGCGCTGGAGCAGGCCTTCGACCGCCGCATCGGCCTGGTGGGCCATGTGCAGGTGGCCGACCACGAGGGCCGCCACGAACCCGGCACCGGCCGCCTGCCCTGGCCGGCGCTGATGGCGCAGCTGCGCGAGCTGGGCTACGGCGGTCCGATCGGCCTGGAGTACCTGCCCTCGCTGCCCATTGCCGAATCCCTGGCGCTGAGCCGCCGCACCCTGGGCCTGTGAGCCTGCACCCGGAGATCCCATGAGCCACTCTGAACTGGGCAGCGCCGACCTGGCCGCCCGCATCGCCGAACTGGAGCATCGCCTGGCCCGCACCGAGGCCCGCGGCGAATTGGAGAACCTGTTCTCCAACTACATGCACCTGCACAACGGCTACGAGGACGAGAAGATCATCGACATGTGGGTGAAGCCCGGCACGCCGGGCATGCGCGCGCAGTACTCGAACAAGGGCATCTACACCCAGTGGGACACGATCACCGCCTACCACCGCGGCCGTCCGGCGCCGGTGGGCAAGCTGCTCCTGCACTACAGCACGACCCCGTCGATCCAGGTGGCCGGCGACGGCCGCAGCGCGCGCGGCATCTGGATCGTGGGCGGCGTCGAGTCCGGCCTGACCGACCCGGCCCAGTCCGCCAACGCGCCGGCGTTCATGTACGAGAAGGAGCTCGTCAACGGCAAGAAGGTCTGGGCCCACTGGGTGGCCATGAAGTACGAGATGCACGCGCTGCTCCAGGACGGCGAGTGGAAGATCTGGCGCTTCCGCTGCTTCGAGGTGTTCCGCGCGCCTTACGGCCGCAACTGGATCGACTTCGCCGCCTGCACCGAAGCCATCCCCGACTTCCAGCGCTTCCACGAGAACCTGGCCTATTTCGGCCATGACGGCAAGCCGGTGTGGATGCCGGACACCGACCGGCCCACCGAGACGCCCTACCAGGCCTACAGCACGCAGACGGCGCAGGCCGTCGTGCCGCGCCCGCCGGAGCCCTACGACAGCGACCCCGAGACCCCCGCTTCCTGAAGATGCCCCAACCCATGACCGACAAGAATTTCGACGCCATCGTCATCGGCTCCGGCGCCACCGGCGGCATCGCCGCCAAGGAGCTGACCGAGCGCGGCCTGCGCGTGCTGGTGCTGGAGGCGGGCGGCCCCCTGCCCGAGGAAAAGTTCGAGGCCGCCGCCAAGGCGCAGTTCGCCGCCATCGGCTCCTGGCCGCGCATCAAGGCCGGACTGCAGGGCCAGCACAAGCAGGCGCTGACCTCGTTCTACTCCGCCGAGAAGGCCTTCCTGTTCGTCAACGACAAGGAGCACCCCTACGAGTCGCCGCAGGACTTCTACCTGTGGCTGCGCGGCAAGCAGGTGGGCGGGCGCTTCCTGGCCTGGGGCCGGGTGGCGCTGCGCATGTCCGACTACACCTTCAAGTTCAAGAGCCATGAAGGGGTGGGCTTCGACTGGCCGATCGGCTATGACGACCTGGCGCCCTACTACGAGCATGTGGAGCGCTTCCTGGGCATCGTCGGCAACGACGACGGCATCCCCTACTGCCCCTCGGGCGTGTATGCCCGGCCCGCCGGCCTGAGCAAGGCCGAGCAGCTGTTCAAGCAGCGCGTGGAGGACCGCTTCACCGATGCCAAGGTGATGGCCTGGCGCTACGTGCGCAAGGAAGCCACGCCGGTGGACGCGCAGAACCACCGCACCACCACGCCGCTGCAGGCCGCGGCCGCCACCGGCAACCTCACGCTGCGCGCGAATTCCCCGGTGGAGCGCATCAACACCGACCCGCGCTCCGGCAAGGCCACCGGCGTGACCTACATCGACAAGGCAACCGGGGAGCGCCACGAGGTGCGCGCCAATGTGGTGATGGTGTGCGCGTCGACCATCGAGTCCATCCGCCTGCTGCTGAACTCCAAGGGCGAGCGCCATCCGCAGGGCCTGGGCAACGCCTCGGGCCTGGTCGGTCGCTACTTCATGGACCAGATGCTGTCCCTGGGCTTCGGCACCATGCCGGGCTTCAAGGGCGGCGAGCTGGTCGACGGCACGAGCCCGGCCGACAACCACGGCGGCATCTACATCCCGCGCTTCCGCCAGCTGAAGAAGGCCGGCGAGCTGGGCTATTCCGGCGGCTTCAACCTGCAGGGCATCGTCGGCCGCCCGATGCTGCCGGCCCACCTGGACTCGGTCTTCGGCCTCACCGGCCATGGCGAGATCCTGCCCCACATCGACAACCGGGTGAACCTCGCCTCGCGCCGCGACCGCCTGGGCGTGCCCATTCCCTCGGTCAGCCTGCGACTGCGCGACAACGACGTGAAGCTGCTGCGCGACCAGGTACAGGTGCAGAAGGAGGTCATGCAGGCCGCGGGCTTCAACGTCGACTTCCTGATCAGCCCGCTGGGCATCAGCTCGGACGGCCCCTTCATGCCCAATGCCAAGTGGTACGAGCGCCTGATGTTCCGCCTCGCCTACAAGCGCAGCGTGGCCGTGGGCGGCGCCATCCACGAATGCGGCGGCGCCCGCATGGGCAGCGACCCGAAGGACTCGGTGCTGAATCCCCACAACCAGGTCTGGGATGCGCCCAACGTGTTCGTCACCGACAGCAGCTGCTTCGTGACCAACGGGACCTGCGGCCCCACCCTGACGACGATGGCCCTGACGGCCCGTGCCTGCGACCACATCGGCCGCGAGTACGGACATTCGGCTGAACTGCGCGCCTGACGCAGCGGCCCCACCCCGGAGACAACCCCATGGACACGCAATCCCCCCGCCGCGCCGGCCTGGCCCAGGGCCTGGTGATCATCATGATCGGCATCCTGCCGATGATGGCCATCGTCACGCTGATGCCGATCGTGCCCGCGCTGGTGAAGGCCTTCCCGCATGTGGGCGGCATCCAGACGCTGGCCCCCCTGGTGCTGTCGGCGCCGGGCCTGTGCGTCGCGCTGTTCTCGCCGTTCGCCGGCGCGCTGACGGACAAGCTCGGCCGGCGCCGCCTGCTCCTGATCTTCACCACCTTGTACGGCGTGGGGGGCATCCTGCCCTTCTTCTTCACCAGCTTCGAGGCGCTGATGGCGGGACGCTTGCTGCTCGGTATTGGCGAGGCGTTCATCCTGACCATCGGCAACACCTTGCTGGGCGACTATTTCGACCAGAAGGCCCGCGCCAAGTGGCTGATGTGGCAGAGCTTCGTCGGCCCGGCGCTCGGCACCTTGCTGATCAGCGGCAGCGGCAAGCTGTCGATGATCTCGTGGAACCTGCCGTTCCTGATCTACGCGACGGCGCTGGGCATCGCCGCCTTTGCCGCCTTCGCCGTGTTCGAACCCGAGCGCCGCAGCGAGGCCGCCAGCCGCGAGGCCGGCACGGCCGATGCGGGCGCCTTTCCGGTGCGGCTGATGGCGCGCGTGGCCGTCTCGACCTTCGTGCTGGCCGCCATCTATTTCGTCTACACGCTGCAGTTCTCGCTGGCGCTGGACCAGATGGGGGTCAAGAAGGGCAGCGACCTGGGCCTGTACACGGCGCTGGTGAGCGTGGGCGTGCCGGTCGGTGCGATCCTGTTCAAGGCCATCGCGGGCCGCAGCGTCAGGCTCCAGTTCACCGTCCTGTTCGTCCTCCTGGGCGTCGGCATGACGGGCATCGGCCTGGCGCTGGGCGTGAAGGCCACCATGGTCTTCGCCTTCATCCAGCAGCTGGCGGCGGGCATGACCATTCCGGTGCTGATCGGGTGGGGCCTCCGCGAACTGCCCGAGCGCTTCCGCGGACGCGGCATGGGCTGGTGGTGCAGTGCCTTCTTCCTGGGGCAGTTCGTGTCGCCGTTCTTCGTGTCCGGCGTGCGCCTGGTCACGGGCGACCTCCTGAGCGCCTTCGTCGTCTTCGGCGTGCTGTGCCTCGCCATCGCCGGGGTCAATGCGCTGTTCTCACGCAAGCCGGCGGCGGCGCCGGCCGGCGGCCTGGCGGCCGACCGGGTGTGAGCCCGCTTCACGAAAGCGTTGCCATGAATGAAAAGAAGGTCCGCTGGGCCGTGGTCGGCAGCGGCGGCATCGGCCGCCGCACGGTGGGCGACCTGCGCCTTTGCAAGAACGCCGAGGTCGTCGCCATCTGCTCGCGCGCCCGCGCCACCGCCGACGCCTTCGCGCAGGCCCTGGACCTGCCGCTGGCGTTCGACGACTTCGGGCGGCTGTGCGCGTCGACCGAGGTCGATGCGGTCTACATCGGCACGCCGCACGCCACCCACTTCGCCCTGGCCCGCCAGGCGCTGGAGGCGGGCAAGCATGTGCTGTGCGAGAAGCCGCTGACGATGACGGCGGACGAGGCGCTCGAACTCGGGCGCATCGCCCGGGCGCGCGGCGTCTTCCTGATGGAAGCGATGTGGATGAAGTTCAGCCCCGCCATGCGCAAGGCGGTCGAGCTGGTGGAGGCCGACGTGATCGGCGAGCCCCGCTTCCTGCAGGCCGGCCTCGGCTACCCGGTGCCCAAGGACGGCCCGGCGCGCTTCTGGGACCCGGCCCTGGGCGGCGGCGCCCTCTACGACATGGGCGTCTACACGATCACCCTGGCCCAGATGTTCCTGGGCGAGCTGGCCGAGGTCTCCGCGACCGGTCACATGCGCCCGGACGGGGTCGACCTCGAGGAGGCGATCACCCTGCGCTACGCGAACGGCGCGATGGCGCAGCTGGCCACCTCGATCACCTTCCTGGTCCCGCCCCGGGGCTGGCTGGGCGGCCGCAAGGGCGCGATCGACTTCAACGAGCCCCTGTTCTCGCCGGGCGGCCTGCGCGTCACCACCGGCCAGCCGCCCAAGCCCCCCACCGTGCAGGACCTGACGTTCGAGCGCGAGGGCGCCGGCTATGTGCCGATGTTCCGCGCGGTGAACGAGGCCATCCTCGCCGGCGCGACCGAGCATCCGCTGCACACCGTGGCCAACACGGCCGAGGTGCTGCAGATCATGCAGCGCATCCAGGCCGAACTGGCCCGCGAGCGCGATGCCCGCGCCGCCGCATGAACGGCCGCTGCGTGAACGTCGAGGGAGCACCGCGATGAGCAACACCCATGTGCTGGGCCTGGACCTGGGCACCTCGGGCGTCAAGGCCGTGCTGCTGGACGAGGCCGGGCGCCTGCGCGCCGAGGCGACCGCGCCGCTGCAGGTGCAGCGGCCGCAGGCCGGCTGGAGCGAGCAGGACCCGTCTGCCTGGCTGGCCGCGGCCGACGACGCCGTGCGCCAGCTGATGCGGCGCGCCGACCCCGCCGACTGGCGCGCGGTGCAGGCCCTGGCGGTGGCCGGGCAGATGCATGGCGCGGTGCTGCTCGACGCGGCCGGCGCCGTGCTGCGCCCCGCCATCCTCTGGAACGACGGCCGCAGCCAGGCGCAGTGCGAGGCGCTGGAGCGGCGCGTGCCCGAGGGCCGGCGCATCGCGGCCAACCGCGCCATGGCCGGCTTCACCGCGCCCAAGCTGCTGTGGGTGGCCGAGCACGAACCCGAACTGTTCGCCCGCGTGGCCAAGGTTCTGCTGCCCAAGGACTGGCTGGCCTGGCAACTCAGCGGCGAGATGGGCACCGACACCAGCGATGCCTCGGGCACCTGGTGGCTGGACGTGGCCGGTCGCCGCTGGAGCGAGACGCTGCTGGACGCCACCGGCCTGGGCACGGGCCACATGCCCGAGCTGCACGAGGGGCCCGACGCCATCGGCTGGCTGCGGGCCGACTGGTGCCAGGCCTGGGGCCTGCCGGCGCGCGTGCGGATCGCGGCCGGCGCCGGTGACAACGCGGCCGGCGCGCTGGGCGTGGGCGCGGTCCAGCCCGGCGATGGCTTCGTCTCGCTGGGCACCTCGGGCGTCCTGTTCGTCACCACCGACGGCCCGCGGCCCAACCCGGCGCGCGGCGTCCACAGCTTCTGCCACGCCCTGCCCGGCACCTGGCACCAGATGGCGGTGCTGCTGTCCGGCGCGGCCTCGCTGGCCTGGTTCGCAGCCCTCACCGGCGCCCGCGAGGCCGACCTGCTGGCCCCGCTCACCGGCGCGCCGCGCGCCGAGGCGCCGCTGTTCCTGCCCTACCTGAGCGGCGAGCGCACCCCGCACGCCGACCCCGGCGCGCGCGGAAGCTTCATCAACCTGCAGGCCGGCAGCACGCGCGACGACCTGGCCCATGCGGTGATCGAGGGCGTCGCCTTCGCCTTCGCCGACGGCCTCGACGCCCTGGCCGAGGCCGGCCCGGTGCCCTCGCAGCTGCTGGCCATCGGCGGCGGCGCGCGCAGCGACGCCTGGCTGCAGCTGCTGGCCGACGTGCTGCAGCGCCCGGTGCTGCGCGCCGCCGGCGCCGACGTGGGCCCGGCCCTGGGCGCCGCCCGCCTGGCCCAGCTGGCGCTGGGCATGGACCGCGCGCAGGTGCTGCGCGCCCCGCCCACCGACCGCGCCTTCCTTCCCGTGGCCGATCACCAGCCCGTGCTGGCCGAGCGGCTGGCCCGTTTCCGCCGTGCCTACGCGCCCCTGCGCGCGCTGGCCGGCCAACCCTGAACCACGCGCCCTCCCCGCGCGTCCCTCCGATGACCACCACCACCCACCGCCTCTACGCCGACCTGCCCGCCGTCCGCTACGAGGGCCCGCAAAGCACCAACCCGCTCGCCTTCAAGTGGTACGACCCCCAGCGCGTCGTGCTCGGCAAGACCCTGGCCGAGCACCTGCGCCCGGCCGTGTGCTACTGGCACACCTTCTGCTGGGCGGGCCAGGACGTCTTCGGCATGTCCCCGCACTTCGACCGCCCCTGGTTCCAGGGCGAGCCGATGGCCGCCGCGCGCGTGAAGCTGGACTGCGCCTTCGACTTCTTCACCAAGCTCGGCCTGCCCTACTGGTGCTTCCACGACCGCGACGTGGCGCCCGAGGGCGCGACCCTGCGCGAGTCCAACGCCCACCTGGACACCCTGCTCGAGGTGGCGGGCCGCAAGATGCAGGACACCGGCATCCAGCTGCTGTGGGGCACCGCCAACCTGTTCTCCCACCCGCGCTTCATGGCCGGCGCCGCGACCAACCCGAACCCGGAGGTCTATGCCTATGCCGCCGCGCAGGTGAAGCATGCGCTGGAGTGGACCCACCGCCTGAAGGGCGAGAACTACGTGCTCTGGGGCGGCCGCGAGGGCTACGAGACCTTGCTCAACACCGACATGAAGCGCGAGCTGCAGCAGTACGGCCGCTTCCTGTCGGCCGTGGTGGAGCACAAGCACAAGATCGGCTTCAAGGGCACGATCCTGATCGAGCCCAAGCCGCAGGAGCCCACCAAGCACCAGTACGACTACGACACCGCCACGGTGTACGGCTTCCTCAAGACCTTCGGTCTCGAGAACGAGGTCAAGGTCAACATCGAAGTCAACCACGCCACGCTGGCCGGCCACAGCTTCGAGCACGAGATCGCCACCGCCTGCGCGCTGGGCCTGTTCGGCTCCATCGACGCCAACCGGGGCGACGAGCAGCTCGGCTGGGACACCGACCAGTTCCCCAACAACCATGTGCAGCTGGTGCCGGCGATGCTGGAGTTCATCCGCCACGGCGGCTTCACCACCGGCGGCATGAACTTCGACGCCAAGGTCCGCCGCATGAGCATCGACCCGCAGGACCAGCTCGAGGGCCATGTGGGCGGCATGGACACGCTGGCGCGCGCCTTCCTGTGCGCCGCCGCGCTGTACGAGTCGGGCGAACTCGAGCGCCCGCTGGCCGAGCGCTATGCCGGCTGGGACGGCGCCCTCGGCCAGCAGATCCTCGCCGGAGCCGGCCTCGACGCCCTGGCCACCACGGTGCACGAGCTCAGGCTCGATCCCCAGCAGCGTTCGGGCCGCCAGGAGCGGCTCGAGAACATCGTCAACCGCTTCGCATGACGCCTTCCTCCCCGCAAGACGCGCCCCGCCCGCCGCTCACCGGGCGGCGGCGCACCTGGGCCTTCACGGTGGTGGCCATGGCCTTCGTGATGGACCTGCTGGACGTCACCATCGTGAACGTGGCCCTGCCCTCGATCGGCCAGTCCCTGCAGGCCGGCGCGGCGCATGCCGCCTGGATCGTGGCCGGCTATGCCCTGTCGTTCGCCGTGCTGCTGGTGGTCGGCGGGCGGCTGGGCGACCTCTACGGCCATCGCACCATGTTCATGGCGGGCGTGGTCAGCTTCACGCTGGCCTCGCTGGCCTGCGGGCTGGCGGTCACGCCCGACGCCCTGGTCGGCTTCCGCATCGTGCAGGGCGCCTGCGCGGCGATCATGGTGCCGCAGGTGCTGACGCTGATGCAGGCCCTCTACGCGCCGCACGAGCGCATGCGCGCCTTCACCATCTTCGGCCTGCTCGGCGGCGTGTCCTCGGCGCTGGGGCCGGTGATCGGCGGGCTGATGGTCGACGCCGACCTGGCGGGCCTGGGCTGGCGCTCGGTGTTCCTGATCAACCTCCCGGTCGGCCTGCTGGCGATTGCCGGCGCGCTGCGCCTGCTGCCCAAGGATCCCCCGCATCCGGGCACGGCCCTGGACCTGGGCGGCACGGCCTGGTGCCTGGTGGCCGCGCTCGCCTGGGTGGTGCCGCTGCTCGAGGGCCCGGAACGCGGCTGGACGCCGGCGCTCTTCGCGCTGCTCGCCAGCGCCCCGCTCTGGACCTGGGGGCTGTGGCGCCATTGCCAGAAGATGGAGGCCCGGGGGGGCCAGCCCATCCTGCTGCCATCGCTGATGAAGGAGACGGGGTACCGCCGCGGGCTGGTGGTGTCGCTGCTGGCGACCGGCCTCACGCCGGCCTATGTGTTCGTGCTCACCTTTGCCTGGCAGATGGGCGGCGGGCTCAGCGCGACCCAAATGTCGCTGCTGTGCATGCCCATCGCCGGGGGCGTGATGCTCAGCGTGAGCCACCTCGGCAAGCGCGCCTTCGCCCGCTGGGGCGGGCGCTGCATCGTGCTGGGGCTGGGGATCCAGATGACCGGGGTGGCCCTGATGGCCGCCGTGAGCGCCGGGCTGCTCGGCGACCCGGTCCGCTGGGTGCTGCATTGGCCGGGCCTGCTGGCCCAGGGCCTGCTGGGCCTGGGCGTCGGCTTCATCGGCCCGCCGCTGACCGCGGTGACCCTGCAGGGCGTGCCGCGCAGCCAGGCCGGCGGCGCCTCGGGGGTGGTCACGGCGGCGCGGCAGTTCTGCGGCGTCGCGGCCATCGCGCTGGTGGCCGCCCTGGTGCAGGGGGGGAGCGGGGGCTACACGCCCGCCACGCTGCTGCGCGCCCTGCCAGGCCTGCTGGCGATGGTACTGGCGGGCGGCTGGGTGGCCTGGCGCCTGCCGCCGGTGGCCACGGCCAGCCCGGCGCAGGCCGCGCATTGAGGGCGGGGGGCGGCGCGCGGGGCGCCGTCGCTGAAAACCCACGCGGATCCCCCGGGGGTACCTCCCGGATTGGCCGGCCAGCGCGGCCGGGGGAGAATGCTGAGCAGAAAGACCAGGTCCTCCCCGGATGCCCCCACCCGCCGCCTTCGCCCGACTTATCGCCCAGCGGATCCGCCACAGCACGCTGAAGGCGCGCCTGACGCTGTTCAGCCTGGTCATGTGCCTGGCCGCCACCCTGACCCTGGGGGTGTGGGGCAGCGAAAGGCTGCACCGCGACCTGGAGCACGTGCTCTCGCAGCAGCAGTTCAGCGTGGCCCAGATCACGGCCGACACCCTGGACCGGCAGCTGTCGGAGCGCTTCAACGCCCTGCGCGCCGTGGCCGAACTCGATGCGCCCTACGCCATGGGCAGCGATGTCGCCGCCCAGCGCCTGCTGCAGGAGCGCCCCGTGCTCCAGGGCATGTTCAACGGCGGCACCTTCATCACCGACGCCCAGGGCATCGCCATCGCCTCGATGCCCTTGTCGTCGGACCGGCAAGGCGTCAACTACGGCGACCGCGACTACATCCAGAAGGCGCTCAAGGAAGGCAAGGCCTCCATCAGCCAGCCCGTGATCGGCCGGGCCCTGTCCGTTCCGATCATCGCGATGGCGGTACCGATCTACAACCACCAGGGCACCGTGGCCGGCGCCCTGGTCGGGGTGATCAACCTGGTGGTCCCCAGCTTCCTGGACAACATCCAGCGCAGCGCCTTCGGCAAGACCGGCGGCTTCCTGCTCGTGTGCCCCGAGCACCGCGTCATCGTCACCTCGTCGGACCACAGCCGGGTGATGGAGAAGCTCCCCCCGCCGGGCGTGAACCGCGAGATCGACCGCTTCATCGCCGGCTTCGAGGGCACCGCCGTCCTGACCAGCCCGCAGGGGATCGAGGTGCTGGCCTCGGTCAAGCGCATTCCCTCGGCCAACTGGTATGTGGCCGTCACGCTGCCGACCGACGAACTCTTCGAGCCGGCGCACGCCCTGCAGCGTCACCTGATCTGGGCCTCCCTGGTGCTGGCGGCCGTCACCGGCTTCGTCAGCTGGCGGGTGGTGCGCGGGCAGCTCACGCCGCTGCAGCAGGCGGCCGACACCCTGGGCGCGATCACCCCGCAGCAGCTGCAGGACGGCCCGCTGCAGCCGCTGGCCGTGAAGCGGCCCGACGAGATCGGCAAGCTGATCGAGGCCTTCAACCAGCTCATGGGCGAGCTGGGTCGGCAGCGCGAGGCGGTGGGCAAGAGCGAGCAGATGTTCCGCACCGCCTTCCGCACCACGCCGGACCCGATCGGCATCAATCGCATGTCGGACGGGTGCTTCCTGCAGGTCAACGAGAGCTTCACCCGCGTCTTCGGCTGGACGCCCGAGGAGATGGTGGGCCGCACCTCCAACGACATGCGCCTGTGGCGACACCCGCACGAGCGCGACCTGATGGTGCAGGCGCTGGAGAAGACCGGCCGCTGCAGCCAGTTCGAGGCCGAACTGCGCGCGCGCGATGGCCGCGCCGTGACGGTGCGCATCGCCGCCAGCCTGATGGAGGTGGACGGCGAGCCCTGCATGCTCGTCATCCTCCAGGACATCACCGCGGCCAAGACCGCGCAGGCCCAGATCGACCGCCTCGCCTTCTCCGACCTGATCACCGGCCTGCCCAATCGCCGCCTGCTGATGGATCGCCTGGCGCAGGCCCTGCCGGAGTGCCTGCGCCATGGCCAGCGCGGGGCGCTGCTGTTCGTGGACCTGAACGACTTCCAGGGCTTCAATGACCTGCATGGCCATGCCGAGGGCGACCGGCTGCTGCGCGAAGTGGCCCAGGGCCTGCGCGAGGTGCTGGCGCCGGGCGACACGCTGGCGCACCTGGGCGGCGACGACTTCGTGGCCATGCTGCGGGAGCTGGCCCCGGACCGGGAGCAGGCGCTGGCCCAGGCCCGCGCCACGGCGCTGCGGGTGCTGGGCCGGGTGACGCGCCCGGTCCGCGTGGGCGAGGCCGAGCACACCTGCGGCGCCAGCGTCGGCCTGACCGTGTTCGGCGATCCCGGAGACAGCCCCGAGGACCTGTTCAAGCAGGCCGACCTCGCCATGTACGAGGCCAAGGCGGCGGGCCGCAACCAGGTGCGGGTGTTCGAGCCGGGCATGCACGAGAGCCTGCGCTCGCGCGCGGCGATCGAGGCCGGCCTGCGGGGCGCGCTGACCACCGGGGGGCTGCGCCTGCACTACCAGCCGCAGGTGGACCGCAGCGGGCACGTGGTGGGCGTGGAGGCCCTCCTGCGCTGGCAGGACGGCGAGCGCGGGCTGGTGTCGCCGGGCGAGTTCATCCCCGTGGCCGAGGAGACCGGGCTGATCGTGCCCATGGGCGCCTGGGCCCTGGACGAGGCCTGCCGACAGATCGCGCAGTGGGGCGACGACCCGCGCCTGGCGCACCTGGTGGTCGGCGTGAACGTGAGCTCGCACCAGGTGATGGACGACGCCTTCGTGGGCCAGGTGCTGGAGATCGTCGGCCGCCACGGCATCGCGCCCGAGCGCCTGAAGCTGGAGCTGACCGAGAGCGTGCTGGTCAACGACATCGAGTCGGTGGTGACCAAGATGCGGCAACTCAAGGACCGCGGCCTGCACTTCTCGCTGGACGACTTCGGCACCGGGTTCTCCTCGCTCGCCTACCTGAAGCGGATGCCGCTGGACGAACTCAAGATCGACCAGTCCTTCGTGCGCGACCTGGTGCAGGACGGCCAGGACATGGCCATCGCCCGCACCATCCTCGCCCTGGGCCAGACGCTGGGCCTGGAGGTGGTGGCCGAGGGCGTGGAGACCGAGGCGCAGCAGGAGCTGCTGGCCGGCATGGGCTGCCGGCGCTTCCAGGGCTACCTGTACTCGGCGCCCGCGCCGGCCGCCGTCGTCGAGGGCCTGGTGCGCCAGCGCGCCGCGGAGATCGCCGCGGCCGCCGATGCCGTCGACGCCGCCGACGACTGGATCACACCGGCCGAGTCCCCTCCAGCGTGATGCGCTGGAGGACCCGGCGGTGGCCGTGGTAGTCGTTGACCGGGTTGTGCATCACGGCGCGGTTGTCCCAGAAGGCGATGCAATCGAGCGGCCAGGACCAGCGGCAGGTGAATTCCGGCTTGACCTGGTGCTCGAACAGGAACTTCAGCAGCGGCTCGCTCTCGGCCTGCGTGAGACCCTCGATGCCCACGGTGTGGGCCGTGTTCACGAACAGCGCCTTCTCGCCGGTCTCCGGGTGGGTGCGCACCACCGGGTGGCGGGCCACGTAGTCCTTGGGCGGCGCGCCGGTGCCGTCGGTGCGCAGGCGGTCCTCGCGGGTCTTGGAGACATCGGCCTTGGCGGAACTGGAGATGCCCTGCAGGCCCTCGAGCAGGCGCTTCATGGTGTCCGACAGCGCCTCGTAGGCCGCGACCTGGCTGGCGAACATCGTGTCGCCGCCAAAAGGCGGCAGCTCCTTGGACAGCAGCAGCGTGCCCATGGGCGGCACCTCGAGGTAGGTGGTGTCGGAGTGCCAGACGCCGCCGAAGTTGACGCGCTCGTTCTCCAGCTTCTTGACCTCGATGATCTCGGGGAAGCCCTCGATGCCCTTCACGAAGGGGTACTCGATCGGCGTGCCGAAGGCACGGGCCACCTCCATGAACTGGGCCGGCTGCAGGGGCTGGCCGGTCATGAAGATGACCTTGTGCGCGAGGAAGGCGGCGCGCAGTTCGGCGGCCAGGTCGGCGGAGGGCTTCTGGCGCAGGTCGAAGCCGGTGACTTCGGCGCCCAGGGCGCCGGCGATGCGTCGGATTTTCACGGTCATGGGGTTTCCTTGTTGGTTCGATTGTCGGGCCAGCCCGCCTGGGTCTGGGCCTGGGCCGTGTGTTCGCCCAGGCGGGGCGGCAGGCGGCCATCGAGCACGGGCGAGCGCGAGAGGCGGATCGGGTTGGCGAGCACGCGGGCGAGGGTGCCGTCGGCGCGGGGCACCTCGCGCACCAGGCCACGGGCCTGCACGTGGGGGTCGGCAAAGACCTGGTCGATGCTGTTGATCGGCGCGGCGGGCACGCCGGCGCGATCGAGCAGCGCCTGGCACTCGGCCACGCTGCGGCGGGCGAAGGCCGCGCGCAGCAGCGGGTCCAGCGCCTCCTGGTGCGCAAGCCGGTCGCCGTTGCGGGCGAAGCGCGGGTCGACGGGCAGCGCAGCGAGGTCCATCGCCTCGCAGAAGCGGCGGAACTGCTCGTCGTTGCCCACGATCAGCATCACCTCGCCATCGCGGCAGCGGTAGCTGTCGCTGGGGAAGACGGTGGCCAGGCGGTTGCCCAGGCGGCGCGGCACCTTGCCGGTGGCCAGGTAGTTGGTGGCGATGTTGCTCAGGGTGGCGACCTGCACGTCCAGCAGCGACATGTCCAGGTGCTGGCCCTGGCCCGAGGCGTCGCGTTCGCGCAGCGCCGCGAGGATGCCGATCACCGAGTACAGCGCCGTCATCTGGTCCACCACCGACACGCCCACCTTGCGCGGGCCACCGCCGGCCTCGCCGTCGGCATTGCCGGTGATGCTCATGAGGCCGCCCAGGGCCTGGGCGATGGTGTCGTAGCCGGGGCGCTCGCGGTAGGGGCCGGTCTGGCCGAAGCCGGTGATGGAGCAGTACACCAGGCGCGGGTTGATCGCGCGCAGGCCCTCGTAGTCCAGGCCGTAGCGGGCCAGGGCATCGACCTTGTAGTTCTCCACCAGCACATCGGCCTGCGCGGCGAGGCGGCGCACCAGGGCCTGGCCCTGCGGGTCGGCCAGGTCGGCCACCACCGAGCGCTTGCCGCGGTTGCAGGTCCAGAAGTAGGCCGACTCCTCGGCCGGCTCGGCCGGCGCGGGCACCATGGTGGGCGGGGCCCACTGGCGGGTGTCGTCGCCCGTGACGGGGCGCTCCACCTTGATCACGTCGGCGCCGAGGTCGGACAGGATCTGCGCGGCGAACGGGCCCGCCATCACGCGCGAGAGGTCCAGCACGCGCAGGCCGTCGAGGGCGGGCAGGCCGGGCGCGGCGCTCACGGCTGCTCCCACTGCGGCGCGCGCTTCTCGGCGAAGGCCGCCAGGCCCTCGGCGCAATCGGGCATGCCGAAGACGGTGCACACCAGGTCCACCGCGCTGGCGGCGCCCTGGCGGTAGCCGTTGTCGGTGGCGCGCACGAAGGCGGCCTTGCCCAGGCGCATCAGCGTGGGGGACTTGCGGGCGAAGACCGCGGCCAGCTTGCGCGCCTCGGCCAGCACCTCGGCGGCGGGCGCGGTGCGGCCCACGAGGCCGAGGTCGGCCGCCTCCTGCGCGCCGAACACGCGGCCCGTGAACAGCAGGTCGAAGGCGCGGTTGCGGCCGACGATGCGGGGCAGGTGGTTGAAATGGATCGCGGGCAGCAGGCCCACCTCCAGCTCGGGGTAGCCGAAGGTGGCGTCATCGGCCGCGACGATCATGTCGCAGGTGATGGCGATGGACATGCCGCCGCCGCGCACCGAGCCGGTGATGGCCGCGATCACCGGCTTGGGCAGGCTGGCCTGCAGCTCGAACAGCTGGAAGTACAGCTTGTTCACGATGGCATGCGTATCGGCCGGCGTGCCGGCGGCGAAGCGGGGCAGGTCCAGCCCGCCGCAGAAGCGCCCGGGCAGCGCGCTGCCGATCACGATGGCCCGCACCTGCGGGTCGGCGCCGGCCTCGCGCAGGCGGGCCATGAGGGTGTCCAGCATCTCGTGGGTGATGCCGTTGACCGGGGGGCTGTCCATCAGGAGCTGGGCGATGCCGTCCTGCACGTCGTACTGGATCATTCGGGGGTGTCCTCGGAAGGTTCGGGGGCCGGGCGCACGCGGGCGCTGCCGGCGGAGAAGGCGACGGCCTCGCGCCCGGCGACGACGCAGCGCAGGCGCAGCGAAGCCGGGTCCCCGGCATCGCGCCAGATCTCGGTGCGCAGGGTCTCGCCGGGGAACACCGGCGCGGTGAAGCGTCCGCCCAGCGAGGCCAGGCGGGTCGGGTCGTCGCCGGCGCAGGCCTGCAGCACGGCGCGGCACACCACACCGAACGTGGCCAGGCCATGCAGGATCGGGCGCTCGAAGCCGGCGGCGCGCGCGGCGTGGGGGTCGGCATGCAGCGGGTTCGGGTCGGCGCTGAGGCGGTAGACCAGGGCGGCCTGGGGCAGCGTGGGGATCTCGACGATGTGGTCGGGCGCGCGCTCGGGCATCGTGACCGCGGGGCGGACCCCGGCGGGCGCCGCCGGCGCATCGCCCGCGAAGCCGCCGTCACCCCGGCACAGCGAGTGCTGCTCGATGGTGGCGACGAGCTCGCCGCTGGCCTCGTCGAACAGCTCGCGCACGAACACCAGCAGGGCGCCCTTGCCGGCGCCCTTGTCCACCAGGTCCACCACGCGGGTGCGCGAGCGCACCGCGCCCTTCGGCGGCAACGGGCGGTGGAACCGCACATGCTGCTCGCCGTGCACCACCTGGCGGGCGTCGATGCCGGTGCGCGGGTCGCTGACCCAGAAGCCGGGGTGGCACAGCACGTTGGCGAAGGTGGGCACGACCCGCAGGCCGCTCTCGTAGACGTAGCGCAACTGGCCCGCGTCGAGCGGGTCGCTGCCATAGCCCAGGGCCAGGGCGTAGAGGATCGCGTCCTTCTCGGTGTAGGCCTGGCGCAGCGGCGGGAACTCCCAGGCCCGGACGGCCTGCGCGTCGATCATGGTCAGACCGGGTCCCAGTCGAACACGTCCTGCGAGCGATCGAGCCTGTAGAACGAAGGCTGCATCGCCGGGATCACGCGCTCGGCCACCGTCTGCGGCGTCCAGCCCTCGGCGGTGTGCATCGCGCGCAGCGGGCGGCTCTGGCTCATGAGGAAGATCTCGTTGGCGCGCACCGCGAACACCTGGCCGCTCACCTGCGCCGCGGCGTCGCTCACCAGGCACACGGCCAGCGGGGCGATCTTGGCGGTCTCCATCTTCTTCAGGCGCTCCACGCGGGCCGCCTGCTCGGGCGTCTCGGTGGGCATGGAGCCGATCATGCGGCTGAAGGCGAAGGGCGAGATGCAGTTGGAGCGCACGTTGAACTTCGCCATGTCCATGGCGATGGACTTGGACAGCGCCACGATCCCCAGCTTCGCCGCCGAGTAGTTGGCCTGGCCGAAGTTGCCGATCAGCCCCGAGGTGGAGACCATGTGGATGTAGGCGCCCGACTGCTGCGACTTGAAGTGCGGCGCGGCGGCGCGCGAGACGTAGAAGGCGCCATTGAGGTGCACGTCGATGACGGCGCGCCACTCGTCCACGCTCATGTTGAAGAAGAAGCGGTCCCGCAGGATGCCGGCGTTGTTGATCACGGCGTCGATGCGGCCATAGCTCTCCACCGCCTGGGTGACCATGCGGTTCGCCGCGTCCCAGTCGGCGACGCTGTCGCCATTGGCCACGGCCTCGCCGCCGAAGGCGCGGATCTCGTCCACCACCGCCTGGGCGCGGGCCAGGTCGCAGCCCTCGCCGTTGACCGTGGCGCCCAGGTCGTTCACCACCACCTTGGCCCCCTCGCGGGCCAGGGCCAGCGCGAAGTCGCGGCCGATGCCGCCGCCCGCGCCGGTGACCAGGACCACCTTGTCCTTGACGAAGGTTCCGCTCATTTCGATTCCTCCCCGGAAGCCGGTCGCATGTGCGCGGTGGCGATCTCGTCGATGTGGTGCCAGATCTCCTCGCCCATGGGCCGCCGCGACTCCTCGAGGATGTGGCCGACCAGGCCCACCGCACGGGCCATCACGCCCAGGCCGCGGCAGATCTTCCAGTCGAAGCCCATCGTGCAGCACAGCGCGCCGATGGCGCCGGTGGCGTTCATGGGAAGCACCTTGCCGGTGGCGCGCCCGGCCTCCTCGGCGATCGCCTCCATCAGGCGCATGTACGGGCCGTCGAAGCCGGTCTCGCGGGCGATCTCCTGCAGGCGCGGGGCGCGCGGGTCCACCGGCTTGTGCACCGGGTGGCCGATGCCGGGGATGATGCGCTTGCCCTCGTGGGCGGACTTGACGACCTGGCGCGCGATCGCGGCGAAGTCGGCCTGCGCGTCGGCCTGGGGCATCACCTCGTACAGCAGCTTGGCCACCGCCTCGATGCTGCCCACGAACACGGTACCCAGGCCATTGAGGCCGGCGGCCACCGCGGACTGCATGGCCTCGGGCGCGCCCAGGTAGGTCAGGCGGGCGACCAGGGCGCTGGGCGTGATGCCGTGCTCCACCAGCGTGACCACCATCGCGTTGAACATGCGGGACTCGTCGGGCGAAGGGAAGCGCCCGGTCAGTTCCAGGAAGCCCATGTCGCCCAGGTTCAGGTTCCCCAGGATGTCGCGGGTGAAGTCACGCCCGAAAAGCGTGATGCTGCTGGCATTGCTCCAGCCGATGTCGGTGCGTATTTCCTTCTTCCTGCGCGGCATGGTTCTTTCCTGGTCTCCGGGTTGGCGATGCTAGGATCGGCACCGCCCAGGCACAAGTCAAATAATCTGAGTGATTGTTCATATCGGAACAGGCATTCCCACGGAGACGGCATGAAGGTCAACTTCAAGGTGCTCTCGACCTTCCTCTCGGTCGCCGAGCACACCAGCTTTCGCAAGGCCGCCGAGCAGCTGCACCTGTCGCTGCCGGCGGTGAGCATGCAGGTCAAGCAGCTCGAGGAGCGCCTGGGCGTGGCGCTGTTCCAGCGCACCACGCGGCGGGTGGAGCTCACGCCCGAGGGCGAGCAGCTGATGATCAGCACCCGCAAGGCAATGGCCGAGATCGACGGCGCGCTGGCGCGCCTGCAGCAGGCGGCCGACGCGCAGCAGGGCCACCTTTCCTTCGCCTGCGTGCCCACCATCGCCAGCACCCGGCTGCCGGCCCTGCTGGTGGAGTTCTCGCGCCAGTACCCCGGCATCACCGTGCGGGTGTTCGAGCTCACGCAGCCCGAGCTGCTGGAGGCGGTGCGCCGGCGCGAGGTGGACTTCGGCATCGGCCCCGCGCCCGACCGGCCCGGCGAGCTGGAGGTGCAGGCGCTGTTCGACGACGACTACGTCGCGGTGCTGCCCGCCGGGCATCCCTCGGCGGGCAAGTCCGGCATCACGCTGCGCGAGCTGTCGAAGATGCGGATGCTGGCGCTGGGCACCTCGCAGTTCCGCAAGCACCTGCACGCCACGCTGGAGGCCGAGGGCCTGCAGCCCGACCTGGGCTACGAGTTCACCCACGTGAGCACCACGATCGCGATGATCGAGGCCGGCCTGGGCGTGGGCATCCTGCCCGGCGTGGCGGTGCCCCGGCGCACCTCGCTGGCGGTGGTGCGCATCGTGCGGCCGGTGATGACGCGCACGATCTCCGTCATGACCATCCGCGGCCACACGCTCTCGCCCGCGGCGGCGCGCTTCGTGGCGATGTGCGGGCTGCTGGCGCCGCCGCCCGCGCCCAAGGGGCGCCGGGGGGCCCAGGCCGCGGCCTGAGGCCGGCGGCGGCCCGGGCGGAGCGGCGTTACTGCGGCTCGATGCCGGCCTGCTTCATCAGCCGCTCCCAGCGCGGGTTGTCGGTGCGCAGGCGCGCGGCCAGGTCCTTGGAAGACAGCGGCAGCACCGAGGTATTGAGCACCTGGAATTGCGCCTTGACGGGCGTGGTCGCCAGCGCCTGGCCGAGGGCGGCTTCCAGCTTGGCCACCACCGGCGCGGGCGTGCCGGCCGGCGCCATGATCGCGATGATCGTCTCCAGCGAGCCGGCGGCGCGCGGAAAGGCCTCCTGCAGCGTGGGCACCTCGGGCGCGCCGGCATAGCGCTGGGCCGAGGAGATGGCCAGGGCGCGCGCGGTCTTGCCGTTGATCTGCGCCAGGGCGCTGCCGATGTCCACCGCCGCCACCTGCACCTGGCCGCCGATCAGGTCGGTGATGGCCTGGGGGATGCCGCGGTAGCTCACCGCGATCGGCTTGGAGTCGGTGACCGTGGAGAACAGCGACACCGCCACCTGCCCGCTGGGCGAGCCGTAGGCCATGCTCACCGGCGGCTGGGCCTGCTTCGAGGCCTTGGCCAGGTCGGCGATGCTGCGCAGGGGCGAGTTCGCGGCGACCAGGAACATCATGGCGGTGGAGCCCACGCCGGCCACCGGGGTGAAGCTCTCCATCGGGTCATAGGGCAGCGTCTTGTACAGGCTGCGGGCCACGAACATGCCCGAGGAGCCGACCAGCAGGGTGTAGCCGTCCGGCTTGGCATTGGCCACGTAGGCCGCGCCGATGGTTCCCTGGGCGCCGGCCTTGTTCTCCACGACCACCGGCTTGCCCAGCGAGGTGGACAGGGCGGTGGCGAGCACGCGGGTGACGGCGTCGGTCACCGAGCCGGCGGGGAAGGGGGCGACCAGGGTCACCGGGCGGGAGGGGAAGTCGTCGGCCTGGGCGTGTACGCCAGCGGCGGCCGCGGCCAGCAGCGGCGCGGCGACGCAGGCCAGCAGGCTCCTGCGAGGGAACATCGTGTCTCCTGGTTGGAATAGGTTTTGCCGCAAGCCTAGGGCTTCGCACACGGTCGGACAAATCAAAGAATCTGAACGATTGTTCAGGCGCGAGTTCAGCCGCCCTGAACTATCCTTCCAATCATCTGAGTTGTGACGGCGTCGGGCGCTGCCTAGCATCCCGCAACCAGACAGGAGACCCGCCGCCATGGAGACGCCCCGCCCCAACCGACGCACCGTGGCCGCCGGCCTCGCCGCTGCCCTCGCCACCCTGCCGGCCCTGGCGCCCCTGCCGGGCCTCGCGCAGGACTTCCCTTCGCGCCCGGTGACCATCGTCGTCCCCTATGGCCCCGGCAGCTACACCGACCTGGTGCTGCGCCCCTTCGCGCCGGTGCTGCAGAAGCTCCTCGGCCAGCCGGTGGTGATCGACAACAAGGCGGGCGGCAACGGCGTGATCGGCAGCCAGTTCGTGGCCCGCGCGCGGCCCGACGGCTACACCCTGCTGGCCGGCTCCTCGACCACCCTGGCGGCCAATGCCGGCCTGTTCAGGGCCCTGCCCTACGACCCGCTCAAGGACTTCCAGCCGGTGGCGGGCCTGGCCTCCACCTCGATGATGTTCCTGGTACGCGCGGACGCCCCGGCGCGGGACCTCAAGTCCTTCCTGGCCCATGCCGCGCGCCAGCCCCAGCCGCTAGCCGTGGGCTACGGCTCCTCGAGCGCCCAGGTGGCGCTGGCGCAGCTGGCCAAGGCCAGCGGCGTGCGCTTCACGCCGGTGCCGTACAAGGCCACGCCGCAGGCGATGACGGACCTGATCGGCGGGCAGGTGCCGGCGGCGATCTCGGATGTGAGCAACGGCGTGCCACACGTGCGCGCCGGCAAGCTGGCCGCCCTGGCGATCTCGGCGGGCAAGCGCAGCCTGGCCGCGCCCGAGGTGCCCACGCTCGACGAGGCCTTCCCCGGCACGCAGCTGGTCACCTGGATCGGACTGGTCGCGCCGGCAGGCACGCCGCCCGCGGTGGTGGAGCGCATCGGCCAGGCCGTCACCGCCGCCCTCGCCTCGCCGGAGTTGCGCCAGCAGATGGCGGCGCTGTCCACCGACCTCGAGCCCATGTCCGCAACCGAGATGGGCCGGCGCATGCAGCAGGACCACGCCCAGTGGCTGGACCTGATCAGGGCCGCCGGCATCCAGCCCGAGTGACCCGGGCCGCCCTCAGGCGGGGCGTTTGCGAATCAGGTATTTCTGCAGCCCCTCCATCACCAGTTCACCGCGCTGGTTGTGGACGGTCGATCGCAGCGTGAGCACGCCGGTCGTGCGATTGGGCTCCAGCCCCGTGACCTCGAGCGCGGGGTAGACCGTGTCGCCTACGAACACCATCCCGAGGAAGCGGCTGCTCTGCTCGATGAAGCCCTTGAGCGAGTCCTCCACGTAGTAGGCGAACAGGCCCGCGCCGCCGCAGGTCTGCGCCAGCACCTGGAATCCGTGGGCCAGCATGTGCGGCATGCCGCGGGCCCGGCAGTACTCCACGTCGTAGTGGACCGGATGGTTGTCGCCGCTGGCCATCTGGAAGGCGGCGAAGACGCCGTCGGTCATGGTGCGCGAGGGCAACACGAAACGGTCACCGAGCCTGAAGTCCTCGAACCAGCGGGTCTCGACCATCCGGTGCTGGCGCGGATCGAAAGGCGGCTGCGCAGCGCCGCCGGCCGAGGGGGTATTCGTGCGCACACTCATTGCGGGCGCAGCCCCAGCTCGCGCACCAGTGCGCCGGTCGCCGCGCTCTCGACCTGGACCGAGCGGGCCAGCTCGGCGCCGTCGCGCCAGGCCGCCTGCACGCCCAGGGCTGCGAGCTTGTCGACCACGTCGGGCTTGTTCATGACGAACTGCAGGTCAGCCTGGATCCGATCCTGGACCACCTTGGGCAGGCCCTTGGGCGCCAGCACGATGTGCGAGAGCGAGATGCGCTGGTCGCGGATGCCCTGCTCCTGCAGCGTGGGCACCTGGGGCAGCGTCTTCAGGCGCACCGGCGTGGTCACCGCCAGCGCGCGCAGCTTGCCCGATTGCAGGTGGGGCAGGTTGTTCACCACCGCGTCCACGCCGACCTGGATTTCACCACCCAGCAGGGCCTTGGTCACGTCCGGCCCGCTCTTGTAGGGAACCCAGGTGAACTTGACCTTGGCCTCACGGGCGAACTGCTCCTGCACCAGCTGCGTCACCGTGGCCGGGCCGCCGGAGTTCAGCGCGCCAGGCTTGGCGCGGGCCTGGTCCACCAGCTCGGACACCGAACGCGCAGGGAACGCGTCGGGCACCAGCACCAGCATGGGCACGTCGGTGGCCTGGCCGATGAAGGTGAAGTCAGTCATCGGGTCATAGGGCACCTTGAGGGTGTGGGGCGTGAGCGTGAGCGTGGAATTGATCGCCATCAGCAGCGTGTAGCCGTCGGGTGCGGCGCGCTGCACCTCGGCGGCGGCGATCACGGTGTCGCCGCCGGGCTTGTTGTCGACGATGACCTGCTGGCCCCAGCGCTCGGACAGTTGCTGCGCGATGGTGCGGGCCGTCACGTCCGCGGTGCCGCCGGCCCCGAACGGAATGACCAGTCGCACGGAGCGCGCCGGCCAGGCCGGGGACTGGGCGTGCGCTGCCAGCACGGGCGCGAGGAGAGCGAAGCCGGCCGCGCACGCGGCGAGGCGACGACTGATGCGAGTCATGGGGATATCTCCTGGTGTAGTTCTGCGTCACAAGCGAAGACGCGGTGCCTGCACTCCACGCAGTGCCGCGCCAGTGTCTGGCAGGCGCAGGCCCGACCACAATTCATTTAAGTTGAAGCGGTGTTCAGGCTGCGGCGCGCATGGCGCAGCCTCAGGAAAACCGAACCACTCTTCACCAAATCTGACTTGTGCGCGGCGCGGAGGCGTCACTAGGATCGCTCATGCTTTCTCCTGCTGACTCCACGGCGGGCGCGCTGCCCCGCCCTGCCCTCGTCACTTCCCGCGAGGACAAGCGCCTGCTCATTGGCGGGCGCTGGGTGCCCTCGCTGTCGGGCCGGACCTTCGAGACCGCCGACCCGGCCACCGGGGAGGTGCTGGCGCGCCTGGCTCGCGGCAGCGCCGCCGATGTGGACGCCGCCGTCACCGCCGCGCGCCGAGCCTTCGAGAATGGCTGGAACCGCGCCAAGCCGTTTGAACGCCAGCGCCTGCTGCTGCGGTTCGCCGACCTGGTGGAGGCGCACTACGATGACTTCGCCATGCTCGACACGCTCGACATGGGCATGCCGATCTCCCGCAGCACGCTCAATCGCAACCGCGTGGTGGGCATGATCCGCTTCTACGCCGGCCTGGCCACCGCGCTGCAGGGCCAGACCATCGAGAACTCGCTGCCCGGGTCCTTCCTGTCGTACACGACCAAGGAGCCCGTGGGCGTGGTCGGCGCGATCACGCCCTGGAACGGGCCGACCACCCAGGCGGTGTGGAAGATCGCGCCGGCGCTGGCCGCCGGCTGCACCCTGGTGCTCAAGCCGGCGGAGCAGGCCAGCCTGTCATCGATCCGGCTCGCGGAATTGATCCAGGAGGCGGGCTTTCCCGACGGCGTGCTGAACGTGGTCACCGGCGACGGCGAACCCGGCGCCGCGCTGGCCGCCCACCCCGGCGTGGACAAGGTCGCCTTCACCGGCTCCACCGAGACCGGCCAGGCCATCGTGCGCGCCTCCGCCGGCAACGTGAAGCGGCTGTCCCTGGAGCTGGGGGGCAAGTCGCCCGACATCGTCTTCGCCGATGCCGACGTCGAGGCCGCCGCGGCCGGCGCGGCGGCGGCCATCTTCGCCAACTGCGGGCAGCTGTGCGTGGCCGGCAGCCGGCTGTTCGTGCAGCGCGGGATCTATGAGGAGTTCGTGCAGCGCGTGGCCGACATCGGCAGCCGGCTGAAGATCGGCTCCCCCCTGGACCGTGCAACCGAGCTGGGCCCGCTGGCCTCCCCCGAGCAGCTGGACAAGGTTGCCGGCTTCCTCGATGCCGGCCCGCGCGAAGGCGCCCGCACCATCACCGGCGGGCGCCGCCTCACCGAGGGCGCGCTGGGGCGCGGCTGCTTCGTGCAGCCCACCGTGTTCGCCGACGCCGACGAGCGCATGCGCATCGTGCGCGAGGAGATCTTCGGCCCGGTGCTCAGCGCCATGCCCTTCGACACCGAGGAGGAAGTGGTGCGCCGCGCCAATGACACGCCCTACGGCCTGGGCTCGGGCGTATGGACCCGCGACATCGGCCGCGCCCACCGCATGGCCGGCGCGCTTCGCAACGGCACGGTGTGGATCAACTGCTACCTGCAGATCGACCCGGCCATTCCCTTTGGCGGCTACAAGATGTCCGGCTACGGGCGCGAGTCCGGCACCGAGCACATGGACCACTACCTGCAGACGAAATCCGTGGTGGTGAATCTCGCATGAGCGCCGCCATGCAGACCATGGAAAGCTACCAGCTGGTCGAATGGGGCAAGCCCCTGCAGCTGCGCCTGCGCGAACGGCCCCGGCCGCAAGGGCAGGAGGTGCTGGTCAAGGTGGAGGCCGCGGGCGTGTGCCACAGCGACATCCACCTGCGTGACGGCTACTTCGACCTGGGCGGCGGCAAGCGCCTGACCGCGGCGCAATACGGCGCCAAGCTGCCCATGACCCTGGGCCACGAGATCGCCGGCACGGTGGCCGAGGTCGGCCCCGAGGTACAGGGGCTGGCGGTGGGCACGCGGGTGGTGGTCTACCCCTGGATAGGCTGCGGTCGCTGCGAGGCCTGCCAGGAGGAGCGCGACACCGACTGCGAAGCCCAGCGCAGCCTGGGCGCCAAGGGCGATGGCGGCTTCAGCGACCACGTGCTGGTGCCCAAGGCACGCTACCTGGTGCCCACCGGCGCGCTGGACCTGCGCCTGGCGGCGACCTTCGCCTGCTCCGGCCTCACCGCCTACGGCGCCCTCAAGAAGATGCCGCCGATGCGGCCGACCGACCGCCTCCTGGTCATCGGCGCCGGCGGCCTGGGGCTGGCCTGCCTGTCGGTCGCGCCGCAGGTGACTCAGGCGACCACCGTGGTGGCCGACATCGACCCGGCCAAGCTGGAGGCGGCGCGGCGCCAGGGCGCGGGCATCACCTTCGACTCGCGCACGCCGGACACGGCATCGGCGCTCAAGGCGGCGGCGGGCGGGCCGATCCGCGGGATCATCGACTTCGTCGGCTCCAGCGAGACCGCGGCGCTGGCGATGGCCGTCAGCGTCAAGGGTTCGGTGATCGTCATCGTGGGCATGATGGGGGGCAGCCTGGAGGTGCCGCTGCCGCTGCTGTCGCCGCGCAACCTCACCCTCCGCGGCTCGCATGTGGGCACGCTCGACGAGCTCAAGGCCCTGGTGGCCTTCGCCAACGAGGGCCGCATGCAGCCCCTGCCGGTGGGCACGCGGCCGATGCGGGAGGTGAACGAGGCGATCGACGACCTCGAGGCCCGCCGCACGGTGGGCCGGGTGGTGCTGACGCCCTGAGTTCCCGCGCGGCGGCACGGACCGCGCGCGGATGCGGGAAAATCGGGGCCGTTCGCCACTTCCCCCTGCGCGCGTGCCCTCCTCCCCGAACGCCCCCGCCCGGGCCGCCCCCTCGCCCCGCTTCGAGACCCTGCCCAACGGCCTGACCCTGCTGGCGGTGCCCATGCCGCAGCTGGCCAGCGCCAGCGTCGCCATCTTCGTGCGCGCCGGCTCGCGCGACGAGGCGGCGGCCCAGGCCGGGGTGAGCCACTTCCTGGAGCACATGGCCTTCAAGGGCACGGCCACGCGCACGGTGCAGGCGATCAACCTGGCCGCCGAGTCGCTCGGCGCGGACCTCAACGCCTACACCGACAAGGACGCCACCTGCTACTACCTCGAGGGCCTGGGCGAGCACGCGCCGCAGATGCTGGAGCTGCTGGCGGACATCGTGCTGGCCAGCACCTTCCCGGCGGACGAGATCGAGCGCGAGCGCGACGTGATCCTGCAGGAGGCCACCGAGTACGACGAGGACCCGCAGCAGCTGTCCTACCAGCTGCTGGACGCCGCGCTGTGGGGCGACCACCCCATGGGCCGGCCCATCATCGGCACGCCCGGGACCATCGGCGCGATCACCCGCGACGACCTGGTGGCCCATGTCGGCGCGCACTACCGCGCGCCCCGCATCGTGGTGGCCTGCGCCGGCCACTTCGACGTCGACGCCTTCCTGGCCCAGGCCGCCCGCCTGTTCGCCGCCGCGGCGGCGGGCGAGGCCCCCGGCCGCACCCCGCCGCGCGCCCCGGCGCACCGCGGCCAGGCCAAGGCCCGGCGCCTGCCCGGAATCTCGCAGACCTGGGTGAACGTGGCCTGGCCCACCGCCAGCCGCGCCGAGCACCCGCACCTGGCCAGCCTCGCGGCCACGCTGTTCGGCGGCGGCATGAGTGCGCCGCTGGTGGACGCCGTGCGCGAACGCCTGGGCCTGGCCTACTCGGTGGGCGCGGCCGCCGAGGTCGGCGACCTGCACGGCGTGTTCATGGTCGACGCCACCACCACCCCCGACAAGGTCGAGGCCTTCACGCGGGAGCTCGCGCGCCTGATGGCCGTGCATGCGCAGGGCATCGCGCCGGTGGACTTCGAACGCGCGCGCAACCAGGTCCGCGTGGGCCTGGTGCGCACGGCCGAACGGCCCCTGCGCATGCTGCAGCGCTGCGTCGACCAGCTCTGGGCCGGCGGCGGCACCTTCACCGTGCGCGAGGCGATCGAATCGGTGGACGCCATCGGCCCCGAAGCGCTGCGCCAGGCCTTCGAGGCGATGCGGGCCCACCCGCCGGCGACGGTGCTGGTGGGGGCCGGCGCGACCGCCCGCGCCGCCCGCGAGGTCCAGGAGCGCCTGCGCCTGGGCGCCTGAAAGCGCTTCTTCAGCGCCGCCGTATTCCGTAAGATGGGCAGCCCGGCCCGGGGAGCCCTGCCGGGGCTGCCAGCCGGACGGAGTCACACATGAGTGAACTGCTGCCGCTCGAGCTGCGGGGATTCCAGCGCAAGGTGCTGGCCATCTTCGGGATCGTCGCGGTTCTCATTGCCGGCCTGGCCGGCGTCACCTGGAAGGTGGCGGCCGACGCCGCCGACGCCGCGAAGTGGGTGAACCACACCTACGAGGTGCTGGACCACCTCGGGCGGATCCAGCTCGACACCGTGCGCATCGAGCTCGCCACGCAGGGCTTCCGGGTGTCCGGGGACCCCGCCCGGATCGAGGAGCGCGACCGCCTCGCCGATGCCCGCGAGCGGTCACTGGCGCAGGTCGAGGCCCTGGTCCGCGACAACCCGGCGCAGGAAGACCGGCTCGCGACGCTGCGCGCAATCATCGCCCAGCGCCTGGCCATCAGCCGCGAGGTGGAGGCCGTGCGCCGGTCCGCCGGCGCCGAGGCGGCCAACGCGCACGTGCAGACCCTGCCGCTGGCGCAGACCCGCCAGGCCGCCGCCGGGATCCTCGACGCGATGATGGGCGAGGAACGGCGCCTCCTGCGGGAGCGCCAGGAGCTGCGCCAGAGCCGCCAGCGCCTCGTGGTGGCCGGGAGCGCGGCCTCGGCCGTCCTGGTGCTGGCGCTGCTGGCGGCCACCTACGTCCTGATCCGCCGGCAACTGGGGCTGACGGAAGCCAGCCGCCAGGCCCTGGCGCGCAGCGAGCGCAGCCTGCAGGCGACGCTGCTGTCCATCGGCGACGGCGTGATCGCCACCGACACCGGGGCCTGCCTGGTCCACATGAACCCGGTGGCCGAGGCGATGACGGGCTGGAGCGCCGAGGAAGCCCGGGGCCGGCCGATCGCCACGGTGTTCCGCATCATCAACGAGCACACCCGCGAGCCCGCGCCCATCCCGGTGCAGGAGGCGCTGGCGACCGGCGAGGTGCGCGGCCTGGCGAACCACACGGTGCTGGTGGCGCGCGACGGCGTCGAGCGGCCCATCGCCGACAGCGCCGCCCCGATCCGCAACCTGGACGGCCAGATCACCGGCGTGGTGCTGGTCTTCCGCGACATGACGGCCGAGCACGAGGTGGCCCGGCTGGTCCAGGAACGCAATACCCGCCTGGAGAGCGAGGTCGCCGCGCGCACGCAGGAGCTGCGCGAGAGCCAGGCCCGCCTGCAGGCCTACCAGGCCGAGCTGGAGGTGGCGAACCAGGAGCTGCAGGCCCTGTTCGATCATGCGCCGGTGGGCATCCTGGTCAGCCGCCAGCGCCGGGTGGTCAGCTGCAACCGCAAGCTCGAGGAGCTGCTCGGGTACGACGCCGGCGAGCTGCAGGACCAGGTCACGCGCCCCTGGTACGGCAGCGAGGAGGAATTCCTCGCCGTGGGCGCCGAGGTCCGCGAGGCCCTGGCCGCCGAGGGCACGAGCTCGCGCGAGATGCCCCTGGTGCGCAAGGACGGGACGCGGCGCTGGTTCCGCTTCCGGATGCAGGCGCTCAACCCAGGCGAGGCCGCCGGCCTGGTGCTGACCATCATCGAGGACGCCAGCGAGGAGCACGAGACCCTGGAGCGGCTCGAGCAGCAGAAGGCCCGGGCCGTCGCGGAGAACGCGGCCAAGGGCTCCTTCCTCGCCAACATCAGCCACGAGATCCGCACCCCGCTCAATGCCATCACCGGCATGGCGCAGCTGATGCGCCGGCGCGGCCTGGAGCTCGACCAGCGTGCCCGCCTGGACAAGATCGAAACGGCCGCGGAACACCTGCTGTCGGTGGTGAACGACGTGCTGGACCTGTCGAAGATCGACGCCGGAAAGTTCGTGCTGGACGACCAGCCGATGCAGGTCGGCGCGGTCATCGCCAACGTGGTCTCCATGCTGCAGGACCGCGCCGCGGCCAAGCAGCTCGAGCTGGCCAGCGAGGTGCAGGCCCTGCCCCCCAACCTGTGCGGCGACGCCACCCGCGTGCAGCAGTGCCTGCTCAATTACGCGGGTAACGCGATCAAGTTCACGCACCGCGGCAAGGTCACCCTGCGCGCCCTGCTGGCGGCGGAGGACGACGAGGGCGTGCAGGTGCGCTTCGAGGTGGCCGACACCGGCCCCGGCATCGCCCCGGCGGACCTGGACCGCCTGTTCGCCGCGTTCGAGCAGGCCGACAACTCCATCACCCGCCAGCATGGCGGCACCGGCCTGGGCCTGGCCATCACGCAGCGCCTGGCCAACCTCATGGGCGGCGAGGCCGGGGCCTCGAGCACGCCGGGCCAGGGCAGCACCTTCTGGTTCACGGTGCGGCTTCGCAAGGCCGCCGGCGAGGTGGCGGCCCCGCCCGAACAGGCCTGGGAAGACGGCGAGCTGGCCCTGCGCGCGCGCTGCGCCGGCGCCCGCGTGCTGGTCACGGACGACGACCCGATCAACCGCGAGCTGACCAGCATCCGCCTGAAGGAGGCCGGCCTGCTGGTGGACCTGGCCTGCGACGGCGAAGAGGCCCTGGAGATGGCGCGCGCAGCCCCCTACGACCTGATCCTCATGGACATGCAGATGCCCCGCGTGGACGGGCTCGAGGCGACGCGTCGCCTGCGCCGCATGCCCGGGCTGGCCGGCATCCCCGTGGTGGCCATGACGGCCAACGCCTTCGCCGAGGACCGCATCCGCTGCCTGGAGGCGGGCATGAACGACTTCATCCCCAAGCCCTGCAAGCCCGAGCAGTTCTACGGGACCATGCTGGCGTGGCTCAAGCCGCGGCCCGGCGCCGGAGGTTTTTCCGGATAAGCCGCCTTGCGCGGTCATCCATCCGGATTTCGGCGGAATCGCCGAATGATTTTCGGAGTCCGTCCGGATGCATGACGCGTTTCCGAAGCCCTTTCTGCGCGGCCGGGCGAACAATGCTCTCCATGGAACAGCAAGAACTCGACCGCCCGGCGGCCCCGCCCGCCACGCCCGCGGCCCGCTCCCGCAACGGCGCCGAAACCCTCCTCGACACCCTGGTGGCCTGCGGCGTGGACACGATCTTCGGCTACCCCGGCGGCGCCGCGCTGCCCCTGTATGACGCGCTGCACGGCCAGCCCGCGATCCGCCACATCCTCGTGCGCCATGAGCAGGCCGCGGTCCACGCCGCGCAGGGCTATGCCCGTAGCACCGGCCGCCTGGGGGTGGTGCTGGTGACCTCGGGGCCGGGCGTGGGCAACACCATGACCGGCCTGCTCGACGCGATCAGCGACTCGATCCCGGTGCTGTGCATCAGCGGCCAGGTGGCGACCTCGGTGATCGGCACGCAGGCCTTCCAGGAGAGCGACGCCCTGGGCATGTCGCGGCCGGTGACCAAGTGGAACTGCCAGCCCTGGCATGCCAACGACGTGGCGCAGGCGGTGCGCACCGCGGTCCACACCGCGCTGTCGGGCCGCCCCGGCCCGGTGCTGATCGACGTGCCGAAGGACGTGCAGCTGCAGCGCGTGGACGAGCCCTCGCCCGCCACCCCCGCCCCGCCGGCGGCGCGCCCCGCCCTGCCGGCCGAGGCCGACCTGCGCCGCGCCGCCGAACTGATCGCCGGCGCCAGGCGCCCGGTGCTGTACGGCGGCGGCGGCCTGGTGAACGCCGGGCCGGCGGCCTGCGAGGCCTTCACCGCCCTCGCCCGGGCCTGGGACCTGCCCACCACCCTCACCCTGATGGGCCTGGGCGCCTTCCCCGGCTCGGACCCGCGCTTCCTGGGCATGCTGGGCATGCACGGCACGCTGGAGGCCAACCTGGCCATGCACCATGCCGACCTGGTGGTCTGCGTGGGCGCGCGCTTCGACGACCGCATCACCGGCCGCCTGGCCGACTTCTGCCCCGGCGCGCGCAAGGTCCACATCGACATCCACCCCGGCAACATCAACAAGGTGGTGCCGGTGGACGTGGCCCTGGCCGGCGACTGCGGCGAGGTGCTCGCGGCCCTGGCGCCCCACCTGCCCGCGGGGCCGGCGCCGGACCGCGGCGACTGGTGGGCCCGCATCGGCCGCTGGCGCGCGCAGGACTGCCTGGCCTTGCGCGAGGCGCCGGGCCAGATCCTGCCGCAGCGCCTGATGTCCGAGCTGCAGCGTCAGCTGGCCGGGCGCGACGCCATCGTCTCCACCGACGTCGGCCAGCACCAGATGTGGGCCGCCCAGTACCTGCGCTTCGACCGGCCCCGGCGCTGGCTCACCTCGGGCGGCGCGGGCACCATGGGCTACGGCCTGCCGGCGGCGATCGGCGCGCAGGTGGCGCACCCGGGCGCGCTGGCGGTCTGCGTCAGCGGCGACGCCTCGATCCTGATGAACATCCAGGAGCTGTCCACCGCCATGCAGCACCGCGCGCCGGTGAAGGTGGTGCTCTCGAACAACGGCTACATGGGCATGGTGCGCCAGTGGCAGGAACTGATCCACGGCAACCGCCTGAGCCACAGCTGGAACGCCGCCCTGCCCGACTTCGTGGCGCTGGCGCGGGCCTTCGGCTGGGGCGCAGGCGTGGTGGAGCGGCCCGAGGACCTGGCCGGGGCGCTGGCGCAGTGCCTGGCCTGGGAAGGCCCCTACTTCCTGGATGTGCGCGTCGCCGCGCAGGAGAACTGCTACCCGATGATGCCCGCGGGCCGCGGCCACCACGAGATCCTGCTGGCGGACGGGCACTGGTACCGGGAGGACTGAGCGCCGGGACCGGGCGCGCCAGGCTTCAGCGCCGGGCCTCAGCGCCAGGCCTCAGCGCCGCGGCCCCATCGTCCGCGCCAGCTCGCCGATGCGCGCCAGCCCGCGGCGCTCGGCGTCCCCCCAGGTGCCGGCGAAGCTCAGTCGCAGGCAGTGGCCGAAGCGGTCCGTCGCGGTGAACAGCGAGCCCGGCCCGAAGATGATCCCCTCGGCGCGGCAGGCCTCGAACAGCCGCATGGTGTCGAAGCCCTCGGGCAGCTCGACCCACAGCGTGTAGCCGGTCCACGGCGCGCTGACCCGCGTGCCGCGCGGGAAGGACTCGCTGACGATGCGGCGCGCCTCCCCCAGGCGCTCCTTCATCTGCGCGCTCAGGCGGCGCAGGCGGGCCTCGTGGCTGCCCTGCGTGAGCAGGTCGGCCAGCGCATGCTCCAGCACCGGGTTGGTGGGCACGCCCTGCACCCGCTTGAGGCGGGCCACGGTGTCCTTCCAGCGCCCGCCCTCCACCCACCCCAGGCGCATGCCGGGCGCCACGGTCTTGGAGAAGGAGCCGCACAGCATCACCCAGCCGCCGGTGTCGAAGGCCTTGGCGGCCTTGCGGCGCTCGTCGGAGGCGAGCAGGTCGTTGAAGATCACGTCCTCGATCAGGGGCACCTCGCGCGCGGCCAGCATCTCCACCAGGGCGCGCTTGTCGGCATGGCGCATCACCGTGCCCAGGGGGTTGGACAGCGTGGGCACCGCCAGCACCGCCTTCACCGGCTGCGTGTCCAGCGCCAGCTGCAGCGCCTGCAGCGACAGGCCGTCGCGCGGGTGGGTGGGGATCTCCAGCGCGCGCAGGTTCAGCGACTCGAGCAGGTCCAGAAAGCCGAAGTGCGTGGGCGACTCCAGCGCCACGATGTCGCCCGGCTTCGTCACCGCCTGCAGGCACAGGCCCACCGCATGGATGCAGCCGGCGGTGATGACGATGTCCTCGGCGGCGAGCTGGCACCCCATGTGCAGGGCGCGCCGCGCCACCGCCTCGCGCAGCGCCGGGGTCCCGGGCGCGTCGCTGTATTCGACCAGGGTGTGGCGGTGCACGCGGGTGGCCCGCTGCACCGCGATGCGCACGCGGGATTCGTCGAAGAACACCGGGTCCTTGGGGCAGGCGCCGCCGAAGCTCACGCCCTGCACGCTGGCCTGGGCGTTGAGCAGGTCGGCGCGGCTGGCGCGGTCCACCGCCAGGCTGTGGCGCGGCGGCCGGCTCATGGCGGGCAGCGCGGGCCCGCGGCTGCGCGGCGTGACGAAGTAGCCCGACTTGGGCCGGGCGGTGACGAGGTGGCGCTCCTCCAGCCAGCGGAAGGCCTGCACCGCGGTGGCGATGGACACGCCGTTGTGCGCGGCGATGTCGCGCACCGAGGGCAGCTTCTGGCCGGCCTTGAAGACGCGCTCGTCGATCAGGCCGGCCATGCGCTGGCCGATCTGGGCGTACAGGGGCAGGTCGGCGGCAGTGACGGGGGCGGCGGCGTCCATGGCCGGTTCATTGTGTCGAATCGGCGGTCGCATTTGAAGGGAAGGACCGGTACAGATCGGCCCGGATCCGGACGAACAGTCCGGCCGGCTGGATGGGGTGGCCCGGCGCACAAGGCGCCGGCCTGTGCCTGTCGCCCGCGGCCCGCAGCGCCGACAGTGAAGGCTCCCCCATGCCCCGCCAAGGAGCCCGCCATGTCCGCCCACGACTTCCTGCAGACCCTGCCTCCCGGCCGCCCGCTGACGCTGCGCGCAGCGGCCGGCACCGTGCTGCGCGTGCTGCGCGGGCGGGTCTGGCTGACGCGCTCGGGGGATGCGGCCGACCACTTCCTGCAGGCCGGCGAGGCGCTGCGCCTGGACGGCGCGCGCACCGTGGTCGAGGCCGACCGGGGCGAGGCCGCGCGCTTCGTTCTGGAGGCGCCGCAGGCGGCGACCGCGGCAGCGCCGCCGCGTCAGGCGGCCGCGCGCCCTTCAGCCTCTCAGGCCAGCGCTTCGTCCAGCACCTCGACCCAGTGCCGCACCGGGGTCTCGGTGCCGCTCTGAAGGTGGGTGATGCAGCCGATGTTGGCCGAGACGATGGCCGCCGGCTGCAAGGCGCCGAGGTGGCCCAGCTTGCGGTCCCGCAGCTGCTCGGAGGTGCCGGGCTGCAGGACCGAGTAGGTGCCGGCCGAGCCGCAGCACAAGTGCGACTCGTTGGCCGCCACGCGCACGGTGAAGCCCAGCTCGCCGAGCCACTGCTCGACGCCGCCGCGCAGCTTCTGGCCATGCTGCAGGGTGCAGGGCGGGTGGTAGGCGAGCAGGCGCGCGTCGGCCTTCACCCGGCCCTTGAGCGCGGGCACCAGCGAGGGCAGCAGCTCGCTCAGGTCCCGGGTGAGCTCGCTGATGCGGCGGGCCTTGTCGGTATAGGCCGGGTCGTCCCGCAGCACATGGCCGTACTCCTTGACCGTGACGCCGCAGCCCGAGGCATTCATGACGATGGCCTCGACCTGGCCCGACTCGACGTAGGGCCACCAGGCGTCGATGTTGGCGCGCATCTGGGCCTTGCCGCCGTCCTGGTCGTTCAGGTGGAACCGGACCGCGCCGCAGCAGCCGGCGGTCGGCGCCACCACCACCTGCACGCCGGCGGCATCGAGCACGCGGGCGGTGGCGGTGTTGATGTTGGGGGCCATCGAGGGCTGCACGCAGCCGGCGAGCATCAGCACCTGGCGCGCGTGCTTGCGCGACGGCCAGTCACCGGCCGGTTGCGGCGCGGGCACCTTTTTCTTCAGGGCCGCGGGCAGCAGGCCGCGGACCTTCTGCCCCATCTTCATCGCCGGGCCGAACAGCGGGGAGGACAGGCCCTCCTTCAGCGCCCAGCGCAGCGCGCGCTGGCCCAGGGGGCGCGGCACGCGCTCGTCGACCAGCTTGCGGCCGATGTCCACCAGGTGGCCGTACTGCACGCCGCTGGGGCAGGTGCTCTCGCAGTTGCGGCAGGTCAGGCAGCGGTCCAGGTGCAGCTGGGTCTTCTCGGTGGGCGGCGCGCCCTCGAGGACCTGCTTGATCAGGTAGATGCGGCCGCGCGGCCCGTCCAGCTCGTCGCCGAACAGCTGGTAGGTGGGGCAGGTGGCGGTGCAGAAGCCGCAATGCACGCACTTGCGCAGGATGGCTTCCGCCTCCTGGCCTTCGGGCGTGCCCTGGAACTCGGGCGAGAGCTGGGTTTGCATGCGGTGCGTCTCAGAAATCGGGGTACAGGCGGCCGGGGTTGAGGATCCCGGCGGGATCGAACTCGCGCTTGAGTTCACGGTGGATGCGGTCCAGGGGCGCGGCCAGCGGCGCGAAGCGGCCAGTGGCCTGGGCGTCGGCCGGCAGGAACAGCGTGGCGCTGCCGCCCGCGGCCCGGGCCGCGGCGCGCAGGCGCGCGGCCTGGCCCGGCTCGGCGCGCACCCAGCGCTGGCCGCCGTGCCACTGCACCAGCGGGTCCTCGGGCAGGTCGAGCACGGGCGCGGTCTGCGGCACGGACAGGCGCCAGAGGTCGCGGGCGCCGCGCTCGGCGAACCAGGGCAGCTTCAGGTCGCGGGTGGCGGCCCAGTCCTCGGCCACCGCCTCGACGCGCTCGCCGCCCAGGCTGCGGCAGGCGGCCTGGACCGCGGCGACCGCGCCGCGCAGGCGCAGGTACAGGGTGGGCACGCCGTTGTCGACGACCCAATCGCTGGCGTTCAGCGGCAGCGGGCGGCCGCCCCAGGCGTTGAGGCGGTCCAGCGCCTCCTGCTGCTTCATCTCGAAGCGCAGCGTGGCCTCGGCGGGCGCGACGGGCAGCACCTTGAGGCTCACCTCGGCGACCAGGCCCAGCGTGCCCATGGAGCCGGCGAGCAGGCGAGAGACGTCATAGCCGGCCACGTTCTTCATCACCTGGCCGCCGAACACCAGCACCTCGCCCCGGCCATTGACCAGGGTGGCGCCGAGCACGTAGTCACGCACCGAGCCGACGCTGGCGCGCGCCGGGCCCGACAGGCCCGCGGCCACCATGCCGCCGACGGTGGCGCCGCCGCCGAAGTGGGGCGGCTCGAACGGCAGGCACTGGCCCTGCGCGGCGAGCGCGGCCTCCAGTTCGGCCAGCGGCGTGCCGGCGCGCACGGTGACCACCAGCTCGCTGGGCTCGTAGCTGACGATGCCGGTGAGCTCGCGGGTGGAGAGCACCTCGCCCGGCGCGCCGGGCTCGCCGTAGAAGTCCTTGCTGCCGCCGCCCCGGATGCGAAGCGGCTGGCGCGCGGCGGCGGCGGCGCGGATGCGGTCGGTGAGGGCGAGCAGGGCGGGTTCCATGGGGCGAGATGGTAAGCGGCGCGGCCCCGGCCGCACCCGAGGGGAAACAGGTGTCAGGCGTCGGCGAAGTCCACCGGCCGGCCGGGGACGTCGACCCGCAGCCACAGCACGCGGCCGGACAGCGGGAGCTCGGCCAGCTCGCCGGCGGGGCGGCCCTTGCGGGCGCTGGTGAGGTAGAGGGTGCGCAGGTCGTCCCCGCCGAAGCAGGGCATCGTGGGGCAGCGCGCGGGCACCGCGAGGTCCCGCAGCAGCCGGCCCTGCGGCGAGAACTGCAGCAGGCGCGCGCCTTCGAACATCGCGCACCAGTAGTTGCCCTCGGCGTCGACGGCCGCGCCGTCGGGGCGGCCGCCGTAGCCCGCGTCACCGGGCTGCCAGCCGGCGGGCTTGGCGGGAAAGCGCAGGAACTCGCGCTCGCCCGAGAGCGTGTTGGCGGCGGCGTCCCAGTCCCAGGCGCGCACGGTGTGGGCGGGGGTGTCGGCCCAGTACACGGTGCGGGCGTCGGGCGCGAAGGCCAGGCCGTTGGCGGTGGTGGCCCCGCCCGCCATGCGGCGCAGCGCGCCGCCTTCCAGGCAGTACAGGGCGGCCGCGGCCTGGTCCTTGGGCTCGTAGAGGTTGCCGGCCCAGAAGCGGCCCAGGGGATCGGCCTTGCCGTCGTTGAAGCGCATGGTGGCGGTGTCGTGCGGCGCGGGGGCCAGGCGCTCCAGGGCGCCGCCCCAGGCGCGGGCGCGCCAGATGCCGTCACGCAGGGCGATGACCAGGCCGCCGGAGCGCGCCGGCGCGATGCATCCCGGCTCCGAGGGCATCGCCCAGTCCTGCACCTCGCCGGTGGCGGGGTCGGCCCGGCGCACCCGGGCGCCCGGCGTGTCGACCCAGTACAGCCTGCGTTCGGCGGGGTGCCAGAACGGCGATTCGCCCAGCGCGTCGGGCGACGCGGGCAGGGAGTTCCAGGGATGCGTGTTCATGGGCAAAGGCGTGGATTGTGCACACCGGCGCGCGCAGGCCGGCGCTTAACATGGCCCCGGGATTGTTCCACGATGACCGACCGCCCCGCCCCCTCCCCTGTCCCCTCCGGCAACGACGACGCGCTGCGCGTGGAGGCCGCGCGCCACGCCCTGCTGCGGCGCCTGGCGCCGTCGCTGCGCCACGAGGCCGTGGCGCACCTGCAGCCGATCGCCATGGTGGGCGGCGTGCTGGAGCGGCGCATCGCCGCGCCCGCGCCCGAGCTGCCGGCGCTGCGCGAGGGCGTGACCCGGCTGGTGGACGCGTCGCGCGCGGCGGTGCAGTCCAGCCTCGACCTGATCGCCTGGCTCGCCCCCGAGCCCGGCACACGGGCGCTGCACGAGGCCGTCGCCGAGACAGTCGCCCTGCTGCGGGGCAGCCTGGGCTTTCGCGGCTTCACGCTGCACGACGAGACCGCGGGCGCGGACAGCCCGGTGGCCCGCGCCGGCCTGCGCTACCTGCTGCCGGCCTGCCTGCTGTGGCTCACCGACCGCGCGGGCGCGCCGGCCGACGTGCGCCTGCGCGCACAGGTGGAGCCGGGGCTCGCGCGGCTGGCGCTGGCGCTGGCCCCCGGCGAGGGCTCGGCCGGCATGGACACGCCCCCGGCCTACCGGCCGCTGCGCCGCGAGGAGCTCGAGGCGCTGGCGCGCTCAGAGGGCATCGGCCTGGAAAGCGACGGCGACCGCCTGGTGCTGACGCTGCCCACGGCCGCCGGCGCCGCCCCCGCCGCCTGAGGCCGGCGCGGCAGGCAACGCACGAAAAAAAGGCCCGCCGAAGCGGGCCTTGGAGGCTTGGAGAAACCGGGTCCTGGCAGGAGGGATCAGCGGTGGTAGGCGGTCTCGCCGTGGCTGCTGATGTCCAGGCCTTCGCGCTCTTCCTCTTCGGAGACGCGCAGGCCGACCAGGAGGTCCACCACCTTGTAGGCCACGAAGGAGACGACGGCCGACCAGATCACGGTGGTGATCACGCCCTGGAACTGGATCCAGACCTGGGAGGCGATCGAGTACTCCTCGCCGACCTTGTTGGCGACGTAGTCGTAGATGCCGGTGCCGCCCAGGGAGGGCGCGGCGAACACGCCGGTCAGCAGCGCACCCAGGATGCCGCCCACGCCGTGGACGCCGAACACGTCCAGGGAGTCGTCGGCGCCGAGCATGCGCTTGAGGCCGTTGACGCCCCACAGGCACACCAGGCCGGCGATCAGGCCCATCACGATGGCGCCCATCGGGCCGACGAAGCCGGCGGCCGGGGTGATCACCACCAGGCCGGCGACGGCGCCGGAGGCGGCACCCAGCATCGAGGCCTTGCCCTTGGACAGCGCCTCGCCGGCGATCCAGGACAGGGTGGCGGCGCCGGTGGCGACCAGGGTGTTCACGAAGGCCAGGGCGGCGACGCCGGTGGCTTCCAGGTTGGAGCCGGCGTTGAAGCCGAACCAGCCCACCCACAGCAGCGAGGCGCCGACCATGGTCAGGGTCAGGCTGTGCGGCGTGAGGGACTCACGGCCGTAGCCGATGCGCTTGCCGATGACGTAGGCACCCACCAGGCCGGCGATACCGGCGTTGATGTGCACCACGGTGCCGCCGGCGAAGTCCAGCGCGCCCTTGGCCCACAGCCAGCCGGCGGCGGCGACGACCTTGTCATACGAAGCGGCGTCGGTGATGGCGTCCGGGCCGTCCCAGTACCAGACCATGTGCGCGACCGGCAGGTAGGCGAACGTGAACCAGATCACCACGAACAGCAGCACCGCGGAGAACTTGATGCGCTCGGCGAAGGCGCCGACGATCAGCGCGCAGGTGATGGCCGCGAAGGTGGCCTGGAAGGCGACGAAGGACAGCTCCGGCACGACCACGCCCTTGCTGAAGGTGGCCGACACGGACTCCGGCGTCACGCCCTTGAGGAACAGCTTGTCGAAGCCGCCCAGGAACGCGTTGCCGCCGGTGAACGCCACGCTGTAGCCGTAGATGACCCACAGCACGTAGACCAGCGAGGCGACGACGAAGACCTGCATCAGCACGGACAGCATGTTCTTGCTGCGCACCAGGCCGCCGTAGAACAGGGCCAGGCCGGGCAGGGTCATGAGGATCACCAGCAGGGTGGACACGGTCAGGAAGGCCGTGTCGCCCTTGTTGGGGGTGGGCGCCGGGGCGGCCTCGGCCTTGGCAGGCTCGGCGGCGGCGGCCGGTGCGGTCGCGGCGGCAGCGGCGGGGGCGGCCGCGGGCGCTGCCGTCTCCGCCTTGGCGGCGGCTGCGGCCGGCGCGGCGGGGGCCTGCGCCAGTGCGGCGCCGCCACCGGTCAGGAAAGCCAGGCCCAGGGCCAGGCTGGCAAGAAGCTTCTTCATGGTTGCTTGCTTTCCGTGAGGGGGATTAGAGGGCTTCCTTGCCGGTCTCGCCGGTGCGGATGCGGACGACCTGCTCGAGGTCGTAGACGAAGATCTTGCCGTCGCCGATCTTGCCGGTGCGGGCGGCGCCCTCGACGGCTTCGATGACGCGCTCGACGAGGTCGTCGGCCACGGCGGCCTCGATCTTCACCTTGGGCAGGAAGTCGACCACGTACTCCGCGCCGCGATACAGCTCGGTGTGGCCCTTCTGGCGGCCGAAGCCCTTGACCTCGGTGACGGTGATGCCCTGCACGCCGATGCCGGAGAGGGCTTCACGCACCTCGTCCAGCTTGAACGGCTTGATGATGGCGGAAACGAGTTTCATGGGATGTCCTCGGTGGGGGGCTCAGAAGCTGTACTTGACGCCGGCCACGGCGCCGGCCTTGCCGACGTACTTGCCGCCCCAGGTGTACAGGGCTTCCTTGGCGGTGGTGTCCACCAGCATCAGCGAGGCGGACAGGCCGTTGCCCAGGTCCTTGCCCAGGGTCACCGAGTAGTCGGTGTAGTTGTAGGCCTCGTTGTTCTTGATCACCTGGCGGCCCACGTGCGGGGTCACCGTCCAGCCGCCGCCCAGGTCGAAGGTGGCGTTGATGTCGAGGTACTGGCTGTTCTTGCTGTCGAGGTAGCCGAACAGGTTGGAGACGCTGTGCGAGTACTTGGCGGTGAACGGGCCGACGGTGACGGCGGCGTACAGCTCGTTGGTGTTGGCGTTGGCGAAGCCGGGGACGTTGCCCAGCTTGTTGCCGACGTACTCGTAGCGCAGGAAGCCGACGTCGTAGCCGATGTCGCCCGCGGTGCCCTTGTAGCCGCCGTAGATGTCCAGCTCGATGCTGCCGTCGGTGGCGCCGGAGTCCTTGATCCACTTGATGTTGGTGGCCCAGGTGCCCAGGTACAGGCCGCTGCTGTGACCCAGGTCGGCGCCGGCCTGCACGGCGGGCTTCAGGCGGGTCTGGGAGATGCCACGGTAACGGTAGTCGGTGACCACGCCGGCATTGAACGACAGGGTGTAGTCGGGCTCGGGAGCCTTGGTCTGGGCGAACACGGCGCCCGACAGCGCGAGGGTGGACAGCAGGACGGTGGCTTTCAGCTTCATGGTCTTCTCCGTTGATCCGTTGATGGTTGAAAAGGTTGGCAGCACCTTTAAGCATGACCCGTGCCACCCGGGCAGCAGGTTGTACGGACGCGCCCCGGCGGTCCCGGCCGCACCTGGACGGCACCGGCGCGCACCGAAACATGAACCAAATCGGTGCAATTTCAATGGGAAACGTGCGCCCGGGACCGAGGCGCACTGATCTGGGGAGGAGGCCGCCATGAGCCTTTGTTTGGTGCATAGCCGCGCCCTGGTGGGCCTGCGGGCCGAGCCGGTGGCGGTGGAAGTCCACCTGGCCAACGGCCTGCCCGGTTTCACGCTGGTGGGCCTGGCGGAGATGGAGGTGCGCGAGGCCCGCGAGCGGGTACGGGCCGCCCTGGCGACCTGCGGTCTGGAGTTCCCCCACAACCGGCGCATCACCGTCAACCTGGCGCCGGCCGACCTGCCCAAGGACTCGGGCCGGTTCGACCTGCCGATCGCGCTGGGCCTGCTGGCGGCCAGCGGGCAGGTGGACCCGTCCGCCCTGGCGGGGCACGAGTTCGCCGGCGAGCTCTCGCTGTCGGGCGAACTGCGGCCGGTGCGCGGCGCCCTGGCCATGAGCCTGGCCCTGCAGGGCCAGGGCGAACGGGTGCAGCTGGTGCTGCCCCCGGGCAGCGCGGAGGAGGCGGCCCTGGTGCCCGGCGCCGCGGTGTGGCGGGCCCGGCACCTGATGGACGTGGTCCGGCGCTTCCGCCCGGGCGGGCCGGCGGACCCCGGCGAGGGCTGGGCCCGGCCCGGCCCGCCGCCGGCGCAGGCCGCGGCGCAGGCGCCGGACCTGGCCGACGTGAAGGGACAGCACGGGGCGCGCCGGGCCCTGGAGATCGCCGCGGCGGGCGGCCACAGCCTGCTGCTGGTGGGGCCGCCGGGTTCGGGCAAGTCGATGCTGGCGCAGCGCCTGGCCGGCCTGCTGCCGCCCATGACCGCGCAGGAGGCGCTGGAAAGCGCCGCAGTGGCCAGCCTGTGCGGCGGCTTCGACCCGGCGCACTGGTCGCAGCGGCGCACCTGCGCCCCGCACCACTCGGCCAGCCCGGCGGCCCTGGTGGGCGGCGGCTCGCCGCCCCGGCCGGGGGAGGTCTCGCTGGCGCACCACGGGGTCCTCTTCCTGGACGAGTTGCCCGAGTTCCCGCGCAGCACGCTGGAGGCCCTGCGCGAGCCGCTGGAGACGGGACAGATCCGCATCTCGCGCGCCGCGCGGCAGGCGCTGTTCCCGGCGCGCTTCCAGCTGGTGGGCGCGATGAACCCCTGCCCCTGCGGCTGGCTGGGCGCGGCGCAGCGCGCCTGCCGCTGCACCGGCGAGCAGGTGGCGCGCTACCAGTCCCGCCTGAGCGGGCCGCTGCTCGATCGCATCGACCTGCAGGTGGAGGTGCCGGCGCTGGCGCCGAAGGCGCTGGTGCAGGCGCCGCCCGGGGAGGCCTCATGCGCCGTGCGCGAACGCTGCACCGCCGCCCGCGAACGGGCGGTGGCCCGCCAGGGCTGCGCCAACCAGGCGCTGCAGGGGCGGGAGATCGACGCGCAGGCCCGCCTGCAGCCCGCGGCCGCCGCCTTCCTGCAGCAGGCCGCGACCCGGCTCGCCTGGAGCGCGCGCGCCACCCACCGGGCGCTGAAGGTGGCACGCACCATCGCCGACCTCGAGGCCTCGGCCGAGGTGCAGGTGGCGCACGTGGCCGAGGCGGCGCAGTACCGGCGGGCGCTGGCGGCGGCGCGGGACTGAGTCGCGCCCCCCGGCGCATTTCGCGGCGCGCCGGGCGCAGCCCCCCGAAGGGGCCCCGGCCCGGGCGCGCCGGCCCGCCTCAGGCGACGAGGTGCCGGAGCAGGTCGCGCACGTCGCGCAGCTCGTGCAGCCGCTCGATGGCGGTGAGCAGGGCGTCCACCTGCGACGCCGCCAGCGGGTGGGCGGCATAGGCCATGCAATCGCGGAAGCGCTTCTGGTGCTGGTCGTCGTCCAGCTCATTGCCCGGGTAGCCGGGCGCGATGTCCAGCGTGCGCACATGGGACTGGCCGTCGGCGGTGACGAGGGTGACGTCGACCGACGAGTGCCCGCGCGCATCGAGCGCCGGGTCGGCCACCGCGCTGACGCGGCGGGCCAGGGCCAGCACCGCGTCATCGGCCACCTGCTCGGGACGGAAGTGGGCCAGCTGCGAGTCGCCGCGCACGATGGCGTTGGCCACGCAGTACTGCACGCTGAACTGCGCGTTCACCCGCGGGTTGTCGCCCATCTCGAATTCATGGCCCACCAGGCGGTGGCAGTACGGGTTGAGCCGCACCTCGGCGCTGCGCACCTGGTCCGGCGTGAGCGACAGCTCGCGCACCAGCTGCAGCGTCAGCTCGGTCAGGCCCTGGGTGGCGCCGCAGCTGGGGTACTTCTTGAACATCATGCGGTTCAGGCGCCACTCCTGGCCCAGGCCCGCGACGACATCGGCCGGCTGGAGCTGCCCACGGCCGTACAGGTGGGCGTAGCCATAGACCCCGCCCAGGAAGTTGCGCGGCCCGGTGAGGCCGGCCCGGGCCATCTGCGCGCACTCGACGCCGATGGCGGCCACCCAGCCCTGGATCACGCGCACGGCCAGGGTGCCGTCGATGTTGCTCTGGAAGCTGCCGCCGCAGCGGTTGAAGGCCAGGCCCAGGGCGTTGAGCGTCTGCTTCTCGTCGAGGCCGAGGACGCGCGCCGCGGCGGCGGTGGCCGGGAAGACGATGGCCACGCCCGTCGGGTCGAAGCCGTCGTACATGGCCTCGGTGAGGTTGAAGCGGGCGCCGAGTTCGCAGCCCGCCACCAGGGCGGCCAGGAAGGTCTCGCCGCTGCAGCCGCCCGCCAGTTCGGCGGCGGCCAGCGCCGCCGGCACCAGCGAGGAGCCGATGTGGATGCCGGGCGCCATCGCGTCGCAGTAGTCCAGGGCGCGGCACATCGTGCCATTGAGCTGCGCCGCCACCACCGCCGGCAGGGCGTCGCCGAACACCAGGCTGCGGGCCTCGGCCTTGCCGCCGCGGTCGACGAGCAGCTGGCGCAGGGCGGCGATGCCGTCCTCGCCGGCGCCGGCGATGCCGGTGCCCAGGGCCGCCATCAGCACACGGCGGGTGGTGCGCAGGGCCTGCGGCTCGACGTCGCCGGCCTGCAGCCCGGTGACGAAGCGGGCGAGGGACTGCTCGGGCGTCATGCCGCTCCCCCGCGTGCGGCCTGCCGGGGCTCGGCTCCCGGCGTGAGCTCGGTGCCGGACTGGTTCTCGACCCAGCGCACCAGCTCGCTCACGCTGGCGCCGGGCCCGGCGGCCCGGTCGGCCATGCGCCAGAGTTGCTGGCCCAGCCCCCAGATCGGCACGGCGGACGCGGTCTCGCGGGCGAGTTCGACCGCGATGCCCACGTCCTTGAGCATCAGCTCCAGCTTGAACGGGTCGTCGAAGGCGCGGTTGAAGACGCGCTGGTTGAAGTGGGTCTGGGTGATCCACGAGCCGCCGGTGGATTCATTGAGCACATCGACCATCACCTTCGGGTCGAGGCCGTAGCGCTTGCCGGCCACCAGGCCCTCGGCGGTGTTGGCCAGCGTGATCGCGGTGATGCAGTTGTTGATGCACTTCATCGCATGGCCGCAGCCCAGGCCGCCGAGGTGGAAGACCGCGCGGCCCATCACGTCCAGCAGCGGGCGCACGCGGGCCACGTCGGCGTCGGCGCCGCCGACCATGAAGACCAGCTTGGCGTCCTGCGCGCCCCAGGCCGCGCCGGAGACCGGCGCGTCGACCATGGTGGCGCCGCGCCCGGCCAGCGCGCGGGCGGTCTGCTCGGTGAGCCAGGGCTCGCAGCTGGATGTGTCCAGCAGCAGCGCCCCCGGGCGCAGCCCGTGCAGCACGCCCTCCTCGCCCAGCACCACCTGCTGCACCACCTGGCCATTGGGCAGCATGGTGATGATCACGTCGCTGTGCTGCGCCACCTCGCGCGGCGTGCGCACGGCCTGCGCCGGCGCGCCCAGGCGGGCGGCCAGGTCGCGGGCCACGCCCTCCTGGGCATCCAGCAGCGTCAGCCGGTGGCCGGCGCGCGCCAGGTGCGTGGCCATCGGGGCGCCCATGACGCCCAGGCCGATGAAGCCGATGTCGATTCCCATCGTCGGTCCTTCCTTCGAAAACTCAGTCCATGAAGCGCAGGATGAACAGCGCGATGTCGGGGAAGGCGATCAGCAGGGCCAGGCACACCAGCTGGGCCCACATGAAGGGCCACACCCCCCGGAAGACGGTCTGCAGCGAGACGCGCGGCAGCAGCGAAGTCAGCACGAACAGGTTCATGCCCACCGGCGGGCTGATCAGGCCGACCATGACCACCACCACGATCAGCACGCCGAACCAGTGCGGGTCGAACCCGAGCTGCACGATCAGCGGGAAGAACACCGGTACCGTGAGCAGGATCATGGAGAGTTCCTCCATCGCCGTGCCCAGGATCACGTAGATCACGCAGATCGCGACCACCACCAGGATCGGATGCACGCCGAACTGCATCACGAACTCCTTGAGCGCATCGGGCATGCCGGAGAAATTGACGAAGTTGCCGAAGATCAGCGCGCCCATGAGGATGGTGAACAGCATCGCCGTGGTGCGCGCCGACTCGGACAGGATCTCGCCCAGCACCCGCACGGTGATGACGCGCCGCGACAGCGCGAACGCGAAGGCGCCGAAGGCGCCGAAGCCCGCACCCTCGGTGGCGGTGAACAGGCCGCCGTAGATGCCGCCCATGACCAGCCCGAACAGCAGCACCACGCCCCAGATCTCGCCGAGCGCCCGCAGCCGCAGGCCCCAGCCCTGGCGCTCGCTGCGGTTGGCCATCTCGGGATGGCGCCAGACCATCCACGCCACCGCCAGGCACAGGAGCACCGTCATCAGCAGCCCGGGCACGATGCCGGCCGCGAACAGCTTGCCGATGTTGGTCTGGGTCATGATCCCGTAGATCACCATCACCGTCGACGGCGGGATCAGGATGCCCAGCGTGCCGCCCGAGGAGATGGCGCCGGTGGACAGGCGATCGTCGTAGCCCAGGTCCTTCATCGCCGGGTAGGCCACCTTGGCCATGGTGGCCGCGGTGGCGATGGAGGAGCCGCAGATCGCCCCGAAGCCGGCGCAGGCGCCGATGGTGGCCATGGCCAGGCCGCCGCGGCGGTGGCCCAGGAAGGACCGGGCCAGGTCGAACAGCTCGCGGGCCATGCCGGCACGCGCGGTGAAGTTGCCCATGAGGATGAACAGCGGCACCACCGACAGGGTGTAGGAGAAGCCGGTGCTCTTGACCACCTCCAGGGTGCTGGCGACGGCCACGTTCCAGTTGCGAAGCAGGGCCAGGCCGGCGAAACCCACCACGCCCATCGCGATCGCGATGGGAATGCGCAGGGCCATGAGCAGGAAGATGGCCGCGAAGCCGAGAAGACAGACAGTCATGGGGTATCAGCTCCCGGACGGGAGCGCCTCGTCGGGTTCGACCGGGTCGCGGTCCACGGTGGCGGCGCGCACCAGGTGCATCACGGCGGCGACGCCGACCAGCACGGCGATCAGGTAGACGAACCAGCCGATCGGCCACTTCAGGTAGACCGTGACCTCGCCGTCCTCCATGGTGCGGCCGGCGAACTTCCAGACCGCCGCGGCGAGGGCGCCGAAGACCACGCCGCAGAACAGGTCCATGAAGACCCGGGACCAGACGGCGGCCGCGCCGCGGTACATCTTGTCCACCAGCTCGAAGCACACGTGCTCGGCGTGCCAGGCCACCAGCGGCAGCCCGGAGAACAGCAGGACCACCATCAGGATCTCGCTGACCTCCAGCGCGCCGGGCACGGAGACCCAGAACTTGCGACCCATGACGTCCAGGAACGTCAGCACCATCATGGCCAGCAGGGCCAGGCCCGCCACCCCGGTGAGGGCGCGGTCCAGTCCCCGGGCCAGGGCTTCCAGAGCCGCGCGCATCGTCACGGCTTGCGCGCCTCGGCGCGGAACTCCTGCAGGACCTTGTCCGGATTGGCCAGGCCCTTGCCGCGCGCGGTCTCGATCCACTTCTGGTCCAGCACGCCGACCTTGGCCTGGATGGACTTGACCATGTCCGGCGAGGCGGGCGTGACCTTGATGCCGCTGGCCTGGGCCAGTGCGGTGCCTTCCTGGTCCTTCTCGTCGAAGGAGCGGCCCAGCGCGCGGGCGAAGGGCTCGCCGGCCATCTTGTCCACGATGGCGCGGTCGGACGCCGGGATGCGCTGGTAGGCGTCCCTGTTCATCATGACCAGGAAGGCCGAGTTGTACAGGCCGCCGGGGAAGGTGGTGGCATGGCGAATGAGCTTGTCGATCTTGTAGGTCGAGATCGACTCGAACGGCAGGAAGACGCCATCCATCACGCCGGTGGACAGCAGCTCGTACGACTCGGTGGCGGGCTTGAGCGTGGTGTTGGCGTCGATCAGCTTGCCCACCTCGTTGACCACGCCGCCGCCGACGCGGAACTTCAGGCCCTTGAGGTCGTCCAGGGTCTGCACCGGCTTCTTCATGTTGAAGATCACGCCGGGGCCGTGGGTGAACAGCGCGAGTACCTTCACGTCCTTGTATTCGGCCATGAACTGCGGGTGGCGCTCGGCCACGCGCTGCAGGGCCACCGAGTTCGCCTCGGCGGTGATGCCCATGAGCGGCAGCTCCGCGAGTTCGGACAGGGCGAAGCGGCCCGGGGTGTAGCCCAGCACGGTGAAGCTCACGTCGGCCAGGCCGTCACGCACGGCGTTGTAGTGCGCCTGGGGCGTGGCCACCGCCTTGGGCAGGGTCTGGAACTTCACGCGGCCGGCGGTGGCCTTCTCCACGTCCTGGATCCACTTGTTCATCGCGTTGGCGACGGGATGGCCCACGGGCACCCAGTTCGACACGGTCAAGGTGGTCTGGGCCTGCGCGGGCGCGGCCAGGACGCAGGCGACGGACGCGGCGAGCGCGCAGAGGGTACGGCGATTCCACATGGTGCTTGTCTCCTTGTAGTACGGGATGGGTGGGATTCAGTAGGCGATGCAGACCGACTTGAGCTCGGTGTAGGCCTCGATGGCGCTGCGGCCATGCTCGCGGCCGACCCCGGAGGCCTTGAAGCCGCCGAAGGGCATGTGGGGGTCGACCATGTTGTGGGTGTTGACCCAGACGGTGCCCGCCTCCAGCGCGTCGATCGCGCGCTGCGCCTTCTGGAGGTGGTGGGTCCAGACGCTGGCGCCCAGGCCGTAGGCGCTGGCATTGGCCTGCTGCAGCACCTCGTCCAGGTCGGTGAAGGGCATGGCCACCAGGACCGGACCGAAGACCTCCTCGCGCACCAGCGTGAGGTCCTTGCCGGCGGTGTTGGCCACCACGGTGGGACGCACGAAGTAGCCCGGGCCGTCGCCGCGGCGGCCGCCGGCGACGACCTCGCCGCCCTCGGCGGCGGCGGTGCCGATCAGGCCCATCACCCGGTCGCGGTGGCGCGCCGAGACCATCGGTCCCATCTGCGCGTTCGCATCGAAGCCGCCGCCCAGCACCGTGGCATCGGCCGCCTGCGCGAGGCCGGCCACCACCTTCTCGTACAGCGGCTTGGCGACGTACAGGCGCGAGCCGGCGGTGCAGACCTGGCCATGGTTGAAGAAGATGGCGCCGGCCGCGCCGGCCACGGCGGTCTCGACGTCCATGTCGTCCAGGACGATCACCGGGCTCTTGCCGCCGAGCTCCAGCGCGACGCGGCGGATGTCGCGGCCGCACTGCGCGCCGATCAGGCGCCCGACCTCGGTGGAGCCGGTGAACGAGACCTTGTCCACGCCGGGGTGGCGCACCAGGGCGGCGCCGGCGGTCTCGCCGTCGCCGGTGACCACGTTCAGCACGCCGGGCGGGAACCCCGCCTCCAGGGCCAGTTCGGCCAGGCGCAGCGCGGTCAGCGGCGTCTCCTCCGCGGGCTTGAGGACCACGGTGCAGCCGCAGGCCAGGGCCGGCGCAATCTTCCACACGGCCATCGCCAGCGGGAAGTTCCACGGCACGATGGCGCCGACCACGCCGACCGGCACGCGCTGGGTCGAGGCGCGGTACTTCGTGCCGGGCGGGAAGGGAATCGAGACCTCGAAGGTGCTGCCCTCGATCTTGGTGGCCCAGCCCGCCATGTACCGCAGCCACTGCGCGCTGCCGCCCACCTCGATGGCCTGGCTCCAGGGCAGCAGCTTGCCCTGGTTCAGGGTCTCCAGCCGGGCGAGTTCGTCGCCGTGTGCCTCGACCAGGTCAGCCAGCTTGTGGATCAGGCGCTCGCGGGCGTAGGGCGTGAGGCCCCTCCACTGCGGCGACACCAGCGCCCGGCGCGCCGCCTGGACGGCGCGGTCGACATCGCGCTCGCTCGCCTGGGGCACGCGCGCGATCACCTCGCCGGTGGCGGGATTGAACACCTCGAAGGTGGCGCCGCTGTCAGCGGCGGCCCACGCGCCGTCGATCAGCATCTGGTCGCGCAAGGGAGGCACCGCGGGATGGGGAGCATTCATGGTGTGGCCTGTCGGAACGGGAGTCGGGAACGGGTATCAGCGCGCGACGCGCACCTGCACGCGGTGGTCGATCGCGCCGAAGACGCTGCGCCCGTCGTCGAGCGCCTCGATGCGCACGCGGTCGCCGTGGCGCAGGTAGGGCCGCAGCCGGTCGTCCGGCACGCCGGCCAGCGTGGCGCGCACGCGGGCCTCGGTGATGCAGGCGCTGCCGGTGCGCTCGTCGGCGTTGGAGATGGTGCCGCCGCCGACGATGGTGCCGGCCGCCAGCGAGCGGGTGCGGCACAGGTGCTCGATCACGCGGCCGAAGTCGAACACCACCTCCTCGCCCGCGTTGGGCGCGCCGAACCACTCGCCGTTGATGTGGACCTGCACCGGCAGGTGCAGCGTGGCGTTGCGCCAGGCGGCGCCGAGGGCGGCGGGCGTGACGGCCAGCGGCGCGAAATGCGTCGCCGGCTTGCTCTGGTAGAAGCCGAAACCGCGCGAGACCTCGCCCGGGATCAGCCCGCGCAGGGACACGTCATTGATCAGGACGACCAGCGCGATGTGGTCCACCGCCTCGGCCGCCCGGGTGCCCATGGGGACGTCGGTGGTGATCACGCCGATCTCGGCCTCGAGGTCGATGCCATGGGCCTCGTCCACCGCCTCCAGCGGGTCGCAGGGCCCGAGCATCACGTCGGAGCCGCCCTGGTAGACCAGGGGCTCGTCTTCGTAGCGCGGCGGGATCGGCTCGCGGCGCCACTGGTAGATCAGGCGCGCGTGGTTGCGGTAGCAGGAGGCGTCGGCCCACTGGTAGGCGCGCGGCAGCGGCGCCATGCAGGCGGCCGGGTCGAAGGCCTGCGCGCCGGGCCAGCCCGCGGCGTCCAGGCGCGCCTGCTCGGCGGCGAGCCGGGGGGCGGCGGTGGCCCAGTCGTCGAGGGCGGCCTGCAGGTGCGCCGCGATGTGGGGCACGGCGAGGCAACGGCGCTGGCCGGCGTCCACCAGCACCAGGCGGCCGTCGCGGCTGCCATCGCGCAGGGACGCCAGGCGCAGCGAGAGGGAGGTGTCGTGAGCCATGGGGTCAGCGTCCCTGCTTGTCCCGGGTCCAGCGCGCGAGCTGCTCGTGCGCGCTGCGGGCGTAGCCGTCGACCGTGGCCGCCGAGGCGACCTCGGTGGTCAGCTCCAGGCGGATGCCGTTGGGGTCGAAGAAGTAGATGGAGTGGATGTAGTCGTCGTGGTTGGTGACCCCGAGCACCGCCACGCCGTGGGCCAGCAGGCGCTGGCGCATGGCCTCCAGGTCCTGCGGGCCGTCCACCCGCAGGGCGATGTGGTTCACCCAGGCCGGCGTGTTGGGCGAGGGCTGGGCGGCCTGGCCGTCGCCGAGGTCGAAGAACGCGATGCACGAGCCGTCGCGCATGCGGAAGAAGATGTGCACGTAGGGGCAGTACTCGCCGGTGCTCGGCACGTGGTCCTTCTGGATCACGTGCACCAGCGGCAGGCCCAGCAGGTCCTCGTAGAAACGGCGCGTCTCCTCGGCATCGCGGCAACGCCATGCGAAGTGATGCAGTCCGTGCACCGGGCGGGGCTCGGTGGCGTGGGCGGTGGCCATGGGGCTTGTCTCCTGTCGCGGCGGATTCTTCCCCTGCCCCCGGGCGGCGTCTGTCCTGTCGAACAACGACAGCACTTTCTTCTCAATGGAAAGTACCAATCCCGCAGGGGGCCGCGCGGGCCGGCGCCTGCACGGACAATGTCCGCATGAAGACGATCTCCCTGTCCGGCGATTGCGCATCGCCTGTGGCGAGCGCGATGTGGGGCGTGGTCGAAGCCATCGGCGACGAGCATTTCGTGCCGTCGCTCCTGGGCTTTTGCCGCGAGGCCGTCGGGGCCAGCGACTGCTCCCTCTTCGTGCATGCGGGCGCGGCGCCGGTCCGCATCGGCACGGCCCGCCTGCCCGGGCTGGAGGCCCACAGCGTGGGCGAGTGCTATGTGCGCGACGGCTTCTACCGCGTGGACCCGACGGCGCGCGTCGTCGAGCACGCCCGGGACGATCTCCTGCTCAATTGCCTGAGCCGCGAGGAGCTGCCCGACCACCAGTGGGCCCGCAGCTACGAGGACATCGGCCTGGCCGAGCGGCTGTCGCTGATCGTCGCGGTCGATGGCGGATGGGGCGTCCTCAACGCCTACCGGCCGTCGATCTGCGACGTGCCCCTGGAAGGCGCGCTCGCGGCCTTCGGCGGCCAGGCGCGGCTGGTGGCGTCGGCGCTGCGGCGGCACCTCGCGCTGGCCGCCCCCGCGGTGGCGGCATCGCCCGGGCCGGACGGGCGCTTCGCCCTGCTGTCCCCGCGCGAACGCCAGGTGGTCGACGCCATCCTGGACGGCCGCAGCGCCAAGGAGTGCGCCCGCGACATGGGCCTGAGCCCCACCAGCGTGGCCACCTACCGCCAGCGCGCCTTCGAGAAGCTGGGCATCCAGCGCCAGCGCCAGCTGTTCCAGTTGCGCGGCGTGCACTGAGGCGGCCGCACCTGTCGTTGTCCGACAGGACAGACGCGGCAGCGGCGCGCCGGTAACTTCCATGGCCTGAAGGAGTCCGCATGCGGACCCGGGAGACACAGACCATGGAGACAAGCACCCACTACCGCCTGCCGGAGTTCGAGTTCGTGCCGCCGCCCGAGCTGGCGCCCGGCGCCGGCGGGCAGCAACGTAAGCGGCACTCCCTCGTCATCGTCGGCGCCGGCCTGGCCGGCCTCACGCTGGCGGCCGACCTGGCCTCGCGCGGCGTCGCCTGCACCGTGCTGGACGAGGACAACACCGTGGGCGTGCGCGGCGCCTCCAGCCGCGGCATCGCCTACATGCAGAAGACGCTGGAGATCATGGCGCGCGTGGGCATCTACGAGCGCATCGCCGCCAAGGGCACGCGCTGGTCGGTGGGCAAGGTGCTGTCCGGGCCGGACGTGCTGTACGAGTTCGACTTCCAGCCCGCCAGCGTGTCGCTGCAGCCGCCCTTCGTGAATATCCAGCAGTTCTACCTGGAGTGGTACCTGGTCGACCGCCTCCTCGAGCTGGGACTGACGGACCTGCGCTGGAAGAACAAGGTCACCGGCGCGCGCAACCTCGACGACCGCGTCGAGCTGGACGTGCAGACGCCCGCGGGCGCCTACACGCTGGAGGCCGACTGGGTGGTCGACGCCGAGGGGGTGAACAGCGCGGTGCGCCAGCTGCTGCAGCTGCGCGAGCACACCGAGCGCGGCCTGGACCGCTGGTGCATCACCGACGTGAAGTTCACCCACAAGCGCCTGAACGAGCGCTGGACCTGGGTCGAGGCGCCCTTCAACGACAACCGCGGCGTGTGGCAGCACCTGATGGCCGACCAGGTCTGGCGCCTGGACTTCCAGATGGCGCCGGACGCCGACCCGGCCTACGTGAGCCGCCACGACGTGGCCCGCGAGCGCGTGCGCGCCATGCTGGGGCCGGACGTGGACTTCGAGATCGTCTGGGTCGGCGCCTATTCCTACCGCACCATGCTGATGGAGCGTTTCCGCCATGGCCGCCTGGTCTTCATCGGCGACGCCGCCCATGCCAAGAGCCCGTTCGGCGCGCGCGGCGGCAACTCCGGCATCGCCGACGCCGACAACCTGGGCTGGAAGCTGCAGCTGCTGCTGCAGGGACGCGCCGGCCCCGAGATCCTCGACACCTACCACCTCGAGCGGCACCGCGCGGCGCAGGAGAACATCCGCATCACCAGCCGCTCGGGCCGGTTCATGCAGCCGCGTTCGCCGATGGAGTTCACGCTGCGCCAGGCGGTGGTGCAACTGGCCCGCGAGCAGTACGCCTTCGCCCGCGGCCTGGTGAACACCGGCCGGATGATGTCCTCGCACCACTACGGCGGGCTGCCGACCGTGGGCCCGGGGCCGCAGGACGGCCGGCTGATTCCCAACGTGCCGCTGCGCGCGGGCGGCCGCGACCTGGGCCTGGTGGACGTGCTGCGCGAGACGGGCTGCGAACACGCCGCCTTCGTCTTCCCCGCGGCTGGCTCCGCGCCCGCCCTGGGCGCGCTGGCCGCCGCCACCGACGGCCTGCCGGTGCGCCTGTGGGTCGTGGGCCGCGACGTCGAGGACCCGCAGGGCCTGCTCGCCGCCCAGGCCGGCACCGCGCCCGGCGGCATCGCCCTGGTGCGGCCCGACGGCCACCTGGCCACCGCGCTGGCCCGCCACGACGGCGCGGCCCTGGCCGCCGCCGTGCGCCGCAGCCTCGGCCAATCCCTTCCCGTGACCTCCTGAGGCCTCCATGCAAGCCGACCTCTCCACCTCGCGGCTGTCCGACCCGGACGGCTTCTACGCCGCGCTCGTCGCCGCCCACGAAGGCCTGGGCGACGGCGACAGCGCCCTGCTCAATGCGCGCCTCGTGATGCTGCTGGCCAACCAGGTCGGCGATGCCGCCACGCTGCAGGCCTGCATCGACGCGGCCGCCGCCCCCCTTCGCAACCCCCGGCCCGCCTGAACCATGACCACCGTCTCCTTCGCCTCCGCCGCCGACAGCCGCCAGCAGACTGCACGCCTGGTGCAGCTGTCCGACAACGCCTGGGCCTATGCGTCCGACTACGACCCCAACTGCGGCTTCATCGTCGGCCCGGACAGCGTGCTGGCCATCGACACGCGCGCCACGCCGGCGATGGCGCGCGACTTCCTGGCGGCGATCCGCAGCGTGACGCCGCTGCCGGTGCGCCATGTGTTCCTGACCCACTACCACGCGGTGCGCGTGCTGGGCGCCAGCGCCTTCGAGGGCGCGACGGTGATCGCCAGCGACGGCACCCAGGCCTGGATCCGCGAGCGCGGGCAGGCCGACTACGACAGCGAGCGGGGCCGCTTCCCGCGGCTGTTCCAGGGCCACGAGCAGATCCCCGGGCTGACCCACCCCCACATCACCTTCGGCGACCGCCTCACGCTGTGGCTGGGGGACCTGGAGGTGCAGCTGCTGCACGTGGGCCGCGGCCACTCGCGCGGCGACAGCGTGGCCTGGATCCCCTCGCAGCAGGTGCTGTTCGCCGGCGACCTGGTGGAGAACCAGTGCGCGGTGTATGCGGGCGACGGCTACATCCGCGAATGGTCGTCGACGCTGTCGCAGCTGGAGGCCCTCGCCCCGCGCGCGCTGATGCCGGGTCGCGGCGCGCCCCTGATGGAGGCCGCCGGCGCGCGCACGGCCATCGCCGCCACGCGCGGCTTCCTCGACGACCTGTGGGCCTGCGTGGCCGAGGCCCACGGCCGCGGCTGCAGCCGGCGCGAGACCTACGAGGCCGCGCTGGCCGCCATGCGGCCGAAGTACGGCCAGTGGCCGGTGTTCCAGCACGTGATGCCGTTCGACGTGTGCCGCGCCCTCGAGGAGCTGGCCGGCGGCGGCGAGCCCTCGATCTGGACCGACGCGCGCGACCGCGAACTCTGGAACGAACTGAACGGGTGACACCCCCGGGCATGCCGGCCCCACCGTGCGTGGAAGAATCACGCGCATGAGCCTGTCCCCGCCCAGCGACCGCTACGACCGCCGCGTGGTCGGTTGGCTGTCGCTGGGGCAGCTGGTCACCTGGGGGAGCGTCTTCTATGGCTTCTCGCTGCTGATGGAGCCGGTGGAACGCGAGCTGGGCCTGGGCCGCGCCCAGAGCTCGCTGGCCTTCAGCCTGGCGCTGCTGGTGGAGGGCGCGCTGGCCTACCCGGTGGGCCGATGGATCGACCGCGGGCACGAGCGGCTGGTCATGGCCGGGGGCTCGCTGGTGGTGGCCGCAGGCCTGGGGCTGCATGCCTTCGTCAGCGGCATCGCCTCGTTCTACGCGGTGTGGATGCTGCTCGGGGCGGGACTGTCGGCCACGCTCTACCCGCCGGTGTTCGCGGTGGTCACGCGCCGCTACCCGCAGGATTTCCGGCGGGCCATCATCACCCTCACCTTCCTGGGCGGGCTGGCGAGCACGGTGTTCATTCCCCTGACCGCCTGGCTGGTCGACACGCTGGGGTGGCGCGGCGCGGCCGGCGTGCTGGCGCTGCTGCACCTGGGCCTGTGCGTGCCGCTGCATGCGTGGGTGCTGGCCCGGGGCGTACCGCCGCCGGCGCCGCCCCATCCCGCGCATGCGCCGCACGAGGCGCCGGGCCGCCTCATGCGCGGCGCGCCCTTCCTGCTGGTGGCGGTGTTCACCGTGGGCATGATGGGCGTGGCCGCGGCGCTGCCCGCGCACATGGTGAGCCTGCTGCGCGAGGCCGGCCTGCCGGCGGCGTGGGTGGTGGGCGTGCCGGCGAGCGTGGGCGTGATCCAGGTGCTGGGGCGGGCCCTGCTCTATGTCTCGGACCAGCGCTTCGACCCGCACCTGGCGAACCGGCTGGTGCCGCTGCTGATCCCCCTGGGTCTGGCCACCCTGCTCGCCTGCCTGGCCGCTGGCGGTTCGTTCACGCTGGCCCTGGTGTTCATCGGAGTGTACGGCCTGGGCAACGGGATGATCACCATCGTCAAGGGCACGGCCATCGCGCAGTACGTGAGCCGCGCCCACGTGGCCACGCTCAATGGCGCGCTGGGCCTGCCGATCGCGCTGGCGCGGGCGCTGGCACCGTGGCTGATGGGGTTGCTGTGGACGCCCGCGGGGGGCTACACCGCGGGCCTGTGGGTGATGCTGGGAGCCAGCCTGCTGGCGGCGCTGGCGCTGTGGGGGGCGCAGCGGCTGGCGCGGCAGGCTGCCTAGGACTCCAGCCCCATGCGGCGCGCCATCTCGCGCCGCCACTCGCTGCGGGGACGGAAGCCGGGCAGGGTGCGCGCGTGGCGCTCGGCCCAGGCCATCAACTCGTCGGGTGGCAATTCGATCGGAGCCGGCACGCGACAGGGCTGCGTGACGTACCAGGGCGTGTCGACATAGAGCTCGACGCGGTTGCCCTCCGGGTCGCGGAAGTAGACCGACAGGGCATTGCCATGGGTGACCGGAAGGATCTCGGCCGCCCCGGCTTCCTGCAACCGGCCGTGGAACTGCTGCAGCGTCGCCAGCGAGTCGGCCTTGAGCGAGACCTGGTTGATCACGTTGAACGGGACCTGCGCGGGCCGCCCCGAGATCAGCACGATCTGGTGGTGTTCGTCCGGGTCACGGCTGAGGAACACGAGTTGCATCGGACCCTGCGGGCCCTCGAGCAGGCCGCGGTCGGTCTCGGTGAATTCGAGGACGCGGGTGTAGAAGTCGGCCTGCCGCTCGAGGTCGGTGACGAAGAAGCCGACATGGCTGAAGGTGAGGCCGGGACGCTGGCTCATGGGTGGCTCCGGGAGGCGGCGGGTGCGAGCTGGTGCGCGAACCAGCCGGCGATCACGCCATTGCGTTCGGCCGCGTGGTTGTAGAGGCAGTGCCCGCCCTCGGGCCAGGCCTCGAGCGTCGCCGCGTCGGCGCCACGCCGTGCGACGAGGCGGTGCATCTCCTCGTCGGTCACCAGCGGGTCCTGGCCGCCATGCAGGCACAGCAACGAGGCACGCATGCGGCGGGCCGCCTGCGTGAGGTCGACGGCGTCGAAGAAGGCGGCAACCTCGGCCTCGCCGACGCCGACGCCAGCGCCAGCGCCAGCGCCAGCGCCAGCGCCCAGCATCCGGCCGAACCGCTGGAGGACGCGCGGAAACTTCTGCAGGCCCCGCAGGAGCTGGTCCGAGCTGCCGTTGCTGCAGCAGGCCCGGATGCGGTCGTCGGCCGCGGCGGCGGCCAGTGTCAGGGCGCCGCCGGCGCTGTGGCCGGCGACCCCGAGGCGCTGCGGATCCGCTCCGCGTTCGACCAGCGCGTCGAGCGTGGCCGAGACCAGTCGGGTGAAATCGGGCTGCAGGAAGGAGCCGTGACGCAGCCGCGCGAGCCCCTGGCCCGGCAGCTCGAGCAGGCACACCGACAGACCACGCTCGAGGTAGGCGGACACGCCGGCGTGGAAAGCCTCGCACCAGCCGTCGGCGCCGCCCCAGACCACTACCGCGGGACCGCCCGACGACAGCGTGGCGGCGGGAAACAGCCACGCCGCGTGCGAGGCCCCGTGGTGCCGGACCTCGAAGTAGTCGCTGCCGGTCCCTGGCGCCGGCCGCAGGGCAGCGCGGAACAGGCGAGCCTGGCGCTCGTAGACCGCCAGGCGCTGCGCGGGTTCCTCCTCGAGGCTCGCCTGGGCCACCCGGCAGCAGGCCGCGGCGTGCAGGAGGTAGCGCGTAGCGGTCGCCGACTGGCCGGCGCTCGCAGCCGCCTCGGCCCGCACCTCGTTGTCGTCCGCCAGCAGGCGGGCGACATCGGGCCAGGCGTGGCCGGCCTCGACGCGGCGGCGCAGCTTCAGCACGTCTTCGAGGGCGCAGCCGTAATCGACCATGCGCTCGATGGAATACGCGCGCAGCATGGCCTGGTCCAGCTCACGGTCAGGACTGGGCGGCGGCGATGCCGCGAGGAAACTGTCGACGTGCAGCGGGGCGCCCGGCATCTCAGGCCAGCGCCACGGGCAAGGCGTCGAGGACGGCCTGCAGCTGCGCGCCGTCCTGGATCGTCGCGTGGACATAGCGGTCGGGTCGCAACAGGAGGGCAGGCGCGCCGTAGGGCGCCAGGGTCTCGGCCTGGCCGGCCGGCAGGGTCACCACGCGCAGGCCGCCGCAGGCCACTTGACGCCGGGCCGCGTCGGCGTGGCTGCGCACGAAGTCCTCGGTGGCCACCAGAGCGAAGGCGTGGCCGATGCGGTCGTCCATCAGCACGCCGTGCAGGCGCGGCTGCACGAATTGGCGGCCCAGGCCACCCTGCCCGTGGTCATCGCGCAGGCCCGGGCCGAGCGCGGGGTTGGGCGGCGCATAGGCCTTGGGGTTGGCGCGCATGTCCTGGGCACGGGCGGCGAGCGCGACGGGGTCGGCCATCTGGATCAACGTGCCCGCCTCGACCGCCCCCCGGATGAAGGCGCGCACATGGGGCACGCGCTCGGTCTCGTAGGTCGCCAGCAGGTCCTCGCTGGCACGCCCCTGGCAGACGGCGGCCAGCTTCCAGGCCAGGTTGGCGGCATCCCGGATGCCGGCGCACATGCCCTGGCCGAGGAAAGGCGGGGTGCGGTGGGCCGAGTCGCCGGCGAGCAGCAGCCGGCCCTTTCGCCACTGGTTCGCGATCAGGGATTCGAAGGTATAGACCACGGCCCGCGTGATCTCGCCATCCTCACGCCGGATCGGGCGTACCGAGTTCTCGATGAAGTCCCAGACGACGTTCTCTCGCGTGATGCGGGTGACGTCGTCGCCGGGCATGACCATGAGCTCCCAGCGCAGCTTCCCGCCGGACGTGCTGCTCGCGAAGCTCGGGCGGGCCGGGTTGCAGTGCTGCGTGCTCACGGGCTCCAGGCCCAGGTCGCGGGATGTCTGGACATCCACCACGAGCCACCGTTGCTTGAAGCCCAGGTCCTCATGCTCGGAACCGATGGTGCGGCGCACGAGCGAGCGGGCCCCGTCGCAGCCGACCACGTAGCGGCCACGCAGGCTGACGAGGCGGGCGTTGGCGGTGTCCTCGGCGCGCACGACGACATGGTCCCCCCGCTCCTCGAGCGCGTAGACATCATGCAGGAGGAAGGACTTCGCGCGCGGCGAGCCGGCGAGCCGGGCGCGCAGGATGCGCTCGAGGTCGGGCTGGTGGAACATGTAGTCGCTCACCCAGCCCGAGGGCCCCTTGGCCCCCCCGCGCTTCCACTCCATCAGCAACTGGCCGTCGGCGTCGACGAAGCGCATGCCCGTGGTGATGCCGCATTGCGGCTCCATCTCGTCGGCGACGCCGATGCTTTGCAGGACCCGCATGATCTCGGCGTCGAAGTGGCCAGCGCGCGCGAGGTGGTAGACGCTGGCCTCGCGCTCGAGGATGGCGACCGACAGGCCCTGCTGCACCAGCAGGTTGGCGAGCGTGGCGCCAACAGGGCCATACCCGACGATGACGACGTCGAACAGGCCGGAATCGTGGGGATCCATGGGGCGGTCCTGACAGGCGATGTCTGTCAGTCGAGTTTGATGTTGAGGTCCGTGATCAGCTTGCGATAGAGGTCCTGCTCGCCGCGGATCTGGTCGGCGAAGGGTGCACCGGCCAGGTAGGCTGACTGCACGCCGGCGGGCAGCCGGGTGCGCAGCTCGGGCCGGGCCGCGGCGTTGCGCAGGGCCGTCGACAGGCGCGCGGTGAGGGCTGGGGGCACGTTCTTCGGCGCGAAGATGCCGAACCAGCCGGCCTGGTCGTAGGCGATCTTCAGGTCACGGGTGGTGGGCACCTCGGGCAGGTCCGGCAGGCGGGCGTCACCGACCACGGCCAGGGCCCGCGCGGTGCCGGCCTTGACGTGGGCGATGTTGGCGGGCTCGGAGTACACGTCGATACGGCCCGCCAGGAAGTCCTGGAGGGCCGGGCCCATGCCCTTGTAGGGAACATGCAGCAGCTTGAAGCCCGCCGTCGATTGCAGCGCCTCCATGCCCATGTGCAGCAAGGTGCCCTCGCCGGGCGAGGCGTAGCTGTACTTGCCGGGGTTCTGCCTGGCCAGCGCCACGAACTCGGCCCAGGTCTTCGCCGGGAAGCCGCTGGACACGGCGACCACCAGGTTGATGGTGGCGATGCGCGCCACGGGGGTGAAGTCCGAAGGCGCGTAGGGCGCCTTCCGCACGAAGGGGGTGATCGACATCATCGCGGTGGTGCCGAGCAGGAAGGTCGTCTGGCTGTTGCTCCGCGCCACCGCGTCGGCGGCGATGAAGCCGGCGGCGCCGGGCTTGTTGTCCACGACGATGGGGACCTTCAGTTCCTGGGAGGCCGCCTCGGCCACGGCACGGGCAGTCGCGTCGAGTGCATCACCCGGCGGGAAAGGCACGACCAGGGTCAGGGGGCTGTCCGATTGGGCCTGGGCAGAGAGCGCGAGGCCCAGCAGGGCCGCGGCAGCAAAGGATCGACGCTTCATGGGGGTGTCTCCTAGGAGAAGGGGAGACTGTGCGACGCCAATCATTTATTTGCAATATATGGGAAACCCTCAGTCTTTGACGCCAAGCCCAATCATTAGACTGGGTTGCGTTTTCAACATTTTTGCCGCCATTTGAAAATTCAATAAATCATAGGCGAACGTCACCGCGCAGGGGCTCGAGCGCGGCGCTCAAAGCGTCCGACGCGAGGCGCATCTGCTCGAGCAGCCCTTCGCGGCTCAACACCTTGGCCCGGGCGCTGGAGAACACCAGGCTCACGCTGCCAACCACGGAGCCATCGGCCATCACGGGCACGCCCAGCCCATGGAGGCCGGGATCGAGTTCGCCGTGGCTCTCGCTGAAGCCCTGGCGACGCAGGGCCTGCATGTGCCGCCAGAACGCGAGCCAGTCCTCGCCCAGCCCGCTGGCGGCGATCTCGGCCTGGCGGGCCGCATGGATCTTCAGCAACTGCGCCCGGCTCATGAAGGGGAGGATGGATTTGGCGACCGCGCCGCGGAACAGGGGGTGCTGCCGGCCGCGGGTGTACGAAACGTTCAGGGACTCGACGCCGGGGACATGCAGCACGTTGATGATGTGGGAGCCGTAGACGTTGGACAGCAAGGCGTCGCAGCCGGTGGTCTGGGCCAGGCGCTGCAGGATCGGCAGGCCCACCTTGCCCACCGGGTCGGAGGTGCGCATCACGTACTCGAGCTCGATCACGCGCGGCCCGAGGACATACATGCCCCCGGTCAGGCGGGTCAGTAGGCCGGCTGCCGAGAGTTCGCGGATGTAGCGGTAGCCGCTCGAGGTGGAAAGCTGCAGGTGCTCGCAAATGGCATCCGCCGTCCAGTTCGCGTGCCCCTCGTCGAACAACTCGAGGATCGAGAGCATCTTGCTGAGGCTGGTGGCCATGGCGGTCGGCGGGCGTCGGGCACCGGCACATCCCGGCTGGGCAAGTCTAGCAACCTGACCCGACGGCTCTCTGCGAGGCCGGCACCGCGTCGTGCCGCGGGCCGCGGCCTCCAGCGGCACGGCAGCCTCAGAGATTCGGCGCCAGCAGCCGCTCGAGCTGCGCCACCTCCTCGCCGCGGCGGCGGGCCAGGTCCTGCACCTGGTCGTCGCCGATCTTGCCGACGTTGAAGTAGGTGGCCTGCGGGTGGGCCAGGTAGAAGCCGCTCACGCTGGCGGCCGGCGTCATCGCCAGGCTCTCGGTCAGCCCCATGCCGATTTCCTGCGCCTGCAGCAGCTCGAACATGCCGCGCTTGGCGCTGTGGTCGGGGCAGGCCGGGTAGCCGGGCGCGGGACGGATGCCGCGGTACTTCTCGCCGATCAGGTCCTCGTTGGACAGCGCCTCGTCCGCCGCATAGCCCCACAGGTCCTTGCGCACGCGCTCGTGCAGGCACTCGGCGAAGGCCTCGGCCAGACGGTCGGCCAGGGCCTTGAGCATGATCGCGGAGTAGTCGTCGTGGTCGTCGAGGAAGTACTGCTCCTTCTTGTCCACGCCGATGCCGGCGGTCACGGCGAAGACGCCCACGTAGTCCTTCGCCACGCCCTTGGGCGCGACGAAGTCGGCCAGGCAGCGGCTCGGGCGCATCACGCCGTCCACCGCCTGCTTCTCGGCCTGCTGGCGCAGGCCGTACCAGGTCATGGCCACCTGCGAGCGCGACTCGTCGGTGTACAGCTCGATGTCGTCGTCGTTCACGGTGTTGGCAGGCCACAGCCCCATGACCGCATTGGCGGTGAGCCAGCGGCCCTCGATCAGGCGCTTGAGCATGCGCTGGCCGTCGGCGTAGACACGCACGGCCTCGGTCCCCACGACCTCGTCCTTCAGGATCGCGGGGAACGGCCCGGCCAGGTCCCAGGTCTGGAAGAACGGGCCCCAGTCGATGTACTTCGCGAGCTCGGCGAGGTCGAAGTTGCGGAACACACGCCGGCCGATGAACTTCGGCTGCGGCGGGGTGTAGGCCGACCAGTCGATCGGCGTCTTGTTCGCGCGCGCCTTGTCCAGCGGCCACAGCGGCGCCTGCTTCTTGCCGGCGTGCTGCTGGCGCACCTTCTCGTAGTCGGCGTTCACCTCGTCGATGTACTTGGCCGCCTGCTCGGACAGCAGGCTGGTGGCCACGCTCACGCTGCGCGAGGCATCGGGCACGTAGACCACCGGGCCCTCGTAGTGGGGCGCGATCTTCACCGCCGTATGCACGCGGCTGCAGGTGGCGCCGCCAATGAGCAGCGGGATCTTGCGCAGGCGGAAGTGCTCGTCCTTCTGCATCTCGGCGGCGACGTACTGCATCTCCTCCAGCGAGGGCGTGATCAGGCCCGACAGGCCGATGATGTCCGCGCCCTCGACCTTGGCCCGCGCCAGGATCTCGTGGCAGGGGACCATCACGCCCATGTTCACCACCTCGAAGTTGTTGCACTGCAGGACCACGGTGACGATGTTCTTGCCGATGTCGTGCACGTCGCCCTTGACGGTGGCGATGACGATCTTGCCCTTGGCCTTGACGTCCTCGCCGGCCGCCTCCTGCTGGCGCTTCTCCTCCTCGATGTAGGGGATCAGGTGGGCCACCGCCTGCTTCATCACGCGGGCGGACTTCACCACCTGGGGCAGGAACATCTTGCCCTGGCCGAACAGGTCACCCACGATGTTCATGCCGTCCATCAGCGGGCCTTCGATCACGTGCAGCGGGCGGCCGCCCTGGGCCAGCACGTTGCGGTAGGCCTCCTCGGTGTCCCCGGTGATGAAGTCGGTGATGCCGTGCACCAGCGCATGCGACAGGCGCTGTTCCACCGTGCCGTTGCGCCACTCGTTGCGCTTGCTGTCGTCCTTGGCCGCGCCCTTGGCCTGCTCGGCGATCTCCACCAGGCGCTCGCCGGCGTCGGGCCGGCGATTGAGCACCACGTCCTCCACGCGCTCGCGCAGGGTGGGCTCCACCTCGTCGTAGACGCCGACCATGCCGGCGTTGACGATGCCCATGTCCATGCCCGCCTGGATGGCGTGGTACAGGAACACGGTGTGGATCGCCTCGCGCACCGGGTCGTTGCCGCGGAAGGAGAAGCTCACGTTGGACACGCCGCCCGAGACCTTGGCGCCGGGCAGGTGCTGCTTGATCCAGCGGGTGGCCTCGATGAAGTCGACCGCGTAGTTGTCATGCTCCTCGATGCCGGTGGCGATCGCGAAGATGTTGGGGTCGAAGATGATGTCCTCGGGCGGGAAGTCGAGTTCGTCCACCAGCAGCCGGTAAGCCCGCTCGCAGATCTCGATCTTGCGCTGGTAGGTGTCGGCCTGGCCCTTCTCGTCGAAGGCCATCACCACGGCGGCGGCGCCATAGCGCTTGATCAGCTTGGCCTGGTGGCGGAACGGGGCCTCGCCTTCCTTCAGGCTGATCGAGTTGACGATGGCCTTGCCCTGGATGCAGCGCAGGCCGGCCTCGATCACCTCCCACTTGGAGCTGTCCACCATGATCGGCACGCGGGCGATGTCGGGCTCGCTGGCGACCAGGTTCAGGAAGCGCACCATCGCCGCCTGGCTGTCCAGCATGGCCTCGTCCATGTTGATGTCGATCACCTGGGCGCCGTTCTCCACCTGCTGGCGGGCCACGGCCAGGGCCTCCTCGAACTGGCCGTTCAGGATCAGGCGGGCGAAGGCCTTGGAGCCGGTGACGTTGGTGCGCTCGCCGATGTTGACGAACAGCGTCTTCTCGCCGACCAGCACGGGTTCGAGGCCCGCGAGGCGCATGGGAGGGACGGGAAGGGTGTCGGGATGGGGAGCGTCGGTCTGCATGTGGACTCACCTGGCGGGGAAACACGGGGCTAGGTGAGCGCGGTTGGATTCCTCAAGCCTGACGCCGGGCGGGCCCGGCGCTGCAGCGCTCCTTGAGTGGACCGGCATTTTACCGGCTGCGCCGCGGGCGGGACAGGGCAGGCAACTCGACCGGAGTGGTTGTTACGGACCGGTCTTGCCCGCAGGAACCCGCCATGTTCAAGACCACCAGCCAACGCTTCCTCGCCCCCACCCTGGTCCACGCCGCCCAAGTGGCGACGCCCCGGGCCGCCAGCTCGTCGTCCTCGCTGACCTCGCTCAACTACGCCCTGTGCAGCCGCCTGTCTGACCTCGACCCCCACCACCCCTCGGCCCACCGGGCCGATTCGATCGAGCGCCTGCACGAGGAGTTCGCCGAGTCCCTGGCGGAGGAGTGGCGGGCCCTGGGGTCGCAGGCCCGCTCCGGCCTTTCGCCCGAGGAGCAGGACACCCTGCGCCTGAACCGCACCATCAACGCCAACCTCTCGACGACGCTGGAACACGCGCCCCGGCTGCTGCGGGCCTTCACCCCCGATGCCGACCCCGACGTGCCGGGCCACGCCGCGCTGAAATCCGAGTCGGGCAAGGTGTTCTCCCGCATGGTGCAGCACCCCACCCGTCGGGCGCAGGCCATGGTCTATGCCGCGGCCACCCGTTCGGGTGACCACAAGGCCCTGGGCATCCTGCTGCCCACCCCGCAGGAGCGCCGCGAGGTCGAGCGCATGCGCGAGCAGGCCGGCGACCGCGGGCTGGACCTGCGCACCGTGGTCCAGCTCCGCGACTACGCCCACTTCGCCACCGGCTCCTTCAACTTCTACCGGGCGGCCTCCATCCTGAAGACGATGCATGCCACCTTGGACGTGGCCCTGCTGGTGGAGGACGTGACGGCGCCGTTCACCGAGGCCATCGAGCGCCTGTGGGCCTTCCCCGACGCCCGCGTGACGGGCGACGACGTGCACAAGGGGTGGGTGGGCACCAAGGCCCTGCCGCTGGCACCCGGCACCGGATTCGAATTCAGCCGCCCCATCTCGGCCACGGTGCGGGCGGAGGGCAGCTACGTGCTGCGGGTCACGCCCGACTTGCGCAGCTACAACGTGCACCTGGTCATGCGCGGCGGTGAGGGCCAGCGGGTCAAGGCCGTCCACTTCAGCCTCTACAACGCGCTGTCCACGGTGCACGAGGGCGAGGTCATGGTGCTGCCGAACCAGCGCTTCGTGGTGAAGTCGGCCACCGAGGAGGACGTGCGGGACGGCCAGTCCCTGCAGCCGGTCACCCGCTGCATCGCGCAGAAGGTGGGCGAGCCCCACGTGCTGTGAGGCCCGCGCCGCGCCCGTGCCTTACGCGGCGTCCCTGTAGAAGAAGTCCTTGCGCACGCTGCGAGCGGCCAGCGGCGCGACGGCCTGGCCGATGGCGGCGATGTGCTCCGGCGTGGTGCCGCAGCAGCCGCCGACGATGTTGATCAGCCCCTCGGCCGCGAACTCCCGCAGCAGGCGTGCCGTGACCTCGGGGGTCTCGTCGAAGCCGGTCTCGCTCATGGGGTTGGGCAGGCCGGCGTTGGGGTAGCAGCTGATGTAGGTGTCGCCGGCCACCTTGGCCAGCTCCTGGATGTAGGGGCGCATCAGGGCCGCGCCCAGCGCGCAGTTCAGGCCCACGGCCAGCGGCTTCGCATGGCGCACCGAGTACCAGAAGGCGGTGACGGTCTGGCCGCTGAGGATGCGGCCGGAGGCGTCGGTCACCGTGCCGCTGATGATGATCGGCAGGCGCTCGCCCGATTGCTCGAAGTACTCGTCGATCGCGAACAGGGCAGCCTTGGCGTTCAGCGTGTCGAAGATGGTCTCGACCAGGATCAGGTCCACCCCGCCCTCCACCAGCGCCTGCACCTGCTCGAAGTAGGCGGCGCGCAGCTGCTCGAAGGTGACGTTGCGCGCGCCCGGGTCGTTGACGTCGGGGCTGATGCTGGCAGTGCGCGGCGTGGGGCCGAGGGCGCCGGCGACGAAGCGCGGCTTGTCCGGGGTGGAGAACTTGTCGGCGGCCTCGCGGGCCACCTTCGCGGAGGCCAGGTTCAGCTCGCGCGCCAGGTGGCCGAGCTCGTAATCGTCCTGGGCGATGGAGGTGGCGCCGAAGGTGTTGGTCTCGATCAGGTCCGCGCCGGCGGCCAGGAAGCCCTCGTGGATGTCGCGGATCACGTCCGGGCGGGTCAGGCTCAGGAGCTCGCCGTTGTTCTTCACGTCCACGCCGTGGTCGGCGAAGCGCTCGCCGCGCACCTGTTCCTCGGTCAGGCGCAGGCGCTGGATCATCGTGCCCATGGCACCGTCGATGAGGGCGATGCGCTGGGCGAGGATGCCGGGCAGGGCCTGGCCGCGGGTGTAGGCGATGGGGGAGCTCATGATCCCCGTGATTGTAGGAACTGGCAGGGTCCGGCGCGGGGCCGGGGGATCCGATGACACACCCCCGGGCGTTGCGACGACAATTCCCGGATCTTGTCCGCTCTCCTGAATTCCCCCGCCTCCGCCCCCCTCGCCGTGCTGCGCGAGGTGTTCGGCTACGAGCAGTTCCGCGGCCCGCAGGCCGCCATCATCGACCACGTCAGCGCCGGCGGCGATGCCCTGGTCCTCATGCCCACCGGCGGCGGCAAGTCGCTGTGCTACCAGGTGCCCGCCATCGTGCGCCAGCGCGCCGGGCACGGCGTGACGATCGTCGTCTCGCCCCTGATCGCGCTGATGCACGACCAGGTCGGCGCCCTGCACGAGGCCGGCGTGGAGGCCGCTTTCCTCAACTCCACCCTCAGCGGCGAGGAGGCCAGCGCGGTCGAGCGGCGCATGCTGCGCGGCGAAATCACCCTGCTGTATGCGGCGCCCGAGCGCGTGACCACGCCGCGCTTCCTGGCGCAGCTGGACTCGCTGCACGAGCGCGGGCTGCTGTCGCTCTTCGCGATCGACGAGGCGCACTGCGTGAGCCAGTGGGGCCACGATTTCCGCCCGGAATACCGCGCCCTCACCGTGCTGCACGAACGCTATGCCGGCGTGCCGCGCATCGCCCTCACCGCCACGGCCGACGCGCTCACGCGGCAGGACATCGTCGAGCGCCTGCAGCTCGAGGAGGCGCGCCAGTTCGTCTCCAGCTTCGACCGGCCGAACATCTCCTACACCATCGTCGAGAAGAAGGACCCGTCGCTGCAGCTGCTGCGCTTCATCGAGAACGAGCATGCGGGCGAGGCGGGCGTCGTCTACTGCCAGTCGCGCAAGCGGGTCGAGGACACCGCGGCCTCGCTCAAGGAGCAGGGCATCAACGCCCTGCCCTACCACGCCGGCCTCGATGCCGAGGTGCGCCAGCGCCACCAGGACCGCTTCCTGCGCGAGGACGGCATCGTGATGGTCGCCACCATCGCCTTCGGCATGGGCATCGACAAGCCCGACGTGCGCTTCGTCGCCCACCTGGACATGCCCAAGAACATCGAGGGCTACTACCAGGAGACCGGCCGCGCGGGGCGCGACGGACTGCCCGCCGCCGCCTGGATGGCCTACGGCCTGCAGGACGTGGTGAACCAGCGCCGCATGATCGACGAGAGCCCCGCCGGCGAGGAGTTCAAGCAGGTCATGCGCGGCAAGCTCGATGCCCTGCTCGCCCTGGCGGAGGCCACCGACTGCCGCCGCGTGCGGCTGCTCGGGTACTTCGGCGAGGCCAGCCAGCCCTGCGGCAACTGCGACAACTGCCTGAACCCGCCCCAGGTCTGGGACGGCACCGACGCCGCGCGCAAGCTGCTGTCCACCATCTACCGCGTGCAGCAGCTCAGTGGCATCAGCTTCGGCGCCGGCCACGTCATGGACATCCTGCGCGGCAAGGCGACGGAGAAGGTCAAGCAGTTCGGCCACGAGCAGGTCTCGACCTTCGGCATCGGCGCGGAGTTCAGCGAGGCGCAGCTGCGCGGCGTGCTGCGCCAGCTGATCGCCGTCGGCGCGCTGTCGGTCGATGCCTCGGCCTTCAACACCCTGCAGCTCACCGAGGGCTCGCGCGCGGTGCTGCGCGGTGAGCAGCAGGTCATGCTGCGCGAGGCCGTGGCCGCGCCCGCCTCGCGGGGCCGCCGCACCGCCACGGCCAAGCCCGCGGCGGCGGCGGTGGTCGCGGGGCTCACCGAGGCCGGCCAGGCGCGCTTCGCCGCCCTGCGGGCCTGGCGGGCCGAGGTGGCGCGGGCGCACAACCTGCCGGCCTACGTGGTGTTCCAGGACGCCACGCTCGCCGCCATCGCCGCGCAGGACCCGCACAGCCTGGACGACCTGCAGGGCATCAGCGGCCTGGGCGCCAAGAAGCTCGAGGCCTACGGCGAGGAAGTGCTGCGGGTGGTGGCCGGGGTGCGCTGAGGCCGGCGGGCGGGCCCGGCCGCGCACGCGGCATCACTCGAGGGACACCCCGGTCGCCTCGACGACCGGGCGCCACTTGTTCACCTCTGCCTGCAGGTAGGCCTGGAAGGCGGCGGGATCGCGGACCTGCTGCTCAAGCACCAGCCCCTGCGCTTCGAGCGTGGCGACGATCGTGGCGTCCGCGAGGACCTTCTTCAGGGCCTGGTCGATGCGCTCCACCACCGGGCGCGGCGTCCCGGCCGGGGCCAGCAGCCCGTACCAGGTGCTGGCGGAGTACCCCGGCAGGCCGGACTCGGCCACCGTGGGGATCTCCGGCGCGATCTTCACGCGCGAGCTGCTGGTGACCGCGAGCGCCCGGATGCGGCCGGACTTCACATGGGGCAGCAGCGTCATCATGCTGGAGACCATCACCGGCACTTCGCCCGACAGGAGCGCAGGCATGGCCTGCCCGGCGCCCTTGTACGGAATGCGGGTCATGCGGGTGCCCGCGCTCAGGTTGAACAGCTCGGTCGCGAACTGCGTGATGCTGGAGCTGGAGGCGTAGTTCAGGGGCGGGTTGGCCGACTTCGCGTGGCTGACCAGTTCGGGGATGGACCTCACTGGCAAGCCGGCATTCACCGCGACGATGTTGGGCGACTCGCCGACCAGGGTCACCGCGGTGAAGTCCCTGACCGAGTCGAACGGCAGCTTCCGGTAGAGGGAGGCATTGATGGCGTGAGTGCTCGGCGCGAGCAGGAGCGTGAAGCCGTCCGGCTTGGCGCGGGCCACCTGGGCCGCGGCGATGCCGCCATCGGCGCCTGGCCGGTTTTCCACCACGACGCTGGTGCCCAGCGCGCCGCCCAGGGCCTTGGACAAGGTACGGGCGACGAGGTCCGCCGGCCCACCGGCCGAAAAGCCGACGACGAGCTGGATGGCGCGGTCCGTCGGGGCGTTGCTGGCCAGGGCCGGCGCTGCGAGGGCGGCGGCCAGCCCCGCCAGGGCGGCCATGAGCGTACGGCGCGAAGGTTCAGGTTTCATGGGCTCTGTCTCCTCTTGTCATGGGTGATCGGTTCAGGCCGCGCCCCGCCCGGGGTCGCCCGCCAGCAGGCGCTTGGCCACGTAGCGCATGACGGTCACGTCGTCCTGGTTGATGATGGCCACCTCGGATGCCACGACCGCCCGCCCGTGCTTGGAAGTCGGGCGGATGCCCGTGATGCGCACATGGCCGTGGACGGTGTCGCCGACGCGCACCGGCGCCAGGATTTTCTTCTCGACCTCGAGCAGGGCCATCCCCGTGCCCTGGATCATTCCCTGGACCAGCAGGCCCTCGATCAGCGTGTACGTCAGCGCCGCCGGGACGACGCGCCCCGTCATGGCGCCCTGGTGGAGGATGTCGGTGAAGATCACCTCGGTCATGCCGGTGACGGTGATGAAGTTCATCAGGTCGGTCTCCGTCAGGGTGCGCCCGTAGGTCACGAATTCCTGCCCGGGCGCCAGGTCCTGCCAGTAGTAGCCGCGGCCGATCAGGGTGGGGGTAGGGGTGGGGGTGCTCTGGGTGTCCATCGGGTGTCGCTCTCGTCGAAGGGAAAAACGGGAAGGGCGGCCTGGCCGCGGTTCAGGTCGCGGCGGGCGCCGGTCGGCCGGCCAGCTCGGCGATGAGCGCCTCGGTGTGTTCGCCCAGGCGCGGCGGCACGCCCAGCTCAGGCCGGACCCCGTCGAACAGGACGGGCGCGCCGGGAAAGCAGAGAGGCCCCATCACCGGGTCGTCGATCCGCTGGAAGTAACCCACCGCCTGCAGGTGCGGATCGCCCGGCAGGTCTTCCGGCTCGCAGACGGCTGCCGCCGGGATCTCCAGGGCCCCGAGCCGCTCGAGCCAGTCGGCGGTCGGCCGCAGCGCCAGCAGCGAGGCCAGCGTCTCGTACACGAAATCGGTGTGTTCACTGCGCGCCGCGATGTTGGCGAACCGGGGGTCGTCCACCAGGTCGGCGCGGCCGGCATCGTGCAGCAGGTCGCGCCAGTGGCGGTCGGTGTAAGGCATCACGCAGAGATAGCCGTCGCGCGTCGCGAACGGCTTGCGCCACCGCCCGAGGGCCCGTGGATAGCCCATCGTTCCGTCGCGGCCGGCGAAGGTCCGGCCGTGCATGTGTTCCACCAGGGTGTACGACACGATCGACTCGAACATCGGCACTTCGACCGTGCAGCCCCCGCCCTGGCGCTCGCGCCGCACCACGGCGGCCAGGATGGCGCCCGCGGCCATCGCGCCGACGGTCTTGTCCGCGACGATGGTGGGCAGGTAATGCGGCGCACGCTGGCCGTGTCGCCCGGCCAGCGCGGCCAGGCCGGACATGCCCTGGATGATGTCGTCGTAGGCCGGCTTGCCGCCGTAGGGGCCGTCCTGCCCGAAGCCGGTCAGGCTGACATGCACCAGGCGGGGGTTCAGGGCGCGGGCCTGGTCGGCAGCCAGGCCCAGGGCATGCAGCTTCTGGGGCCGGATGTTGTGGACGAGGACATCGGCCGAGCAGATCAGCCGCGCCAGCAGCGGCCGCGAGGCCGGGTCCTTGAGGTCCAGCACGAGGCTGCGCTTGCCGCGGTTGACCCCCAGGAACAGCGAGGCCATGTCCTTCTCGGTCGAGACCCCGGTGCGACGGGAGTCGTCCCCCTCGGGCGGCTCGATCTTGATCACGTCGGCGCCGTAGGACGCCAGGAGCTGGGTCGCGTAGGGGCCCATCACGACATTGCAGAAGTCGATGATCCGGATTCCGTCGAGGGGCAGCATGGTCGGCGTACAGGCCAGTAGTGAAGGGATGGCCGCCACGATAGGACTGGCATCGATCACAAGCCAATACAATATTTCGACGGATTGATCGCATTTCGCGATCAGCCTCAGGCTCCCGCCCGGCAAGGCTCCCCATGAACGACCGGCAGCTTCGGCATTTCCTCGCGCTCGGCGAACTGCTCAATTTCCGCAAGGCCGCGGAGCGGCTGAACATCGTGCAGCCCGCGCTGTCGGCGTCGATCCGCCGCCTCGAGGAGGAGTTCGGCACGCCCCTGTTCGAGCGCACCACGCGCCATGTCCGGCTCACCCCGTCCGGCGAGGCTGCGCTCGCCGAGGCCCGCAAGGCGGTCCAGCACCTCGACCAGGCCCTGCACAATGCCCGGGCCGCGGTCGACGGCACGTTCGGCCACCTGTCCATCGGCTTCGTCGGTTCGGCCAGCTACACGCTGCTGCCCAAGGTCGTGCGGGCCTTCCGCACCGAGTTCCCCGACGTCGTGCTGTCGCTCCAGGAATCCGCCGGCCGCCGGATCCTGCAGTTGATCGAGCAAGGCGAGATGGACCTGGGGCTGGTGCGGACCCCCGCCGTCTTCAGCCCGCACGTCGTGCTCACCCCGGTGGAGCGTGACCAGCTGGTGGCGGTCCTGCCCAACGACAGCCCGTGGGCACCGCCGGCGAAGGCCCGCAGCCTCCCGCTGGCGCGGCTCGCCGCGGCGCCCTTCATCAACTATTCCCATGCCGAGTCGCCGATGCTGCACATGGCGGTGGTCAATGCCTGCCGGGAAGCCGGGTTCTCCCCGAACATCGTGCAGGAAGCGATCCAGGTGCAGACCGTGATCACCCTGGTCGAGAGCGGCCTCGGCGTCGGCCTGGTGCCGGCCGTGGCCGCCCACCACAAGCCCGGCAATGCGCGCCTGATCAAGCTGGCCCACCCGACCCCGGCCTGCGAGACCGGGCTGGCGATCGCCTGGAACCCCGCACACCTGCGCGGGGTGAGCCGCAACTTCATCGATACGCTGCGGCGGGTCACCGCCGCCCGACCGTCCCGCCGGCCGGCGCCGGCCGCCGGGTCGTGAAGGGGGCCGGGCGCCTCAGGCCCCGTCCAGCAGCCGCACCTTCACGCCACGGCCCTTGATGCGCGCCGCATTCAGGCGGCTGGCCGCCTGCGCCGCGATGCTGCGCTCCACCGCGACATAGGTCGAGAAGTCGTTGATGTCGATCTTGCCCACCTGCTCGCGGGTGTAGCCCAGGTCGGCGGTGAGCGCGCCCAGCACGTCGCCCGCGCGGATCTTGTCCTTGCGGCCGGCCTGGATCTGCAGCGTGGCCATCGGCGGCACCAGCGGGCCGCCCGGGGCGGGCTTGAGCTCGGACAGCGGGTGCCATTCGCTCTCGCGGCCCTGCAGCTGGTCGATGCGGCCGACCGCGCCCATCTCGTCCAGGCTGGCCAGGCTCAGCGCCAGGCCGCTCTCGCCCGCGCGGCCGGTGCGACCGATGCGGTGCACATGCACCTCGGGGTCGGGCGTCACGTCGACGTTGATCACCGCCGCCAGGCTGGCGATGTCCAGCCCGCGCGCGGCCACGTCGGTGGCCACCAGCACCGAGCAGCTGCGGTTGGCGAAGCGCACCAGCACCTGGTCGCGCTCGCGCTGCTCCAGTTCACCGTACAGGGCCAGGGCATGGAAGCCCTCGGCCTGCAGGGCGGCGACGAGGTCGCGGCAGCGCGCCTTGGTATTGCAGAAGGCCAGCGTGCTGGCCGGGCGGAAGTGCAGCAGCAGCTGGCTCACCGCCGGGATGCGCTCGCGCTCGGCCACCTCGTACCAGCGCTGCTCGATCTGGCCGCCGGTGTGCTGGGCCTCCACCTTCACCGTGACCGGCTCGCGCATGAAGCGGCTGGCCAGCTTGGCGATGCCCTCGGGGTAGGTGGCGGAGAACAGCAGGGTCTGGCGCTGCGCCGGGCACTGGCTGGCGACCTTGGCGATGTCGTCGAAGAAGCCCATGTCGAGCATGCGGTCGGCCTCGTCCAGCACCAGGGTGTTGAGCGCGTCGAGCTGCAGGCTGCCGCGGTCCAGGTGGTCCATCACCCGGCCCGGCGTGCCGACCACGATGTGGGCGCCATGGCCCAGCGTCGTCACCTGCCCGCGCAGCGGCACGCCGCCGCACAGGGTGACGACCTTGATGTTGTCCTCGGCCCGCGCCAGCCGGCGGATCTCGGCCGTGACCTGGTCGGCCAGCTCGCGCGTGGGGCACAGCACCAGCGTCTGCACCGCGAAGCGGCGCGGGTTGAGGTTGGCCAGCAGGGCGAGTGCGAAGGCGGCGGTCTTGCCGCTGCCGGTCTTGGCCTGGGCGATCAGGTCCTTGCCGAGCAGGGCCGTCGGCAGGCTGGCGGCCTGGATGGGGGTCATCGCCAGGTAGCCCAGGCGCTGAAGGTTGGCCAGGGTGGCGGGAGACAGGGGAAGGGTCGAGAAGTCGGTCGCGGGCATGGTCGATTGTCCGCCATGCCCGGCCGCAGCGCAGCCTTGGCGCCGCCGCGGCGGCCCCGGCGCGGCCACCCGGGTGGGAATGGCGCACGCATGGCGGACAATCGGTGCTTTGGATCAGGACGACAGACGATGGTGGCGCGCAAGAGCGAATGGGCGGTCAAGGTGATGGCGGTGCTGCGGACGGGCAACACCGCCGCCGCGATCGCGCAGATCAAGGTCGCGCCCAGCGTGAAGGACCTCAACGCCCTGCGCACGGCCATGGCCGCCGCCCAGCTGGCCGGCCGCTGGCGCGACGTGGACCTGGCCATCGACGAGAACCATGCCCTGCTCAGCGCACCGCGCCTGCACCGCGCACCCTGAGAAGCGGTGAACCCCATGTCCTTCGACTCCCTGGGCCTGTCCCCGGCGCTGGTGCAGGCCGGCGCGAAGCTCGGCTTTGCCGAACCGACCCCGATCCAGGCCCAGGCCATCCCCGCCGTGCTGCGCGGCGCCGACCTGCTGGGCCTGGCGCAGACCGGCTCCGGCAAGACCGGCGCCTTCGCCCTGCCGGTGCTCGAGCGCCTGCTGGCCCGCCCCGCCGAGGGCCGGCGCCGCGTGCGCGCCCTGGTGCTGGTGCCCACCCGCGAACTCGCCGCGCAGGTGGGCGAGGTGTTCCGCAGCCTGTCGCGTGACGCGGCGCGGCCGCCCAAGGTGGCGGTGCTGTTCGGCGGCGTCTCGGTCAACCCGCAGATGATGGGCCTGCGCGGCGGCGCGGACGTGGTGGTCGCCACGCCCGGCCGCTTGCTGGACCTGCTCGATCGCAACGCGCTGCGGCTGTCCGACGTCGAGGTGCTGGTGCTCGACGAGGCCGACCGCCTGCTGGACCTCGGCTTCGCCGAGGAGCTGGCCCGCGTGCTGGCCCTGCTGCCGGCGCGGCGCCAGAACCTGTTCTTCTCGGCCACCTTTCCGCCGGCGGTGCAGGCCCTGGCCGAGCCGCTGCTGCGCGACCCGGTGCGGGTGGAGCTCACCGCAGCCGACGCGCCGGTACCCGCCATCGTGCAGCGCGCGATCCAGGTCGACGCGGCCCGCCGCACCGCCCTGCTCAAGCACCTGGTGCAGGAGGGCGGCTGGGACCGGGTGCTGGTCTTCGTCGCCACCCGGCATGCCGCCGAGCATGTGGCGCTGAAGCTGTACAACGCCGGCCTCTACGCCACGCCGCTGCACGGCGACCTGACCCAGGGTCAGCGCAACGAGGTGCTGCGCCAGTTCCGCGACGGCGGCTTCGACATCGTGGTCACCACCGACCTGGCGGCGCGCGGCATCGACATCCCCGAGCTGCCGGTGGTGGTGAACTACGACCTGCCGCGCTCGCCCACCGACTACACCCACCGCATCGGCCGCACCGGGCGCGCCGGCGCCAGCGGGCAGGCGATCAGCTTCGTCAGTGCCGCCACCGAGGCGCATTTCCGGCTGATCGAGAAGCGCCAGGGGCTGGTGCTGCCGCGCGAGCAGGTGCCGGGCTTCGAGCCGACGGACCCCTCGCCCGCCGAGGCCGCGCCCGCGCCTGGCCAGGCGCCCGGCAAGCTGCCGCCCGGCACCGGCGGCATCAAGGGCAAGCGCCCGAGCAAGAAGGACAAGCTGCGTGCGGCCGCGGCCGGCAAGGGCGGAAGCTGATCACCGCGCGCCGGGCACGGCCCGCGATGCGGGACAATCCGGCGCCATGACTGACGCCACCCAAAGCCCCGATCGCCCCGCACTCCCCGACCACCTCTCCATCGACCCGCGCAGCCCGCACTACGTCGCGGCCGTGTTCCAGCACGACGTGGGCATTCGCTTCAACGGCAAGGAGCGCCACGACGTCGAGGAGTACTGCGTGAGCGAGGGCTGGATCAAGGTCCCCGCCGGCAAGACCGTGGACCGCAAGGGCAACCCGCTGATGATCAAGCTCAAGGGCCAGGTCGAGGCGTTCTACCGCTGACGGCCCCCGGAGACCCTCAGGCCTTCGCCCGCAGGGCCTCCAGCAGCAGCAGGGCTGCCGGCGGCAGGGTCTCACGCCCCCGGTGGCACAGCACGAACTGGCGCCGCACCCAGGGCTCGTGCAGCGGCAGCAGCTCCACGGCCAGCGCCTCCCCGTAGATCTGCGCCACCTCGCGCGGCACCAGGGCCACGGCCGAGCCGGCCTGGACGAAGCGCAGCGCGGCCTCGTAGCTGCGCACCGTCACCCGGTAGCTCACCGCCTTGGCCACCCGCGCCGCCTCCCGGTGCAGCATCAGCTCCAGGTGCGAGCTCAGGGGCATGCGCACCTGCTCGAAGTCCAGCATGTCGGCATAACGCACCCGTCGCAGCCGCGTCAGCGGGTGGCGCCGGGGCACGGCCACGCAGAGGTGGTCGTTGCGGTAGGGCTCGGTCTTGAGGCCGCCCAGGTCGATCGCATCCCAGCAGATGCCCAGCGAGGCCGCGCCGGCGCGCACGCCCTCCACCACGGCGGGCGAGACCATCTCCTCCACGTCGACCCGGATGTCGCGGTGGGCGGGCTGGCCCAGAAAATGGGCCAGGTCGGCCGCCAGCGACTCCAGCATCACCGCCCCCGTGGCCAGCAGCTGCACCCGGCCGTGCAGGCCGCGGGCCTGCAGCGCCACGTCCCGCTCGATGCGGTCCGCGCTCAGGAGGATGGCCCGGGCATGCTCCAGCACCCGTTCGCCCACCGCCGTGAGCACCACGCCCTGGCGCCGCCGCTCGAGCAGGCGCGCGCCCACCCGGTCCTCCAGCTGCGTCAGCCGCTTGCTCACCGACGAGGCCGACAGCCGCGCCCGGTCGGCCGCACGCCCCAGGCTGCGGCTCTCGCACACCTGCACGAAGACGCGCAGGGAAATCAGGTCGAGGTCGTGCACGGCTCGCTTTCTTTTTGGGAATTTGATGGATTCTAAAAATGAAAAGATTTCCATCAAAGAATCTCTAGACTCGCGCCATCGAGAGACCCCCGCCCGAGGAAGACCCATGGATCCCACCGCCTGGCCCCCCCGCGTGACCCTGCGCGAAGTCGGCCTGCGCGACGGCCTGCAGGCCATCGCCCGCACCCTGCCCACCGAGCAGAAGAAGGAATGGATCCGCGAGGCCTGGGAGGCCGGCGTGCGCGAGATCGAGGTCGGCTCCTTCGTCCCCGCCCGCCTGCTCCCGCAGCTGGCCGACACCGCCGACCTGGTGAGCCATGCCCGCACCCTGCCCGGCCTGAGCGTGTCGGTGCTGGTGCCCAACCTCAAGGGCGCCGAGGCGGCCATGGCCAGCGGCGCGCACTGGATGCTGCTGCCGCTGTCGGCCAGCCACGCGCACAGCCTGGCCAACCTGCGCCGCACACCGGACGAGGTCGTGGCCTCGGTGGCGGAGATGGTCCGCGCCCGCAACGAGCGCGGCAGCGACATCCGCATCGAGGTCGGCATCAGCACCGCGCTGGGCTGCACCCTGCAGGGCGAGGTGCCGGTGGCCGAGGTGCTGCGCCTGCTGGAGGCCGTGCTGGCCCTGGGCGTGGACCGCGTGAGCATCGCCGACACGGTGGGCTACGCCGACCCGCGCCAGGTGGCCGACCTGTTCCGCCAGGCCCGCGCCGTCTGCGGCGACAAGCTCGACGCCGCCCACTTCCACGACACCCGCGGCCTGGGCATCGCCAACGTGATGGCCGCGCTGCACGAAGGCCAGACCCGCTTCGACGCCTGCCTGGCCGGCCTCGGCGGCTGCCCGCACGCGCCCGGCGCCAGCGGCAACGTCGCTACCGAGGACCTGGCCTACCTGTTCGCCAGCATGGGCATCGCCACCGGGATCGACCTGCCGCGCCTGCTCGCGCTGCGCGCCAAGGTGGCCGGCTGGCTGGCGGGAGAATGCCTGAGCGGCAGCATCGCCCGCGCCGGCCTGCCCAAGACCCTTGCCCCGCGCGAGCCCCTGGAATCCCCATCCCACGCATGAACGAGAAGAAAACCTCCCTCCCCCTCGAAGGCCTGCGCGTCGTCGAGTTCACCCACATGGTCATGGGCCCCACCTGCGGCGTGGTGCTGGCCGACCTCGGCGCCGAGGTGATCAAGGTCGAGCCCATCGAGGGCGACCGCACCCGCCACCTGCTCGGCGCGGGCTCGGGCTTCTTCCCGATGTTCAACCGCAACAAGAAGAGCATCCGCATCAACCTGCAGGACCCGAAGGGCGCCGAGGTGGCGCGCCGGCTCTGCGCGACGGCCGACGTGGTGGCCGAGAACTTCAAGCCCGGCTCCATGGCCAAGTACGGCCTGGACTACGCCAGCCTCTCGGCCCGGGACCCGCGCATCATCTACGCCAGCCTCAAGGGCTTCCTGCCCGGCCCCTACGACCACCGCACCGCGCTCGACGAAGTGGTGCAGATGATGGGCGGCCTGGCCTACATGACCGGCCGCCCCGGCGACCCGCTGCGCGCCGGCACCAGCGTGAACGACATCATGGGCGGCCTGTTCGGCGCCATCGGCGTCATGGGCGCGCTGATCCAGCGCGGCATCACCGGCCGCGGCCAGGAGGTGCAGTCGGCGCTGTTCGAGAACAACGTCTTCCTGGTCGGCCAGCACATGCTGCAGTACGCCATCACCGGCAAGCCGGCCGAGCCCATGCCGAACCGCATCTCGGCCTGGGCGGTCTATGACGTCTTCACGGTGAAGGACGGCGAGCAGATCTTCCTGGCCGCGGTGAGCGACCCGCAGTGGCAGACCTTCTGCGACATCCTCGGCTTTGCGGACCTCCAGGCCGACCCGCGCTACGCCACCAACAACGCCCGCGTGGAGCTGCGCGACGCCGAGCTGCTGCCCACCCTGCGCCAGCGCCTCGCGGCCTTCAGCGCGCGCGAGCTGGCCGAGCGCTTCGAGCGCGCCGGCCTGCCCTTCGCGCCCATCGTGAAGCCCGAGGAGCTGTTCGACGACCCGCACCTGCAGGCCACCGGCGGCCTGGCCGAGGTGCGCCTGACCGACGGCCCGCGCGCCGGCTCCACGGCCCGCGCCGCGCTGCTGCCCTTCACGATGGGCGGCGAGCGCCTGGGCGTGCGCGAGCAGCCGCCGACGCAGGGCCAGCACACGGACGAACTGCTCGCGGCCCTCGGGATCGACGCCGCAACCATCGCCCAGCTTCGCGAGACCCGCGCGGTCGCCTGAACCGCCCGCGCACCGACACGACAGGAGACGACGCATGCCCCCCCTCACGATCACCCGCCGCCAGGCCCTGGGCTGGCTCGGCGCCACCGCCGCCGGCAGCGGCCTCGCGCAGGCCGACCGGCCGGTGCGCATCATCCTGCCGGTCAGCGCCGGCTCGGGCGTGGACGCCATCACCCGCGCGGCCTCCGCGCAACTGGGCAAGGCCCTGGGTCAGACGGTGGTCGTGGAGAACCAGCCCGGCGCGGGCGGCGTGGTGGGCACCACGAGCCTGGTGAAGTCGGCGCCCGACGGCCAGACCCTGGGCATGGTGTCGAACAACCACGTGATCTACCCCTCGGTGCTGAAGTCGGTGCCCTTCGACCCGGTGGCCGACATCACCCCGATCAGCGTGGTCTGCGCCACGCCCATGCTGCTGGTGGTCAACCCCTCGGTGCCGGCGAAGAACCTGCGCGAGTTCGCCGACCTGCTCAAGTCGCGGCCCGGCAAGCTGAACTTCGCCTCCTCGGGCAACGGCACCATCCTCCACCTGGGCGCCGAGTTGTTCAAGGACGTCACCGAGACCTTCTCGACCCACATCCCCTACCGCGGAACCGGGCCGATGCTGCAGGACCTGGTGGGCGGCCAGGTGGACTGGGGCGTGGTGGCCCTGCCCGCCGCCCTGGGCCAGGTGCGCGCCGGGCAGCTGCGCGCACTGTGCATCGCCTCGCCCCAGCGCAGCGCCGCGGCTCCGGAGATCCCCACCGCGGCGGAGCAGGGTTTCGCCAGGTACATCGTGGAAGGCTGGGTCGCCGCCGTCGGGCCCAAGGGTCTCGCGCCCGACCTGGTCAGGCGCCTGCACCAGGCCTTCATCACCGCCTACTCGGCGCCCGAGGTGCGCGAGGCGATGGCCAAGCAGGGCAACACCATGATCCTGGGCACCCCTGAAGCAGCAGCGCCGCATTTCCGCGCGGAGCTGGCGCGGTATGCGGCGCTGGTGAAGAAGGCGGGGGTGGTGCCGCAGTAAGCGGCACGGGCGCCGGGATCAGCCCGGCTGCACGTCCTGGCAGCTGGCGGGCAGGTACTTGGCCGGGAAGGGCTTGCCCTTGGCGGGCCCGCACTTCCATTCGCTCACTGTCTTGCCGCCGTCCGCGGTGCCACTCAGCGCCGCGCCGGTGGCGGACAGGGGCCACATGGCAATGGAATTGGCCGACGACGTGACGTCGCCGCCGAGGGTGTTCTCGTCGGCGACCACGGTGATGGCGCCATTGGCATCGACCGGCGCGGACGCCGCGGTCACGTACTTCGACGCCTCGATGCTGCAGACCTGGGGCAGCTTCTTGGAGATATCGGTTTCGGTCGAAGTCTGGTACAGCTCCGACACCGCCGTGCGGCAGCTCGAAAGGGCCAGGAGCAACGAGGTCGACTTGGCCCGGATGGTGTAGTTCTTGTAGGTCGGCATGGCCACGGCCGCCAGGATGCCGACGATCGCCACGACGATCATCAGTTCGATCAGGGTGAAGCCCTGTGCGCTACGCTGTTTCATCTTTCCTCCCTGGCTCGCTTGAGCACTAAAGTTTTACAAAAGGGGGGAAATCGTACGGTCAAACGCGCGTAGCGCGACCGGGCTGCGGGGCCGCAAGCCCGGTTTTTCATTTCGGGAGGCTGACGGCGGCGCGCCGCCGCAGGTCAGTCGAGCTGGGCGCCCGAGTCCTTCACGATCTTCGACCAGCGCACCAGGTCGTCACGCACCAGCGCCGCCAGCTGCTCCGGGGTGCTGGGCGCGGGCTCCACGCCCAGCCCCAGCAGGCGCTCCTTCATGTCGGGCGCGTCGAGCAGCTTCGTGATCTCGGCTTGCAGCTTGGCCACGATCTCGCGCGGCGTGCCCGCCGGCGCGAACAGGCCATACCAGGCGTTCGCATGCAGGCCGGGCAAGGTCTCGGCCAGCGTCGGCAGGTCGGGCGCGAGCTGCGTGCGCTTCTCGGTGCAGGTGCCCACCGCGCGCAGCTGGCCCGTCTTCACGAAGGGCAGCAGGCCGGCGATGCTGCCGAAGGTCATCTGCGCCTGGCCCCCGATCACGTCGGTGGCCGCAGCGGCCGCGCCGCGGTACGGCACGTGGACGATGTCGATGCCGGCGGCGGTCTTGAGCATTTCGCCCAGCATGTGGTTCACCGTGCCGTTGCCGGCCGAGGCGTAATTGAGCTTGCCGGGCTGGGCCTTGGCCAGGGCCACCAGCTCGCGCAGGTTGCGCACCGGCAGCGCCGGGTTCACCGCCAGCATGTACGGGGCCACGCCCACCGTCATCACCGGCTCGAAGTCCTTCACCGGGTCGAAGCCGACGCGCTTGTACAGGAAGGGGTTGATGGTCTGCACGCTCTGCGCGTTCAACAGGAGCGTGTAGCCGTCCTTGGGCTGGCGGGCCACCCAGGTCGTGCCCAGGTTGCCGCCCGCGCCCTGGCGGTTGTCCACGATCACCGGGTTGCCCAGCGCGGTGGCCAGGCGCTGCGCCAGGGCCCGGCCGATGACGTCGTTGGCGCCGCCGGGCGCCTGCGGCACGACGATGGTGATCGGCTTGGTCGGGTACGGGTCGGCGGCGCGGGCGGCACCGGTCCACAGCAGGGGCGCGGCGAGCGACGCGGCGCCCGCCAGCAGTTGGCGTCTGGAGGTCATGAGGGTCTTCATGCGGCGACGGCGGGCGTCGCTATACTTGTACGGACAAGTAGACAGCGTAGCACCGCCGTACCCCAGCGGCAATCCGAGAAGTCACGGATGCGTCGGTGCCGGCTGCCGCACGAGGACCCCATGACCTTTCCCGCCTACGACACCCTCGCGGTGAGCCCGCACGGCGAGCATGTGCTCGTCGTCACGCTGAACCGCCCCGCGGCCCTGAACGCGATCAACACGCAGATGGGGCGCGACCTGCTGGATTGCTTCTCGCGCATCACCGCCGAGCCCGGTGCGGTGCGCTGCGTCGTGCTCACCGGCGCGGGCGACCGCGCCTTCTGCGCTGGCGGCGACCTCAAGGAACGCGACGGCATGACGCAGGCCCAGTGGCAGGCGCAGCACGAGCTGTTCGAGCGCGCGTTCGTCTCGATCATGGAGTGCCCGACCCCGGTGATCGCCGCGGTCAACGGCCACGCCTACGGCGGCGGCCTGGAGACCGCCCTGTGCTGCGACTTCATCTACGCCAGCCGCGAAGCGCGCTTCGCGCTGTCCGAGGTGCGCCTGGGCATCATGCCGGGCGGCTGCGGCACGCAGAACCTGGCGCGCGCGGTGGGCGAGCGCCGCGCCAAGGAGCTGGTGATGACCGCCCGCCCCTTCAGCGCGCAGGACGGCCTGGCCTGGGGCGCCATCAACCAGGTGTGCGAGCCCGGCGCCGTGCTGGCCGAGGCCCTGGCCACTGCGCAGGCCATCGCCGACAACGCGCCGCTGTCGGTGAAGCAGGCCAAGAAGTCGGTCCACTACGGCCTGCAGATGGACCTGCTCACCGGCTACCGCTTCGAGATCGAGGCCTACAACCGCCTCGTCGACACCGAGGACCGCCGCGAGGGCGTGCGCGCCTTCAACGAGAAGCGCAAGCCGGTGTTCACCGGCCGCTGAAGGACAGCAAGGAATCCCCGCATGAAGCCCCTCTCGAGACAACGGGTCATCGACCTGACCCAGAACGTCGCCGGCCCCTACTGCACGCAGATCCTGGCCGACCTCGGCGCCGACGTCGTCAAGATCGAGCGCCCCGGCGCCGGCGACGACACCCGTCACTGGGCGCCGCAGATCGGCGAAGGCATGTCGCCCACCTATGCCACCCTGAACCGCGGCAAGCGCAGCCTCGCGCTGGACCTGGACCATCCCGAGGGCCAGGCCCTGCTGCGGCGGCTGCTGCGGCCCGGCGACATCGTCGTCCACTCGCTCAAGCCCGGCAGCGCCGAGCAGCGCGGCCTGGGCTACGAGGACCTGCAGCCCCTGTGCCCCGGCCTGATCTACTGCGCGCTCAGCGCCTTCGGCAACCTCGGCCCGCTGGCGGCCCTGCCCGGCTACGACCCCCTGATCCAGGCCTACGCCGGGATCATGTCGGTCAACGGCCACGACGGCATGCCGCCGGCGCGCGTGGGCGTGTCGATGGTGGACATGGGCACCGGCCTGTGGAGCGTGATCGGCATCCTCGCCGCGGTGGCCCGCCGCAAGGACACCGGCGAGGGCGCGCGTGTCGACACCTCGCTGCTGGAAACCGGCATGGCCTGGATGACGAACCCCATCGCCAACTACAGCGCCAGCGGCAAGCTGCCGCGCCGCATGGGCTCGGCCACCGCGATGCTCGCGCCCTACGAGGTGTTCGAGACGCTGGACGCGCATGTCTTCATCGGCTGCGGCGCCGACCGCATGTTCCAGAAGCTGGCCGCCGCCCTCGGCCAGCCCGGCCTCGCCGAGGACCCGCGCTTCGCCCGCAACGCCGACCGCGTGGCGAACCGCGACGCGCTGCACGAGGCCATCGCCACCCTCACCCGCGCCCAGACCACGCAGGCCGTGGTCGACCTGCTGCGCGCCGCCGGCGTGCCGGTGAGCGCGGTGAACGACCTGGCCCGCCTGCTGCGCGACGCGCAGGTCGAGGCCCTGGCCCTGCACCACACGATGGACACGCCGGGCCTGGACCCGGTCTGCGCGGTGGGCACGCCGATCCGCTTCGACGGCGAGCGCGCCTACACCCCCCACCTCAGCGCCCGCGTGGGCCAGGACGGCGCGGCCCTGCTGCGCGAGGCCGGCCTGGGCGATGCCGACATCGCCCGCCTGGTGGCCGCCGGGGCGCTGCAGACCTGAGCCCGCGAACCGACCGCCGAGACGACCCGAGCCTACCGAGAGACCCACCGAGAGACCCCCCATGGACTTCGCCTACTCCCAGACCCAGAAGGACATCGCCGAGGCCGTGCGCGGCCTGTGCGCCCGCTTCCCCGACGCCTACTGGCGCCAGTGCGACGCCACCGAGGCCTACCCCGAGGACTTCGTGCGCGCCATGACCGAGGCCGGCTGGCTGGCTGCCCTGATCCCCGAGGCCTACGGCGGCTCCGGCCTGGGCCTGCTCGACGCCTGCGTGATCCTGCAGGAGATCAACGCCGCCGGCGGCAACGGCGCCGCCTGCCACGCCCAGATGTACACCATGGCCAGCGTGCTGGGGCATGGCAGCGAGGCGCAGAAGCAAGCGATCCTGCCGCGCATCGCCGACGGCTCGCTGCGCCTGCAGGCCTTCGGCGTGACCGAGCCCGACGCCGGCTCCAACACGCTGAAGATCAAGACCTTCGCGCGCAAGGTCAACGGCGGCTACGTGATCAACGGCCAGAAGATCTGGACCTCTCGCTTCCGCCAGTCCGACATGTACCTGCTGCTGGCGCGCACCACGCCCTACGAGGACGTGAAGAAGAAGACCGACGGCCTGAGCCTGTTCCTGGTGGACATCGCCAAGGCCGGCAAGTCGCTGCAGCCCCGCACCATCGACACCATGCTCAATCACCACACCAACGAGGTCTTCATCGAGAACCTCGAGATCGGTGAGGAGTGGCGCATCGGCGAGGAAGGCAAGGGCTTCTCCTACCTCCTGGGCTCGCTCAACGCCGAGCGCCTGCTGGTGGCCAGCGAGTGCGTGGGCGACGGCAAGTGGTTCATCGAGCGCGCCCGCCAGTACGCGACCCAGCGCGTCGTGTTCGACAAGCCGATCGGCGCCAACCAGGGCGTGGCTTTCCCCATCGCCAAGGCGCACATGAACCTGAGCGCCGCCGAGCTGATGCGCAACCAGGCCGCCACGTTGTTCGACGCCGGCCAGCCCTGCGGCGGCGAGGCCAACATGGCCAAGTACCTGTGCAGCGAGGCCTCGTGGGAGGCGGCGGAGGCGGCGATGACCACCTTCGGCGGCTTCGGCGTGGCCCGCGAGTACGACATCGAGCGCAAGTGGAAGGAGACCCGCCTGTTCCGCACCGCGCCGATCTCCAACAACCTGGTGCTGGCCTACGTCGCCCAGCACCTGCTCGAGATGCCCCGCTCGTACTGAGTCCCGCCGGCGCGGCGGCTGGCGTGTGCAGGCCCCCGCCGCACCGTCTCCCGCCGTCATCCTCCACCGACCAGGCCCACCGCATGACCGCACCCGCCCCGCTCCCCGCCTTCCTGGCCGCCTGGCAGGCCTGCGCCCGCCGCGCCGACGCGCCCCTGCCCGCCGAGGTGGCGCAGGCCGCGCGCCGCAGCGCCTTCGACACCCTCGCCGCGATGGCGGCCGGCACGGTGGAGAACTGCACCCGCGCCGCGCGCGGCGCCTGCGAGGGGACACCGCCGTCCGCCACCGAAGCCGCGCTGGTCCTGGGCACCGCCTCGCACGCGCTGGACTACGACGACGTGTGCATGCTGGCCACCTGCCACCCCAGCGCGCCGGTGCTGTCGGCGCTGCTGGCGGCGCAGCCCCTGCTGGCGCGTGAGCGCCCCGCCCTGTCGCTGGGCGGGTGGCTGGCCGCCTTCGCCCTCGGCACCGAGACGATGCTGCGACTGGGCGAGTGGCTCGGCTTCCGCCACTACGCGCTGGGCTTCCATGCCACCGGCACGCTGGGCACCGTGGGCGCGGCCGCCGCCGTGGCGCACGCGCTGGGCCTGCCGCCGGCGCAGGCGCATGCGGCCCTGGCCATCGCCGCCAGCAGCGCCTGCGGCCTGCGCGCCAACTTCGGCACCGACACCAAGCCCCTGCACGTGGGCCTGGCCGCCTCGGCCGGCCTGCGCGCGGTGCTGCTGGCGCGTGCCGGCGCGACCGCCAGCGACGACGTCTGGGGCCCGCAGGGCTTCGCCCTCGCCTTCAACGGCGGCGACCCCCTGGCTCCCCTCGCCTGGGACGGCACCCAGGACTGGGCCCTGGCGAGGCCCGGCTTCGAGCTCAAGCGATTCCCCAGCTGCTACCTGACGCACCGGCTGATGGCGGGCCTGCTGGCGATCCGCGCGCGCCAGCCCGAGGCGGTGCGCGGCCAGCCGGTGCGCATCGACATCGAACTCGCGCACAACGGCACCGCCCCCCTCAAGCACCCGCAGCCCGCCACCGGCCTGCAAGGGAAGTTCAGCGGCCCGTACAGCGCCGCGGCCGCCTGGATCGACGGGCGTGCCGACCTCGGCACCTTCACCGACGCCGCGGTGCAGCGCCCCGCGCTGCGCGCGCAGATGCAGCAGGTCACGCTGCGCGAACGCGAGCGCGCCGGCGAGAGCCTGGACACCGCGCCGGTGACCGTCGCGGTGGAAGGCGCCGGCTGGTCCGACCGCATCACCGTCGACTGGGCGCCCGGCTCGCTGGCCGACCCGATGACCCGCGAGCAGATGCTCGCCAAGTGGCGCGACTGCCTGGCCCATGCCGGCCTGTCCGCCGACGCGGTGCCCGCGCAGGCGCTGCTGGACGCGCCGCTGGACGCGCCCGCCGCGACGCTGCTGGCCCCCGTGCGCGAGGCCCTGCTGGCCGCGCAATGACCCCCTGACCCAGGAGAGAAAGACGATGTCCCCGAACCGCCTCCCGACGATGTCCCCCGCCGCCGGCCCCCGCCGCCGCGACCTCCTGCTCGGCGCCGCCTCCGCGCTCGCCGCCCCCGGCCTGCTGGCGCAGGAGCGCTGGCCGGCGCGCCCGGTGAAGATGGTGATTCCCTTCCCGGTCGGCCAGGCCACCGACATCTACGGCCGCCTGTTCGCCGACCGCCTGGCCCGCGCCTGGGGCCAGGGCGTGGTGGTGGAGAACCGCGCCGGCGGCAGCAGCATCATCGGCATGGAGGCGATCAAGGCCGCCGCGCCGGACGGCTACACCCTGGGCATGGTCTCCAGCGGCCCGCTGGCGATCAACCCCTCGGTGTTCTCGCGCCTGTCGTACGACCCGCAGAAGGACTTCACGCCGATCTCGCTGGCCTTCGTCGCGCCGCTGGTGCTGCTGGTGAACAACGACCTGCCGGCACACAGCGTGGCCGAACTCGTGGCCCTGCTCAAACGCCAGCCCGGCCGCCTGAGCTACGCCTCGGGCGGGCCCGGCACCTCGCAGCACCTGGCCTGCGAGCTGTTCAAGATGGCGACCCAGACCTTCGCGGTCCACATCCCCTACCGCGGCAGCGGCCCGGCGATGACGGACCTGATCAGCGGCCAGGTGCACTTCATGATCGACAGCGTCTCCGCCGCGCTCACGCACATCCAGTCCGGCCGGGTACGCGCGCTGGCCGTGACCAGCCTGAAGCGCAACGTCTCGATCCCCAACGTGCCCACGCTCGCCGAGAGCGGCGTGGCCGGCCTGAAGGATTTCGAGGCGGTGGGCTGGGCCGGCCTGGTGGGCCCGGCAGGCATGCCGGCGGCGGTGCGCGAGAAGGTCACGCGCGACTTCCTCGACGTGCTGCGCGACGAGTCCGTGGTGCAGCGCGTGAACGGCAGCGGCTCGGTGGTGCGGGCCCTGCCCGGCGCCGAGTTCAGCAAGTTCATCGGCGACGAGATCGCCAAGTGGAGCGGCGCCGCGCGCGTCTCGAACACCCGCCTGGACTGAGCCCCGGCCACCGCCCTCAGGACCGCGCGCGCAGGCCGTAGGGGCAGTGCCCCGGCCGCGGGCCCACCTGCGGGTGCTTGCGGCAGGTGTCGGGCCGCTGCGCGTAGACGGTGCAGCGGCGCGTGTCCTTGTCCAGGAAGCGGCAGTCGCCGCTGGCGCGGCGCGCCAGCGTGTAGATCTCGTTCTTGAAGTTGAAGTGGTCCAGCAGGCCGGCCTTGGTCAGGCGCCTGGCGATCTGCTTGGGCTCCTCGTGCTCGGCCTCGAACGGGTCGACCAGCCCCAGGCGCACCAGGTCGGCCAGGCGCACCTCCACCGGCATGGTGCAGCAGTTGGCCGCGCAGGAATCGCACAGGCCCGGGCGGTACCGCGTCCAGGTCTCCGGGCGGTCGACGTCGACGATGTGGATCGAGGATCTCATGGCGGGTGCCGATGGTAGCGGCACCGGGGCACCGGTCCCCGCGGCACGCCGGCCTGCCGCCGATGGCTCGCGCGACGGCTACTGCATGAAGCCGATGCCGCGCGCCTCGCGCACCTCGGGCTTGATGCGGTGCTCCGCCTCCAGCTGCTCGACGAAGTCCTCCGGGCTGAATTCCGCGCTCAGGATGGTGGACTGCCGCTTCACCGCGGCGAAGTCGCCGGGGCACAGCTGGTCCAGCCGCGCCAGGCGGGTGGCCAGCGCCGGCGTGAGCCGCGAGGGCTGGCCCGCCAGCGCCTCGGTGATGAACATGCGCTCGCGCTGCTCGCGCGTCAGCGGCTTGAAGCGGATCTTGAAGGTGAAGCGCCGCAGCGCCGCCTGGTCGATGCGGTCCATCAGGTTGGTGGTGCAGATGAACACGCCGGCGAAGCGCTCCATCTGCTGCAGCATCTCGTTGACCTCGGTGACCTCGTAGGTGCGCTGCGCACCGCGGCGGTCCTGCAGGAAGCTGTCCGCCTCGTCCAGCAGCAGCACCGCCTTCTCGGCCTCGGCCTCGCGGAACATGGCCGCCATGTGCTGCTCGGTCTCGCCGACGAATTTGCTCATGAGGTCGCTGGCCTGCTTGACCATCAGCGGCCGGTCGAGGCTGCGCGCGATGTGCTCGGCCAGGGCGGTCTTGCCGGTGCCGGGCGCGCCGTAGAAGCACAGCGAGCCGTGGCCGCTGGCCTTGAGCGCGGCGACGATGCGCGGCACCTCGAAGCGGGACTCGACATGCAGCATGCCCAGGTCGTAGGTGGTGACGCACAGGCGCCCGCCCAGGCTGGTGCTGCGCGAACCCAGGGCCAGGTCGGCGTTGTGCAGCTGGCGCTCGATCAGGCTCTCGGTGCTGGCCGCCTCGCACTGCGCGAGGCCGGCGAAGCGCACAGCGGTGCGGATCTGCGCCGGCGTGAGGCCCTTGCGCTCGGTCAGGCGGGCCACGAAGGCATCGGACACGGCCACGCCCTCCAGCGTCTTGCGCACCAGCTGCTCGCGCGCGCCGGGCGGCGGGGACTTCAGCTCCAGGTGGTAGGCGAAGCGGCGTCGGAAGGCCGGGTCGATCTGCTCGATGCGGTTGGTGATCCAGATCGTGGGCACGGTGTTGGTCTCGAGGATCTGGTTGACCCAGGCCTTGCCGCTCACGCTGCCACTGGCCGGCGCCACCACATGCTCGGCGCGCGCCATCATCTGCGCGGCCTCGGTGCTGATGGGGGGGAACACGTCCTCGACCTCGTCGAACAGCAGCGCCGCCTGCGCGCTGCCCTTGAGGAAGACCTGGGCGATCTGCAGCGAGCGGTAGCGGTCGCGGCCCGAGAGCGAGTTGCCGTCGCGGTCGGCGTACTCCACCTCGAACAGCTCCAGCCCCGCCGACTGCGCCACCACCTTGGCCAGCTCGGTCTTGCCGGTGCCCGGCGGGCCGTACAGCAGCACGTTGACCCCGGGCTCCTTGCGCACCACCGCGTTGCGCAGCAGGGCCGAGAGCACCTGGGCATCCTCCTCGACGAAGGCGAAGTCGGACAGGCCCAGCGCGCTCTTGGAGCAGGGCCGCGTGAACACCGCCATCAGCTCGGCCTGGTCGCGATACTCGCGCATCAGCACGGGCGGCAGCTTCTCGCTGACCTTCATCAGGTCGGCGAGGTCGGTGATGTTGTGTTCGGAGATGAGGTTCTCCACCAGGCCGATGCGCTCCAGCCGCGAGCCGGCGCGCAGCGCCTCGCCGACCTCGGCGGCATTCACGCCCGCGATCTCCGCGATGGCCGCATAGGCCTCGGGGGCGTTGTTCACCTTGAACTCGACGAGGAGGCTGCGCAGGTCACGCTGGTAGCGCGCCAGCGTGCCATACAGCAGCAGCGCGCGCTCGGCGCGGTTCAACTGCAACAGGCTGGCCAGCGCGTCGATGTTCTTCTCGACCAGGGTCGACTGCTTCTTGAGGGCGTGCGTGAGCCATTCGCCGGTCACGGTGAGCACCGACAGCAGGTCCTTGGGCTGGTCCTTGGCGTACTCGTCGAGGTAGAAGAACAGCGTGCCTTCCTCGTAGGGGCCGCGCCAGGTGCCGTGGCGCTCGAGGAACTCGCGGGCGGTCAGGGCCTCGTGGCCGCGCCAGAACTCGTTGTCCTTGCAGCGGCGGGCGAGGAACTCGCGCAGGCGCGCGAGGGTGGAGACGGGCCACACCAGGTGGCGGCCGGCCAGCGAGAGCAGGCCATTGAGGTCGCGGCGCACGTTGAACTTGCCGCCCTGCTTGGCCGCCAGCGTCAGCACGAAGTGCGAGCACATCATGTCCAGCACCGGCGCCTCCACGAGGCCCGGCGACGGAAGCACCTGCACATCGACCGAACGCTTGCCCATGACGGACTCCAGCTGCCAACGCGGCACACGATAACGCGGGACGATGCTACATGGAATACCTGTTTTGCGGACAGCCCCGCCGGCCTCGCCGGGCCGGCCCGAATCGGCCCACAATGGCCCCATGGTCGAACTGTCGGACATCCGCCGGGCCGCGCAGCGCATCGCCGGCCAGGTGCTCGAGACGCCCTGCGTCGAGTCGCGGGTGCTGTCACAGGCGGCCGGCTGCCAGGTGTTCCTGAAATTCGAGAACCTGCAGTTCACGGCGTCGTTCAAGGAGCGCGGCGCGTGCAACAAGTTCGCCGCGCTGGCCGAGTCCGGCGGCGCGCCCGCCGGGGTGGTGGCGATGAGCGCCGGCAACCATGCCCAGGGCGTGGCCTACCACGCCCAGCGTCGCGGCCTGCGCGCGGTGATCGTGATGCCGCGCTTCACCCCCGGGGTGAAGGTGGAGCGCACCCGCGGCTTCGGCGCCGAGGTGGTGCTGCATGGCGACACGCTGGACGAGGCCCGCGCGCACGCGCTCGCGCTGGCACGGCAGCAAGGACTCACCCTCATCCACCCCTACGACGACCCGGAGGTGGTCGCCGGCCAGGGCACCCTCGCCCTGGAGATGCTGCAGGCCGTGCCGGACCTGGACACCGTGGTCGTCTCCATCGGCGGCGGCGGGCTGGTGGCGGGCATGGCCACCGCGCTCAAGGCCCTGCGCCCCGGCATCGAGGTGGTCGGCGTGCAGGCGCTGCGCTTCCCGAGCATGTACAACGCGGTCAGGCACCAGCACCTGCCGGTGGGCGAGACCACCATCGCCGAAGGCATCGCGGTGGGCACGCCGGGCCGCATCACGCGCGAGGCGGTGGAGCGGCTGGTCGACGACATCCTGCTGGTCGACGAGGGCCCGATCGAGCATGCCATCCTGACCCTGCTGGAGGTCGAGAAGACCCTGGTGGAGGGGGCCGGCGCGGCCGGCCTCGCCGCCCTGCTCCAGTCGCCGGACCGCTTCGCCGGGCGCAAGGTCGGCCTGGTCCTCACCGGCGGCAACATCGACCCGCTGCTGCTTGCCGCCATCATCCAGCGCGGCATGGTGCGCGCCGGGCGGCTGGCCCGCATCCGCGTCGGCGCGCGCGACGTGCCGGGCTCGCTGGCGCGCATCGCCGTCACCGTGGCCGAGGCCGGCGGCAACGTGGAGGAGGTCCACCACCAGCGCGCCTTCACCTCGCTGGCGGCGCAGAACGTGGAGATCGAGCTGGTCGTCCAGACCCGCGGCGCCGACCATGTGCAGGCCGTGCTGGCGGCCCTGCGGGCGGCGGGCTTCGCCGCCGCCCTCGCCTGAGGCCGGCGCCGGCGCGGCTTCGCTAGAATCGGGGGATCTGCGAAAGCCCCCAACGCGAAGGAATCCCGACATGTCCCAGCAAGACACCCAACACGCCGCCGAGACCCACGACCCGGTGGAATCCGTCGTCCACAGCATCCCCGTCGTGCTGCCCCTCGTCGGCGGCGTGCTGATGTTCCTGCTGGCCTTCATCGCGATTTCCATGGCCTGAGGCCCTTCCGGCCCCTGCCGCCGGCTCCGGCCGGCACCCTCCGACGGCCCGCCCGCGCATCCCGCGCGGCGGGCCGTCGGCATTTGCGGCCTGTGCGCGTCACGGCCGCGACAGCCCGCACGGCCGCAGGCCCTGGATCGCATAACGTCATGCAAGTTTTGCATGAAATCAGGCCGTAACACGAACCTGTCATGAGGCTGGCTCCCTAAAATCGAAGGTCCAGCCGATCCGCAGCCCTGTCTCATCAGCTGGGAAAGCCCGATTTCCCGAGGGCAGAGCCCGCCACCACCCCCGCGTCCAAGCTCTTCCTTCGGGAAATCAGGTTTTAACTTCAGGAGCTTTTGGACATGAACTCTCCCGTGATGCAGGGCCTCGGCCTCAACGCACCGGCTTGGGTGAAGAACGCGAAACTGATTGCCTGGGTGGCCGACATGGTCGCCCTGTGCAAGCCGGACTCGGTCTACTGGTGCGACGGCAGCCAGGAAGAGTACGACCGCCTCTGCCAGCAGCTGGTGGACGCCGGCACCTTCAAGAAGCTGGACCCGGTCAAGCGCCCCAACTCCTACCTGGCCTGCTCCGACCCGTCCGACGTGGCCCGCGTGGAGGACCGCACCTTCATCTGCTCCGAGAAGAAGGAAGACGCCGGCCCGACCAACAACTGGAAGGCTCCCGCCGAGATGCGCGCCACCCTGCAGCCCCTGTTCGACGGCTGCATGAAGGGCCGCACCATGTACGTGGTGCCCTTCTCCATGGGCCCCCTGGGCTCCAAGATCGCCCACATCGGCATCGAGCTGTCCGACAGCGCCTATGTGGCCGTGAACATGAAGATCATGACCCGCATGGGCAAGGCCGTGTACGACGTGCTGGGCGTGGACGGCGAGTTCGTCCCCTGCGTGCACACCGTGGGCGCCCCGCTGGCCGAGGGCGAGAAGGACCAGACCTCCTGGCCCTGCAACCCCACCACCAAGTACATCGTCCACTACCCCGAGACCCGCGAGATCTGGTCCTACGGCTCCGGCTACGGCGGCAACGCCCTGCTGGGCAAGAAGTGCCTGGCCCTGCGCATCGCCTCCACCATGGGCCGCGACCAGGGCTGGCTGGCCGAGCACATGCTGATCCTGGGCGTGACCAGCCCCGAGGGCAAGAAGTACCACGTGGCCGCCGCCTTCCCCAGCGCCTGCGGCAAGACCAACTTCGCCATGCTGATCCCGCCCAAGGCCCTGAATGGCTGGAAGGTCACCACCATCGGCGACGACATCGCCTGGATCAAGCCGGGCGCCGACGGCCGCCTCTACGCGATCAACCCCGAGGCCGGCTATTTCGGCGTGGCCCCCGGCACCAACACGCTGACCAACCCGAACTGCATGGCCAGCCTGGACAAGGACGTGATCTTCACCAACGTCGCCCTGACCGACGACGGTGATGTCTGGTGGGAAGGCATGGGCGACGCCCCGGCCCACGCCATCGACTGGCAGGGCAAGGAGTGGACCCCGCACATCGCCAAGGAGACCGGCGCCAAGGCGGCCCACCCCAACGCCCGCTTCACCGTGGCCGCCACCAACAACCCGGCCCTGGACAGCGCCTGGGACGACCCGGCCGGCGTGCCGATCGATGCCTTCATCTTCGGCGGCCGCCGCTCCACCACCGTGCCGCTGGTGACCGAGGCCCGCAACTGGATGGAAGGCGTCTACATGGCCGCCACCATGGGCTCCGAGACCACCGCCGCGGCCTTCGGCCAGCAGGGCGTGGTGCGCCGCGACCCGTTCGCGATGCTGCCGTTCGCCGGCTACAACATGTCCGACTACTTCCAGCACTGGCTCGACATGGAGCACAAGCTGGAAGACAAGGGCCGCACCCTGCCCAAGATCTTCTGCGTGAACTGGTTCCGCAAGGGCGCCGACGGCAAGTTCGTCTGGCCCGGCTACGGCGAGAACATGCGCGTCCTGAAGTGGATGATCGACCGCCTGGAAGGCCGCGTCGAAGGCATCGACAACCTGTTCGGCATCGGCCCCCGCTACGAGGACATCGCCTGGGAGGGCCTGGAGTTCACCCGCGCCCACTTCGAGACCGTGACGCACCTGGACAAGGGCGACTGGACCAAGGAGCTGCAGCTGCACGCCGAGCTGTTCGAGCAGCTGGCCTACCACCTGCCCCAGGAGCTGGTGGACACCAAGGCCAAGATCGAAGCGCGCCTGGCGGCCTGATCCCCGCGGGTGCCCCGGGGCGCCCGGGGCCCGCGGCCGCCGGCCCCGGCGGCCATGAAAAAAGCCACCCCGCGGGGTGGCTTTTTGCTGGGCGTCGCGGGTTCAGCGCCGGCCGCTCGACCGCGCCGCCTGCTGGCGGCGGCGCTCGGCACGGCGGCGGGCATCGCGGGCGACCCAGGCATCCAGCAGGGTGCGCAGCTGCGCCGGGAGATGGCGCAGCAGCCAGAGCACCGCCGGGAATGCCACGGAAAACGCTTGGCTCACTTCAGGACTCCCGGGCGCCTCAGGCGCGGACCTTCCAGAAGGCGTCGGCTTCCTCGGCCGAGGCGCTCATCGCGCGGCTGATGTCGGCCATCACGCGGGCGTCGCCCAGGGCGGTTTCCCAGTACAGCGCGTCGGCGCGCGCCAGGCGGCGGGCGGCGCGCCAGGCCTTCAGCGACTGGCCCAGGCGCACGACCGGCGAACCGATCAGGGCCAGCAGGCCCAGCAGCAGGTTGCCGTGGCCGGCGGCCGACAGGGCGGCGTAGGTGCGCTCGGCGCGGACGACGCCGGGGTGCTGCAGGGAGTAATCGACGTGGACGAAGGTGGTCATGGTTAGCCTCTCAACTCTGAACAGGGGCTGGTTCATCCAGCCGATGGATGAATACTAGGGTTGACCCTGATATTTTCCAAATTTTGATTGATGATGGATAACATTCACGGCAATGATGAATGCACCCAACTTCCGGACGCTGGACCTGAACCTGCTGCGGGTCTTCGACCAGGTCATGAGCGAGCGCAACCTGACCCGGGCCGCCCGCAACCTGGCCATGACCCAGCCGGCCGTGAGCAATGCGCTGGGCCGGCTGCGCGACTTCCTGGGTGACCGGCTGGTGGTGCGCAGCGGCTACGGCGTGGAGCCCACGCCGCGGGCGCTGGCGCTGTGGCCGGCGGTGAGCGACGCGCTGCGCCAGCTGGAGGCCTCGCTGGCCCCGGGCGAGTTCGTGCCGGCCCAGGCCGACCGCAGCTTCGTGCTGGGCATGGCCGACGCCACCGCGGCCACGGTGATGCCGGGGCTGGTGGACATCCTCTGGCGCGAGGCGCCCCGGGTCTCGATCCGCGTCGTGCCCCTGACCACGCGCGACCCGCGCCAGCGGCTGGATGAGGGCCAGATGGACCTCGCCGTCGGCTACTTCCCCGCGGTGCTCGCCGACCTCACCGCCCAGGCCCAGGCCGGCATGACCGCCGCCTTCGAGCACCACCGGCTCTACGACGGCCAATACGTCTGCGTGATGCGCAAGGACCACCCGCTGGCCACCGGCCCCTTCACCATCGACCAGTTCTGCACCGCGCAGCACATGCTCGTGAGCTTCTCGGGACGCGCCTACGGCTTCATCGACGAGGCCCTCGCCGCCCTCGACCGCCAACGGCGCATCATGCTGACCGTGAACCAGTTCTTCACCGCGGGCCGGGTGGTCGCCACCTCGGACCTGCTCACCGTGCTGCCCCGCCACTTCGTGCCCGAGACCGGCATGGCCGACGTGCTCGCGATGCGCGAGCTGCCCTTCGCCGTGCCACCGGTGCACGTGGACGCCCTGTGGCACCGCCGCCAGGGGCGCGACAGCGCCCACGCCTGGCTGCGCGCCGCGGTCGAACGCGCCGCCTCGCGCGGCTTCACCGCCCACCAGCCTGGGGCCGACGCATGAAGATCCAGCTGCTGTCCGACCTGCACCTCGAGGTCCATCCCCACCTGGAAGTGCCGCCCGCGCCGGGCGCCGACCTGCTGGTCCTCGCCGGCGACATCGGCTCCTACCAGCGGGGCAGCCAGTTGCCGGGCGACGACTTCGGCCTCGAGCGCTTCGCCCCTGCCCGCGGCTGGCCCACGCCGGTGCTGTACGTGCCCGGCAACCACGAGTACGACGGCCTCGAGTTCGACGAGGCCCACGCCCGCCTGCGCGCCACCTGCGAACGCCTGGGCATCACCTGGCTGGAGCGCGAGGTGGTGGTGGTGCAGGGCGTGCGCTTCGTCGGCACCACGCTGTGGACTGACTTCGAGTCGCTGGTGCCGCGCGAGGCGCCGCTCACGCAGCAGCTCAAGGCGCGCGAGAAGGCCTGGCGCGCCGCCGACTTCTACCTGCGCAAGAACACCACGCTGCGCGGCGGCGAACCGGTGCTGGCCGCGCAACTGCGCGAGCTGGGCGTGGCCTGCCAGCAGTGGCTGCGGGAGGCGCTGGCCGCGCCCTTCGAGGGCACGACCGTGGTGGTCACGCATTTCGCGCCCAGCCTGCGCAGCGCCGACCCGCGCTACGGCCTCACGCCCGGCACCGCGGGCTTCTGCAATGCGCTGGACGACCTGTTCGGGCAGGCCCAGTGGTGGCTGCACGGCCACCTGCACTGCCCGCAGGACTACGTGGCCGACGGCTGCCGCGTGCGCGCCAACACCCTGGGCTACGCGGTCAAGGGCGAGCAGGAGGCCTTCCGGCCGCTGCAGCTGATCGACCTGGGCCGGCCGGCGCGGGCGCAGCCATCGGATTCGCTTGTGAAGTGATCGGGATTTCCTGTTTCCCGGGTTGCGACGGATTCCCTAGCATCGTGCGAGCCCGTACAACGGGCACCGAGACCACCACCACAAGGACAGCCCATGGAGACACGCCGCCAGGCGCTGCTGGCCGCGCTCGCGCTCGTCGCGGCGCCGGCCATGGCGCAGACGCCCCCCGCCTACCCCACCAAGTCGATCCGCCTGGTCGTGCCCTTCGGGCCCGGCGGCCCCACCGACATCGCCGCGCGCGCCGTGGCGCAGAAGCTCGGTGAGGCACTGGGCCAGCCGGTGGTGGTGGACAACAAGCCCGGCGCCGGCGGCAGCGTGGGCTCGGCCGAAGTGGCCCGGGCCCCGGCCGACGGCTACACCCTCCTGTACGGCAGCAGCAGCACGCTGGCGGTGAACCCCTCGCTGTACGGCGCCCGGCTGCCCTACGACCCGGCGCGCGCGTTCACGCCGGTCTCGCTGGTGGCGCGCGGGCCGCAGGTGATGATCATCCACGCCGGCATCCCCGCGACCAACCTGCGCGAGTTCATCGAGTACGCGCGCAAGAACCCCAACGGCGTGAGCTTCTCCTCGGCCGGCGTGGGCTCCATCGGCCACCTCACCGGCGAGCTGCTGGTGGACACGCTGGGCATCAAGGCCACGCACGTGCCGTACCGCGGCGGCGCGCCCGCCATCGGCGCGGTGGCCGCGGGCGAGACCGCCTTCACCGTCGATGCCGTGGGCACCACCGCCGCCGCGGTGAAGTCGGGCCGCGCCCGCACGCTGGCGGTGCTCAGTGACAAGCGCTCCGGCTTCGCCGCCGAGGTGCCCACCGTGGAGGAAGCCGGCGGCAAGCCGGTGATGGCCGACTTCTGGAGCGGCGTGGTCGCGCCCGCCGGCACGCCCGAGCCGGTCGTGCGCCGGCTCAACGCCGAGATCGTGAAACTGCTCAAGCTGCCCGAGGTCGCCACCCAGATGCGCACCCTGGGCGCCGAGGCGCAGGGCACCACGCCCGCGGAGTTCACCCGCTTCGTCGAGGAGGAGACGCGCAAGTGGGCGCGCGTGGTGAAGATGACGGGGGCGACCGCGGAGTGATCCGCGCCTGATCCGCGCCGGGCCCGGGGAATCCGATGACACACCCTAGGCCGCGTCCTCGAAGGGCACGGCGTGGCGCATGCGGCGGATCATCAGCTGCGTGAACCCGTCGAGCGCGTCGCCGGCCTCCTTGCCGGCCTTGGCGACGCGGTAGTAGCCGATGCTCGCCGGCGGCTCGATCTCGCTGGCGCGCACCTGGAAGCGGCGCCAAGCCGCCCGGGCGAACGAGGGGAACACCGCCACCCCGAAGCCGCGCTCCACCAGGCCCAGCGCGGTCTCCAGCTGGTGCACCACCATGCGCGGGCGCAGGTCCGCGCCGACCTCGCGCGCCATGCCGTTCACCAGCTGCTGCACCGGGCTGGCCTCGGTGAGGGCCACCAGCGGGTGCTCGAACACCTGCGGCCAGGCGATGCGCGGGCCGATGCCGGCGAAGGGCTCGCCGTGCACCAGCATCAGCGTGGCCGGCGCGATCTCCAGCTGCGACAGGCCCGAGCGCTTCTGCGCGAAGGCGCCGAAGGCGGCGTCGAGCCGGTCGGCCTCCACCTGCGCCAGCAGGTCGGCGGGACCGGCGTCGACCAGGTCCACCTGCACCTGCGGGAACTGGCGCTGGAATTCCTCCAGCACCTCGGGCACGACGTTGGACGCGAGGATGGGCGTGAAGCCCAGGCGCAGGCGGGAGATGCCGTCGCGCCCGCGCTGGTGCAGCTCGCGCGCGGCGCGCTCCAGCGCCTCCACCACCGACTGCGCCACCGGCAGGAAGTCGCGGCCGGCGGCGGTGAGCTCCACGCTGCGCGTGGTGCGCTCGAACAGGCGGCAGCGCAGCTGCCCCTCGAGCTCGCGGATGCTGGCGCTCAGCGCCGCCTGGCTCAGGTGGAGCTTCTGCGCGGTGCGGGTGAAGTTGCTGGTGTCGGCAACGCCCAGGAAAGCCTTGAGCTGCCGCAGGTTCAGGTTGAGGTTCATCGGCGCCACCCGTGCGGGGTGGCCGCGATGATAACGACGCGCCGCAAGCCGCCTGCGGCCTCAGGGCGCCGCGGCGGGCAGCGGGTAGTCCACCGCCGGCAGCACGCGGCCGGTGCAGGCGCCGAAGCCGATGGACACGCGGCCCGGGGCGCTGGCGCGCGCGCGGATGGTGAACTCGTCGCCGTCCTGCAGCCAGCGGCGCTCCTCGCCATTGGGCAGGCGCAGCGGCTCGCGGCCCGAGCGCGTGATCTCGGTGATGCAGGCCATGGACTCGTCGGGCACGCCGGAGATCGTGCCGGTGCCGAACACGTCGCCGGGCTGCAGGTTGCAGCCGTTGGAGACATGGTGCGTGATCATCTGGCCGAAGGTCCAGTTCAGGTTGTCCAGGTGGGTCGAGGTCAGGCGCACCGGGCCCAGGCCCGCGGCCCGCATGGCCTCGGTGGACAGCCAGCCTTCCAGGGCCACGTCGAGCCCGCCCCGCTCGCGGTCCCGCGGCGAGTGCAGGTACGGCAGCAGCGGCGGCATCCCGGGCAGGCGCGGCGGGGCGGCCTTGGCGAAGGGCGCCAGCGCCTCGGCGGTGACGACCCAGGGCGAGAGGCTGGTCATGAAGCTCTTGCCGAGGAAGGGGCCGAGCATCTGCTCCCACCACTGCACCGACTTGGCCGACCAGTCATTGAGCAGCGCATAGCCGAAGATCCGGCCCGGCGCCTCGTCGAGCGACAGCGGCTGGCCCAGCTCGGTGCCGGCGCCGACCAGGGCGGCCATCTCCAGCTCGAAGTCCAGCGCCTCCACCGGGCCGAAGCGCACCTCGCCCTCGGGGCTGCGCCACTGCCCGTTGGGCCGGCGCACCGGCGTGCCCGAGACGCGGATGGACGAGGCCCGCCCGTGGTAGGCCACGGGCAGCGAGTCGAACACCGGCGGGACCGGCTCGGCCAGGCCCTTGTAGCGGCCCAGTCGGTCGCAGTGCGCGCGCGAGGAGAGGAAGTCGGAGTAGTCGCCGACCACGCAGGGCAGGTGCATGCGCACGCCGGCCTGCGGGTGCAGCAGGCTCGCCGCGCGTTCGCGCAGGCCGCCGGGGCCGCCCTCGCGCAGCAGGTCCGACAGCTGCGCGCGCAGCGCCGAGGCGGGGCCGAGGCCCAGCGCCATCATCCCGTTGAGGCCGGCGCTGCCGGGGGGCACGGCGCGCACCGCGCGCGCGGCCTCGTCCGTGAGCAGGCCCGCGGCGTCCAGCGCGCGCAGGTCCACCACCTGGTCGCCGATGGCCACGCCCGGGCGCGGCGCCGCGCCCGCGGGCTCGCTGGCCAGGGTGAACAGGCCCAGGGGCAGGTTCTGCACCGGGAAGTCGGCGCCCTCGGCGTTGGCCGGGGTCACCCAGCTGCGGCGGGCGGGATCATGGGTGGCGTTGAGAGGGATCACGAGGGGCTTCCGGTGGGTCGGGGGCAGGAAAGGCGGCGGCGTCAGAGAGCGACCGTGTCGGCCTGGTATTCGAACAGCCACTCGTAGCGCTCCTTCACGCGCGCCTCGCTCCACTGCTCGTCGACATAGCGCGCCGCGCCCTCGGCATGGGCCAGGGCCGGGTTGTGGAAACGCTTGGCATTGCCGGCCGAGCCCTCGACGATGCGGCGGGTGCGGTCGACGCGGGCGGCCTGGTAGCGGGCCAGCGCGGTCTCGGGGTCGTCCTTCCAGGCCTCGAGGCAGCGCGCGAGCACCAGGCCGTCTTCCAGCGCCATCACCGCGCCCTGGGCCAGGAACGGCAGCGTGGGATGGCAGGCGTCCCCCAGCAGGGTGATGCGGCCGAAGCTCCAGCGCGGCAGGGTCTCGCGCCCCATCAGGGCCCAGCGGAACGGCGTGCGCAGCGCGCGGATCAGGGTGTGCACGTCCTCGTGCCAGCCGGCGAAATCGGCCAGGCATTCCTCGACGCTGCCCTGCGCGGACCAGGACTCGACCTCCCAGCCCTGTTGTTCCACCGCGCCGACGAAGTTGTACAGCGTGCCCCGGCGCAGCGGGTAGTGGATCACGTGCCTGCCGGGGCCGACCCAGTTGTAGCCATAGGGCTGGCGCATGTGGGGCGGCAGGCGCTCGGCATCGATCACGCCGCGCCAGGCGATGATGCCGGAGAAGACCGGGCGGTCCTCGCCGATCAGGCACTGGCGCACCTGCGAGTGCACGCCATCGGCGCCCACCACCACGTCGGCGGTGGCGACCACCTGGCCGCCGCATTCCACCACCACCTCGTCGCCGCGCGGGGCCACGCGGTCGATGCGGGTGTTGGTGCGGATCGCGTCGGGCCGCATCGCCCGCACCGCGTCCACCAGCACCTGGTGCAGGTCAGCGCGGTGCAGCGTGAGGTAGGGAAAGCCGTAGCGTTCGCGCGAGGTCGCGCCCAGGTCGAACAGGTTCCAGGTCTGGCCGGTATTCCACAGCCGCACCTTCTTGCCGGCGGGCTCCGCGGCCACGCGGGCCACCGCCTCGGCCAGGCCCAGGTGGGCCAGCACGCGGTTGCCGTTGGGGCTGATCTGCACGCCCGCGCCGACCTCGCCGAGCTCGCGCGCCTGCTCCAGCACCTGCACCTCGAAACCCCGTCGCATCAGGGCCAGGGCTGCCGTCAGCCCGCCGATGCCCGCGCCGATCACCGCGATACGCATGCCTGTCTCCTCCTGGAAAGCGAGCGCACTGTACGGGGTGGCGCGAGGGCGGGGAAGCTCAAAGTTCCGTTGGCTTGATCGCCCGCGCCGATGAATCCGCCGCCCGCCGGGGCCTCAGGCCGCCGCGTTCACCAGGCTCCACAGGCGGGCCGGGCTCAGCGGCATCTGCAGCACCGGCGACAGGTCCGCGCGGCCCGCGCGCGCCAGGGCGTCGGCCACTGCATTGACCGCGCAGGGCGTGGCGCCGATGGTGCCCAGCTCGCCCACGCCCTTCACCCCCAGCGGGTTGTTCTTGCAGGGGGTGGACTCGTCGGTCGTGGTCACGAAATCGCAGGCCATGAAGTCGGCGCGCGGCGCGGCGTAGTCCATCAGGCTGCCGGTGATCGGCTGGCCGGTGGCCTCGTCATAGACCATGGCCTCGCACAGCGCCTGGCCCAGGCCCTGCACCGCGCCGCCATCGAGCTGGCCGCGAACGATGGTCGGATTGACCACCTTGCCGATGTCGTTGACGCCGCTGTAGGCCACCACCTGCACCTGGCCGGTGGCGGGATCGACCTCCACCTCGCAGACATGGCAGCCGTTGGGCCAGGTCGGGCCGGAGACGGCGCTGGTGCTCTCGAGGTGGATACGGCCGCCGGCCTGGCGCGCGGCCAGCGTGGCCAGGTCGATGCCCAGGTCGGTGCCGCGCACGTGGAAGCGGCCGGCCTCGTAGGCCAGGTCCTCGGCGCTGGCCTCCAGCTCCTTCGCGGCCAGCTGGCGCGCCGCGTCGAGCGTGCGCTCGGCGCCGATGCGCATGGCCGAACCGCCGGTGAACAGCGAGCGCGAGCCGGCGGTGCCGAAGCCGTCGCCGCGGTCGGTGTCGCCCAGGACCACGCGCACCTTGTCGATCGGCACGCCGAAGACATCCACCACCAGCTGCGCCAGGGTGGTGGCGATGCCCTGGCCCATGGCATTGACCGCGGAGAAGACCTCGATGGTGCCGTCGGCCAGCACCGTGAGCGTGACGCGCTCCTCGAACACGTTGCCCCCGGTCCATTCGAGGAAGGTGGACAGCCCCAGCCCGCGCCACAGCCCGCGCGCGCGGCTGGCGGCGGCCCGGGCCTCGAAGCCGGCCCAGTCGGCCTGGGCCAGGCCCTGGTCCATCACATGCTCGAAGCGGCCGACGTCGTAGGTCTGGCCCATCGGGTTCTTGTACGGCATCTGCTCGGGGCGCACGAAGTTGCGCCGGCGCAGCTGCACGCGGTCGATGCCGGTCTGGCGGGCGGCCTCGTCCATCAGGCGCTCGATGATGAAGATGGCCTCGGGCCGGCCCGCGCCGCGGTAGGCCGAGACCGGCGCGGTGTTGGTCAGGATGGCCTGGAACTGGAAGTCGACCAGGGGAATGTCGTAGACGCTGGTCTGCACCCAGGGACCGATCAGCAGCACGATGGCCGTGCCCGTGGGCAGGGCGTAGGCGCCGACGTTGCCCTGCGAGTGCACGCGCAGGCCCAGGATGCGGCCGTCCGCGGCCAGCGCCAGCGAGGCCTGCGTGTGCAGGTCGCGGCCCGGCACGGCGCTGAGGAATTCCTCGCTGCGGTCGGCGATCCACTTCACCGGGCGCCGCAGCTTCCAGGCGCACAGGGCGGTGGCCACGTCCTCGCTGTAGGCGCCGGTCTTCATGCCGAAGCCGCCGCCCACGTCGCCCAGCGTGGCGCGCACCTGCGCCTTGTCCAGGCCGAGGCAGGCGGCCACGGTGTCGCGCAGGCCCGAGGGCATCTGGCTGCTCAGGCGGATGGTGAGTCGGCCGTCCTCGGCGACCCACGCCAGCACCGAACGCGGCTCCAGGGCCAGCGCCGACAGGCGCTGGTTGTGGATCTCCAGGGACACCACGTGGTCGGCCCGCTCGAAGGCCTGGCGCGTGGCCTCGGCGTCGCCGTAGCGGCTCTGGGCCACCAGGTTGTCGGGCGCGGCCTCGCACAGCGCCGGCGCGCCCTCGGCGGTGGCCTGTTCCACGGTGACCACATGCGGCAGGTCCTCGTACTCGACCCACACCGCCTCGGCGGCGTCGCGGGCCTGCTGCAGGGTCTCGGCCACGACCACGGCCACCGCCTCGCCCACGAAGCGCACGCGCTCGTGCGCCAGCACCCGCCGCACCGGCGAGGCACCGGGCGAGCCGTCGGGGCGCTTGAAGCCGGCGGTCACCGGCATGGGCTTGATGCCCTCGGCCGCGAGCTGCTCGCCGGTGAGGACCAGGGCCACGCCGGGCATGGCGCGGGCGGTGTCGGCGTCGATGCGCACGATGCGCGCATGGGGGTGCGGCGAACGCACGAAGCAGGCCTTGAGCCCGCCCTCGGGGGCGAGGTCGTCGGTGAACTGGCCCTGGCCCTTGAGCAGGCCATCGTCCTCGAGGCGGGGCACGGCGCGGCCGCTGCCGAAACGCGCGGCGATCTGGGGGTCGTCTTGGCTCATGGTGTGTCTCCTGGGCGCGATTGTGCGGCGCACCTGGCGGGCCCGGTGTCACCCGGGCGATCCCGCCGGGTGACGCCGTGCGGCAGCCTCAGTGCAGCAGCCGCGGCAGCGCGAGGAAGTTCAGCAGCGCACCGTCGAAGTCGTCGGGCGCCTCGAGGTTCTGCAGGTGGCCGATGCCGCGCATCTCGAGGAAGGTGCTGCCGGGGATCCGCCGCGCCATGTCGCGCATCACCGCCGGCGGGACCTCGCGGTCGTGCTCGCCCGCGAGCAGCAGCGTGGGCACGTGGATGCGGGCGAGGCCATCGCGCCGGTCGAAGGCGGCCATGGCCTGCAGCGCCCGCCGGTAGGTGGAGGCATGCACCATTCCCATGGCGTGCTGCGCCAGCCGCACGCCCTCGGGCATCGCGGCGTGGCCGATCCACTGCGGCACCTGGACCTCGGCCAGGCCGGCCATGTCGCGGCCCTCGTCGAGCAGCGCGGTGCGCCGGGCCACGAAGCCCGCGCGGTCCGCCTCGTCGAGCGCGGCGCGGGTGCCGCACAGGACCAGGCGCCCGACCAGCTCGGGCCGCCGGGCCACCACCTCCTGGGCCACCATGCCGCCCATGCCGTGGCCGATCAGGGCCACCGGGCCGGCCTGCAGCGCCTCGACCAGGGCGACGCAGCGCTGGGCCAGGCCCTTGAAGGCATAGGGTTCGATCGGCGGGCTCTGGCCGTAGCCCGGCATGTCCCAGGCCACTGCCCGGTAGCCGGCCATGGCCAGCGACTCGACCTGCGGCGCGAAGGCCAGGTGGCCGCCGGCCTCGCCATGCAGCAGCAGCACGGTCGGGCCCGCGCCCAGCGTGGTGAAAGTGGGCAAGCTCATGGTCTTCTGCGGCTCCTGCGGCTTGCGGTCATACTACCCGCGTTCCCGCTGACCGCCCGCCCCCCGCTGCCTCCCGACGATGACGCCTTCCCGCCAAGCCCAGACACCCAGCTTCTCGACGCGCGAATTCCGCGCCGCGCTGGGCATGTTCGCCACCGGCGTGACCATCGTCACCACCCGCGCCGAGGACGGCACCCCGATCGGGCTGACCGCCAACTCCTTCAATTCGGTCTCGCTGGACCCGCCGCTGGTGCTGTGGAGCCTGTCGCAGGCCGCCGCCTCGCTGCCGGCCTTCCGTGCGCACTCGCACTACGCGATCAACGTGCTGGGCGCCGACCAGAAGGAGCTGGCCGAGCGCTTCGCCACCAAGGGCATCGACCGCTGGCGCGGCGTGGAAAGCCAGACCGGCGCCGGCGGCGTGCCCCTGATCGCGGGCGCGGCCGCCACCTTCGAGTGCTTCAACCGCAGCCGCTACGACGAGGGCGACCATGTCATCTTCGTCGGCGAGGTCGAGCGCTGCACGCTGCGCGCGGGCGCCTCGCCGCTGTTGTTCCACGGCGGCCGGTTCTACACCGAGCACCCGCTCTGACCGCGGCGGGCCGCGCCCGCCCTCCCCCGCAGCCCCGACGCGCCCCGGCCGCGCGCGTCGCCCGCTTGACTGTCGCGGCACGGCCATTGCTTGTAGGATCGCTCCACTTTTTGTAGCAAGGAGCGATACATGGGAATGTTCCACTGGGCCGAGAAGCCCGCGTCCACCCTGGCTGCCGGCGGCGTGATCGGCCCCGATGAGCGCCTGCCCTGGCCGCAGACGGCGGCCATGGGCGTGCAGCACGTGATCGCGATGTTCGGCGCCACGGTGCTGGCCCCGATCCTCATGGGCTTCGACCCGAACACCGCCATCCTCATGAGCGGCATCGGCACGTTGATCTTCTTTTTGATCACGGGTGGCAAAGTGCCCAGTTACCTGGGGTCGAGCTTCGCCTTCATCGGCGTGGTGATCGCGGCCACGGCGTATGCGGGCAAGGGCCCCAACGCGAACATCGGCGTGGCGCTGGGCGGCATCGTCGCCTGCGGCGCGCTGTACACCGTGATCGGCGCGGTGGTTCAGGCCATCGGCACCGGCTGGATCGAGCGCTTCATGCCGCCGGTGGTCACCGGCTCGGTGGTGGCGGTGATCGGCCTGAACCTGGCGGGCATCCCCGTCAAGAACATGGCGGCCAACAACTTCGAGTCATGGATGCAGGCCGTGACCTTCGTGTGCGTGGCGCTGGTGGCGGTGTTCACCCGCGGCATGGTGCAGCGCCTCCTGATCCTGGTCGGCCTGATCCTGGCCTCGGTGGTCTACGCGGTCCTCACCAACGGCATGGGCCTGGGCAAGCCGATGGACCTGTCCGGCATCGCCAGCGCCGCCTGGTTCGGCGCGCCGACCTTCGCCGCGCCGGTGTTCGAGGCGCAGGCCATGCTGCTGATTGCCCCGGTGGCCATCATCCTGGTGGCCGAGAACCTGGGCCACATCAAGGCGGTGACCGCGATGACCGGGCGCAACCTCGATCCGTACATGGGCCGCGCCTTCATCGGCGACGGCATCGCCACCATGGTCAGCGGCGCCTCGGGCGGTACCGGCGTGACCACCTACGCGGAGAACATCGGCGTGATGGCCGCGACCAAGATCTATTCGACCGCGGTGTTCCTGCTGGCGGCGCTGATCGCGGTGGTGCTCGGCTTCTCGCCCAAGTTCGGGGCCGTGATCCAGGCCATCCCGCTGCCGGTGATGGGGGGCGTGTCGATCGTGGTGTTCGGCCTGATCGCGGTGGCCGGCGCCAAGATCTGGGTCGACAACAAGGTCGACTTCTCGCAGAACCGCAACCTGATCGTGGCCGCCATCACCCTGGTGCTGGGCACCGGTGACTTCACCCTGAAGTTCGGCGGCTTCGCCCTGGGCGGCATCGGCACCGCCACCTTCGGCGCCATCCTGCTGTGGGCCTTGCTCGGTCGCGGCACGAACGGCAAGTGAGCGGCCGGTAAGATCGTCCACATGCCCACCTGGACCCACCCCATCTCCGTCGAGTCGCTCACCTCGCTGAGTCGCGGCACGGCGGCTGAACACCTCGGCATCGAGTTCCTCGAGGTCGGCGACGACTTCATCCGCGCCCGCGTGCCGGTGGACCATCGCACCAGCCAGCCCTATGGCCTGCTGCATGGCGGGGTGAGCGTGGTGCTGGCCGAGACGCTGGGCTCGCTGGGCGCGGCCCACAGCTGCGCGCCGGGCCACAAGGTGGTGGGCCTGGACATCAATGCCAACCACCTGCGCGGCGTGAGCGCGGGCTGGGTGACGGGCACGACGCGGCCCGTCCACATCGGCCGCACCACCCAGGTGTGGGCCATCGAGCTGCAGGACGACCAGGGCCGGCCGACCTGCGTCTCGCGCATCACGATGGCGGTGCTGGCGCCGCGCTAGCGCACCGCCCCCCGCGGGCCCGCTCCCTGCATCCATGCCGGCCGCAGCCTCGCGGCCCGGCCCTGTCGCGCCCGGCCGCCCTTGCGGCTCAACACCCGCGCGGCGCCACCCCCCCTGCAAGACACACCCTAGGCACTTTTGCTGCATTGCAATTCGTGCACCGCACAAATAACATTCACGTTGACCACTATATTCAATTTAACTTTTTTCTAGTCGATGCGTCGCCTAGTCTTCATCGCATTATTTGCACTTTCTGCCTCACTGATTGCCTCGGGCTGTGACCAGGCCCGCGAGCAGTTCGCCAGTTTCATCCGGCCGAAGACCGACCCATCGGCGCTGCAGGAGGCCAACGCGGCGCTGGAGCAGGGCCGGTTCCAGCAAGCCATCGAGCACGCCACCCCGCTGGCGCAGAAGGCCGGCGCCGCGCGCGGTGACGCCGCGCTGGTGGTGGCACGCTCGTCCGCACGGCTTGGCGACACCGACAAGGCCTTGGCCTACCTGCGCATCGCCGCGGACCACGGCGCGGTCGACCCCACCCGCTTGCTGCTGGACGACCACTTCGCCCTGCTGCGGACCGACCCGCGTTTCCTCGCCCTGATCGTCTCGGCCAGCCCGGGCGCGGCCACGAGCGCGCAGGCGGCTTCCGCCGCACCGCAGCCGTCCGCACCGCGGGTCGGCACCCCTGCCCCGGCACCGGACGCCGTGGCCCGCGTCCTGCCAGGCGGTGGCCTCGAGGTCCGGGCGGGCGACGCCTCGGCCTCCGTGAAACCCTGAGCGCCGCAGCCGCCGGCACTCCGCACACCCGGGCCACCTGGCGCTTGCGGCCAGGCGAGCCCCGTCCCCTCCCCCTGTTGAAAGGTCTCCCTTGAAATTCAAGAAGCTGGTCCTCGGCATGGCTGCGGCCGCCGCCTGTGCCTCCTCCGTCGTCGCCTGGGCCGAGGCGATCAACCAGGTCGGCCAGGCGGAGGTGAGCATCAAGTCCCACAAGGACCCGATCGCGGCCCGCGCCGCGGCCCGCCGCCAGGCCGAGTACGACGCGATCCGCGCCGCCCTGAAGCTGCGGTTGAACGTCGAAGCCAAGGGACCGAAGGCGGACGAAGCCATCGGCGAGCTGGTCAAGAACTTCGGCCCCAACCTCAAGACCACCTACGTCACCGAGGGCGACATCCTGACGGCGCGCACCACGCTGTCCGTCGACAGCGCGGAGTTGACCGACCTGTCTCGCTCGCTCGGCCTGCAGAACGCCAACGTGATGGAGGCGGCCTCCATCGTCTTCCTGATCGACGAGTACTGGGGCATCGCGACCAACCTGGACCCGAGCAAGCCGATCGTGAGCGAGGTCGAGTTCTTCCAGGACAAGAGCAGTTCCTCCGACACCAGCTCGCGGTCTTCGGGCGCGAGCTTCTCCGACACCAGCAGCAAGTCGTCGTCCGCCTCGTCCTACCAGGGTTCGATGGCAGCCTCCTCGCGCGAGTCCTCCAGCTACGCCGCCAACCGCCAGGCCAGCGTGGCCGGCAGCCAGTCCTCCTCGTTCGCGGGCAGCGACCGCCGCGCCGCGGCGGTGCAGGACGGCTACGGCGGGTCCGCCGCCGCCGCGCGCGACACCCAGGTCGCCGGCGCCCAGCGCAGCGCCTACGCCGGCAGCTCGCAATCGAGCGTGGCAGCGGCCGCCAGCTCCGACACCCGCGTCGCCTCGAGCGTGAATGCCTCGAGCGCCTCCGCCTCGGACCGCAAGAACGTGCAGTCCGGCAGCTTCGCGCAGCAGCAGAACAACATCGTCAACCAGAAGGACGTCACCAGCTTCAAGTCGAAGACGGTCTTCCCTGACCTGAACAACGCCAAGCCCGCGGACGCGGCCTCCGCGCTGATCGCGCAGCGACTGGCCCAGGTCACCCGGCAGTACGGCCTGGAGTACACGCCGGAGCGCGACCTGCGCGAGACCGGCAAGGGCAAGATGCTGATCTCGGACATCGAGACCCAGGGCAAGTTCGAGATGTACGCCCAGAAGGCCGCGAAGAACCCCTTCAACGCCAAGTACGTCGTGTTCGGCTCCTCGGTGATGAACGCCGAGGGCAAGAGCGCCAGCGGCCGGACGCTGTGCTCCGGCATGCTGAAGCTGGATTCGTTCAATGTGAACACCGGTCGCGGGCTCGTGGTGGGCACCCTGGTCAAGCGCGCCGATGGCAGCTCCGACCAGGACTGCCGCTCCAACCTGGCCTCCGCCCTGGCGACCGAGCTGGCGCAGACCGTGGGCAACGCCGCGACCCGCGAGCTCCAGCGCCTGGCCCAGATGGGGCAGTCCTACACCGTCACCCTCTTCAGCTCGGAGCGGATCACGCGCGGCATCGGTGGCGGCTTCGAGGACGCGCTGCGTGAACTCGTCGGCGAGCTGCGCGAGGACCGCCGCACCGAATCCACCCGCGTCTACACGATGTCGTCCAAGGGCGGCGACCTGGCGCGCCGCATCGAGCGGATGCTGGACAAGCTCGGCGCCGAGATGAAGAACGCCGAGGTGCAGACCAAGGGCAACCGCGTGGTGGTCTGCGTCGAAGGGCGCTGCCCCGCGGATTACTGAGCATGGAAGCCCGCACCTTGCATGCCGCCCCCTGGCGGCGATCCGTGATCGCCCTGCTGGTGGCCAGTGGCGCCGCCTGCGCCCAGGCGTCCCAGTTCTTCGTCTTCCCGGTCAAGGAGCTGGAGGGCGTGAGCAACAGCCTGCCGCCCGAGAAGCGCCCGCTGGTCGATCCGCGCGTGCGCCGCCTCATCGACCCCGCGATGCAGGCGTCGATCCTGGAGCACTTCGCGGGCCAGGTGGAACGCGCGTTCCCGGACAGCGTGGTCCACGCCCGCCAGGTGCGCAACGTGCGCTCCGGCGGCGCCTACCGCTACATCAACAACGACAGCCTGGGCTGCGCCGAGGGCTTCAATGTCCCGGTCCAGCAGTCCTATGCCGTGGTGGCGGGGATCACGCGCGCGTCCTGGTACCAGGTGCCGCGGGAGCGGGGCGCGGTCGAACTGCTGGTCCCGATCACGCTGAACCTCCAGCTGGTCAAGCCCGAGAAGGCCAAGGTGGTCTATTCGCTGTCGGAGACGCTGTATTCGCGCTTCCGCTTTGGCTCGGAAGCGGAGCTGCAGGCGAGCACGGCCTCGATCGCGCAGGAGATCGCCAAGGGCCTGGCCAGCCAGGTCTCGGAGCTGGTCAAGGGCCTGCAGGCGGGCTTCAAGCCCAAGGACGCAACGGTCAGGATCGTCGGCCAGTCCCAGGGCGTGTTCGTCGCCGACAAGGGCTTCGAGGCCGGCTTCGTGGTCAATGACGAGGCCGAGGCGGTGAACACCCGGACGGGCCAAACGGTCCTGGTGCGGGTCCTCGGCGCGGAATCGCGCTACGCGATCCTGAAGCCGAGCGAAGGCAGCCTGGCCACCGGCGACGAGCTCACCTTCCAGTTCGGCATGGAGGCGGACGACTCGCGCAAGCCGCGGGTCATGCCCGTGGTCGGCGAGGCCGAGCCCCGGGCTTCCGCGATCGCGGACCTGTTCGCCAAGGACATCGGCGTCCACGCCGGCTTCCAGATCGCCGCCGTCGACGCCAACTTCAAGGACACGCAAGCCAGCATCGAGGCCAAGGCCGCCTGCGTGCCCTGGAGCAAGTTCGCCTCGGTTCGCAAGGATTTCGAGAGCCGGCAGGATGCGCCCGATTTCTTCCTGAGGTTCCAGCACTCGCTGTCCCCGGTCACCCTCGAGGCCGGCGCCGGGGGCGTCGAGACGCGCGAGTCCTTCGCCGCCACGGTGACCGCGCAACTGGTCGACCACGCGGGCCATGTGCTGTTCTCGGAGATGGGCCAGGACTACTACCAACTGGACAAGAAGGGCGGTCGCGGGCTCGACCTCGCCAACGCCTTCGAGGTCTCGCTGAAGAACGCGACGCGGGCCGTCGCGAAGAAGTTCGTGGCCAACGTCAGGTTCCAGCCCGGCGAGTACGAGGTCTCGTCCGCCAGCCGCAACGCCTTCACGGTGCAGGGGTTGGCCCTGCCGCCCGGCACGTCGGTGAGCTTCGACGTCCTGCGTCCGCTGAACGTCCAGGTCCATGGCCAGCAGGCTGCCTGGCGGCTGGCGCTTGGCAGCGGCGCCGGGGAGCCCCGGGCCGAGGGAGACGCGACGGTCTTCTCGTACACACCGCTCGACACCGAGGTGCGCCGGGGCGACCGCGTCGTGATCGCCAACATGCCGCGCAAGGGGCAGGTGCGAATGAGCGAGTGCGAGACGCCCTATGTCGCCCCGGGCTCCATCCCCGCCGGCTTCCTGCTGCCGGTGCTGCAGCACGGCGCCTACAGCGCGGCGAAGCTGCAGGTCGCCCTGGCGGATCCGGCGTTCTACGCGGACGCCAACCGGCTCCTCGACGAAGGCAAGTTCAAGCTGAAGCTGCAGCGCCCCACCGCCACCGAGGTCTGCGTGCGCCCCGGCTACCTGGTCAAGCCGGAGCCGCCCGCCTGCCAGGGCGACAGCTGCGGCTTCGACATGCTGGCCGCCGCGACCGTCATCCTCGAGAAGGGGGCCGAGCGCGTGGCGAACTTCGTCCAGGCAGAGAAGCTGAGCATCAAGGGCGTGGCAATGCCCCAGGTCACCCATTTCGCCGGTTCCAAGGCGATCGAGAGCGTGTCCAAGAACTTGCCAAAACTCATCGAAAAACTCAACGCAACCAAGTGAGCCTACCCATGACCATGAAACGCAGATCCCTCGTGACCGGCGCCGTCGCCCTGACGGCCGCTCCCGCCTTCGCCCAGTTCGGCGGCCTCCTGGGGGGTGCCCGCGGCGGCTCCGGCGGCGGCAATGTCGATGCCGACGTCGCCGCGTTCCTGACCAAGAGCTTCAACATCGAGAAGACGCTGTCCAAGGCCTACCTCGCCATCGCCGCGGCCTACCTGAAGGAAGGCGAGCTGGCCAAGACCCGGACCCTGTTCGAGGAGGTGGGCAAGCTCACCGAGCCGAAGGAGGCCGGCGCCAAGTTCCAGGAAGTCCAGCAAAGCGCGCTCGCCGAACTCAAGCGCCTGGGCGAGAGCAAGGACCTGGAAGCCCAGACCAAGGCCCTGAGCGCCGAGAAGCAGCAGCAGGTCGCCAAGGGCGTGGGCAACTTCCTGCTGGGGGTGTTCCAGTCCAAGGACCTGGTGTCCACCGGCCAGAGCCTCGTCAGCTCCGTGGCGTCCAACCCCATGAGCGTGGGCAAGGTGCTCCCCGTCAAGGACTCGCTGACCCGCCTGGGCCGCGCCGCGGAGCTCGCGGGCGCCACCCTGCCGGCGTTCGTGAACGTCCTCAAGGGCGTGAACGTCAGCGTCGCCCCGGCGTCGACCAGTTCCACCGAGGAGAAGGTCGACTCGATCTGACCGGACTCAGGCCCCGCCGCCGGCGAGCCGCTTGCTTTTCCAGTAAACGTCGTCGCCGCCGTCGAGGCGATTGAGCACCCGCGCCAGCACGAACATCAGGTCCGACAGCCGATTCAGGTACTGGCGCGGCGCATCACGCAGCGGCTCGGCCGCGCCCAGGGCCACGACCGCGCGCTCGGCGCGGCGCGAGACGGTGCGGCACACATGGGCCTGGGCCGCGCCGCGCGTGCCGGCGGGGAGGATGAACTCCTCGAGCCGGGGCAGCGTGGCGTTGTGGTCCTCCAGCGCCTCGTCCAGCGTGATCACCGCCTCGGCCTGCAGCAGCTCGAAGCCGGGAATGGACAGCTCGCCGCCGAGGTTGAACAGCTGGTGCTGCACCTCGACGAGCAGGTCGCGCACCGACTGCGGCATGGGCTCGCACAGGAGCAGGCCGATGTGCGAGTTGAGTTCGTCGACATCTCCCATGGCCTGCACGCGCAGGTGGTTCTTGGCGACCCGGGTGTTGTTTCCCAGGCCCGTGGTGCCATCGTCGCCGGTGCGGGTGGCGATCTGGGTCAGGCGCTTGCCCATGGCGCAGTCTCCGGTTGGTTCGAATTGGAAAGGTGGCATTGTCCTATGCCACCTTGCACGGGGCCGACGCCGGCCCGGGGGCAGCGGGGAGGACCTGGCGCCATCAGGGGCAACCGCAGTACCGCAGCGCGGCCCGGCGAATACACTGGGGCGCTGTTTTTCCCGCCTGCCCCATGAACGCTCCCACCGCCACCTCCCACCTGGTCCCCGAACTCGCGCTGCGCGAGGTCCCGCCGGCACTGATCGAGGCGCTGCAGGCCCGCTTCGGCGCGCAGTGCTCGACGGCCCTGGCGGTACGCGAGCAGCATGGCCGCGACGAGTCGCCCTTCATCGCGCCGCCGCCGGCGGCGGTGGTGTTCGCCGAGTCGACCCAGGACGTGTCCGACGCCGTGCGCCTGGCGGCTGCCCATGACGTGCCAGTGATCCCCTTCGGCGTGGGCTCCTCGCTGGAGGGCCACCTGCTGGCGGTGCAGGGCGGCATCTGCATCGACGTGTCCCGCATGAACCGGGTGCTGTCGGTCAACCCCGAGGACCTCACGGTCACCGTGCAGCCCGGGGTGACGCGCAAGCAACTCAACGAGGCGATCAAGAGCACGGGCCTGTTCTTCCCGATCGACCCGGGCGCCGACGCCTCCCTCGGCGGCATGTGCGCCACCCGCGCCTCGGGCACCAACGCCGTGCGTTACGGCACCATGCGCGAGAACGTGCTGGCGCTCGAGGTGGTCACCGCCTCGGGCGAGGCGATCCGCACCGGCACCCGCGCCAAGAAGTCCTCCGCCGGCTACGACCTGACCCGCCTGTTCGTGGGCAGCGAGGGCACGCTGGGCGTGATGACCGAGATCACCCTGCGCATCTACCCGCTGCCCGAGGCGGTCTCGGCGGCGACCTGCTCCTTCCCCAGCATCGAGGCCGCGGTGCGCACCACCATCGCGGTGATCCAGATGGGCGTGCCCATCGCCCGGGTGGAGCTGATCGACGCGAACACCGTGCGCATGGTGAACGCCCACAGCAAGCTCACGCTGCGCGAGGAGCCGATGCTGCTGATGGAGTTCCACGGCTCGCCGGCCGGCGTCGAGGAGCAGGCCCAGACCGTGCAGGAGATCGCGGCCGACCATGGCGGCAACGCCTTCGAGTGGGCCACCACGCCGGAGGCCCGCACCCGCCTGTGGACGGCCCGCCACAACGCCTACTTCGCCGCGGTGCAGTCGCGCCCCGGCTGCCGCGTCATCTCCACCGACACCTGCGTGCCCATCTCCCGCCTGGCCGACTGCCTGCTCGACTCGGTGGCCGAGGCCGATGCCAGCGGCATCCCCTACTTCCTGGTGGGCCACGTGGGCGACGGCAACTTCCACTTCGGCTACCTGCTGGACCCGAACGCCCCCGCCGAGCACGAGAAGGCCGAGGCGCTGAACCACCAGCTCGTCACCCGCGCCCTCACCCTGGGCGGCACCTGCACCGGCGAGCACGGCGTGGGCCTGCACAAGATGGGCTTCCTGCTGGCCGAGGCCGGCCCGGGGGCGGTGGACATGATGCGCACCATCAAGCGCGCGCTGGACCCGAAGAACATCATGAACCCGGGCAAGATCTTCGCGCTGTAAGCCGGCCCTTTCGCCAAGGACAAAGCCCCGCACTGCGGGGCTTTGTCTTTCCGGGGCCGGCGGGGCCCAGGCGGTCGCGCTCAGCCTGTCGATCAGGCGGTGGCGCGCAGCTTGTCGATCAGGCCGTTGAGCTCGTCCAGCGAGCCGAACTGGATGGACACCTCGCCCATCTCCTCGATGCGGCCGTTGCGCTTCACGCGCTTCTTCACCCGCACCTCGACCTCGGCGGTCAGCAGGTCGGACAGCTCCTCCTCCACCCGCCGCAGGTCGCGCGACTTCTCCTTCTTGGGCTTGGGCGAGACCAGGTTGAACTCGGCGCCGATCTTCTTGACCAGGCTCTCGGCCTCGCGCACCGACAGGCTTTTGGCGGTGATCTGGTGGGCCGCGGTGATCTGGGCGGCCCGCTCCAGGGCCAGCAGGGCGCGGGCATGGCCCATGTCCAGGTCGCCGGCCATGAGCAGGGTCTGCACCGGCTCGGCCAGGTTCAGCAGGCGCAGCAGGTTGGACGCGGCGCTGCGCGAGCGGCCCACCGCCTGGGCGGCCTGCTCGTGGGTCAGCCCGAATTCCTTGACCAGGCGCTGCAGGCCCTGGGCCTCTTCCAGCGGGTTGAGGTCCTCGCGCTGGATGTTCTCGATCAGGGCCATCGCGGCTGCGGCCTCGTCCGGCACCTCGCGCACCAGCACCGGCACGCTGTCCAGCCCGGCCAGGCGGGCCGCGCGGCTGCGGCGCTCGCCGGCAATGATCTCGTACTTGCCGGCGTTCGGCCCGCTCTGCAGCTGGCGCACCAGGATGGGCTGCATGATGCCCTGGGCCTTGATGCTCTCGGCCAGCTCGTAGAGCGCGCCTTCGTCCATCCGCGTGCGCGGCTGGTACTGGCCGGGGACCAGCTCGTCGAGTTTGAGCGAGCCGGTCTGGCCGCCGGCGGGGCCGGCAGCGGGGGCATCGGCCGGGGCGGCGGAGGCCGACGGTCCGAGCAGGGCTTCCAGGCCGCGGCCCAGGCCCTTGGGTTTCTTGGTCACCATCGTGGCGTTTCTTTCTGAGGATCCGGGATTCAGGAGGACATCAGGTCCTGCAGCAGCACATGGCCTTCCGGCCAGCTGCCCAGGCCGGAGTCGGCATTGATGTGGCCCGCGTTGCCGTGGTCCATGCACTGCGCGCCCCAGTCGGCGGCGAATTGGCGGGCGCGAGCGAAGTGGCAGTGCGGGTCGTCCTGGCTGGCCACCAGCACGCTGCGGAATGGCAGGCGCTGCAATGCGATCGGCCGCCAGCTGTGCAGCTGGCCCTGCATGTCCGGCCGCTCGACGTCGCCGGGCGCCACCAGCAGGGCGCCCTTGACGCGGTCGGTGTTGCGGCTGACCGAGGCCCAGGCGGCCACCAGCACGCAGCCCAGGCTGTGGGCCACCAGCACCGCTGGCTCGTCGCACGTGAGCAGGACCTCCTCCAGCCGGGTGATCCAGTCGCCGCGCAGCGGCCGGTCCCAGTCGTGCTGTTCCACGCGCCGGTAGCCGTGGCGCTGCTCCCACAGCGTCTGCCAGTGGGCGGGGCCACTGTTGTGCCAGCCTGGGAGGATCAGGACGTTGGACGGTTTCATGGGGTCAATTCCGGTAGCGAGCGCTCACCTGTCGCATGGAAGTACGGCTCAACGGTATTCCAGGCGGCTGATGCGGGCGACCAGCTCCTTGGCGAAGTCGATGAAGGCCTTGCTGCCGCGCGCCGACGGGTCGAACACCACGCCGGGCAGGCCATAGCTGGGCGCCTCGGCCAGGCGCACGTTGCGCGGGATGACGGCGTCGAACACCTTTTCGCCGAAGTGGCCCTTGAGCTGCTCGCTCACCTGCTGCTGCAGGGTGATCCGCGGGTCGAACATGACGCGCAGCAGGCCGATGACCTGCAGGTCGGGGTTGAGGTTGGCGTGGACCTGCTTGATGGTGTTGACCAGATCGGACAGGCCCTCCAGCGCGAAGTACTCGCACTGCATCGGCACGATCACGCCATGGGCGGCGCACAGGCCGTTGAGCGTGAGCATGGACAGGGAGGGCGGGCAGTCGACCAGGACGATGTCGTAATCGCCGGCCACGGCGGCCAGGGCCTGCTTCAGGCGCTTCTCGCGGCGCTCCAGGCCGACCAGCTCGACCTCGGCACCGGCCAGTTCGCGGTTGGCGCCCAGCACGTCATAGCCACAGCGCTCGGCGCGCACCCGGGCCTCGGCCACGGAAGCGGACTCCAGCAGCACGTCGTAGACCGTGTACTCGATCTCGCGCTTGTCGATGCCCGAGCCCATGGTGGCGTTGCCCTGCGGGTCCAGGTCGATCAGCAGCACCCGCTGGCCGACCTTGGCCAGGCCGGCGGCCAGGTTCACCGTGGTGGTGGTCTTGCCGACCCCGCCCTTCTGGTTCGCGACGCAAAAGATTCGTGCCATGTCAGTCCCGCCCGGCCTGGGCATGAGGGGTTAGTGGTTCTTTACTTGTTACTTGTGGGCGGCCACTCACATGCCACCCCTAACGGCCCAGGGCCAGCTTGAGCCCGAAGCCGATCAGGAAGACGCCCGCCAGCTTTTCCAGCCAGGAGCCGATCCGCGGATTCGCCCGCAGCCGCTCGGCCATGAAATGGGTCAGCAGCACGACGACCAGGCCATAGGCGAAGGTCAGCGCGGCGATGGTCAGGGCCATCGCGCCGAAGGTCACCAGACCCTGGTGGCGGGCCGGATCGACGAAGAGGGGGAAGAAGGCCATGTAGAACACGATGGCCTTCGGGTTGAGCAGGGTGATGACCGCGGCCTGCCGGAAATACTGCCGGGGCTGGATGTTCAGCACGGGCTGGTCGCCCGGCTTGGCGCGCAGCATCCGCAGGCCCAGCCAGGCCAGGTAGGCGGCGCCCAGCCACTGGACGGCATGGAAGGCCGGGGGGAATGCCACCAGCAGCGCGGCCACGCCGGCCACCGCCGCCCAGAGCAGGACCTGGTCCCCGGCGATCACGCCGAGGGTGGCCGCCAGGCCGCCCCGGATGCCCCCCTTGCCGGTGGAGGTGATCAGCGCCAGGTTGCCGGGACCCGGGATGGCGAGGAACAGCACGATGGCCGCGACGAAGGCACCGTAGTCTGCAACGCCGAACATGAAAATCTGGGTTCCCGGAGTGGTCTTGGAGGATGGGCCGAGTTTACGTGAGGCCCTGCTCCCTTTTCAGCCAGACGATGCACCGCTCGGCGTCCACGCCCGGCACCGTCAAGGGTTCCACGTGAAACACCGACACGCCTGCCGGCAGCTCGGCGATCTCGTCGGCCGGATGCTTGCCCTTCATCGCCAGCCAGACACCGCCGTCGGCGAGGGCTCCACCGGACCAGGCCACGAAGTCCGCCAGCGAGGCGAAGGCCCGGGAACTGATCACGTCGTAGGGCCCGGCCAGGTTCTCCACCCGGGCATGGACGCCGCGCAGGTTCGGCAGGCGCAGCGTGACCGCCACCTGCTGGATGAAGGCAGCCTTCTTGCCCACCGTGTCCACGCAATCCACCGCCATGTCCGGGCAGCAGATCGCCAGCACCACGCCCGGCAGGCCCGCGCCGGAGCCGACATCCAGCAGGCGCAGCGCCCGCCCGCCGGCGTGCCGGCGCAGCGGCCCGACCACGGCCAGGCTGTCCAGCAGGTGCAGCCCGAACATCTCGTCCGGGTCGCGCACCGCGGTGAGGTTGTAGACCCGGTTCCACTTCTGGATCAGGCCGAGGTAGGTCAGCAGTTGCGCCTGCCGCCCCTCATCCAGCGCCAGTCCCAGTGCGGCCAGGCCGGCACGCAGCCGACCGGCATACGGCGATTCCGTCATCGCCCCTCCCCTTCCCGCTTCCGGGATCACGCGGCCTCCGGGCCGGCCTGGTTGGCGGCGGCGTCGGCAAAGCCCAGGTACTTGCTCTTCTTCAGGTGGACCAGCAGCAGCGACACGGCCGCCGGGGTCACCCCCGAAATCCGCGACGCCTGCCCCAGGGTCTCGGGGCGGTGCTTGGCCAGCTTCTGGCGGACCTCGATACTCAGCGCCGTCACCTGCATGTAGTCCAGCTCGGCCGGCAGCCGCAGGTTCTCGTAGTAGGCGGCGCGCTCGACCTCGTCCTTCTGGCGCTCGATGTAGCCGGCGTACTTGGCGCCGATCTCGATCTGCTCCACCACGGGCGCGTACAGGTCACCCAGCGTTTCACGTGAAACAGCCGGGGTCGCGTACTTGCCGCCATCCATGCCCACCAGCGACTCGTAGCCCACGCCCGGGCGGCGCAGCAGGTCGCCCAGGTTGTACTCGTGCTCGATGGCCTTGCCCAGCACCCGCTCGGACTCGGCGGCCGGCAGGATGCGCGGGTTCACCCAGGTCGCCTTCAGCCGCTCGGTTTCACGTGAAACAGCGTCACGCTTGCGGTTGAACAGGTCCCAGCGCGCATCGTCCACCAGCCCCAGTCTGCGGCCGGCCTCGGTCAGCCGCATATCGGCGTTGTCCTCGCGCAGCTGCAAGCGGAACTCGGCGCGGCTGGTGAACATCCGGTAGGGCTCGGTCACGCCCTTGGTGATCAGGTCGTCCACCAGCACGCCCAGGTAGGCCTCGTCCCGGCGCGGCACCCAGGCGCCCTCCCCCCGGCACTGCAGCGCGGCGTTGATGCCGGCGAACAGGCCCTGGGCCGCCGCCTCCTCGTAGCCGGTGGTGCCGTTGATCTGGCCGGCGAAGAACAGGCCCTGGATCTGCCGGGTCTCGAAGCTGCTCTTGAGGGAGCGCGGGTCGAAGTAGTCGTACTCGATGGCGTAGCCCGGGCGCAGGATGTGCGCGTTCTCCAGGCCCCTCATCGAGCGCACCAGCGCGTACTGGATGTCGAACGGCAGGCTGGTGGAGATGCCGTTGGGATAGACCTCGTGCGTGGTCAGGCCCTCGGGCTCCAGGAAGATCTGGTGGCTGTCCTTGTCGGCGAAGCGGTTGATCTTGTCCTCGACGCTGGGGCAGTAGCGCGGGCCCACGCCCTCGATCTTGCCGGTGAACATCGGGCTGCGGTCGAAGCCGGAGCGGATGATCTCGTGCGTGCGCTCGTTGGTGTGGGTGATCCAGCAGGGCACCTGCTTCGGGTGCATCGCGGCGTTGCCCATGAAGCTGAACACCGGCACCGGGTCCAGGTCGCCGGGCTGCTCCTCGCACCGGGACCAGTCGATGGTGCGGCCGTCCAGCCGCGGCGGCGTGCCGGTCTTGAGGCGGCCCTGGGGCAGCTTCAGCTCCTTGAGGCGTCCGGACAGCGACACCGCCGGCGGGTCGCCCGCGCGGCCGGCCGCATAGTTCTCCAGGCCGACGTGGATCTTGCCGTCGAGGAAGGTGCCGGCCGTCAGCACCACCGTCCGCGCGCGGAAGCGGATGCCGATCTGCGTGACCGCGCCCACCACCCGGTCGCCCTCGACCATCAGGTCGTCGACGGCCTGCTGGAACAGCGTGAGGTGAGGCTGGTTCTCCAGCCGGCGGCGGATGGCCGCCTTGTAAAGGATGCGGTCGGCCTGGGCGCGGGTGGCGCGCACGGCCGGGCCCTTGGAGCTGTTGAGGATGCGGAACTGGATGCCGCCCTCGTCCGTCGCGATGGCCATGGCGCCGCCCAGCGCGTCGACCTCCTTGACCAGGTGGCCCTTGCCGATGCCGCCGATCGAGGGGTTGCAGCTCATCTGCCCGAGGGTCTCGATGTTGTGGGTCAGCAGCAGGGTCTGGCAGCCCATGCGGGCAGCGGCCAGCGCGGCCTCGGTACCGGCGTGGCCGCCGCCGACGACGATGACGTCGAATTCTTGGGGATACAGCATGGTCAGATCTCGATGCATTCGGTGCGCAAGCCCACGACTTGCGCGGCGGCGGCCTGGCGGCGGTCGGCCGTCACGAACAGGTTGACCCGGGCCGCCTGGGCCGAGCCGATGTGGAGCGCGTCCATCGGGCGCAGCGGCGACAAGGCCATGGCAGCCACCGCCAGGTCCTCGACCGTCCGGGACAGCGGCTCGATCCGGTAGGCGTCGAAGTCCTCGCGCATCCGGGTGTGCACACGGCGGAATTCGGCGTCGCCGAAGGCGCCCTCCCGCCACTGCCGCGTCAGGGCCGACATCAGCTCGGTGAAGCAGTGGGCCGCGAGCACGATGGACGTGGCCCGGCCCTGGAGGGCCAGGACCTGATCCCCCCCGGCCTCGCCGGCATAGCGCTTGAACAGCGCGGAACTGTCGAACAGGACCTTCATCACCAGCCTCCGTCCCGCTCCTCGATGATCATCTCGGCGCCACCCTTGCTCGGAGGCTTGGCGTAGCGGATCGGCTCGAACGGCTGCAGGTAACTCGGCACATCCGCCGACTCCGGACGCACGGGCACCAGCTCCGCCACCGGCTTGCCGTGGCGCAGGATGCGCACACTCTCCCCCTTCTGCTCGACCAGGTCGAGCATCTCGGACACGTGCGCACGGAACTCACTCAGTGACAGGGATTGCATATGTACAAATCTCCATTTATGTACATTGTAAAACCCGTTGCCCTCGTGCCGCCCTCCACCCGTCCGATCCTGTGCTGCAATGAGGGCCATGAAGCTCCTCGTCTTCGCCGGCAGCACCCGCGCCGCCTCCTACAACCGCCAGCTCGCCCGGGCCGTGGCCGAAATGGCGCGGCCCAAGGTGGAGGGGGTGACGCTCCTGGAGCTGTCCGACTATGACCTGCCGCTCTACAACGCCGACCTGGAGGCCCACGCCCGGCCGCCGGCCCAGGTCCAGCTCAAGCAGGTGTTCTTCGACCACGCGGGCTGGATCATCTGCACGCCCGAATACAACGCCAGCTACCCGCCGCTGCTGAAGAACGTGATCGACTGGGTCACCAGCCCGGTCCAGGGCGACCCCACCTGGGGCGACGAATTCCGCGCCAGCCGCGGCAAGGTGGTGGGCATGCTGAGCGCCTCGCCCGGCGCCCTGGGCGGGCTGCGGGCGCAGAGCCACCTTGCCCCGCTGCTGCTCAACATCAAGTGCTGGGTCGCGCCGCGCAACCACGCCCTGGGCAAGGCCGCCGACGCCTTCGACGCCCAGGGCCGGCTGGTGAACGACAAGGCCCGCGCGGCCGTCGAGGCGGTGGTCGACCAGGTCATCGCGGCCGCCACCCGGCTGCAGGGGGCCTGAGCGCCATGGACTGCCGGCCGGGCTGCGGTGCCTGCTGCACCGCCCCCTCGATCACCTCGCCCCTGCCCGGCATGCCCCACGGCAAGCCGGCCGGCGTGCCCTGCGTCCAGCTGGACGCCGACCAGCGCTGCCGCATCTTCGGCCACCCCGACCGTCCCGCCTTCTGCGCCGGGCTGCAGCCCTCGGCCGAGATGTGCGGCACGACCCGGGAGCAGGCCATCACCTGGCTCACCCGCCTGGAAGCGGCGACCCGGCCCGGGAGCGGCCCGGCTCTGTTACAAACCTGACAGGCTTTTCACCAAACAACTCATCCATACGGACCGAGTCAGCATTAAGGTTGCATGGCTGCGACAGCGGCATCCAAGAAGGAGAACGGCAACCATGAATTCCCTCAAGACCCTCACCGGCCTGGCCCTGGCCCTCACGCTCGCCGCCTGCGGCGGCGGCGGCGGCGGCGGCGGGCCCGGCACCGGCACGCTGAATGTCGGCGTGACCGACGCCCCGGTCGACGACGCCACCGCCGTGGTGGTGCAGTTCGATGGCGTGGCCATCAAGCGCGCCGGCGACAACGAACAGGTCATCAACTTCAGCACGCCCCGCACCATCGACCTGCTGGCGCTGCAGGGCGGCAACGCCGCGGCCCTGCTGCAGGGCGCGACCGTCACCGCCGGCCAGTACGAGTGGATGCGCCTGCTGGTCAACGCCACCGGCAACGACCTCGCCTCGTACCTGGAGCAGACCGATGGCACGAAGGTGCCCCTGCGCGTGCCCAGCGGCTCGCAGTCCGGCCTGAAGCTGGTCAGCGGCTTCACCGTGCCCAATGGCGGCACCTCCACCTTCACCATCGACTTCGACCTGCGCAAGTCGATCACCCATCCGCAGTCCGCCGGCAGCCCGTACTTCCTGAAGCCGGCGCTGCGCATCGTGGACAACACGCAGGTCGGCACCGTCTCCGGCACCGTGGGCACCGCCTTCCTGCAGGACGCCAGCTGCCCGGCCACCGGCGCGGTCCGCGTGATCTACGTCTACGCCGGCGCAGGCGCCACGCCCGACGACGTCGGCGGCACCGGCACCCAGCCGGTCACCTCGGCGAACGTGGTCACCACCAACGGCGTGGCCAGCTACACCGCGGCCTTCCTGCCGGCCGGCAGCTACACGCTGGCCTACACCTGCCAGGCGGGCACCGACAACCCCGAGGCGAACGACACGCTGGTCTTCCTCGGCACGCGCACCGTGACCGTGACGGCCAACACCACCACGACCTCGAACTTCTGAGGACGGCGCGGGGCTTCCCGCACGTGGATAGGATCAGGGGTCTTCCACCCCTGACCCTTCCTCCACGCCATGAAGCTGTACTACTCCACCGGTTCCTGCTCGCTCTCGCCCCACATCGTCCTGCGCGAGGCGGGCCTGCCCTTCGAACTGGTGCTGGCGCCCACCAAGACGCACAAGCTGCCCGACGGCAGCAGCTACTACGCCATCAACCCCCTGGGCTACGTGCCCCTGCTGGAGCTCGACGACGGCACCCGCCTGCGCGAAGGCCCGGCGATCGTGCAGTACATCGCCGACCAGGTCCCGCAGAAGAACCTCGCCCCCGCCAACGGCACCCTGCCCCGCTACCGCGTGCAGGAGTGGCTGACCTTCATCAGCACCGAGCTGCACAAGGGCTTCGGGCCGCTGTTCAACGCCGCGGTGCCCGAAGAGGCCAAGGGCGTGTTCCGCGACAAGCTGATCAACCGCCTGCTGTGGGTCGACAGCGAGCTCGCCGGCAAGCAGTACCTCATGGGCGACACCTTCAGCGTCGCCGATGCCTACCTCTACACCGTGAGCCGCTGGGCCGCCGTGATGAAGATCGACCTGTCGGGCATGACGAACCTGATCGCCTTCCAGGAGCGCATGCGGGCCCGCCCCGCAGTCCAGGAAGCCCTGGCCGCCGAAGGCCTGAAGTAACCCCCCCGACCGGATGACGACCCTTTTCGACCCCGCCCGCGCGGGTGACCTCGCGCTGCGCAATCGCATCGTGATGGCGCCCCTGACCCGCAACCGCGCCCCCGGCGCCGTGCCCACGCCGCTGATGGCGACCTACTACGCCCAGCGCGCCAGCGCCGGCCTGATCATTTCCGAGGCAACGCCCGTCAGCCACCAGGGCCAGGGCTATGCCGACGTGCCCGGCTTGTACACGCCGGAACAGGTCGCCGCCTGGAAGCCGGTGACGGACGCCGTCCACGCCCGCGGCGGCCGCATGGTGGTGCAGCTGTGGCACGTGGGCCGCGTCTCCCACACCTCGCTGCAGCCCGGCGGCGCCGCGCCGGTCGCGCCCTCGGCCCTCACCGCCCGGACCAAGACCTACCTGATCGAGAACGGCCAGGGCCGCTTCGAGGACACCTCCGCGCCGCGCGCGCTCGAGGCGGCCGAGCTGCCCGGCATCGTCGACGACTACCGCCACGCCGCGCAGGCCGCCGTCACCGGCGCCGGCTTCGACGGGGTGGAGGTGCATGCCGCCAACGGCTACCTGCTGGACCAGTTCCTCAAGACCGGCAGCAACCAGCGCACCGACGCCTTCGGTGGCTGCGTCGAGAACCGCGCCCGCTTCCCGCTGGAGGTGGTGCGCGCGATCGTGGCCGAGGTCGGCGGCGGCCGCACCGGCATCCGGCTGTCGCCGGTGACGCCGGCCAACGACGTGGTCGACGCCGACCCCCAGCCGTTGTTCGAGTACCTGGTGCGCCAGCTCGCGCCGCTGGGCCTGGCCTATGTGCACGTGATCGAGGGCGCCACCGGCGGCCCGCGCGAGGTCGAGGGGCGCCCCTTCGACTACGAGGCGCTGCGCCGCGCCTACCGCGAGGCCGGCGGCACCGGCGCCTGGATGGTGAACAACGGCTATGACGCCGCCCTCGCCGACCGCGCCCTCGCACGGGGCGCCGACCTGGTGGCCTTCGGCCGGCCCTTCATCGCCAACCCCGACCTGGTGGAGCGGCTGCAGCGCGGCGCGCCGTGGAACGAGGGAGACCGCAGCACCTTCTACGGCGGCGGCGAGAAGGGCTACACCGACTACCCGACGCTCGCCGGGTAAGCCGCCTGCGCAGGCTCAGCGCCCCAGCCCGGCGAGCAGCTCGGGCTGGACGATCTCGATCCAGTAGCCGTCCGGGTCCTTGATGAAGGCCACGTCACGCAGCTTGCCCTGCTCGGGGCGCTTGACGTAGGCCACACCCTGCTCGTCGAACCACGCCACTGCCGCCGCGAGGTCCGGCACCGAGAAGCAGATGTGGCCAAAGCCCTGGGGCTGGGCGTTGCCGTCGTGGTACTTGAAGCCGGGGTCGGACTCGGTGCCCCAGTTGTGCGTGAGCTCCAGCAGCCCGCGCTGGCGGAAGGTCCACACGGTGCGCTCGCCGACCTCCTCGGGGATGGCCTCGCCGTCGTCGACGCGGGCCAGGAAGTACAGGCTGAACTTCATCTCGGGGAAGTCGAGCTTGCGCAGCAGGCGCATGCCCATCACGCCGGTGTAGAAGGCCAGCGAGACCGCCGGGTCCTTCACGCGCAGCATGGAATGGTTCAGCGTGAAGCCGCGGCTGGCCGCGGGGCGCGCGGCGCTCACGCCGGGCTGTTGTTCAGTGTCGAAGGCCATGGAAGCAGGTCGCGAAAAAAGGCGCGCAGTCTACCTGCGCGGGCCCTTCCCGGTCAGTCCGGGGTCTTGACCAGGATGCGGGCGAACAGGCGCTCGTAGCCCGGCTGCGGCCCGCCCGCGGCCAGCGGGTCGGTGTGGCCGCGGAAGGCGGCGTCGAGCTCGGCGACCACCTCACGCGGCAGCTCGCGTTCGGCCACCGGCAGCAGCTGCACCTCCTCCACCCGCATGTGGTCCAGGTAGAAGCGCAGGTAGGTCTGCGCCGCCTGCTCGAAGGCCTCGCGCCGCGGCTCGCCGAGCAGCTCCCAGGCGAGCAGCAGGTGCTGCAGCTCGCGCACGCGGCCCTCGCCCTGCAGGTGGTCGGTCTCGAGACGGCGGATCACCGGCATCAGCTCGGGCAGGTGCCGCACGATCTTCGGGAACAGCAGGTCCGACTCCTTCGGGTGGTGCCGGCGCTCGGGAAACTCGTCGATGTAGAACAGCATCGCGCGCAGCCGGTCGAAGAAGTCCTCGGGCGCATCGCCCGGGCCGCGCTCGATCAGCCGCGCCATCGCCCGCAGCACCGCCGACACCGCGGCGTGCTCGTCGCGAATGATCTGGAAGGCGGTCTGTGCGGGAGGCATGGCGCGCAGCTTCCCACGCGCGCTGCGAACCTTCGTTGACCCAGGTCAACGCCCTGCGGGCCTGGAGGCCGCGAGCGCGCACGGCGCGCCCCGGCAGGCCGTGCGTGCGGCCGGTTCGTTCACGGCGTCTCGCGCCAGCGGCGCAGCGTCAGCGCGTTGGCCATCACGCTCACGCTGGACAGCGCCATCGCCGCGCCCGCCACCACCGGGCTCAGGAAGCCCAGCGCCGCCAGCGGGATGCCGGCCACGTTGTAGGCGAAGGCCCAGAACAGGTTCTGGCGGATCTTGCGCACCGTGCGGCCCGAGATGTCGAGCGCGCCCGCCACCAGGCGCACGTCACCGCGCATCAGCGTGATGCCGGCGGCGTGCATGGCCACGTCGGTGCCGGTGGCCATGGCCAGGCCCACGTCGGCGGCGGCCAGCGCGGGCGCGTCGTTCACGCCGTCGCCCACCATCGCCACCACATGCCGCTCCTCGTGCCCGCCCCCGCGCAGCGCCGCGACGCGGGCGGCCTTGTCGCCGGGCAGCACCTCGGCCATCACCTCGTCCGCGGCGAGGCCGAGGCGGCGGCCCATCGCGAGCGCCGCGGCGCGGTTGTCGCCGGAGATCATCACCAGCCGCAGCCCGCGCGCGCGCAGCGCCGCCAGCGCCTCCTTCGCCTCCGGCTTGGGCTCGTCGGCAAAGGCCATGAGGGCGCGCGGCGCCAGGCCGGCGGTGGTGCGCTCCAGCATCACCGACACCGTGGCGCCGTCCTGCTGCAGGCCCTGCAGCGCTGCGTCCAGCGCGGACAGGTCCACGCCCAGCTCCTGCATCCAGCGCACGCTGCCGATGAGGAAGCTGCGCACGCCGACCTCGCCCTCGGTGCCGCGGCCGGCCACCGCGCGCACGCCCGCGGGCGCCGGCACGGCCAGGCCGCGCTCGCGCGCCGCGGCCACCACGGCACGCGCCAGCGGGTGCTCGCTGCCCCCCTGCAGGCTGGCCGCGGCGGTGAGCGCCTCGGCCTCGTCGCAGCCCGGCGCGGGCACGAAGGCCACCAGGCGCGGGCGGCCCACGGTCAGCGTGCCGGTCTTGTCGAAGGCCACGGTGTCGACGCGGTGCGCCAGCTCCAGCGCCTGCGCGTCCTTGATCAGGATGCCGTGGCGCGCGGCCACGCCGGTGCCGGCCATGATCGCCGCCGGCGTGGCCAGTCCCAGGGCGCAGGGGCAGGCGATCACCATCACCGCCACCGCATGGATCAGGGCGGCCTCCAGGCCGCCACCGGCCAGCAGCCAGCCGCCCAGCGTGAGGAAGGCGACCCCGATCACCACCGGCACGAACACCGCCGAGACCTGGTCCACCAGCCGCTGGATCGGGGCCTTGGCGGCCTGAGCGTCCTCCACCAGCCGGATGATCTTGGCCAGCACCGTCTCCTGGCCCACCGCGTCGGCGCGCATCACGAAGCGGCCCTCGGCGTTGATGCTGCCGCCGGTCACGCGCGCGCCGGCGGCCTTGGCCACGGGCAGGGGCTCGCCGGTGAGCATGGACTCGTCCACATGGGTCTCCCCCTCCTCGATCGCGCCGTCGGCCGGCACGCGCTCGCCGGGGCGCACCACCAGTCGGTCGCCGGCCAGCACCTCGGCCAGCGGCAGGTCGGCCTCGCTGCCGTCACGCTGGACCACGTGCGCCACCTCGGGCCGCAGCGCCTGCAGCGCGCGGATCGCGGCGGTGGTCTGGCGCTTGGCGCGCGCCTCCAGCCACTTGCCCAGGAGCACCAGGGCCACCACCACCGCCGAGGCCTCGAAGTACAGGTGCTGCGAGCCGGCGGCCAGCCACATCCACATCGACAGGCCCCAGCCCGCCGAGGTGCCCAGGGCGACCAGCAGGTCCATGTTGCCGCTGCCCGCGCGCAGCGCGTGCCAGCCGGCCACGTAGAAGCGCGCGCCGAGCCAGAACTGCACCGGCGTGGCCAGCGCGAACTGCAGCCAGGCCGGCAGCATCCAGTGGCGGCCCGCCAGGTCGGCGAACATGGGCAGCACCAGCGGCAGCGACAGCGCCAGCGCCAGGCCCACCGGCGCGAAGCCGGCCCAGGGCGAGGCCTCGTCGGCCAGCGCCGCCTCGGGCGAGCGCGGCTCGTAGCCGGCATTGCGCACGGCGCGCCGGATCTGCGCCTCCATGTCGGGGCCGGGCGCGTAGGTCACGCGCGCCGACTCGGTGGCCAGGTTGACGCTGGCCTCCTGAACGCCGGGCAGCTTGCGCAGGGCGCGCTCGACGCGGCCGACGCAGGAGGCGCAGGTCATGCCGCCCACGCCGAGGTCGAGCGTGGCGGGGGAATCGGGCAGGGAGGTGGTGGCGGTCATGGTGGTCAGCTTGAACCTTGCCATCATGGAAAGGTCAAGGGTTGACCTTTGTCAAGCACGGGGCTTGACCTTCCCACTGTGGGAAGGATCATCCTCCACACCATTCAGGCATCTTCCAGGAGCAACATGATGAACCAGACTTTCCAGGTCCAGGGCATGACCTGCGGCCACTGCGAGCGCGCGGTGACGCAGGCGGTCAAGGCGGTGGACCCGGCCGCCGAGGTGAAGATCGACCGCCCCGCCGGCAAGGTCGACGTGCAGACCGAGAAGCCCCGCGAGGCGATCGCCCAGGCCATCGCCGAAGAGGGCTACGCCGTCCAATGAACATCGGCGAGGCGGCCCGCCTCTCGGGCGTGTCCGCGAAGATGGTGCGGCACTACGAGGCGCTCGGCCTGCTGCCCGCGGTGGCACGCAGCGACAGCGGCTACCGGCTGTACGGCGAGGCCGAGGTCCACACGCTGCGCTTCATCAAGCGCGCCCGCGAGCTCGGCTTCTCGATGGACGAGATCGCCGAGCTGGTGGGCCTGTGGCGCAACCGCCGACGGGCCAGCGCCAGCGTGCGCCGCATCGCGCAGAAGCACGCCGACGACCTCGCCGCCCGCATCGAGGCGCTGCAGTCCATGCAGCGCACGCTGCAGACCCTGATCACCTGCTGCCAGGGCGACGACCGCCCCGACTGCCCCATCCTCGACGACCTGTCGGGGCTCCCCGCCCCCTGTTCCCACCACGAGAAGGAGTGAACCATGAACCGCAACGTCGGCGGCATCGACCGCATCCTGCGCATCGTCATCGGCCTGGGGCTCGTCGCCGCAGCGGCCACCGGGGCCATCGGCGCCTGGGGCTGGCTGGGCCTGCTGCCCCTGGCCACCGGCCTCGTCGGCTGGTGCCCGCCCTACGGCCTCCTGGGCATCAACACCTGCAAGACCCGCCCCGAGTAGGGAGAGTGCCGGCGCGGCCGGCGGGCACGGGACGAATGGTGGTGAAATCCACCTCACCATGAACACCGTCACCCAACCCCGCCACGTCGAGCGCCTCGTGGCCGGCCAGGCCACCCAGGATGGCGCGGGCGTCAAGCTCACGCGCGTGCTCACGCAGGACCTGCAGCTGCGGCTCGACCCGTTCCTGATGCTGGACAACTTCGCCAGCGACGACCCCGACGACTACGGCGCGGGCTTCCCCGACCATCCCCACCGCGGCTTCGAGACCGTGACCTACATGATCGCGGGCCGCATGCGCCACCGGGACAGCGCGGGCCACGAGGGCCTGCTGCAGAACGGCGGCGTGCAGTGGATGACGGCCGGCCGCGGCCTCGTGCACAGCGAGATGCCCGAGCAGGAGCACGGCGTGATGGAGGGCTTCCAGCTGTGGCTGAACCTCCCCGGCAAGGACAAGCTGTGCGACCCCTGGTACCGCGACATCCAGGCGCCCGAGGTGCCCGGCTTCGCCACCGCCGAGGGCGTGCAGGTGCGCGTGATCGCCGGCGAGAGCCACGGCACCACCGGCGCGGTGCAGCGCGCCCACACGGAGCCGCTGTACCTGGACCTGCAGTTCCCCGCCACCCCCGGCCTGTCCTTCGCGCAGCCGCTGCCGGCGGGCCACAACGCCTTCGCCTACGTCTACCGCGGCGCCCTGGAGGTCGGGGGCACCGCGGTGCCGCTGCACCGCATGGCCATCCTCGCCAACGAGGGCGACGGCGTGGTGCTGCGCGCCACCGAGCCGGGCACCCGCGCGCTGCTGATCGCGGGCCGCCCGCTGCGCGAGCCGATCGCGCAGTACGGCCCCTTCGTGATGAACACGCGCGACGAGTTGATCCAGGCCGTCGAGGATTTCCGCAACGGCCGCCTGGGCTGAGGCGGGAGCCGGCGCGCCCCGGGCGGGCTCGGCGGGACGGGCCGGCGCAGCGGATTTACACAGCCGCAACACGCGGCCCATCGTGGCTTCACGGACGGCGCGCACAGTCGCTCCATCACAGTCCCGAAGGAGCTTCCGATGAAACACCTGCGTACCCCCCTGGCCCTCGCCGCCCTGCTCGCCGCCCTCGCGGCGCACGCCCAGGCGCCCGCCGGCAACCCGCCCCCGATGCCCCTGCACGGCGCCTCCGGCATGCCCGGCCCCGGCGGCATGCACGGCGCGATGCGGGACCCGGCCCGCCTGCAGCAGCGGCACGAGCAGCGCCTGGCCACCCTCAAGCAGTCGCTGCAGCTGGCCCCGGCCCAGGAAGGCGCCTGGAATGAGTTCGCCAGCGCCATGCGCCCGCCGCAGAACCCGCCCGCGCGCCCCGACCGCGACGCCCTGGCCCAGCTGACCACGCCCGAGCGCATCGAGCGCATGAAGACCGTGCGCCAGCAGCGCCAGGCCGAGATGGACCGCCGCGCCCAGGCCACGCTGGCCTTCTACGGCGCGCTGAACGCCGACCAGAAGAAGCGCTTCGACGAGCAGACCGCGCGGGCCTTCATGGGCCATCGCGGCGAGGGCCACGGCCCCGGCCACCACCACGGCGGCCACCACCACCCCCGCGGCTGACCCCGCGGCCCGGCGAGGCCCGCCGGCTCAGAACGCTGCCGTCCAGCGCAGCACGAGCCGGTCCTCGCCCGGGTTGGGCTTGCGCAGGCCCGCGTTCGACACGTGGGCATAGCGCAGGCTCAGCGTCTGCCCCGGCGCGAGCTGCCAGCCGATGGCGACGACATCCTCGAAATTCCAGCGCGAACGCGTGAACGGCGAGCGCGCCCCGCTGCGGCGGTCATGCACCGCCAGCCCGATCCCCGCCTCCACGAACCAGCCCGCGGCCGGCGACGGCGTCCAGCGCAGCACCGGCAGCAGCGTGAGCTGCGTGGACTGTCCCTGCACCTGCGACGACGCGGCCGACCACCAGCGGCTCAGCGCCACCTCGGTGGCGCCGCGCAGGCCGCGCGGCGTGCGCACCGCCGTCCACTCCCGGCGCAGGCCCACGCCCGCCACCCGCGCCTGCCGGCCGGTGCGCCCGGCCTCGAGATACCAGGCCAGGGGCGCGGCATCGGCGGCGGCCAGGGGGGGTGGGGGAGCCGGGGCATCCATGCGGCCACGCTAGCGCGCGCCGCGCCACCGCGTGGCAGACCGCGCCGTCGATTCGCGGGCGCGGCGTCCTACAGCCAGCGCCGGGCACGCTCCCTACAACCGGCACGTGCACCGCGACGATCCGTTTCCCCTGGTGCTGACCGTGATGACGGTCAACATCCACAAGGGCTTCAGCTTCTTCAACCGCAAGTTCATCCTGCCCGAGCTGCGCGACGCGGTGCGCAAGGTCGGCGCCGACATCGTCTTCCTGCAGGAGGTGCAGGGCACCCACGAGGAACATGCGCGCCGCTTCAGCGGCTGGCCCGAGGCGCCGCACTACGAGTTCATGGCCGACGACCTCTGGCCGCAGTACGCCTACGGCCGCAACGTCTCCCACCCCCAGGGCCACCACGGCAACGCGGTGATGTCCAAGTTCCCCATCGTCCACGACCGCAACCACGACGTCTCGGTCGCCGGGCCCGAGAAGCGCGGCCTGCTGCATTGCGTGCTGCGGGTGCCCGGTCAGGGCATCGACGTGCACGTGATCTGCGTCCACCTGGGCCTGATGGAGGCCCACCGCCAGGCGCAGCTGCAGCGCCTGTGCGCCATGGTGCGCGGCGAGGTGCCGGACAACGCGCCCCTGGTGGTGGCCGGCGACTTCAACGACTGGCGCCGCCGCGCCGACGCCGTGCTCTGGAAGGGCGCGGGGCTGCGCGAGGTCTTCGTCACCGCCTACGGCATGCCGGCCCGCACCTTCCCCGCGCGCCTGCCGCTGCTGTGCCTGGACCGCATCTACGTGCGCAACGCCTCGGTGCACCTGCCGGTGGTGCTGCCCCGCAAGCCCTGGTCGCACCTGTCGGACCATGCGCCGCTGGCGGCGGAGATCCACCTGTGAGCGGCAACGGGCGCCGATGGCTGCCGGGCAACGACTTCCGGCTGCTGGAGAACGGCGAGGCCTTCTTCCCGCGCGTGCTCGAGGCGATCGCCCAGGCGCGGCGCGAGGTGGTGATCGAGACCTTCATCCTGTTCGAGGACGCGGTCGGCCGGCGCCTGCACGCGGCCCTGGTGGACGCGGCGCGGCGCGGCGTGCAGGTGGACCTGACCATCGACGGCTGGGGCTCGCCGGACCTGTCGGACCAGTTCGTGCGCACCCTGGCCGCGGCCGGCGCGCGCCTGCATGTCTTCGACCCCGGCCCGCGGCCCTTCGGCTGGCGGCCCAAGGCGCTGCGCCGCCTGCACCGCAAGATCGTGGTGGTCGATGGCCGGCTCGCCTTCGTCGGTGGCATCAACTTCGCGGTGGACCAGCTCACCGCCTACGGCCCCGAGGCCAAGCAGGACTGGGCGGTGGAAGTGCGCGGCCCCCTCGTCGCGGTGATCCACCGCTTCACCCACGCGGCCCTGGCCGAGGGCCAGCGCCACCAGCGCCTGCGCGGGTGGTGGCGGCGGCGCCGGCAGCTGCGCCAGCCGCCGCAGGCGCTGCCCGAGGCCGGCACGGCGCAGGCGCTGTTCGTCACCCGCGACAACGTCCGCCACCCCGACGACATCGAGCGCCTCTACCGCATCGCCATCCGCGCGGCGCGCCGGCGGGTGGTGATCGCCAATGCCTACTTCTTCCCCGGCTACCGGCTGGTGCGCGAGCTGCGCAACGCGGCGCGGCGCGGCGTGGACGTGCGCCTCATCCTGCAGGGGCAGCCCGACATGCCCTTCGCCCGGACCGCGGCGAGCACGCTGTACGGCCACCTGCTGCAGGCCGGCGTGCGCATCTTCGAATACCGCGAGCGGCCGCTGCACGGCAAGGTGGCCCTGGCCGACGAGGAGTGGGCCACGGTGGGCTCGAGCAACCTCGACCCCCTGAGCCTGGCCCTGAACCTCGAGGCCAACGTGATGATCCGCGACCGCGCCTTCAACGCCGACCTGCACGCGCAGCTCGACCGCCTGATGCGCGAGCAGTGCGCCGAGGTCGACCCCGCCGGCCTGGGCCCGGTGCGCGGGCTGGCCCTGGTGCGCAGCTACCTGGCGTTCCACGTGATGCGCAAGTTCGCGCGCTGGGCGCGCTGGCTGCCGCGCCACGCGCCACAGCTCAAGGCCGCGGTCGACGGCCGCCTCACCCCGCCGCTGCCGGCGCGCGGGCCGCGATGAACGCGCCGGCCCGCGCGCTCGGGCGCTGGCTGCGGCGCGAGGGGCTGCGCACGCTGACCTGGCTGTTCTTCGCGGTGGTCGCCGTGTTCACCGTGCGCTACGCCCTCACCATCGACTGGCGCGAAGTCGGCCGCGGCATCGCCGCCACGCCGCGGCGCGTGCTCGCCCAGGCTGCCGGGGTGGCCGCCGCCAGCCACGCCCTCTACAGCTGCTTCGACCTGGTCGGCCGCCACCACACCGGCCACGGCCTGCCGGTGCGGCGGGTGATGGCGGTGAACTTCATCAGCTACGCCTTCAACCTGAACCTCGGCTCGCTGGTCGGCGCGGTGGCGCTGCGCGTGCGCCTGTACACCCGCCTGGGCCTGGCGCCGGGCGTGATCGGCCAGGTGCTGGCCCTGAGCGTGCTGACCAACTGGCTGGGGTACTTCGCGCTCGGCGGCGCCGTCTTCCTCCTCGCGCCGCCGCCGCTGCCGCCGGACTGGGCGCTGGGCGCCGCCGGCCTGCGCGCCCTGGGCGCCGGCCTGCTCCTGGTCGCCGCGGCCTACCTGGCGCTGTGCCTGCGCGCGCAGCGGCGCGATTTCCGCCGCTTCCACCTGCGCGGCCACCTGCTGGTGCTGCCCGCGCCGCGCATGGCCTGGCTGCAGCTCGGCCTGTCGTGCGCCAACTGGTCGCTGATGGCGCTGCTCCTCACGGTGCTGCTGCAGGGCCGCCTGCCCTATGCCACGGTGCTGGCGGTGCTGCTGCTGGCCGCCATCGCCGGGGCGGCCTCCCATGTGCCGGCGGGCCTGGGGGTGCTGGAGGCGGTGTTCGTCGCGCTGCTGTCGCACCGCGTCCCGGTGCCCCAGCTGCTGGCCGCGCTGCTGGCCTACCGCGCGCTGTACTACCTGGTGCCGTGGGCCCTGGCCGCGGGCCTGTACCCCGTGCTGGAACGGCGCGCCGCGGCTGCTGAAAACACAGGCAGCCGCAGCCCGAGCGGTTAAGATTGGCAGGCTTATCCGCAAGGCCCCGGCCACCTTCCAGCACCCCAATGACCGTCGCCCTCGCAGGACGCGCCCCTGCCACATTCGAGATCAAGAGCGCCAACCTGCCGCTCGTGTCCCTGCTGCTCAAGTCGGCCGACCTCGCCGCCCTCGCCCAGGAATTGCAGGCCCGCTTCGGCGACATCCCCGACTTCTTCGACCGCGATCCCCTGGTGATCGACCTCGCGCCCCTGCAGCCGCAGGGCGAGGCCGCGGTCGATTTCCCCGCGCTGGTGCGCCTGCTGCGCGAGTACCGCGTCATGCCCGTCGCCGCACGCGGCGGCTCCGAGGCCCAGATGCAGGCCGCCCTGGCCGCCGGCCTGGCGCCCGCGCACGACGCGATCACCCTGCCGCCCGCCGCCACCAGCGCGCAGCCGGCGGCCGCCCCCGCACCGATGGCAGCGCCGGCGCCCGTCGCCGTGCCCACCACCGCCCTGGTGGTGGACCGGCCGCTGCGCTCGGGCCAGCAGGTCTACGCGCGCGGCCGCGACCTGGTCGTCATGGCCATGGTCAACCCGGGCGCCGAGGTCATCGCGGACGGCAACATCCATGTCTACGCGCCGCTGCGCGGCAAGGCCATCGCCGGTGCGCGGGGCAATGCCGACGCGCGCATCCTCACGCTGTGCCTGGAGCCCGAGCTGGTCTCCATCGCCGGCGTCTACCGCACCAGCGATGTCCCGCTGCCCCAGGAAGTCCTGGGCCAGCCCACGCAGGTGCGCCTGGTCGGCGGCACCGACGGCAAGCTGGTGATGGACCGCCTCACCTGACCCCCCATTCAACCCCTTCAGGAATCAACCCCATGGCAAGAATCATCGTCGTGACCTCCGGCAAGGGTGGTGTCGGCAAGACCACCACCAGCGCCAGCTTCGCCTCGGGCCTGGCCCTGCGCGGCTTCAAGACCTGCGTCATCGACTTCGACGTGGGCCTGCGCAACCTCGACCTGATCATGGGCTGCGAGCGCCGCGTGGTGTACGACTTCATCAACGTCATCCAGGGCGAGGCCACCCTCAACCAGGCGCTGATCAAGGACAAGAACTGCGAGAACCTGTTCGTGCTGGCCGCCTCGCAGACCCGCGACAAGGAGGCCCTGAGCAAGGAAGGCGTCGAGAAGGTCCTCAAGGACATCGCCGAGATGGGCTTCGAGTACATCGTCTGCGACTCGCCGGCCGGCATCGAGACCGGCGCGCTGATGGCCATGCACTTCGCCGACGAGGCGCTGGTGGTGACCAACCCCGAGGTCTCCTCGGTGCGCGACTCCGACCGCATCCTGGGCATGCTGTCGTCCAAGACGCAGCGCGCCATCGAGGGCAAGGAGCCGATCAAGGAGCACCTGCTGATCACGCGCTACAACCCCAACCGCGTCGACCAGGGCCAGATGCTCTCGCTCGAGGACATCCAGGACATCCTTCGCATCAAGCTGATCGGCGTGATCCCCGAAAGCGAGTCGGTGCTGCAGGCCTCCAACCAGGGCACGCCCGCGGTCCACATGAAGGGCTCCGACGTGGCCGAGGCCTACCAGGACGTCATCGCCCGCTTCCTGGGCGAGGAGCGCCCGCTGCGCTTCACCGAGGCGCAGAAGCAGGGCTTCCTGGCACGCCTGTTCGGAGGCCGCTGACCATGGCGTCGCTCCTGTCCTTCCTGCTCGGCGAGAAGAAGAAGACCGCCACCGTCGCCAAGGAACGCCTGCAGATCATCCTGGCGCACGAGCGCAGCGGCCGCAATGCCGCCGAGCCCGACTACCTGCCGGACCTGCAGCGTGACCTGGTCGCCGTGATCTCGAAGTACATCAAGATCAACCCGAACGACATCAAGGTCCAGCTCGATCGCCACGACAACCTCGAGGTGCTCGAGGTCAAGATCGAGCTGCCCGAGCCGAAGTAAGCCCCCCGGGCCTCAGCGCTGGCCGCTGCCGGGCCCCCCTTGCCGCGTGCGCGACTGGTTGTCGCTGCCCAGGTGCGTGTCGCGGTCGTGGCGGCTGCGCGGCGTGCGTGGCGCCTCGTTCTTCTGCGTGGCCGCGGCCTGACCGGCCTGGTTGTGGTCGTTGGCCACCTTGCCGGTGCCCGGCGCCTGGCGGCCCGTGGTGCGCTTGCCCATGGCGTGCTCCCAAACCCGCATTCTCCGGCCCGCTGCCACGCGCCGCGCGTGAGCGCATGCAACGGGGGTGACGCCCCGCACCCCATCGGCGCCGGCGCGCCCGCGGGCCGCCGGCCCCTGTTTCGCCGCGCGGCGAGACGTTACACCTCCGCCGCCAACCCGCGCGACCGCGCGCCCTAGAGTGGTGTGCCAGGGAGTCCCCCGTCCAGGAAAGCGAGAGCAGGTCGATGACAGCCGCCGCGCAGGCGGTCCCCCGCGACGCGCCACGCCGGGCGCACCCGGTCCACCGCTACGGCATGGCAGTGGTCTGGAGCCTGGTGTTCCTCGGGGTGCGGCTGGGCCTGGACCCGGTGCTGGGGCAGCAGGCCCCGCTGATCGTGCTGCTCGCCGCCCCGATCCTGACCGCCTGGTGGCATGGCCTCGGGCCGGGCCTGCTGGCCACCCTCGTCACCGGCATCGCGGGGGACATGCTGTTCATCAACCGCGCCCTCGACGTCGTGCCGCCCTCCGCGGGCGAGAGCCTGCGGCTGGCCGTCTTCGTGGTCTATGGCGCCGGCTTCAGCTGGCTGATCGAGAAGCGCTTCCACGCGCTGCGCGAGGCGCGCCACGAACATGAGCACCTCGTCGAGGCGCAGCAGCAGCTCGTGAAACGCGAGGAGCGCATGCGCCAGACCCTGGAGGCCTCGCCGGCCGGCATGCTGGTCGTGAACCGGCAAGGCACCATCGAGCTGGCCAACTCCGAGGCCGCGCGCCGGTTCGGCTGGGCCCAGGGCCAGCTCGTGGGCCAGAACGTCGACCAGCTCGTGCCCGAGCCGGTGCGCGACGGCCATGCCGCCAACCGGGAGCAGTTCCACGCCCGCCCCAGCGCCCGGGCCATGGGCCACGGGCGCGACCTGTGGGCGCGCCGCCGCGACGGCACCGTCTTCCCGGTGGAAATCGGCCTCAGCCCCCTGGAGGGCGCCGCCAACGGCCTGGTGCTGGCCTCGGTCATCGACATCTCGGCGCGCCGCCAGGGCGAGCAGGCGCTGCGCGAAAGCGAGCAGCGGGCCCGCGCGTCCACGCAGCGGCTGGAGGCCGACCATGCGGTGCTCGACGCCATCCTGCGCGCCGTGCCCGCCGGCATCATGCTGGCCGACGCCCACGGCCGCATCCTGCGCAGCAACCCCGCCAACGAGCGCCTGTGGGGCCGCATGCCGGGCGACGCCGGCCCGGGCAACGCCCTCTCCTGGAAAGGCTGGTGGGCCGACGGCTCGGTGCAGCATGGCCGGGTCCTGAAGGCCGGCGAGTGGCCGCTGGCGCGCGCGCTGCGCGGCGACAACGTGAGCGACGACCTGGTCGAGATCGAGCCCTTCGACCGCCCCGGCGAGCGCCGCACCGTCCTCACCACCGCCGGGCCGGTGCGCGACGCCCTCGGCCAGGTCACCGGCGCGGTGGTGGCGCAGCTGGATGTGACCGCGCTGGTGACGGCCCAGGCCGCCGAGCGCGAGAGCGCGGAGATGTTCCGCGCCCTCGCGGACAACATCGCCCAGCTCGCCTGGATGGCCGACGAGGCCGGCGCCATCGTCTGGTACAACCGCCGCTGGTTCGAGTACACCGGCACGACCCTCGAACAGATGCAGGGCTGGGGCTGGCAGGCCGTACACCACCCGGACTACGTCGACCGGGTCGTCATCAAGTTTCGCCGCCATGTCGCCACCGGCGAGCCCTGGGAAGACACCTTCCCCATGCGCAGCAAGGACGGCGCCTTCCGCTGGTTCCTCTCGCGCGCCTTCCCGATCCGGGACCCCGCCGGCCGCATCCGCAGCTGGTTCGGCACCCACACCGACATCACCGCGCAGCGCCAGGCCGAGGAGGCCCTGCGCGAGGCCGACCGGCGCAAGGACGAATTCATCGCGGTGCTCGCGCACGAGCTGCGCAACCCGCTGGCGCCGGTGCGCAGCGCCGTCGAGATCCTCAAGCGGGTGGGCAGCGCGGAGCCGCGGGTGGAGCGCACGCGCGTGGTCATCGAGCGGCAGGTCGCGCACATGGCGCGCCTGATCGACGACCTGCTCGATGTCTCGCGCATCGCGCGCGGCAAGCTGGCCCTGCGCAGGCAGCGCTGCGACCTGCGCGAGATCGCGCACGAGACCACCGAGGACTACCGCACCAGCATCGAGTCGCTGGGCCAGCGGCTGGCGTTCCACGGCACGCCCGACGCGCTGTGGGTCGACGGCGACCCGGTGCGGCTGGCGCAGATGCTCGGCAACCTGCTGGCCAACGCCAGCCGCTTCAACAAGCCGAGCGGCCGCATCGAGGTGAAGGTGGGCAGCGACCCGGCCGCCGGCATGGCGGTGGTGCGCGTGGTGGACACCGGCGTCGGCATGGACACCGGGCTCATGGCGCGCCTGTTCGACCCCTTCGAGCAGGCCCCGCAGGACCTCGCCCGCAGCCGCGGCGGCCTGGGCCTGGGCCTGGCCCTCACCAAGGGCCTGACCGAGCTGCACGGCGGCACCGCGGAGGCGGCCAGCGAGGGCCCCGGCAAGGGCTCGGCCTTCACGCTGCGCATCCCGCTGGCCGCCTCCGCGGGCAGTGCGCCGCAGGCCCGCCCGGCCGGGGACGAGGCCAGCGGCCTGCGCATCCTCGTGGTCGAGGACAACCCCGACGCCGCGGCCACCCTGGGCGAGCTGCTGCAGCTGGCGGGCCACCAGGTGGAGCTCAGCGCCGACGGCGTCGCGGGCCTGCGCCAGGCCCGGTCCTTCCAGCCGCACGCGGTGATCTCGGACCTGGGCCTGCCAGGCGACCTCGACGGCTACCAGCTCGCACGCTGCCTGCGCGCCGACCCGCAGCTGCACGACGTGCAGCTGATCGCCGTCTCCGGCTATGCCGACCTCGACGCGCGCCGGCGCAGCGCCGAGGCCGGCTTCGACGCCCACCTGCCCAAGCCCGCCGACATCCGCAGCCTCGAGCGCCTGCTGCGCGGCGTCCGGCGCGAACTGCCGGGCCTGGCTGCATGACCCCGCCGGGCGCTCCTTGCGTTTGGACACACATTCGGATTGAAACAACCGCTTGCATTGCGTATCACCCTGATCCGCCCTGCGCACGGCGCGGGACGCATGAAGTTCCCGAACCCGTGTGGCCCTGCGGGGCCGGAGGTATTGCCATGGCCTACACACTCGAAGGCCGCCTGCTCGAGGTCTGCACCTGCAAGGCGGTCTGTCCCTGCTGGGTCGGCGAGGACCCGGATGGCGGCACCTGTGACGGCGCGCTCGCCTGGCGTTTCGACAAGGGCACGATCGATGGCATCGACGTCTCGGGCCTGGTCTTCGGCATGCTCGCCAAGATCCCCGGCAACGTGCTCAAAGGCAACTGGCGGGCGCAGGCCTTCATCGACGAGCGCGCGACCCCCGAGCAGCAGGACGCCATCGTCGGGGTGTTCACCGGCCAGAAAGGCGGCCCGGTGGCCGACCTCGCGGGCCTGGTGGGCGAGGTCGTCGGACTCGCGCGCGTGCCCATCACCTTCGACGTCGAGCAGGGCCGCGGCCACTTGCGCCTGGGCAGCGACGTCGTGGCCGACCTCGAGCCCTTCACCAGCGGCGCGGGCCATCCCACCACCATGGCGGACGCGGTGTTCTCCACCATCCCGGGCGCGCCCGCCTTCCTGGGCCGGGCGCCCAAGTACCAGGCCCGCTCCGACACCCTGGGTATCTCGGTCGACCTGAGCGGCCACAACGCGGTCCAGGGCGTGTTCCGCTTCGTCGGCTGACCGCGGCCCCGCCGCCCGGGCCGTGTCGATCGCCCCCGCACTGCGCCTGGCCCCGCCGACGCGGCAGGGGCTTTTCCTGGCGGCGTTCGCCGGGCTGTGCGCCCTGAGCTGGCTGGCGCTGGCCGGCTGGCACGCCTCGCCCTACGCGCACTACCTGCACACGCTGCCGGTGGGCAGCGGCGAGGTCTGCGCCGTGCCACAGCCGGTGCTCCAGGCCGGCCTGTACCTCGGCGGCTGGGTCCTGATGTCGGCCGCCATGATGCTGCCCAGCGCCTGGCCGCTGGTGGCGGTGTTCCTGCGGCTGACGCGCGCGCGCCCGGACCAGGGCGCCCTGGCCGGCCTGCTGGTGGCGGGCTACCTCGGCGTGTGGGCCGCCTTCGGCGCGCTGGCCTACGGCGCCGACGCCCTGGTGCATGCCCTCACCGACGGCAGCGGCTGGTGGTGGGCGAATGGGTGGGTCGTGGCGGCAGGCAGCCTGGCGGGCGCCGGCGCCTTCCAGTTCTCCGCGCTCAAGCACCGGTGCCTGGACGGCTGCCGCTCGCCCCTGGCCTTCGCCGTCGCGCGCTGGCGGGCGGTCACCCCGCGCGCCTCGGCGCTGCGCCTGGGCCTGGCCCACGGGGCCTACTGCGTCGGCTGCTGCTGGGCCCTGATGGCGATGATGGTGGCGGTGGGCCTGCAGCACCTCGGGTGGATGCTGGTCCTGGGCCTGCTGATGGCGCTCGAGAAGAACATGCCCTGGGGCCGCAGGCTCTCCGCCCCGACCGGCCTCGCGCTGCTTGCGGCCGCAGCGCTGCTGGCGGCGGGCCAGCTCCTGCCGGCCTGAGGCGCACCGCCCGGGCTACAGTCGGGGCCTCGCTGAACGACCGCCCCATGCACCAACGCGCCCTCGTCCTCTTCTCCGGCGGCCAGGACTCCGCCACCTGCCTGGCCTGGGCCCTGGACCGCTACGCCCATGTCGAGACCGTGGGCTTCGACTACGGCCAGCGCCATCGCGTCGAGCTCGACGTGCGCCGCGACTTCCTCGCGAAGCTGCGCGCCCGCCTCCCGCACTGGGACGGCAGGCTCGGCGAGGACCACCTGCTCGACCTGCGCCTGCTCGGACAGGTCAGCGACACGGCCCTCACGGCCGACAAGGCCATCGAGTTCGAACGCACCGGCCTGCCCAATACCTTCGTGCCGGGGCGCAACCTGATCTTCTTCACCTTCGCCGCCGCCATCGCCTACCGGCGCGGCCTGCCGGTGCTGGTGGGCGGCATGTGCGAAACCGACTACTCGGGCTACCCCGACTGCCGTGACGACACCCTCAAGTCGCTGCAGGTCACCCTGGGCCTGGGCCTGGACCAGCGCGTGGTGATCGAGACCCCGCTGATGTGGATCGACAAGGCCCGCACCTGGCAGCTCGCGCACGACCTGGGCGGCGCGGCCCTGGTGGACCTGGTCCGCGACGACACCCACACCTGCTACCTGGGTGATCGCAGCCAGCGCCACCCCTGGGGCGCCGGATGCGGCACCTGCCCCGCGTGCGAGCTGCGCGCGCAGGGCTGGGCCCGCTACCAGGACGCTTGCGCACCGGCACGCTCTGCCTAAGAATGGTCCGGAAGGGCGCGCTGCCACGCGTGCCCCTTCCGACATGGCCACAGACCCGCCTCCGCCCGAATCGGTGTTCGAAGCCGGCCATGCGCCGGCCTCGGTGCTGGTGGCCTCGCTGCACAGGCTGTCCCGGACGCTGTCGGTCGCCGTCATCGCCATCGGCCTGTCGGGCCTCCTCGGCTGGTGGCTCGACCTGCCCGCCCTGCGCCGCGTCTTCCCGGGTTACCAGAGCATCGTCTTCAACACCGCCGTGCTGTGCGTGGCCGCGGGCCTCGCCGTGCAGGCGCTGCACCGGGCCGGGGACGCGGGTGCGCAGCGCCTGGCCCGCCTGCTCGGTGCGCTGACGGGCCTGGTGGCCGCCGTCACGCTGCTGCAGGACCTGCTCGGTCACGACTTCGGCATCGACCAGCTGCTGCTGCCCCTCGGGCCCTACCCGGGCGAGACCACCGCGCGGATGGCCCCGACCACCTCGCTCGGGCTGGCGCTGTGCGGCGCCGCCATCGCCTGGCCCGAGCGCCCCGGGCCCCAGCGCACGCGCCAGCTGCTGCCCCTGGCCGTCACCATCCTGGCGCTGACGGCGCTCACGGGCTACATCTACGGCGCCGGCCCCCTCTACCGGCTCGGCGGCTTCAGCCGCGTGTCCCTGCTCTCGGCCTCGGCCCTGCTGCTGCTGTCGCTGGCCATCGTGTTCGCGCGCGCCGGCGAGGGCTGGACGCGGCACCTGTGCTCGCTCGGCCCCGACGGCACGCTATGGCGCCGCCTGCTGCCCCTGGTGCTCGTGGTCCCGCTGGCGCTGGCCCTGATCAACCGGCTCGGCGAAACCCAGGGCTGGTACGACCGCGCGGTCGGCGACGCCATCTTCAGCGCGCTGCTCGTCGTCGCCCTCCTGGCCGGCATCGCCCTCACCGCGCGCGACATCGCGGTGGCGGACGAGCGCGTCCACGAGACCCTGGAAGCGGCCCCGGCGGGCATGATCGTCGTGAACCGGCACGGCATCATCGAGCTGGTGAACTCGCAGGCCGAGCGCCTCTTCGGCCTCAGCCGCAGCGAGCTCGTGGGCACCAGCATCGACGCGCTCGTGCCGGACGAGACCCGCCCCACCCACGCCGCCAACCGCGCCCGCTTCCATGCGGCCCCCAGCGCGCGGCTCATCGGCGCCGGCCGGGACCTGTGGGCCCGCCGCGGCGACGGCACCGTCTTCCCCGTCGAGATCGGCCTGAACCCGCTGAAGGGATCGAACAGCGGCCGCGTGGTCGCCTCCATCATCGACATCACCGCCCGCAAGCAGGCCGAGGACGAACTGGCCCTTCGTGAGCAGCGCCTGCGCGAGACGCTGGAGGCGGCCCCCGCGGGCATGCTGGTCGTCAACCGGCAGGGGATCATCGAAGGCGTGAACACCCGGGCCGAGCGTCTCTTCGGCCTGCACCGCGACCGGCTGGTGGGCCTGGGCATCGACGCCCTGGTGCCCGACGAGGTGCGTGCCGGCCATGCCGCCAACCGGGAAAGCTTCCACGCCGCCCCCAGCGCGCGCGCCATGGGCCATGGGCGCGATCTGTGGGCCCGGCGCGGCGACGGCACCGTCTTCCCGGTGGAGATCGGCCTCAACCCGCTCAAGGGCGCCTCCGCCGGGCTGGTGCTGGCCTCCGTCATCGACATCTCCGCGCGCAAGCTGGCCGAGAACGAGCTGGCGCTGCGCGAGCAGCGTTTCAGTGCCGCCTTCGAGCAGGCGGCCGTCGGCATGGCGCAGGTCGGGCTCGACGGGCGCTGGCTGCGCGTGAACCGCAAGCTGTGCGACATCCTCGGCTACACCCGGTCGCAGCTGCTGGGGCTGACCTTCCAGGACATCACCCACCCCGACGACCTCGACGCCGACCTCGCCCTGGTGCGCCGCGTCCTCGACGGCGAAATCTCCACCTACACGATGGAAAAGCGCTACCGCCACCAGGACGGCCACACCCTCTGGGTGGAGCTCACCGTCTCCCTGGCGCGAAAGGCCGACGATCAGCCGGACTACTTCATCTCGGTGGTGGTGGACATCGATGCCCGCAAGCGGGCCGAGGAACGCGTGATCCAGAGCGAGGCCCAGATCCGGCGCATGAATGCCGAACTCGAACAGACCATCGCCACGCGCACGGCCGAACTCCGGTCGGCCAAGGAGGAGGCCGAGCGCGCCAACCGTGCCAAGGACTCGCTGCTCGCCAACGTGAGCCACGAGATCCGCACGCCGCTGAACGCCATCCTGGGAGCGGCGCAGGTGCTGGAGCGCGGCGCCCAGGGCGACCAGATGCAGGTGCTGGTGCGCGGCATCCGCAGCGCGGGCCGCAGCCTGGTCACCGTCATCAACGACCTGCTGGACCTCGCCAAGATCGAGGCCGGTCGGTTCGAGATCGTGCCGGCCCCCTTCGCGCTGCAGGACGTCCTGAGCACGCTGGCGGACGTGCTGCAATCCACCGCCGCCGAGAAGGGCCTGTGGCTTCGCATCCATGCGATCCCCCCGCAGGTCGAGGCCGTGGTCGGCGACTCGCAGCGCATCGGCCAGGTCCTTTACAACCTGACCGGCAACGCGATCAAGTTCACCGATCGCGGCGGGGTCGACGTGCGGGTCGAGGTGGTCCGTCGCGAAGGCGACCAGCTGACCCTGCGCTTTTCGGTGCAGGACACCGGGCCGGGCGTCGAGCCCGGGCTGCAGCCGAGGCTGTTCTCGCCCTTCGTGCAGGGCGACGGCCACGCGCGGCGGCAGCTGGGGGGCACCGGCCTGGGGCTGGCGATCTGCCGGCAGCTGGTGACGCTCATGGGCGGAGAGATCGGCGTCGACAGCGAGCCGGGCCGCGGCAGCACGTTCTGGTTCACGGTCACCTTGACCACCATTTCCGCCAGCGCCATCTCGGCGCGGCGTGAAAGCGCCACGCGGCCCGACGAGCGCCGGCTCGACGGGTTGCACGTGCTGATCGTCGACGATGCGCCCGTCAACCGGGAGATCGCGCGCCTGCTGCTGGAGGGAGAAGGCGCCACGGTGGACCTGGCCGAGAACGGCCAGCTCGCACTGGAGCGCCTGCGCGCAGGCCCGCAGGATTTCGACCTGGTGCTCATGGACGTGCAGATGCCGGTCATGGACGGCCTGGAGGCCGCGCGCCACATCCGCAACGACCCCCAGCTGCAGCGCATTCCGGTGCTGGCCCTGACCGCCGCCGCCCTGGAAAGCCAGCGGCAGCTCGCCCTGGAGGCCGGCATGGACGACTACATCGTCAAGCCCTTCGAGATGGACATGATGGTGGCAACGCTGCTTCGCATGACCCGGCGTGGCCCTGGGTAGGCTTTTCGTGCAATGGCCGTTTCGCGCGCAACTGTCACAATGCACAGCATCTTCACTGCGACCAGCACGCAATGTCTTCTGCCGAAGCCCTCAGGATGCTGGGCCAGTACCCCGAGACCCTGTTCGACAAGTACGGAGGCGCCCCCACGGTGGGCGCGCTGACACGTGACTTCTACCGCCGGATCATGAGCAACCCGATGCTCAAGGGCTATTTCGCCGGCGTGGACACCGAGCGGATGATCCGCCACCAGATCGTTTTCATCGCCTGGGTCATGGGCAAGCCGGACAAGCCTTACAGCCACGACCAGCTGAGGAACGCCCACATCACGCGGAAAATCACCAGCGCGGCCTATGAGGAAGTCATTCGCATCCTGCAGCAGGCCCTGGTGGCCGCCAACGTGGAGCTCGACGACCAGCGCGAGATCATCGAGCGGATCGACGGGCACCGGCACCTGATCGTCACCGGCTGACCGCCACCCGCTGGACGCTGCGAGGCGCGGTCCTCACTCCGCCTTGATGTTGGCGGCCTTGATGATCTCCGCCCAGCGCGCGTGCTCGGTGCGGATGTACTGCGCGAATTCCGCCGGCGACCGGCTCGGGTGCACCGAGATCGCGGTGGCGGCGAACTTGTCCTGCACCTCCTTGCGCGCCAGCCCCTTGGCCAAGGCGGCATGCAGCTTCTGGACGATCTCCGGCGGCAGGCCCGCCGGCCCGCCCATGCCGAACCAGGGCGCCACCACCATGCCCGGGAAGCCCGACTCCTTCGCCGTCGGCACCTGGGGCAGCAGCGGCGAGCGGTTCTCGGACAGCACCGCCACCGGCTTGATGCGGTCGGCCTTGATCTGGGGCAGGGCCACCACCAGCGAGCTCTGGGAGTCCAGCTGCGTCGATCCGCCGATCAGGTCCTGGATCTGTTGCGCCGCTCCCTTGTAGGGCACGTGGTTCAGCTTCACGCCGGCCTGGTGCTGGAACAGTTCGGCCGCCAGGTGCGGGATGGTGCCCACGCCGGGCGTGCCGTAGGCCACCTGGCCGGGCTTGCCGCGGGCATGGGCCGCGAGTTCGCCGAGGGTGTTGAACGCGGCCTCCTTGTTGGCAACGAGGATGGGCGTCGTGGACACCATGTTGGTGATCGGCGCGAAGTCCTTGAAGGTGTCGAAGCCCGGGCTGCCCAGGTGCGGCGCGATGGCCACCGTGATCGCGACCAGGCCGATGGTGTAGCCGTCGGGCGGGGACTTGGCCAGCACGTTCAGCCCCAGCACGCCGTTGCCGCCGGGACGGTTGTCGACGACCACCGCCTGCTTCAGCTCCTGCCGCAGGATCTCGGCGGCTTCGCGCCCGATCAGGTCCGTCGGCCCGCCCGCCGGGAAGGGGACGATCAGCTTGATGGGCCGGCTGGGCCATTCATCCGCGTGCACCGCGGCAGAAAAGGCCAGCACCGACGCGAGCAGGATCCGGGGCCATCGGGTCATGAAGGGAATTCCTTGACAGGTTGTGGATGGGGAAACGGCTGGACCATTCTGTGGGTCTTCATGCCTCCCGTCTACCGTCGAGCAGTCGCCTCGGCGTCCCGGCCCCAACGAAAACGGCCTCCGAAGAGGCCGTCCTGCCGTGGCGAACCGGGTCAGACGTCGATATTCGCCGCCCTCAGCGCGTTCGTTTCGATGAAGTCGCGCCGCGGCTCCACTTCGTCTCCCATCAGCATGGTGAACACCTTGTCGGCCTCGATGGCGTCCTCGATCTGCACGCGCAGCAGGCGGCGCACCGTCGGGTCCATCGTGGTCTCCCACAGCTGCTCGGGGTTCATCTCGCCCAGGCCCTTGTAACGCTGGCGGCTGGTGGCGCGCTCGGCCTCGCCGATCAGCCAGTGCATGGCCTGGCGGAAGTCGGAGACCTTCTCCTGCTTCTGCCGCTCGCCCTCGCCGCGGCGCACCACCGCCCCTTCCTTGAGCAGGCCGCGGAAGGTGTCGGCGGCCTCGGCCAGCGCACGGTAATCGGCACCGTGCACGAAGTCCTGCGTGATCACGCTGCTCTTGACGTTGCCGTGGTGGCGGCGCGAGATGCGCAGGATCGGCTTGTCGCTGCGCGCGTCGAACTCGCCGGCCACCTCGGCCGGCGCGGCGTTGGTGAGGCGGTCGATCTCCTGCAGCTTGGCCTGCAGCGCGGTAGCCGACGCCTCGGCTTCGGCCACCGTGTCCAGGTTCAGGGCCACGCCGTCGGCGATGGCGCGCAGCGCCTCGGCATCCATGAAGCCGGAGAGGCGGTTGATCACCGATTCGGCCACCTGGTGCTTGCGCGCCAGTTCGGCCAGCGTCTCGCCGGACAGCACCGTGGCCTCGTCACCGCCCGTGCTCACGCTCGCGCCCGCCAGGGCAATGCGCAGCAGGAAGCCGTCGAGCTCGGTGCCGTCCTTCAGGTACAGCTCCTCCTTGCCGGCCTTGACCTTGTACAGGGGCGGCTGCGCGATGTAGATGTGGCCGCGCTCGACCAGCTCGGGCATCTGGCGGTAGAAGAACGTGAGCAGCAGCGTGCGGATGTGCGCGCCGTCCACGTCCGCGTCGGTCATGATGATGATGCGGTGGTAGCGCAGCTTGGCCACGTTGAAGTCGTCGGCGCCGTTGCTGCCGCCGTTCTCGCTGGCCTTGCCGATGCCGGTGCCCAGGGCCGTGATCAGCGTGAGGATCTCAGCGCTCGTGAGCAGCTTCTCGTAGCGCGCCTTCTCCACGTTCAGGATCTTGCCGCGCAGCGGCAGGATCGCCTGGAACTTCCGGTCGCGGCCCTGCTTGGCCGAGCCGCCGGCGGAGTCGCCCTCCACGATGTAGATCTCGCACATCGCGGGGTCCTTCTCCTGGCAGTCCGCCAGCTTGCCCGGCAGGCCCATGCCATCGAGCACGCCCTTGCGGCGCGTCATCTCGCGGGCCTTGCGGGCCGCCTCGCGGGCCTTGGCAGCCTCGATGATCTTGCCGACGATGATCTTGGCGTCGTTGGGACGCTCCTGCAGGTAATCGTTCAGCGTGCGGGCCACCACGTCTTCCACCGGCCCGCGCACTTCGCTGGACACCAGCTTGTCCTTGGTCTGGCTGGAGAACTTGGGCTCGGGCACCTTGACCGACAGCACGCAGGTCAGGCCCTCGCGCATGTCGTCGCCCGAGACCTCGACCTTGGCCTTCTTGGCCAGGTCGTTCTCCTCGATGTACTTGTTGATCACACGGGTCATCGCCGCGCGCAGGCCGGTCAGGTGGGTGCCGCCGTCACGCTGGGGGATGTTGTTCGTGAAGCAGAGGACTTGCTCGTTGTAGCCGCTGTTCCACTGCATCGCGACTTCGACGCCGATGTTCGTATTCTGGTCACTTTGCCTATCACCCAGCGCATGGAACACGTTGGGGTGCAGGACGGTCTTGCCCTTGTTGATGAAGTCCACGAAGCCCTTGACGCCGCCGGCGCCGGAGAAGTCGTCGTGCTTGCCCGAGCGCTCGTCCACCAGCTTGATGTTGACGCCGTTGTTCAGGAACGAGAGCTCGCGCAGGCGCTTGGACAGGATCTCGTAGTGGAAATCGTTGTTTTCCTTGAAGATCTCGGTGTCCGGCAGGAAGTGCACCTCGGTGCCGCGCTTGTCGGTGTCGCCGATGATCTTCATCGGCGAGATCTCCACGCCATCGACCTTCTCGATGATGCGGTGCTGGACCACGCCCTTGCTGAACTCCAGCGTGTGGACCTTCCCCTCGCGGCGCACGGTCAGGCGCAGCATCTTGGACAGCGCGTTCACGCAGGACACGCCCACGCCGTGCAGGCCGCCCGAGACCTTGTACGAGTTCTGGTTGAACTTGCCGCCCGCGTGCAGCTCGGTCAGGGCGATCTCGGCGGCCGAGCGCTTGGGCTCGTGCTTGTCGTCCATCTTGATGCCGGTGGGAATGCCGCGGCCGTTGTCCACCACGCTGATGGAGTTGTCGGTGTGGATGGTCACCACGATGTCATCGCAATGGCCGGCCAGCGCCTCGTCGATGGAGTTGTCCACCACCTCGAACACGAGGTGGTGCAGGCCGGTGCCGTCGGACGTGTCGCCGATGTACATGCCCGGGCGCTTGCGCACCGCCTCGAGGCCTTCCAGGATCTGGATGGCGTTCTCGCCGTAACCCTCGCTCGCGCCCGCCTGGTTCGGGTCGATCTTGGGTTGGTAGTTGGAGCTTTCCTCCCCGGTCGGCATGTTGTCTTCGGACATAAGCTGCGGTCTTGCGATCTCGTGAATGGCGCAACCCGCCGGTCACGGCGGGTCGCTGGATGGGAGCGGTGGCGGCTCGGCGCGCGACGCCGGGTCAGATGCGCATCGGCATCACGACGTACTTGAAGGCGTTGTTCTCGGGGTTGGTGACCAGCGCGGAGCTGTTGGAGTCCTGCAGGTCGATCTTGACCATGTCCTGGCTCATGTTGGCGAGCGCGTCGATCAGGTAGGTCACGTTGAAGCCGATCTCGATGGTGTCGCCACCGTAATCGATGTCGAGCTCGTCGACGGCCTCCTCCTGCTCGGCGTTGTTCGACGCCACGCGCAGGGTGCCCGGCTCGATGTTCAGGCGCACGCCCTTGAACTTCTCGCTGGTCAGGATGGCGGTGCGCTGCAGGCTGGCCAGCAGCGGCGCGCGGCCCAGGGTCACCGAGTTGCGGTGGTTCTTGGGGATCACGCGGTTGTAGTCGGGGAACTTGCCTTCGACCAGCTTGGTGACGAACTCCATGCCGCCGAAGCTGAACTTGGCCTGGTTGCTGGCGAACTGCATCTCGATCGCGCCTTCGGCGTCGGACAGCAGGCGCTGCAGCTCCAGCACGGTCTTGCGCGGCAGGATCACTTCCTGGCGCGGTACTTCCACGTCCAGCGTGGCGCTGGCATAGGCCAGGCGGTGGCCGTCGGTGGCCACCAGCGACAGCTGCTTGCCCTCGGCGACGAACAGGATGCCATTGAGGTAGTAGCGGATGTCATGCACCGCCATGGCGAAGGAGACCTGATTGAGCAGGTCCTTGAGCGTCTTCTGCGGCACGCTGAACACGGGGCCGAAGCTGGGCGCCTCCTGCACCAGCGGGAAATCCTCGGCGGGCAGGGTCTGCAGCGTGAAACGGCTCTTGCCGCCCTTGAGCATCAGCTTGTTCTGGCTGGACTCCAGGCTGACGGTCTGGTCCGAAGGCATGGTGCGCAGGATGTCGATCAGCTTGCGCGCACCCACCGTGGTGGTGAAGTTGCCGGGGTCGCCATCCAGTTCGGCGGTCGTGCGGATCTGGATCTCCAGGTCGCTGGTGGTCAGTTGCAGCGAGCTGCCGGTCTTGCGGATCAACACGTTGGCCAGCACGGGAAGGGTGTGCCTGCGCTCGACGATGCCGGCCACCGATTGCAGGACGGACAGCACTTTGTCTTGCGTAGCCTTCAGGACGATCATTTCCACCTCTTCTCTTATGAATTCTTTAATTAAGGATAGTAGTAGCTAGTAAAGGGCGCGGTCCCGTGTGGACAACCGCCATTTTCCCCTGATTCCTCAGGCACTTAGGCGATTTTGAACGCTGTGGGCGCCCCTGCTTCACTGCTGTCCTGCCAGGATGAACAAATCCGCCGGATCGCCGGCTCCTGTGGACAACTGCCCGGTTGTTCAAGAAATATCCCCAGCCTTGTGCCTTGACGCCGCGGAGGAGCTGTGCCAGCCGCGCGGCCGGGATTTCCGGACCGCGAACCGGGGAAGTTGCATGCCTGTCTTCCTACTGAATTCTTTATTTAAGGATAGTAGTAGCTAGTAGAGGAAGCGCTGCTTCTGTGGACAACCTGATTTTCCTCTTCAATATCAACGACTTGCGATTCGACCGAGACTGTGGGCGCCCGCGCTTTCGGGCTGTCACGGAAATCTGGACAACTTGCCGCCAGGGCCCCGGCCTGTGGATAAGGCTGGAGTTGTTCCAGAACTATCCCCAGCCTTGTTCCTTTTTCACCCCTTCAGGGTCTGCTCGAGCACGTGCAGCTGCTGGTTGAGCTCCGTCAGCTGCTGGCGTTCCGCGGCGATCTTGCGGACCGCGTGCAGCACCGTGGTGTGGTCGCGGCCGCCGAACAGCTCGCCGATCTCGGGCAGGCTCTTCTGGGTCAGCTCCTTGGCCAGGTACATCGCGATCTGGCGCGGGCGGGCGATCGAGGCCGGGCGCTTCTTGCTGTACATGTCGGCGACCTTGATCTTGTAGTAGTCGGCCACCGTCTTCTGGATGTTCTCCACGCTGATCTGCCGGTTCTGGATCGACAGCAGGTCCCGCAGCGCCTCGCGCGCGAGCTGGATGGAGATTTCCTTCTGGTTGAAGCGCGAGTACGCCAGGATCTTGCGCAGGGCGCCTTCGAGCTCGCGCACGTTGGAGCGCACGTTCTTGGCGACGAAGAAGGCCACCTCCTCCGGCATCTCGGCGCTCTCGGCCCGGGCCTTGTTGATCAGGATGGCCACGCGCATTTCCAGCTCGGGCGGCTCGATCGCGACCGTCAGGCCGGAGTCGAAGCGCGAGACCAGGCGTTCGTGGATGTCCGCCAGGCCCTTGGGGTAGGTGTCGCTGGTCATGACGATGTGGGACTTCTTGGCCAGCAGCGCTTCGAAGGCGTTGAAGAACTCCTCCTGGGTGCGGTCCTTGTTGGCGAAGAACTGGACGTCGTCGATCAGGAGCAGGTCCAGGGAGTGGTACTTCTCCTTGAACTGGTCGAAGGTCTTGCGCTGGTAGGCCTTGACCACATCCGACACGAACTGCTCGGCGTGGATGTAGAGAACCTTGGCGTTGGGCCGGTCGGCCAGCAGCTTGTTGCCCACGGCGTGGACCAGGTGGGTCTTGCCCAGGCCCACCCCGCCGTAGATGAACAGCGGGTTGTACAACTGGCCCGGCGTGCTGGCCACGTGCATGGCGGCGGCGCGCGCCATGCGGTTGGCCGTGCCCTCGACCAGGTTGTCGAAGGTCAGGGCGGTGTTCAGGCGGTTCTTGAAGCCGCCGGCATTGGCGTCCTCGGCCATCTCGACCGGTTCGGCCGGGGCTCCGGCCTCGGCCTGGGCCGGGGCGACGAACGTGCGGACGGGGGCTTCACGCTGAGCGAGCGCCAACTCCAGCTGGACCGGCTGGCCGTACACCTTCTCCAGCACGGCGGAGATGCGGCCGGCGTACTGGGCGCGGATCCAGTCGAGCTTGAAGCGGTTGGCCACGTAGATCGTGACCCGGGAGAAATCATCCGAGACCTGGGCCGCGAGGGGCTTGATCCAGGTGTTGAACTGCTGCTCGGGCATCTCCTGAGCCAGCTGTTCCATGCAGGCCTGCCAGAGCGTATCGCCAGCCCCCATCGAGGCGTCCCCGGTCAGGCTGTGGTGTTGCCCCTCGCTCATGTGTGGCCGTTGCCTTTGTGGATATTGTTCATGGGCGCAAACGCTCGATTCTAAATTATTCAGAACTTGTCCACAACCTTGCCCACGGGTCCTCTCCTCGGAAACCCCTAGGCGAACGTCGGGGTGTCTTGCCCTAGCACAAGAAATGCGCGATACTCGCGGGTTTTCCCGAGAACGATCATGAAACGCACCTACCAACCCTCCAAAGTGCGCCGCGCGCGTACCCACGGCTTTCTGGTCCGCATGAAGACCCGCGGTGGCCGTGCCGTCATCAACGCTCGCCGCGCCAAGGGCCGCAAGCGCCTGGCCGTCTGAGCCGGCTGCGCGCGTCCCTGCACCGCAGCGCTGCGTTCCCCGGATCGCACCTGACGTGCAGCGGCTGAAGACGCGAGTCCAGTTCCAGGCCGTCATGGACGGCCAGACCGTGTCGCGTACGCCCCACTTCGCGTTGCATCGCGCGTCGCTGGACGTCACAGGGCCTGGGTCCGAGGGACCGCAGGCCCTGTTTGTCGTCCAGGAACCCTGGATTGGCGCCGTCGTCCCCAAGCGGTGGGCGCGCCGCGCCGTCACGCGCAACGCCATCAAGCGTCAGATCTACACCGTGGCCCAGGACCTCGCTCCCCGGTTGCGCGTCGCCGCGCACGTGGTGCGCCTGCGCACGGCTTTCGACCGGCAGCAGTTCACCAGCGCCACGTCCGCAGCCCTCAAGCGGGCGGTGCGTGAGGAGCTGCAGCAGCTGTTCGCGGGAGCACGGCCATGATCCGCGCCGTCCTCACCGGCCTGGTCAGGGGCTACCGGCTGCTCCTGTCCCCCTGGCTCGGGTCGGCCTGTCGTTTCACCCCGACCTGCTCCGCCTACGCCCTCGAGGCGCTGGACCGCCATGGCGCCGGCTGGGGCAGTTACCTCACGCTCGCCCGCCTGGCCCGTTGCCACCCGTGGTGCGACGGGGGCCATGACCCCGTGCCGGCGCAGCCGCCGCGCCTGTTCACGCGCCTGGTTTCCACCCTTCCTTCCAAGAAGTCTTCATGAACGACATTCGTCGCACCATCCTGTGGGTGGTCTTTGGTTTCTCGCTGGTGATGCTGTGGGACCAGTGGCAGCTGTTCAACGGCCGGCCCGCCTTCTTCTTCCAGTCGCCCACGGCCCAGACCGCCGCCAAGGGCGCGGCCTCCGCGGCGAGTGCCGCCGTGCCCCAGGCCGCCAAGGGCGCTGCCGCCGTTCCGTCGGCCGGCGCCGAACCCTCGGCCGCGCCGCGTGAGCGCTTCACCGTGACGACCGACGTCCTGCGCCTGACCTTCGACACCGAGGGCGGCAGCCTGGTCGGCTCCGAGTTCCTCAAGCACGCGGCCGATGCCGTGGACGGCAAGAAGACCACCGCCAACTTCGTGCTGCTGGAAGACAATGCCAACCGCGTCTACGTGGCCCAGACCGGCCTGATCGGCGGCGATTTCCCCAACCACAAGACGGTGATGACCGCCACCGGCGAGCGCCAGCTCAAGGACGGCGCGAACGAACTGACCGTGCGCTTCGAGTCGCCCGAGAAGAACGGCGTCAAGCTGGTCAAGACCTACACGCTCAAGCGCGGCGCCTACGACATCCCGGTCAAGGTCGACATCGTCAACGCCGGCGGCGCGCCGGTCTCGCCTCAGCTGTACCTGCAGCTGGTGCGTGACGGCAGCAAGCTGGCCACCGACTCCTCCTTCTATTCCACCTTCACCGGCCCCGCGGTCTACACCGAGGAGCAGAAGTTCCAGAAGGTCGAGTTCGCCGACATCGACAAGGGCAAGGTCGAACACCAGAAGCAGTCCACCGCCGGCTACGTGGCCATGGTGCAGCACTACTTCGCCAGCGCCTGGATCCTGCCCCAGGGCGTGCAGCGCGAGCTGTTCGTCCGCAAGGTGGACAACGTCTACGCCGCCGGCATGATCACCCCCGCCGAGGCCGTCGCTCCCGGCGCCACGAAGAGCGTGCAGGCCACCTTCTTCGCCGGACCCCAGGAAGAGAAGATGCTCGAGCAGGTCGCGCCCGGCCTGGACCTGGTCAAGGACTACGGCTGGCTCACCATCCTGGCCAAGCCCCTGTACTGGCTGATGGACAAGCTGCATGGCTTCATCGGCAACTGGGGCTGGACCATCATGGCCCTGGTGCTGGTGATCAAGATCGCCTTCTACTGGCTGCAGGCGAAGGGCTACCAGAGCATGGCCAAGATGAAGGCGGTGAACCCGCGCATCATGGCCATGCGCGAGCGCCTCAAGGACAACCCCCAGCAGATGCAGCAGGAGATGATGAAGCTGTACCGCGAGGAGAAGGTCAACCCCATCGGCGGCTGCCTGCCGATCCTGGTGCAGGTGCCGGTGTTCATCGCGCTGTACTGGGTGCTGCTGTCCTCCGTCGAGATGCGCCACGCCCCGTGGATCGGCTGGATCCATGACCTGTCGGCCAAGGACCCGTACTTCATCCTGCCCATCGTCATGACCCTGTCCACGATGCTGCAGACCGCCCTGAACCCGGTGCCGCCCGACCCGATGCAGGCCAAGATGATGTGGTTCATGCCGCTGATCTTCTCGGTGATGTTCTTCTTCTTCCCGGCCGGCCTGGTGCTGTACTGGATCACCAACAACGTGCTGTCGATCGCCCAGCAGTGGCTGATCAACTCGCGCATGGGGGTGCCGCCGGAATTCAACCTGCCGAAGTTCAAGTAAGCAAGACCAGGGGCCGCGCAGCGGCCCTTGTCACGTGTGCCCATGCTCAACACGCGCCAGCAACCCATTGCCGCCATCGCCACCGCACCCGGCCGCGGGGCGGTGGGCATCGTGCGGGTGTCGGGCCGGGATGTCGCGCCCGTCGTCGCCGCCGTCTGCGGCCGCTCCCTCAAGCCGCGCGAGGCCACCTACCTGCCGTTCCGCGCGGCCGACGGCTCGCCCATCGACCATGGCCTGGCGATCCATTTCCCCGGGCCCAACTCCTACACCGGCGAGGACGTGCTGGAGCTCCAGGCCCACGGCGGCCCGGTGGTGCTGCAGCTGCTGCTGGCGCGCTGCCTGGAGGCGGGTGCGTCCATCGGCGTGCGGGTGGCCGAGCCCGGCGAGTTCACCCAGCGCGCCTTCCTCAACGACAAGATCGACCTGGCCCAGGCCGAGGCCATCGCCGACCTGATCGACGCCAGCACCGAGGCGGCCGCGCGCAGCGCCAGCCGCTCGCTGGCCGGCGACTTCTCCCGCGAGATCCATGCCCTGCGCGATGCGCTGGTGCACCTGCGCATGCTGGTGGAGGCCACGCTCGACTTCCCCGAGGAGGAGATCGACTTCCTCCAGCAGTCCGATGCCCAGGGCCAGCTCGATCGCCTGCGGACGCAGCTCGAGGTCGTCATGCAGCGCACCCGCCAGGGCGCGCTGCTGCGCGAGGGCATCAAGGTCGTGATCGCCGGCCAGCCCAATGCCGGCAAGAGCTCCCTGCTCAACGCCCTGGCCGGCGCGGAGCTGGCCATCGTCACGCCCATCGCCGGCACGACGCGCGACATCGTCAGCCAGGCGATCCAAATCGAGGGCGTGCCGCTGCACGTGATCGACACCGCTGGCCTGCGTGACAGCGAGGACCCGGTGGAAAGGATCGGCATCGAGCGCGCCTGGACCCAGATCGCCCAGGCCGATGCCGTGCTGTTCCTGCACGACGTCAGCCGTCGCGGCGAGGCCGGCTACCAGGCCGCCGACGCCGAGATCCAGCGCACGCTGGCGGCCACGCGCCCGGCCAGCGTGCCGGTGATCGAGGTCTGGAACAAGGTGGACCTGTCGCACGAGGCCCTGCCCGAGGGCGGCATCGCGCTGTCCGCGCGCACCGGCGAGGGGCTGGAGGCCTTGCGCCGGCGCCTGCTCGAAATCGCCGGCTGGCAGGCCGCTGCCGAAGGCGTGTGGCTGGCGCGCGAGCGCCATGTGCAGGCGCTGCGGCGGGTGCAGTCGCACCTGGCGGAGGGCGACGCCTTCCTGGCCCCCGAGGCCCTGGCGCTGGACCTGCTCGCCGAGGAGCTGCGCCTCGCCCAGAACGCCCTCAACGAGATCACCGGCGAATTCACCGCCGACGACCTGCTGGGCGTGATCTTCTCCAGCTTCTGCATCGGCAAGTAGCCACGCCCGCCAGGCGCGCGCGCCTCAGCCTCCGAGCAGCTTTTCCTCGGCGCGCGCCAGTGGCTCCACCTGGCCGCCCAGCACCAGGGTGTCGCCATCCTGCAGCAGCAGGTCGTCGGCGACAGCCGCACTGCGACCGTTCGCGCGTCGCACGCTGACCACCCGCACGCCCATGGCATGCAGCGCCAGGTCACCCAGCGGCTGGCCCGCCATCCGCGCACCCAGGGGCAGGGTCACGGTCGATAGGCGCTCGGCCTCTCCCTCGTCGCTGGGGTCGTCCGCGCCGTGGAAGTAGCCGCGCAGCAGGTCGTAGCGCGCGTCGCGCTGGTCCTGCACGATGCGGATCACGCGGCGCATCGGCACGCCCACCAGGGCCAGCGCGTGGCTGGCGAGCATCAGCGAGCCTTCGAGCGCCTCGGGCACCACCTCGGTGGCGCCGGCAGCCCGCAGCTTCTGCAGGTCGCGGTCGTCCTGCGTGCGCACGATCACCGGCACCTGTGGCGCGTGCGAGCGGGAGACGTCCAGCACCTTGAGCGCGCCGGGCACATCCAGGTAGGTGACCACGACCGCGCTGGCGCGGGCCAGGCCCGCCGCCATCAGCGCCTGCAGCCGCGCCGCATCGCCGAACACCACCGAGTCGCCGGCGGCGGCGGCCTGACGCACCCGGTCCGGGTCCAGGTCCAGGGCGATGTAGGGGATGCCCTCGCGATCGAGCATGCGGCCCAGGTTCTGGCCGCAGCGGCCGTAGCCGCAGATGATCACGTGCTTGGCGGTGTTGATCGACTTGCGCGCGATGCTCGTCATCTGCAGCGACTGCTGCAGCCACTCGCTGGACACCAGCTTCATCACGATGGCGTTGGTCCACATCATGATGAAGGGCGTGGCCAGCATCGAGATCACCATGCTCGCCAGGATCGGGTTGAACAGGTCCGGCGCGATCAGCCGGTGGGCCTGGGACAGCGTCAGCAGCACGATGCCGAACTCGCCGGCCTGCGCCAGGTACAGGCCGGTGCGCAGCGAGACGCCGGCCGAGGCGCCCAGCCCGCGCGCCAGCGCGGTCACCAGCACCAGCTTGAACAGCACGGGCAGCGTGAGCAGCACGATCACCAGGCCCCAGCGCTCGAACACCCAGCGCCAGTCCAGCATCATGCCGATGCTGATGAAGAACAGCCCCAGCAGCACGTCGTGGAAGGGCCGGATGTCGGTCTCCACCTGGTGCTTGTACTCGGTCTCCGCGATCAGCATGCCGGCGATGAACGCGCCCAGCGCCAGCGACAGGCCGGCCTGCTCGGTCAGCCAGGCCAGGCCCAGGGTGATCAGCAGCAGGTTGAGGATGAAGAGCTCCTCGCTCTTGCGCCGGGCAACCAGGGTCAGCCACCAGCGCATGAGCTTCTGGCCGCCCGCCAGCAGGAGGATGACCAGCGCCGTGGCCTTGAGCATGGCCACCCCCAGGGCGGTGAGCAGTGCCTCGGGCGGGCTGCCCAGGGCGGGGATCAGCACCAGCAGGGGCACCACCGCCAGGTCCTGGAACAGCAGCACGCCCATGACCCGCTTGCCGTGCTCGGACTCCAGTTCGAGCCGCTCGGCCATGAGCTTGACGACGATCGCGGTGCTGCTCATGGCCAGCGCGCCGGACAGGGCCACCGCCGCCTGCCAGCCCACGCGCCAGCCGGGTGGCACGACCGCGGCCAGCGCCAGCATGCCCGCGGTGGCCAGGGCGATGGTCAGCGTGACCTGGAACAGCCCCAGCCCGAACACGTGCGAGCGCATGGCACGCAGCTTGGGCAGGTTGAACTCCAGGCCGATCACGAACATCAGGAACACCACGCCGAACTCGCCCAGGTGGTGCACGCCGGCCGTGTCCTGCGCCAGGCCCAGCGCGTTGGGGCCGATGACCACGCCCACCACCAGGTAGCCCAGCATCGGCGGCAGCTTCATCGAGCGGAACGCCACCACGCCCATGACCGCGGCCAGCAGGTACAGGAGCGTGAGTTCGAGCGTGGACATGCCCCCGATCCTAAGCGGACGGACCCTGCCTGCGGCAGGGCAGGCCCCGGTGACCGGACCGCCTACGTAAAATCCGCGCATGACCGCACCCACCGCCCCGACCGAGGGGTTCGACGCCGCGCGTGCGCTGCGCCTGGCCCAGGAAACCTTCGACATCGAGGCCGCCGCCATCCAGGGCCTGAAGGCCCGCACCGGCGAGTCCTTCGCCCGCGCGGTGGGGGCGATGCTCGCCGTGCGCGGACGCGTCGTCGTCACCGGCATGGGCAAGAGCGGCCACATCGGCCGCAAGATCGCCGCCACCCTCGCGTCCACCGGCACGCCGGCGATGTTCGTGCACCCGGCCGAGGCCAGCCACGGCGACCTGGGCATGATCAAGGCCATCGACCTCGTGCTGGCCATCTCCAACGGCGGCGAAAGCGACGAGATCACCGCCATCCTGCCGGTCCTCAAGCGCCAGGGCGTGCCCCTGGTGGCCATGACCGGCAACCCGACCTCCACCCTCGCCCGCCATGCGGACATCCTCCTGGACAGCGGCGTCGAGAAGGAAGCCTGCCCCCTGAACCTCGCGCCCACCGCCAGCACCACCGCCCAGCTCGCGCTGGGGGACGCGCTCGCCGTGGCCCTGCTGGACGCGCGCGGCTTCCGCCCCGAGGACTTCGCCCGCTCCCACCCGGGCGGTGCGCTGGGGCGCAAGCTGCTCACGCATGTCTCGGACGTCATGCGCTCGGGCGACGCCGTGCCCCGCGTGGCGCCCGAGGCCTCGTTCTCCGACCTGATGCGGGAGATGAGCCGCAAGGGCCTGGGCGCCTCGGCCATCGCCGACGGCGAGGGCCGCGTGCTCGGCATCTTCACCGACGGCGACCTGCGCCGCCTGGTCGAGAAGGGCCAGGACCTGCGCGGCCTGCTGGCGCGCGACGTCATGCACCCCGACCCCCGCACGGTGCGGGTCGACGTGCTGGCCGTCGAGGCCGCCGAGCTGATGGAGCTGCACCGCATCACCAGCGTGCTGGTGGTCGATGCCGACGGCCGCCTGTGCGGCGCCGTCAACAGCAACGACCTGATGCGGGCCAAGGTGATCTGACATGAGCGCCGCGCCGAACCCGGGGGCCGGTCCCCTGACGCCCGCCGTGAACTTCCCGCCCGAGCTGCTCCTGGCCGCCCAGGGCATCCGCGTGGCCTTCTTCGACATCGACGGCGTCTTCACCGACGGCGGCCTGTTCTTCAGCGACGAGGGCGAAACCCTCAAGCGCTTCAACATCCTCGACGGCCTGGGGGTCAAGCTCCTGCAGCAGGGCGGCATCACCCCGGTGGTGATCACCGGGCGGGATTCCGCGCCGCTGCGCAGGCGGCTGGCGGCGCTGGGCGTCACCCGCGTGTTCTACGGCACCGAGGACAAGGCGCCCGCCGCCGAGCGCTCGCTCGCCGAGCTGGGGCTGGACTGGTCGCAGGCCGCCGCCATCGGCGACGACTGGCCCGACCTGCCGGTGCTGCGCCGGTGCGCCTTCCCGGTCGCGCCCGCCAACGCCCACACGCAGGTGCGCGCCGCCGCCCGCCATGTCACCGCCGCGGCGGGTGGCCACGGCGCGGTGCGCGAGTTCTGCGACCTGCTCCTGGTGGCCGGCGGCCGCTACGCGCAGCTGCTGGAGAAGTACCGGTGACCTCCCCCCGCCTGCCGGCCCGGGCCTGGGGCTGGCTGCGCAACGCCTGGGACCGCCTCACGGTCTACCTGCCGGTGACCCTCATGGGCGTCCTCGCCCTGGGCACCTACCTGCTCGCGCGCCACACGCCGGTCTTCGGTCCCGCGCCGCCGCAGGCACAGGCGCGCCACGACCCCGACTATTTCCTGCGGCGCTTCTCGGTCAAGAGCTTCGACGCCAGCGGTCGCCTCAAGACCGAGGTGCAGGGCGCCGAGGGCCGGCACTATCCCGACACCGACACGCTGGAGGTCGACCAGCCGCGCATCCGCGCCTTCAACGCGCGCGGCGAGCTGACCGTGGCCACCGCCCGCCGCGCCCTGGCCAATGCCGACGGCTCCGAGGTCCAGCTGTTCGGCGACGCCGTCGTCACCCGCATGCCGGGCGTCGACGCCGGGGGCCGCGCCAAGCCGCAGCTGCAGGTGCGCAGCGAGTTCCTGCACTTCTTCATGAACACCGAGCAGATGCGCACGCACAAGCCGGTGGAGGTGGTGCGCGGCAACGACCGATTCACGGCCGACAGCCTCGACTTCAACAACCTCGATCTGCAGCTGCAGATGCAGGGCCGCGTGCGCGGGCAGCTCGCGCCCTCGCGGCCGAAATGAGGCCGGCAGCGCCGATGACGCGGATGCCGGGCCTGGCCTTCATCACCGGCGCGTCCAGCGGCATCGGGCAGGCGCTCGCCGCGCAGTACGCGCGTGACGGCTGGCGCCTGGCGCTGGTGGCGCGCCGCGTCGAGGCCCTGCAGGCGTGGGCACGCGCGCAGGGCCTGGGGCCCGACCGCTGCCTGTGCCTGGGGGCGGACGTCACCGACATCGAGTCCATCGTCGCCGCGGGCCAGGCCTGCCTGGACACGATGGGCGTGCCCGACGTGGTCATCGCCAACGCGGGCATCAGCACCGGCGTGGACACCGCCTTCCGCGAGGACCTGGCCGTCATCGCCCGCACCTACGCCGTCAACAACATCGGCCTCGCCGCCACCTTCCACCCCTTCATCCGCCCGATGGTGGCGCGGGGCAGCGGCCGGCTCGTGGGCATCGCCAGTGTCGCCGGCATCCGTGGCCTCCCGGGGCATGGGGCTTACTGCGCGAGCAAGGCCGCCGTCATCAGCTACTGCGAGTCGCTGCGCGGGGAACTGCGCGGCTCCGGGGTGAAGGTCGTCACCCTCGCGCCGGGCTATGTGGACACGCCGCTGACGCAGCACAACCCCTACCCCATGCCCTTCCTGATGCAGCCGGCCGACTTCGCCGCGCGCGCGGTGCGCGTCATCGCGGCGGGCGCGCGCTTTCGCGTCATTCCCTGGCAGATGGGGGTGGTGGCCAGGCTGCTGCGCGTGCTGCCCGATGCCTGGTTCGACCGCCTCCTCCACGGCCGCCCGCGCAAGCACCGGGGCCCGGTGCCCTGAAGACCCAGCGCGCATTCATCGCGAAGTTCGCGCCGAACGCCGCACCCACGCCCAGCGCCTTGGCCAGCGTGGCATGCACCGGCAGCAGCGCCGCGGCGAGCGCGGTCACGCCGGTGTTGATCGACAGCCCGAGCAGCGCGAAGGCCAGGAACAGCCCGGCCCGGCGGGCGTCGCGCCAGTCGCTGCGGAACACCCAGCGCGAGGACAGCAGGTAGTTCACCACCGCGGCCAGGCCGAAGCTCGCCGCTGCCGCGGCCGCCACCGGGGCGAGCCGCGGCGCCAGCAGGTGGAAGCCGCCGATGTCCACCGCCGCCGCCGTGCCCGCGGTGGCGGCATACCCGAGCAGGCGCCGGCTCATGCCCCGGCCGGCAGCGCGCGCCAGGGCGCCTCGCCGTAGTGGTGGAAGGTGGGCACTGCCTCGTGCCGCTTGCGCGATCGCAGCAGGGCGCGGGCGCCGGCGCGCCGGGCCACGGCCACGTCGCGGTCCAGCCGGTCGCCCACCACCAGCGTGCGCGAGGCTGGCACGCCGCTTCGCAGCAGGATCGCGTGCAGGCCCCGCGGGTCGGGCTTGAGCCGGCCGATGCCCGGGTCTGAGGCGCTCACCACCAGGTCGGCCTGCAGCCCCAGGGCGCCGAGCTTGTCGTGGGCGGGGTAGTCGGACAGCACCGCCACCTGCTTGCCCGCCCGGCGCAGCGCCTCGAACACCCGCTCCACCTGCGGCGCGCGGCAGGCTTGCAGCAGCGGCAGCGGCCGGCGCTCCATCCATTCGTGCACCAGCCGGCGGACCTCGCAGGCCTGGGCGCCCACGCGCTGCGCGGTGCGCTCGTACTGCAGCCGCAGGAAGTCCGCGCCTTCCTCCTGGCCCAGCGCCTCGCGCACCTGGCGGAACACCCGCAGCACCCGCGGCGTGTGCAGGCTGCGGGTGCGCCAGGCCTCCAGCATCAGCCGCCGCGCCATCGCGCCGCGCAGCGTGCCGGCCTCGTACAGCGTACCGTCGACGTCGAACACCACGAGGTCGATCGCGCCCCAGTCGAGTCCGTGCTCCATCAGCGCGCCTCCCAGCGCAGGTAGTGCGGCTCGGCCAGACCCTGCAGCCTCGGCAGGTTGATGAAGCTCAGGGCCACCAGCGCCAGCAGCGTCAGCGCGCTGATGCCCATGAGGCGCTTCTCGCGAAACAGCTTCTCCGGCTTCTGGGCCACCGAGCCGCTGCGCATGGACAGCGCCAGGTAGTGCGCGAACAGCGCCACCACGAAGGGACAGGCCACCAGGTACTCGATGCGGTACTTCACCAGGAAGAACCCGAGCAGCAGCGTCGACAGCAGCGCGTACACGAAGCACGAGACGGTCAGGCGCTCCTCGGTGTAGTGGCGGAACGAGCGCCGGTAGCGATGCAGTACCCCGACCCCCGGGCCGGCGGCGATCTCGCGGTACTCGGAGAGGCGCTTCGCGCCCATGAGGAAGGCTCCTCCCATCCAGTAGGCGAGCAGCAGCGAGGCCGGCGCCACGGTGGTCTGCTCGATCATCGACCAGCCGAGCATCAGCCGGATCGGGTTGTTGAACGACTCGGACAGCACGTCGAGGTAGGCCTTGTCCTTGGTCCGCAGGGGGCGGACGTTGTAGGCCACCCCCGACAGCCAGAACAGCGCGCTGGTCACCAGGAACACCGGCCCCACGCGCGCCGCCAGCAGCAGGCCGAGCGCGCTGCAGGCCGCGTAGCAGGCCCACACCGGCGCGGGCGACAGCGCCCGCGTCACCGCGGGGCGGCGCGACTTGTCCGGGTGGTGGGCATCGGACTCGCGGTCCAGCCATTCGTTGAGGATGTAGTTCGCCGAGGCCACCAGCACCGCGCTGGCGAAACCGGCCAGCACGGCCATCCAGGCGCCGTCCAGCGCGGGCTGGCGCAAGACCCACGCCAGCACCAGGCCGGGGAGGATGAACACGTGCTTGGTCATGTGGTCCGGCCGCGCCATCCGCAGGTAGTCGGTCCACTGCGCGCGGGGCAGCGCTGTCGTTGCGCGGGGCGCGGCGTGCGTGGGCGCACCCCCGCCTGGCCCGGCGGTTCCCTCGCTGCCGACCGATGGGGATCGAGCCTGCCTGGGTTGGCCCGGTGCCGCGCTCATGGCCGCACCCCTTGCGTGCCGACGGCGGCGCCCGCACCCACCCGCCTGCGGTGCCGCGACGCCGCCACCGCCAGCGCGCCCAGCGCCAGCCAGGGCAGCAGCCAGGCCACGCGGGCCTGGAAGCGGTCCAGCGGCGAGGCCAGCGTGGCGCAGACGATCGCGTTGATCCCCACGCCGCCGATCACCAGCACGGCCAGCTGGCCGAATCGCTGCGGCAACGGCGCGGCCGCCGCCCGCCGGCGCCAGCTCCACCCCACGCCCAGCGCCAGGGCGGCCAGGGTGCTGGCGTACGCGGTGATGCTCGCGGCCTCGTTCCAGCGCGTGGTCAAGGCCGCGCGCGATCCGCGCATCGCCGCCAGGGTGTCCTCGGGCACGCGGCCGGCATACATCGCCAGTTCGCGCTCGCCATAGCCGGCGATGTCCACGCGCATCATCCCGAGCTGCCGCACGGCGTCCACGGCCAGGCCCCGGAGCACGCCGCCCGGGTCGTGGCGCAGCACGTCCAGTACGAAGCGTCCCTGCTCCTGGGCCATGCGCCGCTTGGTCGGCGCGTCAGCCAGCGCGAACGCGCCGCGCTGCGGGTCGGTGGAGAACAGGAAGTCGGTCCACGGCGTCGGGAAGTGGTCGACCCAGGCGCAGGCCGCGTAGCCGCTGCCCGGGCAGGTGCGGCGCAGGAAGTCGGTGCCCGGGCCCTGGTCCACCAGCCGGGCCATCGGGTGCGGCAACCGCAGCGGCGGCGCACCGACCGCCCGCGTGACGGCCTGTGAGAACGCCCACTCCGCCGCCAGCGCGCCGGCGAGGCAGGCTGCCACCAGGCCGAGCGCGGGCGCCGACAGGCCCTGCCAGCCCGCGCGCCAGCGCCGCAGACCCAGGGCCAGGAGCAGCAGCCCCAGGGCCAGCGCGACGTGACTGGCATGGGCACACAGGGCGAACAGCAGCAGCAGCCCCAGGCCCGTACGCTGCAGCGGCGTGAGCTGCTGCCAGTGCACCGCCAGCGCCGCGATCGCCAGGATGGCGAGCCCGGCGAACAGGTCCGGCATCAGCAGGCCGGTGAACAGCCCCAGGGGCGTCACCACGGCCAGGGCCGCCCCGGTGAGCGCCACCGTCGCCGGACGCAGCCCCCACAGGCGGGACATCACCAGCGCCACCAGGGCCGCCGCGCACAGCGCCTGCACGGCCACCGCCCACCACAGGCTGCCGGCCCGGTGGGCCGCGTACAGCAGCGCACCGTAGTAGACCGAGCGGCCGGCGAGCACCACCTGGTCGTCGATGGAGGTCAGGCCGGCGCGCGGTGGCGCCGCCGGTGCGTCTGCGGCCGCCGGCGCGACCCAGGGGGGCCAGCGCCCCGGGCCGGCCAGGCGCTGCACGCCGGCCTCGGCACCTCGCAGGTAGGTGGGAGTGTCGGGATAGAACAGCGGCTGGCCGTTCCACCAGGCCGGCAGGGCCAGCGCCAGGGCAGCGGCCAGCACGGCGAGCAGCCGGGAGATCAGGGGCGGCGAGGACATGTCGGCCTGTTGCAATCGAATGTTTCGATCGCAGGCAATCTATCGGGCTGGTCCGCGCGCCTTGTCGGAATGGCTCGACAGCCCCCGTAGGAGCCGCCGAAAAAACAAACGGGGCCGAAGCCCCGTTGGATCATGTGCCTGTGGAAGGCTCAGTAGCCGCCGCGGCCACCGCCGCCGCGCGGGCCGGAGCCGTAGGGGCTGCGGAAGCCGCCGTCGTTGCCGCCACGGCCGTAGCCACCGCGATCACCACGGTCACCGCGATCACCACCCCGGTCGCCGCGGTCGCCACGGCCACCGCCGTAACCACCACCACCACCGCCGCCGCCGTAACCGCCGCCGCCACCACCGTAGCCGCCGCCGCCGCCGCCATAACCACCACCGCCGCCGCCGCCGCCGTAGCCGCCGGTGCGGGGACGCGCTTCCATCGGGCGGGCTTCGTTGACGACCACGCTGCGGCCGCCCAGGGGCTGGCCGTTCATGCCGGAAATGGCGGCCTGCGCCTCGGCATCACTGCCCATCTCGACGAAGCCGAAACCCTTGGAGCGGCCAGTGTCGCGCTCCATCATGACGCGGGCGCTGGTGACGGCGCCGAACTGGCTGAAGGCTTGCTCCAGATCGCTGTCGCGCACGGAATAGGGCAGGTTGCCCACGTACAGTTTGTTGCCCATGAAAACGGGACTCCTATAGAAACATTGACCTGAGCGATGGAGTCCCGAAAGCGCCTGATACCGACTAGCAACGCGAAAGTGACCTGTTCACCGCAATCCACGCGTGACACTGCTCAATCACGCCCGGCCATTATGGAACACACCCTGGCGGGCAATGCAAGCCCCGTGCGGCACGAAATGGCAACAAAAAAGGGCCGGTGTGGCCCTTTTGTTGAAAGTCGCCGGAGCAACTGTCCAGCTGGTGACTATCGTCAACCTGATCAGTAACCGCGGCCGCCGCCGTAGCCACCACGATCGCCACCGCCGCCGTAGCCGCCGCGGTCACCGCCACGGCCGCCGCCGTAGCCGCCACCACCACCACCACCGAAGCCGCCGGAACGGGGCGGGCGGGGTTCCATCGGGCGGGCTTCGTTCACGACGAGGCCACGGCCGCCGACCTGCTGGCCGTGCAGGGCCTGGATCGCGGCCTGGGCCTGCTCGTCATTGCCCATCTCGACGAAGCCGAAGCCCTTCGAGCGGCCGGTGTCGCGCTCCATCATGACCTTGGCGCTGGTGATTTCGCCGTAGGGGCTGAAGGCCTGCTCGAGGTCGTGGTCACGGAAGGCGTAGGGCAGGTTGCCCACGTAGAGTTTGTTGCCCATCAAAGGCTCCTTAAAAAGCAATGCATACACGCGATGGAGCCGGGAGCGCTATCACAAACTCGTCAAGACTGCATTCAAGACGCGATACAGACCAATCACCGCAGGAAGCCGCTGCCGGGGCAGCGGCTTCCCGCATTATGGTCGATCGGGCGAGTGGAACTCCAACGGGGTCGGAATGACTCATGCGGCTGCCTTTTTGCAGCCCCCGAGAAATCCCAAGGAGCCTTTCATGCGCAGTGACGCCAAGCTCACGCCGTCCAGCAACGGCCAGACCGTTGGCAGGCCGGAATCGAAGCGGGACAGCACACCCGCCGGCCGCGGCGTCGCGGGCCCGACCCTGCATCCGTCGAACGTCGCGCCCGTGGACGGCGCCCTCTCCCATTTCATGCAGGGCACGGTCAGCCGTCCTGGCATACCGGGCGCTTCGCGTTCCACCGGTGGCCACGCCTCGAGTGCCTCCAGCCGAGGCGGCGTTGCCCGATGGCACACCGTCCAGCGCCAGTCCGCTACCGGTTCGAGCCAGGCCACGGACTCCGGTCGAAGCAGGACCCAGCGGGTACCCCGTTCTGCGGATGCCCGTCCCCGCAGCGAAGGTCCGGGCCTGCCGCCGGCGGATGCTCGTCGCCCGTTACACGGCACCGGGGTCAACCTGTCCGCGCAGTTCAATGCGGCGGCCGCCCAGCCCGAGGTGACGGCCCCCCCCACTGATCCGGATGTGCGCCTGTTCACCGAGCAGGAGCTCACCGAGCGCCGGCAGGTCCCGGGGCCCGAGCCCGCCGCCCGGGCCCTGGCCCGGGTTCTCCTGGAGGAGTTTCCGGTGCCCCCGCCTCCTCGCCCCGCCGGTGAGGGTGCCGCCCGGCGGCCGCAAGGCGTGCCGACCGAGACTCCGCTCGAGCTCGTGGTCCACGCGCCCGTGCCCGTGGCTCAGAGGCAGGACGCGCCACCCGGGCGACGTCCCGCCCCGCAGGACACGGGCCTGGGCCTGCCGCCTGCCGAGCGGGTGGACGCTGTCGATCTGCCGCCCCCGCCGCCGCTGCTGCCGGCCGACCCGGCGGACGAGGTGGACCTCCTGGTCGAGGATGAGGGTGACGTGGCGGTGGACATCGAGGCGCCCGTCCCCGGCGTCGTCTCACCGGCGGCCCGCTGGCAGGCGCTGTGCGCCACCTGGCAAGGCCGTCCCGGCCAGTTGCTGCGCGATGAGTTGAGTGGCAAGGAGCGGATTCCCGGTGACCATGCCCTGATCGACAGCCTCGAGGCGCTGTTCACGCTGGCTGCAGCGGCCGCCCGCGCATCGCCGGAAAACCCGTCCCCCTTGCCCGCCCAGCAGCTCGACCTCCTGTACCGCCAGTACAAGCGTGCGACCACGGCCGACGAGCGCAAGCTCAACCCGGCCCGCATCGTGCGCACCCTGAGCGTGTGGATCGAGCGGCGCCAGGACCTCAAGCTCCTGACGGGCGCGATATCCGAGGCCCTGCGGCGTGACCTCTTCCGCCTCGGGACCTTGGTGGAGGCCATCTACTGGCCCGGCTTCGGTGCAGCGTCTGCTGCCGGTGTCCGCCTGAAGCGGCGGGCCGCGAACGCGATGGGCAGCCTGCTCGGGCTCTCCACCATCGTGGCGGCCGGCGGCGCCGCCGGCGAAGCGGCCGTGCGAGCCGGCGGCATGGGGCGCCGCTTCACGCGCGAGATCACCGTCAAGGAAAAGGCAGGCGCCTTGCAGGTGGTGCCGTACACCGACCACTTGAGGGGAGTCGTCGTTCACGGGCTCGAGTTCCTGCCGTTTGCCGCCACCCTCTACTACGCGTCGTTGGAAATCAATGACGCCGATCCCGTGCAGCAGGAGCTGGCGCGTGGCAGCTTCCGTGTCTGGGCCAACGGTACGCTCGCCAGCCTCGGGGTGAGCCTGTTCTCCTTCGGCGTCCCCTGGATGCTGGACAAGGTCGACATGCCCTGGGTCGATGGCGCCGACCCGGAGCTCCTGATGGGGACTGCGCGTTACCTCGACGGGCCGAGGGGAACGGCGGTCGTCCGGTACATCGGCCGGGATGTGGCGGGTGGCATCGCCGGCATCGTGCGCCCCCAGGGCGACGACGAGCTCGTGTCGACGGGCACCCAGCTGCGGCAGGTGCTGCCCCGGTCCAGCGTGTGGGCGCGCGGTGTCGTCCGTTTCGTGTGCGTGATGGGGCTGTTCCTGGCCCGCTCCTACCTTGCGCCCCGCGTCGACAGGGATCCGGACGAGGCCTGGAAGGGCCAGCTCGTTGCCGACTCGATGCTCCTCACGTGGGGCTTCTGGGTCCTGCTGTCCGCCTATGCAGCGCGCCAGACCCGGGGCATCACCGGCGAGCGGGCCGATGCCAGGCGCATCGCGGACGAGCGCAACGCCACGCTCAGGCGCTACGCGCCCCCCGCGCCGGCCGAGCAGGTCGCTCCGCCCGTGCCGGGCCGGCCGGCCCTGCGGCAGGTGCCCCAGGCCGACCCGGGAGACCTGGAATGACCGCGCCCGATGTCGCCGACCTGCTGGCGGGGATGGACCCTGCCCACCTCGCGCAGGCCGAGGCCATTGCCGACGAGATGGCCTCGATCACCGGGGAGGTGGCGCGCACCTCCCGCGAGCGCTTCGACGCCATGTTCCCCGCGGTGGTGGCCCGGCTGGCCGGCGAAGGGGCCGTACACGAGGCCCTGGCCAGCGGTGGCTTCGCGTTGGAAGGGCGCACCGTCGTCGTGCGGCTGCATCAAGAGAACGACCACATCGAGTATTTCTGCGACGTCGGCCTGCCCGAGCCCCATGCCTTGCAGGAGACCTACCGCACCCTGCTCGAGATGAACCTGTGCCGCGCCTACCCTGGCATCACCTTCGGCGTGCACCCCGCCTCGGGTCGGGTGGTGGCCACGCTGGCGGTGCATGACGTCCTGGTGGCCGGCGAGGAGGCCTGCATCGCCACCGTGCAAATGCTGGTGCAGGTGGTGGGCCTGCTGCTCGAGGCCCGCACCCTCGCCCTCGTGCCGGAGTGAGCGACGCGCGGTGCCGTTCCGCGGGGCCGCAGGCCCGACGCTATACTGCCCGCCAACAGCGCCGATTTGCCTCCGCTTGCGGGCGCTTCAACAAGTACCGCTAAAGACGACGATGACTTCCCTGCTCGCACGAGCGCAATCCATGCATTTCGAGGCGCCGCTGACGCTGCAAAGCGGCGCCAGCCTCCGCGCCTACGACCTCGCCTACGAGACCTACGGCACGCTCAACGCCGACCGCAGCAACGCCGTCCTGATCTGCCACGCGCTCAACGCCTCGCACCACGTCGCCGGCGTGTATGAAGGCCAGGACAAGTCCGAGGGCTGGTGGGACAACATGATCGGCCCCGGCAAGCCGGTCGACACCGACCGCTTCTTCGTCATCGGCATCAACAACCTCGGCTCGTGTTTCGGCTCCACCGGCCCCATGCACGTGAACCCGGACACCGGCCGCATCTACGGCGCCGACTTCCCGGTGGTGACCGTGGAGGACTGGGTCAACGCGCAGGCCCGCCTGCTCGATGCGCTCGGCATCCAGCAGCTGGCCGTCGTCATGGGCGGCAGCCTGGGCGGCATGCAGGCGCTGTCCTGGACGCTGCAGTACCCGGATCGCGTGCGCCATGCCGCCGTGATCGCCAGCGCGCCCAACCTGAACGCCGAGAACATCGCCTTCAACGAGGTGGCCCGCCGCGCCATCGTGACGGACCCCGATTTCCACGGCGGCCACTTCTACGCCCACGGCGTGGTGCCCAAGCGGGGCCTGCGCATCGCCCGCATGATCGGCCACATCACGTACCTCTCGGACGACGTGATGAACGAGAAGTTCGGCCGCGAGCTGCGCAGCGCCGTCGGCGCCGCCGGGCGCGAGGCCTACCACTACACCACGCAGGACGTCGAGTTCCAGATCGAGAGCTACCTGCGTTACCAGGGCGACAAGTTCAGCGAGTACTTCGACGCCAACACCTATTTGCTGATCACCCGCGCCCTCGACTACTTCGACCCGGCGCGCCGCCACGGCGGCTCGCTGGCCAAGGCGCTGGCGCAGGCCGCGGCCCGGTTCCTGCTCGTGAGCTTCACCACCGACTGGCGCTTCTCGCCCGCCCGCAGCCGCGAGATCGTCAAGGCGCTCCTGGACAACCGCCGCGACGTGAGCTACGCCGAGATCGACGCCCCCCACGGCCATGACGCCTTCCTGCTCGACGACCCACGCTACCTCGCCGTGGTGCGGGCCTGGTTCGAGCGCATTGCCAGCGAGGTGGCCCGATGACCGACCGCACCCTGATGCAGGCGATCGCGCGCATGGTCCCCGAGGGCTCGCGCGTGCTGGACCTGGGCTGCGGCGACGGCGCCCTGCTCGAGCTGCTGATGCGCGAGCGCCGCTGCACCGGCTACGGCGTGGAGCTGTCCGACGCCAACGTGCTGGCCTGCGCCAAGCGCGGCGTCAACGTGATCCAGCTCAATCTGGATGAGGGCCTGGCCATGTTCGACGACGACAGCTTTGACGTCGTCCTGCAGATCGACACCCTCCAGCACCTGCGCAACACCGAGACCATGCTGGTCGAGACCGCCCGCGTGGGCCGCCAGGGCATCGTCGCCTTCCCCAACTTCGCGCACTGGCCCAACCGCCTGGCCGTGCTGCGCGGGCGCATGCCGGTGACCAAGCGCCTGCCGTACCAGTGGTACGACACGCCCAACATCCGCGTCGGAACCTTCAAGGATTTCGAGGTGCTGGCGACCAAGAACCGCCTGGCCATCCTCGACGCCTTCGGCCTGCAGGAGGGCGAGGAGGTGCGCTTCCTGCCCAATGCCCGGGCGGCCACCGCCGTCTTTCGCTTCGAGCGTGGCTGACACCGCGCCGGCACGGGACAGCGTCCCCTTCGGCGAGGCGCTGCGCTTCTGGCTGAAGCTGGGGTGCATCAGCTTCGGCGGCCCGGCGGGGCAGATCGCCATCATGCACCGCGAGCTGGTGGAGCGCCGGCGCTGGATCTCCGACCGCCGCTTCCTCCACGCCCTCAACTACTGCATGCTGCTGCCCGGCCCCGAGGCGCAGCAGCTGGCCACCTACCTGGGCTGGCTGATGCACCGCACCTGGGGCGGCGTGGTGGCCGGCGCGCTGTTCGTCCTGCCGTCCCTGGCGCTCCTCATCGCCCTGAGCTGGGTTTACGTCGCTTTCGGGCACCTGCCCGCGGTGGCCGGGGTCTTCGCCGGCATCAAGCCCGCCGTCGCGGCCATCGTGCTGCAGGCGGTCTGGCGCATCGGCAGCCGCACGCTGCGCAGCCCGCGCGTCGCGCCCCTGCCCTGGGCCATCGCCCTGGGCAGCTTCGTCGCCATCGCGGCGCTCGACGTGCCGTTCCCCGCGGTGGTCGGCGCCGCCGCCCTCACGGGCTGGCTGGGCGCCCGGCGCTGGCCCGCGCAGTTCGCCAGCGCCGGCCACGGGCCCGCCGCCAAGGACTGGGGCCCGGCCGTGATCGACGACGACACCCCCACCCCGCCCCATGCCCGCTTCTCGCGCGCGCGCCTGCTGCGTGTGGTGCTGGCGGGTGCCGCCCTGTGGAGCCTGCCCATGGCCGCCCTCGTGGCCTTCCAGGGCTGGCACGGCACGCTGGCGCAGATGGGATGGTTCTTCACCAAGGCGGCCCTGCTCACCTTCGGCGGCGCCTACGCGGTCCTGCCCTACGTCTACCAGGGCGCCGTGGAGCATTTCCAGTGGCTCACCGGCGCGCAGATGATCGATGGCCTGGCCCTGGGCGAGACCACGCCCGGCCCGCTGATCATGGTGGTGGCCTTCGTCGGCTTCGTCGGCGGCTGGGCCCGGCAGGTCCTGGGGCCCGACGCCCTGTTCCTCGGCGCCGCACTGGCCGCCTGCGTGGTCACCTGGTTCACCTTCCTGCCCTCCTTCCTCTTCATCCTGGCAGGCGGCCCGCTGGTGGAGTCCACCCACGGCCAGCTCCATGTGACCGCGCCGCTCGCTGCCATCACCTGCGCGGTGGTGGGGGTGATCGCCAGCCTCGGCCTGTTCTTCATCGGCCATGTGGCGTGGACGCCGGCGGGACCCGCGCCCGCGGCCCTGGCGCTCATGGGGCTGGCCCTGTTCGCGCTGCTGCGCCTGCGCTGGGGCGTGATCCCGGTGATCGGGGCCTGCGGCGCCGCGGGCCTGGCCCTGCGCCTGGCCGGACTGGCCTGAGCCACCCGCTATGCTCCGGGGCCATGCCCCGTTTCGCCGCCAACCTCTCCATGCTCTATCCGGAGCTGGACTTCCTGGACCGCTTCGAGGCCGCCGCGCGCGACGGCTTCGAGGGCGTCGAGTTCCTCTTTCCCTATGCCCACGACCCCGCCGAGGTCGTGGCGCGCCTGCGCGCCCACGGCCTGCAGCAGGTGCTGTTCAACCTGCCGCCGGGCGACTGGGACGGCGGCGAGCGCGGCATGGCCTGCATTCCCGGCCGCGAGGCCGAATTCCGCGAGGGCCTGGGCCGCGCGCTGCGGTACGCCCAGGTGCTCGATTGCCCCCGGCTGCACGTGATGGCGGGCCTGCTGCCCCCCGGCCACACCCGCGAGTCCGTGCGCGGCACCTACGTGGCCAACCTGCGCGCCGCGGCCGCCGAGGCGGCCCGGGCCGGGGTTCGGCTGATGATCGAGCCGATCAACACCCGCGACATGCCCGGCTTCTTCCTCAATCGCCAGGACCACGCGCATGAACTGCTCGAGGAGATCGGCGCGGACAACGTCCAGGTGCAGATGGACCTGTACCACTGCCAGATCGTCGAGGGTGACCTGGCGGCCAAGATCCGCCGCTACCTGCCCACGGGCCGGGTCGGCCACTTCCAGGTTGCCGGCGTGCCGCAGCGCCACGAGCCGGACCTGGGCGAGCTGAACTACCCCTACCTGTTCGAGGTGATCGACGAGACTGCCGCCGCCTGCGGCTGGCAGGGGTGGGTGGGTTGCGAGTACCGGCCGCAGCGCGGCGCCGTGCCGGGTGGCACCTCCGCCGGGTTGGGGTGGATGAAAAAGATTTCCTAAGTAGTAGGTCGGATGATTTTTCTGTCATCTTTCCTATACTCGTTCCCCGACCGCCACGCCGTCGAGGAGCCCCATGCAGCCCCACCTCCATCCCGCCGCCGAGGCCGGCCCCACCCCTGAAGACCTGCCTGGCGGACCCGCCTGCGCGTCCGCGGGCTCCTCCGAGGACCGCTTCAATCTCCTGCTGCCCCGGGTCGTGGCCCAGGTCGTCGGCGAGGGCGAGCCGGCACGCGAGGCACTGCGCACCGGGGGCTTCCTGGTGGGCGAGTCCACCGTGGTCATGCGCCTGAATCCCGAGACCGACTCGCTCGAGTTCTTCTGCGACATCGGCCTGCCCCTGCCGTGGGCCCGCGAGTCCACGCTGCGCGCGGCGATGGAGATGAACCTGTGCCGCACCCATCCCGGCGTGACCTTCGGGCTGCACCCGGAGTCGGGCCGCCTGGTCGCCACCACCGCCATGCACATGCTGCTGGTGGCCGACGACGAGGTCTGCCTGAACGCCCTGGCCCTGCTCACCGGCGTGGCCCGGCAGCGTCGTGAGGACGGAACCTTCCGCGTCACCGTCGACTGAGCGACGGCGGGTGACCGGGGGCTTCAGCGCCGCACGATGCTGATGTTCCCGTCGGCCTCGAGGACGGCCAGGCGCATGTCCGCCAGCGTGCAGCCCGCGGCCCGCAGCGCACGCTCCACGTCGCTCTCCGGCACGCGCTCGCGCCGCAGCACCTCCCGGTAGATCTCGCCGTCGCGCCCCACCAGGACCGGGCGGCCCTGCACCACCGCGTCGACACGGCGGCTGCGCGAGGCGGCCACCGCCAGCGCCATGTCCAGCCCCACCAGCGTGGCCGCGGCGATGAGGCCGCCGAGCAGCGAGTCGTCCCCGCCCGACAGCGAGTTGCTCACCGCCTCGGACAGCAGCATCACCACCAGCAGGTCGAAGGGCGTGAACTGTCCCACCGTGCGCTTGCCGGTGAGCCGCACCAGCAGCAGCAGCGAGGCGTACACCACGGCCGCGCGCAGCGCGAATTCCCACCAGGACAGTTGCAGGTCCAGCATGGCGCGGCCATTGCACGGCCCCGGACCGGCCGGCGCGTGCGGGCGGTTGTCGGCAGGACCTGCCGGGTGCGTCCTACGGGAAGGCGCGCCCCGCTCACCTTGGCGTGCCCATCCTTGAGCGCGTACAGTGGCGGGCATGAATGCCCCCCTGCATCGTGAAATGCCCGCGGCCACGCTGGACGCCGCCCGGGCCCTGGACCAGGTGAGCCGGCAGTGGGATGCGGACATCGTCCGCCAGCTCACCGACTACATCGCCATCCCCGCCAAGTCGCCGGGCTTCGATCCCGAGTGGGCCGCCCACGGCCACATCGAGGCGGTGGTGCGCAACGCCGCGGCCTGGGTCGAGGCCCAGAAGGTGCAGGGGCTGACGCTGGAGATCGTGCGCCTGGAGGGCCGCACCCCGGTGCTGTTCTTCGAGATCGCGTCGACCCGGCCCGCCGCCGAGGGCGCCCAGACCGTGGTCATGTACGGCCACCTGGACAAGCAGCCCGAGTTCACCGGCTGGCGCAACGACCTCGGCCCGTGGACGCCGAAGTACGAGGACGGCAAGCTCTATGGCCGCGGCGGCGCCGACGACGGCTACGCGGTCTACGCCAGCATCGCGGCGGTGCAGGCGCTGCAGGCGCAGAACGTGCCGCACCCGCGCATCATCGGCCTGATCGAGACCTGCGAGGAGTCCGGCTCCTACGACCTGCTGCCCTACGTGGATGCCCTGCGCCCGCGCCTGGGGGACGTGGGCCTGGTGATCTGCCTGGACTCGGGCGCCGGCAACTACGACCAGCTGTGGCTCACCACCTCGCTGCGCGGGCTGGCCGGCGGCACGCTGAAGGTGGAGGTGCTGACCGAGGGCGTGCACTCCGGCGACGCCTCGGGCGTCGTGCCCTCGAGCTTCCGCATCATGCGCCAGGTGCTCGATCGGCTGGAGGACAGCCGCACCGGCCGGCTGCTGCCCGAGGCCTTCCACTGCGAGGTCCCGCCCGAGCGACTGGCGCAGGCCCGCGCCACCGCCGCCATCCTCGGCGACGAGTTGTACAAGCGCTTCCCCTGGGCCCATGCCGACTGCGGCGGCTCGGGCGGCTTCACGCTGCCGACCACCACCGACCCGGTGCAGGCCCTCCTGAATCGCACCTGGATCCCCACGCTGTCGGTCACCGGCGCCGAGGGCTTGCCCTCGCTGCAGGACGCGGGCAACGTACTGCGGCCCTACACCGCCTTCAAGCTGTCGCTGCGCCTGCCGCCCCTGGTGGACGCGGCGCGCGCCGCGCAGGACCTCAAGGCCCTGCTGGAGGACAACGCGCCGTACCAGGCCCGCGTCACCTTCGCGCCGGGCGGCGCGGCGACCGGCTGGAACGCGCCGCCGATGACGCCGTGGTTCGAGCAGGCCCTGCAGCACGCCTCGCAGGCGCACTTCGGCGCGGCCTGCGGCTACATCGGCCAGGGCGGCACGATCCCGCTGATGAACATGCTCAGCGCCGGTTTCCCCACCGCGCAGATGATGGTCTGCGGCGTGCTCGGCCCGCGCAGCAACGCGCACGGCCCCAACGAGTTCCTGCACGTTCCCTATGCCAAGCGCCTGACCGCCGCCGTCGCGGAAGTCATCGCGCGCATGCCCTGACCGGGACCGCGCGCCACGATGCAGCAGCACGCCGACTCGGTCCTCTCCACCTTCACCGCGGGGGATGGCGACAACCTCGCCCTGCAGCACTGGCCCGTGCCCGAGGGCACGCGCCGGCGCGGCATCGTGGTGATCGTGCATGGCCTGGGCGAGCACGCCGGGCGCTACGAGCGCCTGGCCCAGCGCCTGACCTGGTGGGGCTTCGCCGTCGTCGGCTATGACCAGTGCGGCCATGGCGAGTCCAGCGGCGCGCGCGGCTGCGTGCCCACCACGCTGCGGCTGATCGAGGACCTGGCCGACGTGGTGGACAGCACCCAGCGCCGGCTGCGTCCGGGCGAGAAGCTGTTCGTGCTGGGGCACAGCCTGGGCGGGCTGGTGGCCTGCTGCTACGTGATCCTGCGCCAGCCGCCGATCGACGGGCTGGTGCTGTCCTCGCCGGCCCTGCGCGTGAGGCCGCGCCCGTGGCGCCGGCTGCTGCTCAAGGTGCTGCCGCGGTTCGCCCCCAACCTCACGGTGCGCAACGGCGTGCGGCCCGAGGGCCTGTCACACGACCCCGATGTGGTCGAGGCCTACGAGTCCGACCCGCTGGTGCATGACCGGGTTTCGGTGCGGCTCGCGCGCTTCCTGGTCGAGGCCGGGCCGCGGGTGCTGGCGCGCGCGCGGCACTGGCGGATGCCCACGCTGCTGCTGTGGGGCGCGGCCGATGCGGTCGTCGACCCGCGCGGCAGCCAGGCCTTCGCCAAGGCGGCGCCGCAGGACCTGGTGTCGGCCCACGCGTTCGCCGACCTGTACCACGAGGTGTTCAACGAGCTCGACGCCGAGCCCGTGTACGCGACGCTGCGCGCCTGGCTCGATCAGCGCGCCTGAGCCGCCGTGGCCTGCCCGCGCTGGCGTGCCGCCAGCCAGGCCAGGGCCGCGCCGCACACCGCCACCGGCAGCAGCGAGCCCCAGTTCAGGAGCGACCAGCCCTGCGTCGTCACCAGCACGCCCGAGGACAGCGAGGTGACCGCCATCGTCGCGAAGACGAAGAAGTTCAGCGCGCCCTGGGCCCGGTCCTTCTCCTCGGGCGCGTAGGCCGACAGCGACAGCGTGGTGCTGCCGGTGAACAGGAAGTTCCAGCCCACGCCCAGCACGAACAGCGAGACCAGGAAGTGGCCCAGTTCCACGCCCATGAGGGCGATGGCGATGCACAGCGCGTTCAGCGCCACCCCCGCGCCCATGATCCGCAGCGCGCCGAAGCGCTTGATCAGGGCGCCGGTGAAGAAGCCCGGCGCGAACATGCCGATCACGTGCCACTCGAGCACCAGGGCGGCGTCGGAGAAGGGCAGGCCGCACACGTCCATGGCCAGCGGCGTCGCCGCCATCAGCAGGTTCATCACGCCGTAGCTCAGGGCGCCGGCCACGGCGGCGACGATGAACACCGGCTGCGCCATGATCTGGCGCAGCGGCCGGCCGCTCGCCGACCTGACCTGCTCGGCCACCGGCGGGAAACGCACGAAGGCCATCAGCGCCAGCCCGAGGACGGCCACCACCGACAGCGCGAGGTAGGCGCCGGTGAAGGGCACCTCGGTGAGGTCGCGGGTGCGCGAGGCCAGGTTGGGGCCGACCACGGCGCCGATCAGGCCGCCGGCCATCACCCACGAGACCGCCTTCTCGCGGTGCGCCTTGTCGGCGAGTTCGGCGGCGGCGAAGCGGTACAGGTTGGCGTTGGCGCTGTAGTAGCCGGCCACCACGGTCGCCGCGCACAGCAGCCAGAAGTTGCGCGAGACCGCCGCATAGGCGCACAGCAGCGCCGACAGCCCCGCCACCACCAGCCCCAGCTGGAACGCGCGCTGGCGGCCCAGCGCGCGCTGGCTGCGCGCCACCAGTGCGGTGGACAGCGCGCCGCCGACCACATAGCCCATGACGGGCAGGGTCGCCATCCAGGCCACGGGCGCGAGCGACAGGCCGACCAGGCCGTTGATCGCGATGAAGGTGACGTTGTTGGTGAGGAACAGGCCCTGGCAGATCGCCAGCAGCAGGAGGCGGGGGTTCATGCCCCCATCATGCCAAACCGATGGTCAATGCGACCAGGGCCGCGAGGGGCGCGGTCTCCGCGCGCAGCACGCGCGGGCCCAGGGTCACCGGCACGAAGCCGTGCGCCTTCGCGGCCTGGACCTCGGCGGCGGACAGCCCGCCCTCGGGGCCGGACAGCAGCAGCACGTCGCCACCGCCGGCCGCGGCCTGGGCCAGCGGGCGGGTGTCGGCGTCGAGCGAGAGCACGAGGCGCGGGCCGTCGTGGCGCAGCGCGGCGCACCAGCGCGTGAAGTCCTGCGGCGGCGCGATCGCCGGGACGCGGTTGCGGCCGCACTGCTCGCACGCCGCCACCGCGATGGCCTGCCAGTGGGCCTGCTTCTTGGCTGCGCGCTCGCCGGCCAGGCGCAGCACGCTGCGTTCGGTCATGAGCGGGTCGATGCCGGTGGCGCCGAGCTCGGCGGCCTTCTCCACCAGCCAGTCCATGCGCTCGTTGGCGGGCATGCCCAGCGCCAGGCGCACGCTGCGCGGCGCCTCGCGCTCGAGGGCGAGGTGGGCGTCCACGCGCACCTCCACGTCGCTGCGGCCCATGCGGGTGACGGTGGCATCCCACTCGCCGCCCTCGCCGTTGAACAGGGTCACGGTGTCGCCGGGTTGCAGCCGCAGCACCTGGGCATGGCGGGCGGCGCCGGGTGGCAGTGCGAGCTCCAGGCCGGCGGCCAGGGGCGCGGGGCAGTGCAGCCGGGGCATGGTCGTCAGACGCGGCCGAAGGCGTAGCCCGAAACGGCCTGCGTGCCCTCGACCTGGTCGACCAGCTTCAGCAGCGGCGCGAGCTCGCGGTAACGCGAGGCCGTGGCGCGGATGTAGGCGATGAAGCGCGGCGCGTCGGCCAGGTACTTGGGCTTGCCGTCCCGCAGCGTCAGCCGCGCGAAGATGCCGGCCACCTTGAGGTGGCGCTGCAGGCCCATCCACTCGACGGCGCGCCAGAACTCGCCGAAGTCCGGGTCCACCGGCAGGCCGGCCTGGAGGGCCTTCTGCCAATAGCGGATGGTGATGTCGAGGACGAACTCCTCGTCCCAGCTGAGGAAGGCATCGCGCATCAGGCTGGCGATGTCGTAGGTGATGGGGCCATGCACCGCGTCCTGGAAGTCGAGCACGCCCAGGCGGGGCTCGGCGGGATCGCGCGGCATCATCAGGTTGCGCGGCATGAAGTCGCGGTGCACGTAGACGGCGGGCGCGGCCAGGTTGCGCGAGACGATCAGGCGGAACTGCTCGTCCAGCACGCGGCGCTGCGCCTCGTCCAGCGTGACGCAGCGGTGCTGCGTGAGATACCAGTCGGGGAACAGCTGCAGCTCGCGCTGCAGCAGGGCCTCGTCATAGGGCGGCAGCACGCCGGGGCGCGAGGCGAGCTGCCAGGCCACCAGGGCATCGACCGCGCGCAGGTACAGCTTCTGGTTGGCGGCCGCATTGTCGCGGTCCACCACCTCGATCATGGTCTGCGTGCCCAGGTCGTCCAGCAGCATGAAGCCCTGCGGTTCGTCCCACGCGAGGATGGATGGCACATGCAGCCCGGCGTCGGCCATCAGGCCGGCCACGTGCACGAAGGGGCGGCAGTTCTCCTTGTCGGGCGGCGCATCCATGACGATGCGGCTGCTGCCGTCGGCGGCGTCGAGCCGCAGGTAGCGGCGGAAGCTCGCGTCGGCCGAGGCCGGGCGCAGCGTGGCGGGCAGCAGCCCGTGCGGGCCGGCCACGGTGTCGAGCCAGCGCTCGAAGGCGGCGTGGCGTTGCGGATCCGACCAGGTGACGGGGGGGAAAGCGGGGTTCTGCGCGGGATCGCTCATGGATAATCGATTCTACAAACCGAACCCGCGCGCCGGCCCTCCTGCCGGGCGCTTCCCAAGCCCTGATGCAACCGTTTTCCCACCCGGTCCGGCGCGCGCGCTTTGCCCTCACGCCCGTGGCGCTCGTCGCCGCCGGCCTGCTGCATGGCGCGCCTGCGGGCGCGCAGGCGCCCGATGCCGCAGCGCTGCGCCCGAGCCCGCAGCTGCGCGAGCAGCTGCCGCCCGAGCAGCGCCGCCAGCTGCCGACTTTCGTCGAGGGAGACCGCATCACCGGCCGCACCGAGCTTGACACCGTGATCGAGGGCAACGCCGTGCTGCGCCGGGGCGACATGGTGCTGCGCGCCGACCGCATCGAGTACCACCAGCCCGAGGACCTCGCCAAGGCGCAGGGCCGGGTGCGCGTGAACCGCGCGGGCGATGTCTACGAGGGCACGCAGGCTGAGATCAAGGTCGACGCCTTCCAGGGCTTCTTCACCGACCCGAGCTACCGCTTCCTGCGCAATGGCGCCTACGGCCGGGCCTCGCGCATCGACTTCCTCGACGACCAGCACGCCATCATCCGGCAGGCCTCCTACACCACCTGCCGGCGCGAGCCCGGCGACAGCGGCGCGCCGGCCTGGATGCTCACCGCCGACCAGATCGCGATCGACGACGAGGAGGAGACCGGCCTGGCCCACGGCGCGCGCCTGCGCTTCTTCGGCGTGCCGATCCTGCCGTTCCCGGCGATGAGCTTCCCGCTGTCGGACAAGCGCAAGTCCGGCTTCCTGCCGCCGACGCTGGCGATGGACAACGTCAGCGGCACCATGGTCTCGGCGCCCTACTACTGGAACATCGCGCCGAACCGCGACCTCACCGTTGCGCCCACCGTGCTGACCCAGCGCGGGCTGAACCTCGGCGGCGAGTTCCGCTACCTCGAGCCCGACCACCGCGGCACCTTGCGCGCCAGCATGCTGCCCGGCGACCCGCTGCGGGACCAGGACCGCTGGTCCTACAGCCTGCGGCACAACGACCGCCTCACGCGCACGCCGCTGCCCGGGGGCATGGGCCTGAACCTCGAGCTCAATCGTGTCAGCGACGACAACTACTGGCGCGACTTCACCCGCGGCACCAGCTTCTTCACCGGCACCACCTCGCTGACCCAGCGCCTGCTGGCCAATGACGGCTCGTTCACCTGGGGCCAGGGCGCCTGGTCGCTGCAGGCGCGCGCGCTGAAGTGGCAGACGCTGCAGGACGTGTCGGCGCCCATCGTGCCGCCCTACGACCGGCTGCCGCAGCTGGTCGGGCGCTGGCGCGAGCGCAACCTGCCTGGCGGCCTGACGGGCTACGTCGAGGCCGACTTCACCGAGTTCCGCTCGGTGCGCGAGCTGACCCTCCAGCCCAACGCCCAGCGCAGCTTCGTGATGGCGCAGCTCGCCCGGCCCTGGCAGGCGCCGGGCTGGTTCGTGGTTCCGCGCCTGCAGCTGCATGCGCGCCAGTACCGCTTCGACGCGCCCCTGGGCAGCACCGCCACCGCGCCGGGCGCGGGCGCCGAGAGCGCGCAGGTCACGGTGCCCACGTACAGCCTGTCCAGCGGCCTGGTGTTCGAGCGCGACACCCGCCTGTTCGGCCGGGCCCTCGTGCAGACGCTGGAGCCGCGCGCGTTCTATGTCTACACCCCGTTCCGCTCGCAGAACCACCTGCCGAACTACGACTCGGCGGCGACCGACTTCAACTTCGCCACCATCTTCAGCGAGAACACCTTCGGCGGGCACGACCGCATCGCCGACAACAACCTCCTGACGCTGGGCGCGATCAGCCGGCTGCAGGACCCGGGCACCGGCGCCGAGCTCGCGCGCTTCGGCCTGGCCCAGCGCCTGCGCTTCGAGGACCAGCGGGTCGTCCTGCCCGGCGGCACGCCGGCGACCGACCGCCTCTCGGACCTGCTCATCGGCGGCTCGCTCAACTGGGTGCCGGCCTGGACCACCGACATGACGGCCCAGTACAACCCCAAGACCAGCCGGTCCGAACGGGTGACCCTGGGCGCGCGCTACAACCCCACGCCCTACCGCCTCGTCAACGCCGCCTACCGCCTGCAGCGCGGGCAGAGCGAGCAGCTGGACATCGGTTGGCAGTGGCCGATCAACGACCTGTGGGGCGACCGCGGCCTGGACCTCGGCCCCGGCCGCGGCCAGGGCGGCGGGCGCTGGTATGGGGTGGGCCGCCTCAACATGAGCCTGAAGGAGCGCAAGCTGGTCGATGCCATCGCCGGCATCGAGTACGACGGCTGCTGCTGGATCGGCCGCGTGGTGCTCGAGCGCCTGCAGACCGGCCGCCCGACGGCCAACACCCGGATCCTCTTCCAGCTGGAGTTCGTCGGCTTCAGCCGGCTGGGCACCAATGCGACTGGCGTGCTCAAGGACAATATCCCCCGGTACCAGTTCCTGCGCGACCAGGTGGCTGCTCCCAGCCGCTTCACCAACTACGACTAAGCCATGACTGAACGCGCCTCCCCCCGCCTGCGCGCCCTCGCGCTTGCCGCCCTTGCGGCCACAGGCGGCCTGGCCTCCTCGGCCCACGCCCAGCTGCGCCTGGGCACCTCCCCAGCGCCCGCCGCGGCGGCGCGCCCGGCCGCACCGACGCCCGAGGCGCCGCGCGCCGGCGCGAAGCCGGCGGACAGCGCGGTGCGTCAGGCCGATTTCATCGTCGCGGTCGTCAACTCCGAGCCCATCACCAACAGCGAGGTCCGCGCCCGCCTGGCACGCACCCAGCAGCAACTGGCCCAGCAGGGTGTCGCCCTGCCCCCGCCCGACCAGCTGGCGCGGCAGGTGCTCGACCGCCTGATTTCCGAACGCGCGCAGCTGCAGCTGGCGCGCGAGAGCGGCATCAAGGTGGACGATGCCCAGGTCGACCAGGCCGAGCAGAACGTCGCCCGCCAGAACCGCATCGACGTGCCCGAGCTGCGCCGCCGCATCGTGGCCGAAGGGCTCTCGCTGTCCGCCTTCCGCCAGGACCTGCGCGAGCAGCTGGTGCTGTCGCGGCTGCGTGACCGCGAGGTCGAGGCCCGCGTGCGCGTCACCGAGGCCGAGATCGACCAGTTCCTGCGCGACCAGCAAGGCAGCGGCGACCTGTCCACCCTCGAGCTCAACCTGGCCCAGGTCCTGGTGGCCGTTCCCGAGAACGCCACGCCGGTGCAGGTCGAAGCGCTGCGCGCCAAGGCCGCACGGGTGCAGGCCCGGGCCCGGGCGGGCGAGGACTTCGCCCAGCTGGCCCGCGAGGCCTCGGACGCGCCGGATGCCGCCCGCAGCGGCGGCGCCTTCGGCCTGCGGCCTGCGGACCGCTACCCGTCGTTGTTCCTCGAGGCCGCGGCGGCCCTGCCGGCCGGCGGGGTGAGCGACCTGGTGCGCTCGGGTGCCGGCTTCCACGTGCTCAAGGTGCTCGAGAAGCGCCAGGACGGGGCCTTCAGCGTGGTCCAGAGCCGCGCCCGCCACATCCTGCTGCGCCCGGGCGCCTCGCTCAGCGAGGCGGGCGCGCGGGCGCGCCTGGCTGATTACAAGCGCCGGATCGAGTCCGGCCAGGGCGACTTTGCCGCGCTTGCCCGCGAGCACTCCCAGGACGGCAGCGCCGCCCAGGGCGGCGACCTGGGCTGGGCGGCCCCCGGCATGTTCGTGCCCGAGTTCGAGGAGGTCATGAACGGCCTGAACCCCGGCCAGATCGCCGAGCCGTTCGTCTCGCGCTTCGGCGTGCACCTGCTGCAGCTGGTCGAGCGCCGCCGGCAGGCGCTGGGCGCCCGCGAGCAGCGGGAGTACGCACGCGCCCAGCTGCGCGAGAAGAAGCTCGACGATACCTACGAGCGCTGGGCGCAGGACGTGCGCGGCCGCGCCTGGGTCGAGATGCGCGAACCGCCGCAATAAGGGCTCCTGCCGTGAAGCACATCGCGCGCAAGCGCTTCGGCCAGCACTTCCTGTCCGACTCCGCCATCATCGACGCCATCGTGCGCGCCATCGACCCGCGCCCGGGCGAGCCGATGGTGGAGATCGGCCCCGGCCTGGCCGCCCTCACCCAGCCCCTGGTCGAGCGCCTGGGGCGGCTGACCGTCATCGAGCTCGATCGCGACCTCGCCGTGCGCCTGCGCGCCCACCCCCAGCTCGACGTGGTCGAGAGCGACGTGCTGAAGGTCGACTTCGGCGCGCTGCAGCAGCGCCTGGGCGCGAAGCTGCGCGTCGTCGGCAACCTGCCGTACAACATCTCCTCGCCCATCCTGTTCCACCTCCTGCCGTTCGCCGACCGGGTGCAGGACCAGCACTTCATGCTCCAGAAGGAAGTGATCGACCGGATGGTGGCGCGGCCCTCCACCGCAGCCTACGGGCGCCTGTCGGTCATGCTGCAGTGGCGTTACGAGATGGAGGACATCCTCTTCGTGCCGCCCGAGGCCTTCGATCCGCCGCCCAAGGTGGACAGCGCGGTGGTGCGCATGGTGCCCCGGGCGCAGCCCGCCGCGGTCGACCCGGACCTGCTGTCCGAGCTGGTGCAGGTGGCGTTCAGCCAGCGCCGCAAGCTGCTGCGGCACACGCTGGGCAAGTGGCTGGAGCAGCGCGGGTATGCCGGCGACTTCGACCTGCAGCGCCGGGCGGAGGAGGTCCCGCCCGATGAGTTTGTCGCGCTGGCGATGGCCCAATGAAAAAGCCCCGCACAGCGGGGCTTTTTCGTGTGAGCCGGAAGGGGCTCAGGCGGCGGTCAGCCAGTAGCCGGCGTTGAACGGGCTGCTCATACGCAGGGCCAGCGGGGACACGTCGACCAGCTTGTCGGTCGGCATCTTCTCGCCGGCTTCGGCCGCGTTCTCACCGGCTTCGGCCGCGCCGGTGGCTTCGGGTGCCTTCTCGCCGCTGGCGGCGCGTGCCACGGAGAAGGAGTAGAAGCAGCGGAACGGGATCTTGCGGTCGCCCCAGTAGTCGGAGCAGTCACGGAAGATGTCCAGCAGCTGCTCGCGTGCTTCCTTGTCGAACTTGGCGTTGGCCGGGATCGATTCCAGCACCACCACGAAGCCCGGCTGCGGGCCCGACTTGTGGACCGGGTCGGTCATGCAGTCGTACAGCGCGTCGAAGTTCTTGCCGAAGTGGGCCGGCAGCATGAATTGCGCGGCGATCATGTCCAGCACGTCCTGCTTGCTCTGGGCATTGGCCAGGTTGGCGTACAGGAAGTGGTGGCCCAGGGCGCTGGCGGCATCCTGCAGGTCCTGTACGCGGTGGGCGCGGATGGATTGCACGATGTTGCTGCGCACGCCCTTCAGGGGCGTGTCGCTGACGTTGGGGCGAAGGGACTTGTCCATCTCCGCGGTTCTTTCCATGTTCAAAAACAGATCCCGTTTCATCCGGGGTCACTCCACGATCTTGCGAAAACTGGCGTAGTGGTCGGCGGTGTAATAACAAGCGTCCGGAATCCGGGGCGGGCCGCCGCAAACGATGCGCCGGGCCCCCCGGTCGCGCGACCCGGGCGTCACCACGGTGTACTCCCGCCAGTAGCCCCTCGCCGCCGGCGGGAGCTGCTTTTCACGGTTGAAGAACACCGTGCCGTCCTTTTCGAAAGGAAAGGGACCGCCCTGGCGGATCCGTTCGTAGGTTTCACGGCCCTGCCTGGGAAGCTCGGCCAACGAAACGATGGCGGCGCTGCCGGCGGCGGGATCGGCCTGGGTCTTCGCGGGCGCTGGGCCTGTGAAGGCCACCGACATCAAGAAGCTAGTGAGCGCAAACTTGAGGAAGGCGGCGGGCGACATGGAACGGTTCTGCGGGGGGTGGCCTCGTGGACGCCACGGCCCGGGTTTACCCGGACGCTGCAAAGCCGCGAGTGTGAATGATCCCGTCAGAAAAGGCAAGCGGCTGCCCATATTTTGGGCAGCCGGGAAGGCCATTCCGGGGCCGGTTGACAGTGGCCCAAGTTAGTGCCAACTGTCGTTTTGTAGTACGTAAATGCTCAGCGAGAGACGTTGGCGTCGGCCACGGTCAGGGCCGTCATGTTGACGATCCGGCGCACGGTCGCGCTGGGAGTCAGGATGTGGACCGGCTTGGCCGCGCCCAGCAGCACCGGGCCGATGGCGATGTTGCCGCCCGCCGCCGTTTTCAGCAGGTTGTACGAGATGTTGGCCGCGTCGATGTTGGGCAGCACCAGCAGGTTGGCATCGCCGGTCAGGGTGCTGTTGGGCATCAGCTGGGCACGGGCGGCGCCGTCCAGGGCGACGTCGCCATGCATCTCGCCATCCACCTCCAGCCAGGGCGCCCGGCTGCGCAGCAGGTCCAGCACCTGGCGCATCTTGACGGCGCTGGGTTGGTTGCTCGAGCCGAAGCTGGAGTGCGACAGCAGCGCGGCCTTGGGCTTGATGCCGAAGCGCATCATTTCCTCGGCGGCCTGGACCGTGATCTCGGCGAGCTGCTCGGCCGTGGGGTCGTAGTTGACGTGCGTGTCGACCAGGAAGACCTGGCGTCCGGGCAGGATCAGGCCGTTCATGGCGGCGTAGGTGTTCACGCCCGGGCGGCGGCCGATGACCTGGTCGATGTACTGCAGGTGCAGCGAGGTCAGGCCCCAGGTGCCGCAGATCATGCCGTCGACCTGGTCCTTGTGCAGCAGCATCGCGCCGATCAGCGTGAGGCGGCGGCGCATCTCGATCTTGGCCATCTGCACCGTCACGCCCTTGCGCTCGGTCATGGCGTGGTAGGTCTGCCAGAACTCGCGGTAGCGGTCGTCCTGCTCCACGTTGACCACGTCGTAGTCGACGCCGGCGCGCAGGCGCAGGCCGAACTTCTCGATGCGCTGGGCCATCACCGCCGGGCGGCCGATCAGGGTCGGGCGGGCGATGCCCTCGTCGACCACGATCTGGGCGGCGCGCAGGATGCGTTCTTCCTCGCCCTCGCAGAAGGCGACGCGCTTCTTCTTGGCCAGCTTGGCGGCGGCCATGATGGGCTTCATCGCGGTGCCGGACGCATAGACGAAGCTCTGCAGCCGGTCGCGGTAGGCGTCCATGTCCTGGATCGGGCGCTGGGCCACACCGCTGGCGGCAGCGGCCTCGGCCACGGCCGGGGCGATCTTGATCATCAGGCGGGGGTCGAACGGCTTGGGAATCAGGTATTCCGGGCCGAAGGCCAGCTGTTCGCCCACGTAGGCCGCTGCCACCACCTCGCTCTGCTCGGCCTGGGCCAGCTCGGCGATGGCGTGGACGGCCGCGATCTCCATCTCATCGGTGATCGTGGTGGCGCCGCAGTCCAGGGCGCCGCGGAAGATGTAGGGGAAGCACAGGACGTTGTTGACCTGGTTCGGAAAGTCGGTGCGGCCGGTGGCCAGGATGGCGTCGGGGCGCACGGCCTTGGCGTCGGCCGGCTGGATCTCGGGGTTGGGGTTGGCCAGCGCCAGGATCAGCGGGTTGGCCGCCATGGTCTTGACCATCTCGGGCTTGAGCACGCCGCCGGCGGACAGGCCCAGGAAGATATCGGCGCCCTCGATGGCCTGGGCCAGGGTGCGGTGGGGCGTGTCCTGGGCGAACTGGACCTTGTCCTCGTCCATCAGCTCGGTGCGGCCCTTGTAGACCACGCCGGCGAGGTCGGTGGCGAAAATGTTCTCGCGCGGCAGGCCCAGCTTCACCAGCAGCTGCAGGCAGGCCAGGGCGGCGGCGCCGGCGCCGGAGGTGACGAGCTTGACCTGCTTGAGGTCTTTGCCCACGACCTTCAGGCCGTTGATGATGGCCGCGCCCACCACGATGGCGGTGCCGTGCTGGTCGTCGTGGAAGACCGGGATCTTCATGCGCTCGCGCAGCTTGCGCTCGACGTAGAAGCAGTCGGGGGCCTTGATGTCCTCCAGGTTCACGCCGCCGAAGGTGGGCTCCAGCGAGGCAATGATGTCGACCAGCTTGTCGAGGTCGTGCTTCTCGTTGATCTCGATGTCGAAGACGTCGATGCCGGCGAACTTCTTGAACAGGACGCCCTTGCCCTCCATCACCGGCTTGGCGGCGAGCGGGCCGATATCGCCCAGGCCCAGCACCGCGGTGCCGTTGGTGATCACGGCCACCAGGTTGCCGCGCGAGGTGTAGCGGAAGGCGTTGGCCGGGTCCTTGACGATCTCTTCGCAGGGGGCCGCCACGCCGGGCGAGTAGGCCAGCGCGAGGTCACGCTGGTTGATCAACTGCTTGGTCGCCTGGATGGCGACTTTGCCGGGGGTCGGGAACTCGTGGTACTCGAGGGCGGCCTGGCGCAGGAGCGCGCGCTTGTCTTCCGGTTTCACCGGCGGGGTGGCGGACATGAATGAGATCTCCTCGCGCACGGCATCCCTTGGAATCGTGGTGTCCGTGCTTGTTTTGAGGGTGGCGATTGTAGACCCGCCCCCTCATCCATGTGGGCGCCGGTCCAAGCCGCGCCAGGGCCGATCGAATTGTTTATATCAATCGATGATTCGCTTTCGATTCCATCAATCGATCGGCGCCCGAAGGCCACCCGGTTACCGAGGGGCCTCGTTCAAGCTTCGAGGAGATTGCGCATGGTTCCCCCTGGATCGAAACCGCCCCACCTCTGGCGGGTGCCGCCGGTGATGGGGCTCGCCGGCGAGCCCGACAGCCTGGGCCTGCCGCCTTCGTCCCCCACTTCGCCGGGACGCCCGGGCGCCCGGGCCGTGGTCCGTCCCGGCGACTCCCGGGAGCTTCGGGCCGCACGCGATCGGCTCGCCCGGGTGGAACAGGCCCTGGTCGTCGAGCGCGAGCGGTTCCCGGGACCGGCCGTGACGGGGGAGCCGTTCTTCAGTGGCGCGCGCGAGCTGGCCGCTGAACGGGTCGCGCACGCCAGCCACCTTTTGAAGAACTGCCAGGGGATCGAGGCCGCGGTCCGCCGACCGCTGCTCGACGGGTTGCCCGGCGACCTGGTCACCATCGTGTCGGATGACCTGGATATCCACGAAGGCCGGTCGTTTGTGATCGGGGCCTGCGCGCCCCGGCTCGGGGGCAAGGAATGACCCCGCTGGCGGACTCCCCCGTACGCTGGCACCCGGCGCCCTCGAGCGGCGCCCCGCCGCGCGAGGCCATGCAGGTGGAGCCGGCCGCCGTCCGAAACCCGCGCCCCGACCTCGCCGGACTCCGGCAGTCGCTGGAGGCTTCGCGGCAGGAGGCCGGCGCCATGCGGGAGCGCCGGGCGCGGGCCGGTGAGGCCGCCGTGCGTCTCACCCACAACGGATTCACGGCCGAAGGCTGCTTCGGGGTCGCCGCGATCGGCATCGGCTACCTGGTGACCGCTTCCATCTGCGCCATGCCCCTGGGCTGGCGGATCGTCTCCTACCTGGGCGGCGCGTGCTGCTCCGCAGGCGGACTCGGCCTGGGCTGTTGCTGCCTGGCGTGCCGCAGGTCGGACCAGCGCGACGTGGCGGACAACCCGACCGCCCAGGCGCTGGACGCCGCCGAGGCGGAGGTCCGCACCCGGGAGACTGCGCTGGGCGTGGCCGAGGCGGTGGAGATCCTGGAGGGGCTGGGCCGCGTGGCCGGCCCGGACTGCGTCAATCTGACGCTGGAATATGCCCGGCCGCTGCCTCCGGGCGACGGCGCGCCTGCCCCGCCCCGCTAGCCGCGCATCAGCGCCTCGATCTCGTCCGCCTTCACTGGCACGCCGCGAGTGATCAGCTCGCAGCCGCCCTCGGTGACGATGGCGTCGTCCTCGATGCGGATGCCGATGTGGTGGAAGTGCTCCGGCACGCCCGGCCCGGGGCGCACGTAGATGCCGGGCTCGATGGTGAGCACCATGCCGGGCCGCAGGATGCGGCTCGGGCGGTTCCTGATCACCTCGTTGGACAGCGGGTCGCGCCGCTCGGTGACCTCGCCCGCCTCGCCCGGCTCCACGTAGCTGCCGCAATCGTGCACGTCCATCCCCAGCCAGTGGCCGGTGCGGTGCATGTAGAAGGCGAAGTAGGCGCGCTTCTCGATCACGTCGTCCACCGTGCCGACCGCGTTGCGGTCGAGCAGGCCGACATCGAGCATGCCCTGGGCCAGCACCTTCACCGTGGCCTCGTGCGGGTCGGTGAAGCGGGCGCCCGGCTTCGTCGCCGCGATGGCGGCGTCCTGCGAGGCCAGCACCAGGTCGTACAGCGCGCGCTGCGGCCCGGTGAAGCGGCCGTCCGCCGGGAAGGTGCGGGTGATGTCGCTGGCGTAGCCATCGAGCTCGCAGCCGGCGTCGATCAGCACCAGCTCGCCGGCGCGCACCGGCGCGGCGTCGGCGCGGTAATGCAGCACGCAGGCATTGGCGCCGGCGGCGACGATGGAGCCATAGGCCGGGTACTGCGAGCCGCCCATGCGGAACTCGTGCAGCAGCTCGGCGTCGAGGTGGTACTCGCGCACGTCCCGTCCCTCGCGCAGCATCTGCGCGCAGGTGCGCATGGCCCGCACGTGGGCCCGGGCGCTGATGGCGCTGGCGCGGCGCATGATGTCCTGCTCGTGGGCGTCCTTGACCAGGCGCATCTCGTCCAGCAGGCCGCACAGGTCGTGCTGCTGCTCGGGGCACTGCGCGCCGAAGCGCACGCGGGCGCGCACCTTCTGCAGCCAGCCCGCCACGCGCGACTCCAGGCCCTCGTGGATCGCGAACGGGAACCACACCGCGTCGCGGTTTTCCAGCAGGCGCGGCAGCTGCGTGTCGAGCTCGTTCACGGAGAGCGCCGCGCTGACGCCCAGGGCCGCCGGGGCCGCCTCGGGGCCGAGGCGGTAGCCGTCCCAGATCTCGCGCTCCAGGTCCTTGGGCGCGCAGAACAGGGTGCTGGCGCCGTCGCCGGTGATCACCAGGAAGGCGTTGGGCTCGGTGAAGCCGGTGAGGTAGTAGAAGTAGCTGTCGTGCCGGTAGATGTAGTCGCTGTCGCGGTTGCGGGAGCGCTCCGGCGCGGTGGGGACCAGGGCGATGCCCTGCGGGCCCAGGTGCTGGGCGACGCGGGCGCGGCGTTCGGCGTAGACGTGGTTCATGGTGCGTTGAGCTGGGCCAGCCGCTCCGGGGTGCCGACGTCGGTCCAGGGGCCGTCGTGGCGCTGCGCGGTGATGCGGCCATTGTCCATGGCGGCGCGAAGCAGCGGGGCGAGCGGGGCCTTCAGGCCCTGCGGGTTGCCGGCGGGCAGGCCGTCGAACAGGGCCCGGCGGTACAGGCCCACGGTGGAATAGGTGTAGCGCGGCGCGCCTTCGGCTGGGGCGTTCAGGGCATGGCCGTCGGCCGCGAGGCCGAAGTCGCCGCGCGGGTTGTGTGGCGGGTTGGGCACGAGCCACAGGTGGGCCAGGGCGCTGCCCGCGGCGAAGCGCTCCAGGGCCTCGTGCGGGAATTCGAAGCCGGGCATGAACACGTCACCGGCCACCACCCAGAAGCAGTCCGCCAGCGCGGGCAGGGCGCGCGCGATGCCGCCGGCCGTCTCGAGCGCGCCGCCGAAGTCGACGCCCTCGTGCGAGTAGGTGATGTGCGGGCCCTCTGCCAGCCCGGGCCCGAAGCGCTGCTCGATCTGCGCGCCGAGCCAGGCGGTGTTGACCACCGCATGCCCGCAGCCGCCGCGCGCCAGCGCCTCCAGGTGCCACTGCATCAGGGGCTTGCCGCGCACCGCCAGCAGGGGCTTGGGGCAGGTGTCCGTCAGCGGCCGCATGCGCTCGCCGCGCCCGGCGGCCAGCACGATCGCGGTGGCGGGGTGTTGTGCTTGCATTCGGGGGACTGTAGTCGAAGCCCACCCCCGGTCCGGGGCCGGCGGACCCGCTGGGTAAAATCCGGGGTTTACCCGATCCTCCCACCCGCCTTTCCGCCTTTTCCCGGAGTCCTTCCCGATGGCCACTACCCCCCTGATGGCGGGCGCGATCCGCGCCCTGTCCATGGATGCCGTTCAACAAGCCAATTCGGGACACCCGGGTGCCCCCATGGGCATGGCCGACATCGCCGTGGCGCTGTGGGGCCGTCACCTGAAGCACAACCCCGCCAACCCGGCGTGGTTCGACCGCGACCGCTTCGTGCTCTCGAACGGCCACGGCTCGATGCTGATCTACTCGCTGCTGCACCTCACCGGCTACGACCTGCCGATCGAGGAGCTGAAGAACTTCCGCCAGCTGCACAGCAAGACCGCCGGCCACCCCGAAGTGGGCATCACCCCGGGTGTCGAGACCACCACCGGCCCGCTGGGCCAGGGCATCACCAACGCCGTGGGCATGGCCCTGGCCGAGAAGCTGCTGGCCGCCGAGTTCAACCGCGACGGCCACGCCATCGTCGACCACTACACCTACGCCTTCCTGGGCGACGGCTGCCTCATGGAAGGCATCAGCCACGAGGCCTGCGCCCTGGCCGGCGCCTGGAAGCTGAACAAGCTGGTCGCGATCTACGACGACAACGGCATCTCCATCGACGGCCAGGTCGCTCCGTGGTTCATCGACGACACCCCGGCGCGCTTCAAGGCCTACGGCTGGAACGTGGTCGGCCCGGTGGACGGCCATGACGCCGACGCCGTCGACGCCGCCATCGCCCAGGCCCGCAAGTCCTCCGACAAGCCCACCCTCGTGGTCGCCAAGACCCACATCGGCAAGGGCAGCCCGAACCGCGCCAACACGGCCAAGGCCCACGGCGAGCCCCTGGGCGCCGAGGAGATCAAGCTCACGCGCGAATCCATCGGCTGGAGCCACGAGCCCTTCGTCATCCCGCAGGAAGCCTACGACGCCTGGGATGCCAAGGCCGCCGGCGCCAAGGCCCAGGCCGCCTGGGACGAGCGCTTCGCCGCCTATGCCGCCGCCTTCCCCGAGCTGGCCGCCGAGTTCACCCGCCGCATGAAGGGCGAGCTGCCGAAGAACTTCGCGCAGGTCGCCGTGGACACCGTGATCGGCGCCCACACCAAGGCCGAGACCGTGGCCTCCCGCAAGGCCTCGCAGCTGGCGCTGGAGTCCTTCACCGCCGCCCTGCCCGAGCTGCTGGGGGGGTCCGCCGACCTGACCGGCTCCAACCTGACCAACACCAAGAGCACGCCCGCCCTGCGCGTGGATGCCCAGGGCGCCATCGTGCGCAACGAGGCCGGCCAGGTGGGCCGCCACATCAACTACGGCGTGCGCGAGTTCGGCATGGCCGCCATCATGAACGGCGTGGCCCTGCACGGCGGCTACATCCCCTACGGCGGCACCTTCCTCACGTTCAGCGACTACAGCCGCAACGCCATCCGCATGGCGGCCCTGATGAAGCAGCGCGTGGTGCACGTGTTCACGCACGACTCCATCGGCCTGGGCGAGGACGGCCCCACGCACCAGTCCATCGAGCACGCCGCCAGCCTGCGCCTCATCCCGAACCTGGATGTCTGGCGCCCGGCCGACACCGCCGAGACCGCCGTCGCCTGGGCCGTGGCCCTGGAGAACAAGACCCGCCCGACGGCCCTGCTGCTGTCCCGCCAGAACCTGGCCTACGCGCCCAAGTCCGACCTGGGCGAGATCAGCCGCGGCGCCTACGTGTTGGCCGAGCCGGCCAAGGGCAAGGCCAAGGCCGTGATCATCGCCACCGGCTCCGAAGTGCAGCTGGCCCTGAAGGCCCAGGAGCAACTCGCCGCCAGCGGCATCGCCGTGCGCGTGGTCTCCATGCCCAGCACCACGGCCTTCGACCGCCAGGAGCGCGCGTACAAGGAGTCCGTGCTGCCCGCCGGCCTCCCGCGCATCGCCGTCGAGATGGGCGTGACCGACTTCTGGTGGAAGTACGGCTGCGCCGCGGTGGTCGGCATCGACACCTACGGTGAGTCCGCGCCCGCCCCCGTCCTGTTCAAGCACTTCGGCTTCACGCCCGAGAACGTCGCGGACACCGTCCGCGCCGTGCTCGCCAAGTGAGCTTCCCCCGGTTCCTCAACTTCATCGGAGACTAATCCCATGGCTCTCAAGATCGGTATCAATGGTTTCGGCCGCATCGGCCGCATGGTGTTCCGCGCCGCGGTGCAGAACTTCAAGGACATCGAGGTGGTCGCGATCAACGACCTGCTCGAGCCCGACTACCTCGCCTACATGCTGAAGTACGACAGCGTGCACGGCCGCTTCGAGGGCGATGTCTCCGTCGAGGGCAACACCCTGGTCGTCAACGGCAAGAAGATCCGCCTGACCGCCGTCAAGGACCCCGCCGAGCTGAAGTGGGGCGAGGTCGGCGCCGACGTGGTGATCGAAGCCACCGGCATCTTCCTGACCAAGGAAGGCGCACAGAAGCACATCGACGCGGGCGCCAAGAAGGTGATCATGTCGGCCCCGTCCAAGGACGACACCCCGATGTTCGTCTTCGGCGTGAACGACAAGACCTACAAGGGCGAGGCCATCATCTCCAACGCCTCGTGCACCACCAACTGCCTGGCCCCCCTGGCCAAGGTGCTGAACGACAAGTGGGGCATCAAGCGCGGCCTCATGACCACCGTGCACGCCGCCACCGCCACCCAGAAGACCGTCGACGGCCCGTCCAACAAGGACTGGCGCGGCGGCCGCGGCATCCTCGAGAACATCATCCCCTCCAGCACCGGCGCCGCCAAGGCCGTGGGCGTGGTGATCCCCGAGTTGAACAAGAAGCTGACCGGCATGTCCTTCCGCGTGCCGACCTCCGACGTGTCGGTGGTCGACCTGACCGTCGAATTGAACAGCGCCGCCACCTACGCCGAGATCTGCGCCGAGTTCAAGGCCCAGTCCGAAGGCGCGCTCAAGGGCGTGCTGGGCTACACCGAGGACAAGGTGGTCGCCACCGACTTCCGCGGCGACCCGCGCACCTCCATCTTCGACGCCGAGGCCGGCATCGCCCTGGACAGCACTTTCGTCAAGCTCGTGAGCTGGTACGACAACGAGTGGGGCTACTCCAACAAGTGCCTGGAGATGGTCCGCGTGGTGGCCGGCCGCTGATCGAGCCGCTGCCCTCGCAGGAAGACGCGCCCCCCGGGGCGCGTTTTTTTTGCTCCTCTGCCGTGAACAGGGATGGGGGCGTCGTGACCCAACGCCGTCGCCAACAAGCACCGACCCATCCCACCATGTTCACAGTCAAGAACGGCAGCAGCAACGGCCTCTCCCACAGCGGGACCTCCGCCTACGAAACCGGGGGAGGCGGCCTCGATGGCCAGTTTCCCGGCGAGGCCGAGTGGCGCGAAGGCAAGTCCGGCGGCATGACACCCAGGAAGACGCCGCCTGTGCCCTCGCAGGGCCCGTCACCCGTCACGCAGCGGGCCGTGGAGCACCTGCCGCCCCCGTCTTCCACTCCCTCGGCCTACGGCCACGGCCAGGACCCGGTGCAGGTCGTGGTTCACCCGCCCACCGCGCCTGCGTGGCAACCCCCCCAGTCCTACGATGACGCGATGGCCATCGCCGTCCCGGTGGGCCTGGCCAATGCCGGCCGGCGCCTCGTGGCGGGCGTGTCCGGCGTGGTCGCCGGCACCTATGCGGCCGCTGCCCTGGAGCAGGCCCTGCCACCGGCCGGCGGCAGCCTGGGCGCGCAGGCGCTGGGCATTCTCGGCACGGGCGTGGCCATGGCGACGGGCACCGCGCTGGCCGCGCATGGACTGGCGCAGGTCATGGATTGCAAGGCATCAGGCCTGGCGAAGAAGGGGCTGGCCCTTGCCCTGAGCGGCGGCATCGTGCCGATGGTGGCGGCGCGCACGGCGTCCTCCTCCTCGCTGGCGCAGGGCCAGGAGCGCGCCGCCGCGGTGGCGGCGCAGTTCGTGAGCGGGTTGGTCGCTGCCCTCGGCAGCGAAGTCGTGATGCAGGTGACCGATGGCGCCACGCCGCGTGCCCGCATTGTCGAGAACCAGACCGGCGCGGCGCCCGGCCCCGGCAACGCGGTGTTCCGCGAGTGGCCGCTGGCCTCCTCGGTGGTCTATGCCGGCGCCGGCCTGGCCGCGGAAGTTGCCCTCGCCCCCGGGTTGCAGGCGACGTTTGGCAAGGACCTGCCTGCGGGCGCGGCGGCTGCCCTGGGCAGCCAGCTCGCGCAGGCGCTGGCGCAGACGGTCCTGGAGCTGTATGACGCGCTGGTGGCCGCCGGCCTCGCGAACTACGGCAGCCTCAAGCTCGAGGCCGTGAAGGGCCAGGCCGGGGCCATCTGCCGCAACCTGTGCCGCGTGGGCGAGACCGTCGGGCGCATCGTGAGCCTGGCGGGTGTGCGCACCCTCCTCACGAGCCCGGCCCAGTTCCTGCAGATGGCGGAAACGCTGTACGCCGGACAACCCGGCACGCGAGAGGCCCTGCGCATCGTGCGCGGCGTGGTCGAGGGCTTGGCGCGGCTCAATGGCCACCTGGTGCAGGAAGCGCACCCGGTGCGCCGGGCCCAGCCCGGCTGGGCCGCGGAGTTCCGGCCGAACTACGAGGCCTTCATCGGCAGCGGCGGCTCGGGCCTGGACATCCGCGAGGCGGACGACGACCCGCCCGGCACAGTGCAGCCGGCCACCTTGCGGCGCCGCCACCAGGCGGCCGGCCCGGGCGCGTCGGTGGCCGCCAGTGAGTGAGCCCGTGCAGGCCTGGCGGTCAGTGGTGGTGGCCGTGCGCGCCGTGGGCGTGGCGGTGCGCCACTTCCTCGGCGCTGGCGGCGCGCACCTCGGTCACGGTGATCGCCAGTTTCAGTGTGCGCCCGGCCAGCGGGTGGTTGCCATCGAGCAGCACCTGCGGGCCCTTGATCTTGGTCACGGTGAAGGGGTGCGGGGCGCCGTCGGGGCCGGGCAGCTCCAGCTCGCCGCCCACCTTCACGCCGGGCGGGAAGTCGCTCTTGGGGATGGTGCGCAGCAGGGACTCGTCACGCTCGCCGAAGGCGTCGGCCGGGGCCAGGGTGAGGGCGAGCTGGTCGCCCACCGCCCGGCCTTCCAGCGCCTCCTCGATCTTCGGGAAGGTGTTGTCATAGCCGCCATGCAGGTACGACAGCGGGTGCTTGCCGTCCTGGATCAACAGGCCCTTGTCGTCGGTGATGCGGCAGCGCATCGTCACCACGGTGTCTTTTTCGATCTTCATCCCGGCGATTGTGCCCGCCGGGCGGCTACAGTCTCGGGCTCATGAGCGATCCCAAGCCCCAGAAACCGAAGAACAAGAAGCCGGCGCGCAGCGCGCGCCCGGTGCATCCGCTGCTGCACACGCTGTGGGAGCTGCACCCGCGCCTGTTCGGCGCGCGCTTCCGCCCGCTGAAGCTCGGCATCTTCGAGGACCTGATGGCGCGTCACCCCGGCGCGTTCGAGAAGGACGACCTCAAGCAGGCGCTCGGCCAGCATGTGCGCTCCAGCCGCTACCTGGAGGCCGTCGCCAGCGGCGACATGCGCTGCGACCTGGACGGCCAGCCGGTGGAGCCCGTGGCCCCCGAGCATGTGCAACATGCCATCGTCGAAGTCTTCCGCCGCCGCCAGGGCAAGGATGCCGAGAAGGCCCGCGCCTGGGCCCGCGCCCGTTTCGTGCAGGCGATCGACGCCTCCGGCCTGGACCGCGACGCCTACCTCGAGCGCGTGCGCACGCAGGATGCGACCGCGCTGTCCCTGATCGACGAGGCCTGCGCCGAGCTCGCCGGCCAGGCCGCGCGCCGCGAGGCGCTGGTGCGGGCCTTCCGCGCCAGCGGCAAGGCGGTCGAGGAGTTCGCCGAGATGTACGGGCTGGACGCCGCGCTGGTGCGCGATGCCCTGGCTCGCGAACAGACGGCCTGAGCGCCTACACCCGGCGCGCGGGCCGGGCCGCTAGAACCGGGCCTCGATCCTTCCACGAAAGGCGAGGCCATGACCCGGCTGATCGAACGCGCCGTTCCGCGTGCCACCGACCTCGTGCGCCGTGACCACCGCCAGGTGCTCGAGCGTTTCCAGCGGTACCACGCCACCGCCTCGCCACGCATCAAGCAGGGCCTGGCGCGCACGGTGTGCCTGGCGCTGGAGGTGCACACCCGGCTGGAGGAGGAGCTGCTGTATCCCGCCGTGCGCGAGGCTTCCGCGTCGGACTTCCTGCGCCGCGCGGTCGACGAGCATGCGGGCATGCGCCGGCAGATCGCCCAGCTGCGCCAGCTCGAGCCCACCGACCCCACCTTCGACGGCGCCTTCCTGGGCCTGATGCGCGACGTGCTGCACCACGTGGCCGACGAGGAAACCCTGTTCCTTCCCGAGGCCGAGCGCGTGCTGCGCGGACGCCTGGGCGAGCTGGGCGCTCAGATGATGCGCCGCCGCCTGGCCCTCATGGCGCCACGCGTGCCGGCCATGGCCTGGGGCCGCGTGCAGGCCGCGCCGGCGAGATCGCTGCTGGTGGCGGCGGGCATCGTGCTGGGGAGCGCCTGGCTGGGGGGGCAGCTCTCGCGGCGGGGGCAGGCGCCGGCGTGACGGGCCCCCGCAGCGGCGGCCCTGGTGCGCGCCCGGGCGCCTTGTGGCTTCGTGAATAGCAGCATTGCATCTGCCGACGGGCACGCCGCAGGGGCCGTGCCTATCATGCCCGCCATGCCACGCATCCCCTTGCCCTCGCCCGACACCATGGACGCTGCCCAGCGCGCCGTGTACGACCGCATCGTCTCCGGCCCCCGCGGCAAGATCCAGGGCCCGCTGCGGGCCGCGCTGCACAACCCCGAGCTGGCGGACCGCTGGCAGGCGCTCGGCGCCCTGCTTCGTTACGGTACCTCCCTGCCGCCGCGGCTGTCGGAGCTGGCGATCCTGGTGACGGGCCGCGCCTGCGACTCCCCGTTCGAGTGGTACGCCCACCGCCTCGAGGGCGAGAAGGCCGGCCTGGAGTCGCCGATCATCGAGGCGCTGCTGGCGCAGCAGGAGCCGCCCGGCCTGTCCGCGGACGACGCCCTGGTCTGGTGCTTCAGCGTCGAGCTCAATCGCCACCGCTCGGTGTCCGACGCCACCTATGCCGCCGCCGTGGCGCGCTTCGGGGCGCGCACCGTCGTCGAGCTCACCGCCCTCATCGGCTACTACACCATGGTCGCGATGACGCTCAATTGCCACGAGATCCCCTTGCCCGAAGGCGTCGCGCCGGCCTTTCCCCTGCCCCAGCACGCGGGGCTCGCGTGAACGCCCCCGCCACCACCCCGGGCGGCTGGGACTGCCACGCCCACCTGTTCGGCCCCTACGAGCGCTTCCCGCTGGCCGCCGAGCGAAGCTACACCCCGCCCGAGGCCCTGGAGCCGCAGTACATGGCGCTCCTGCGGCGCCTGGACCTGGAGCACGGCGTGCTGGTGCACCCCAGCGCCTACGGCGACGACCACTCGCTGCTGCTGCATGCCCTGGCGTCGCAGCCGGCGCTGCGGGGCGTGGTCGTGGTGCGCCCGGGCAGCCCCCTGCCGCTGGCAGGCCTGCGTGACCGGGGCGTGCGCGGCGCCCGCTTCAGCCACCGCAGCGGCGCCGGCGCCAACTTCGCCGGCAGCGCCTCCTGGGACGACCTGCAGGCGCTGGCCCCCGCGCTGGCCGACAACGGCCTGCACGCCGAGCTGTGGACCGACTGTCGCGCCCTGCCCGCCATCGCCGACGGCCTGCGGTCCCTGCCCGTGCCCGTGGTGATCGACCACATGGGCGGCTTCGACGCCCGCGCGGGCATCGACGACCCGGGCTTCCGCACCCTGCTGTCCCTGCTCGAATCGGGCAAGGCCTGGGTCAAGCTGTGCGCCTACCGCAACCTGCTGAACGAGGCCGACTGGGAGGTCGGCCGCGCGTTCCAGCAGAAGCTGGTGGAGGCCGCGCCCGACCGCCTGGTCTGGGGCAGCGACTGGCCGCACCTGCGCGTGACGCCGGCACCGGACCCGGTGCAGCTGCTGGACATGTTCATGGCCTGGGCCGGCAGCGACGCGGTCGTGCGCCAGGTGCTCGAGGACAACCCGGCGCGCCTGTACCTCTGACCCGCCGGGGCCGCCGGCGTCAGCGGCCCTGGTAGCGCGGCGTGCGCTTCTCGAGGAAGGCGCGCATGCCCTCCTTCTGGTCCTCGGTCGCGAACAGCCGCTCGAAGTAGCGGCGCTCCAGCGCCAGGGCGCTGTCCATCGGCTGGTCGGCGCCCAGGCGCACCGCCTCGCGGATCGCCTGCACCGCCAGCGGCGGCATGCCGGCGATCTGCGTGGCCACGTCCACGGCCTGGGCCAGGGCCTCGCCCGGGGGCACCAGCCGGCTCACCAGGTTGGCGGCGTAGGCCTCGCGCGCGGGGACCCTCTCGCCGGTGAGGCTCCACAGCAGGGCCTTGTAGCGACCCGCGTTGCGCAGCAGGCGCTGGGTGCCGCCCGCGCCCGGCATGATGCCGACCCGGATCTCGGGCTGGCCGAACTTCGCGTCCTCGGCGGCGATGACGATGTCGCAGGCCAGCGCCAGCTCGCAGCCGCCGCCCAGCGCATAGCCCTCCACCGCGGCGATCACCGGCTTGGCAAGCTGCCGCACCACGTGGAAGACGCGGTCGGTGTCCAGGCGCACGTGGTCGACGGGCGTCATGTCCGCCATCTCGGCGATGTCGGTGCCCGCGACGAAGTAGCCGCCGCTGCCCGTGAGGACCACCGCGGCGACCTGCGGGTCCTGCTCCATCGCGCGCAGGGCGTCCACCAGTTCCTGCTTGACCTGCAGGTTCAGGGCGTTGCGGCGCTCGGGGCGTTCGATGCGCACGATGCCCACGGCACCCTGGCGCTCGCTGCGCACCACGCGCGGGGAGGCGGTGGATTCACTCATGAGGGCTTCCTTGCGTCGGGGGCTGCCCCGGCTTGGCGTTGCGGCCAGACCGAGGCGCGGCGGCGCTTCTCGCCCCCGGGGCGGGTTCAGCCATCGACCGGCTCCGTCGCCCGGAACGAGGGGCGCTCGCACAGGCGGGCATGCCAGGCCGCGAGGCGCGGCGCCAGGCTGCGCCAGCCGAGCGTGTCGAAGCGGTAGTCGAGGTAGCCCAGGGCGCAGCCCAGGGTGAGGGTGCCGATGGACAGCGGCGCCGCCTCGAGCGCCGGCACTTCGGATTCGAGCAGCGCGAGGCTGCTGCGCGTCTTCAACTCGAAAGCCTCCAGCAGCGCGGGCAGGGCCGCGGTGCGCTCGCGTTCGTTGCGCCACAGGATCAGGGCGTCGAGCAGGCCGTCGCCGAAGGCGTGCCAGCGCAGGGCCTGCCAGCGCGCCTCGCCCTCGGTGGGGAACAGGTCGCCGCCGCCGCGCGTGTTGAGGTATTCGCAGATCACCACCGAGTCGAACAGCACCGAGCCGTCCTCGCGCACCAGGGTCGGGATCTTGGACAGCGGGTTCACCGCCATGATCGCCGGGTTGGGCTTGAGCATCGCGGCGACGGAGCGCACCAGTTCCAGCTGCGGAACCAGGCCCAGCTCGTGGGCGACGACCATCACCTTGCGCACATAGGGCGACTTGGGGGACCAGTGCAGGGTCAGCGGGGCGGCCATCAGATCACTCCTTGCGCGCGCAGCCGCGCGACATCGTCCGGCGCGTAGCCGATCTGCGCCAGGATGTCGGCGCTGTGCTGTCCCAGCAGCGGGGGAGCGTCACGCAGGGGCAGCGGCGCGCCGTCGAAGCGCATGGGGCTGGCCACCTGCGGCACGTCGACGCCGCAGGGGTGCGGCGAATGCTGCAGCATGCCGCGGGCCTGGACCTGCGGGTCCTCGAACACCTCGGGCACGGTATTGATCGGGCCGCAGGGCACGCCGGCGGCGTCGAGGTCGGCGATCAGGCCGGCGCGCTGGCGGGCGGCGAAGCGCTCGCGCAGCATGGCCGAGAGTTCGCCGATGTTGCGAACGCGCTGGGCATTCGTGGCGAAGCGCGGGTCCACGGCCCAGGCGGGCTCGCCCATCACCTCGCACAGCTTGGCGAACTGGCCGTCGTTGCCGACCACGAGGATCAGGTCGCCGTCGGCGCAGGCGTAGACGTCCTGGGGCTGGATGTTGGGGTGGGCGTTGCCATTGCGCGCCGGCACCTTGCCCGAGACCAGGTAGTTCATCGCCTGGTTGGCGAGCGTGGCCACCTGCACGTCGAGCATGGCGATGTCGATGCTGCCGCCCTCGCCGGTCTGGTCGCGGCGCGATAGCGCCGCCAGCACCGAGACCGCGGTGTACATGCCCGTCATCAGGTCGACGATGGGCACGCCCACCTTCTGCGGGCCGCCGCCGGGGCGGCCGTCCTTCTCGCCGGTGACGCTCATGAGGCCGCCCATGGCCTGGATCAGGAAGTCGTAGGCGGGCTGGTCGCGGCGCGGGCCGGTCTGGCCGAAGCCGGTGACAGAGCAGTAGATCAGGCGCGGATTCACCTTGCGCAGCGAGGCCTCGTCCAGGCCGTAGCGCGCCAGCGTGCCGGCCTTGTAGTTCTCCAGCACGATGTCGGCCCAGGCCGCCAGCTCGCGCACGATCTTCTGGCCCTCGGGCTTTTCCAGGCTCACGGTGATGGAGCGCTTGCCCCGGTTCACGGCGAGGTAGTAGCCGGCTTCCTTCGTGTCCTGCCCGGTGGCGTCCTTCAGGAAGGGCGGGCCCCAGCTGCGGGTGTCGTCGCCGGCGCCGGGGCGCTCGACCTTGATCACCTCGGCGCCGAGGTCGGCCAGGATCTGGCCGGCCCAGGGGGCGGCCAGGATGCGACTGAGGTCCAGCACCTTGACGTGCGACAGCGGACCGTTGCGTTCGTTCATGAGAGGTCTCCGCGCCTGGGGCTCAGCGGCCGGTGAACACCGGCGCGCGCTTCTCGGCGAAGGCGCGCTGGGCCTCCTTCGCGTCGTCGGTCCTGGCGATCTGCGCGGTCATGTCCTGCTCGTAGCGGTAGCCGTCACGCAGGCTCATGTCCTCGATCACGTTGAGCGTGTGCTTGCCCATGCGGGTCGACACCGGGCTCTTGGCGGCGATGGTGCGGGCGATGGCCAGGGCGGTGGGCATCAGCTCCTCGTGCGGCACGCAGGCCTCGACGATGCCCAGGCGATACAGCTCGGCGCCGTCCACCCGCATCCCGGTCAGCGCCATGCGGCGCAGGCGGGAGTGGCCGAACAGGCGCATGGCGTGGCTGCAGCCCCCGAGCAGGCCCACGTCCACCTCGGGCAGGCCCAGCGTGGCCTTCTCGGAGGCGACCAGGATGTCGCTGGAGGCGGCCATCGCCAGGCCCGAGCCGAGCGCGGCGCCGTTGAGGGCGCACACCACCGGCTTGGCGCATTCGCGGATCGCGTGGAAGCACTCGCGCGTGCGGCGCGAGTGGGCCGGCAGGTCGCCCGGGCCCTTGATCACGGAGGCGCGGCCCTTGAGGTCGGCGCCGGCGCAGAACACTTTGCCCGCGCCGGTGAGGACCACGGCGCGCACCTCGTCCATCTCGGAGATGCGGTCCAGGGCCAGGGTGAGTTCGTCGTTCAGCGTGCGGGTCAGGGCGTTGACCGGCGGGGCGTTGAGCGTGAGGGTGGCGACGAAGCCGTCGAGTTCGTAGCCGAGTTGGGTGAGGTCGTTCATGTCGGGGGGCAGTCAGTCGGGTCAGTCGAGCTTGGCGCCGGAGAAACGGATCACTTTTTTCCATTTCTCCGATTCGCTGCGGATGGTGGCGGCCATCTCCGCGGGCGTGCCGCCCTGCGGGATCACGCCCATGCCGGCGAACTGCTCGCGCAGCTCGGGCGACTGCAGGACGGCGTTGATCTCGCGGTTCAAGCGGTCGATCACGGCCTGCGGCGTACGCGCGGGCACCGAGATGTAGTTCACCGGCGCGGCGTCGAAGCCCTTGAGGGTTTCGGCAATGGTGGGTACCGACGGCAGCAGCGCCGAGCGCTCGGGCGTGGCCACGCCCAGGGGGCGCAGCGCGCCGGAGTCGATCAGGGGCTTGTAGGCGGGGATGCTGTCGATCGCCATCTGCACCTGGCCGGAGACCAGGTCGGCCAGCGCGGCGCTGGTGCCGCGGTAGGGGATGTGGACGATGAACACGCCCGCCGACTGCTTGAACAGCTCGCCCGCGAGGTGGCTGCTCGCGCCGTTGCCGGCGCTGGCGTAGTTCACGCGGCCCGGGCGCTCCTTCGCGTACTGCACGAGCTCCTGCACGGTCTTCACCGGCAGGTCGCGCGGCACCACGAGCACGTTGGGCACCACCGCCACGCGCGAGACGGGCACCAGGTCCTTCTCGGGGTCGTAGGGCAGCTTCGCCTGCAGGTGCGGGTTCGTCATCTGCGGGCCGGGCGTGGTGTACAGGATGGTGTAGCCGTCCGGCGCCGACTTGGCGACCAGGTCGGCGCCGAGCGTGGCGCCGCCGCCGGGCTTGTTGTCGATCACCACCGGCTGGCCCAGGCGCTTGCCCAGGGGGGTGGCGATGGCCCGCGCGACGAGGTCCGCCCCGCCGCCCGCGGCGAAGGGCACGACCATGCGGATCGAGCGGGTGGGATAGTCCTGGGCCGCTGCAGCGGCGACGACGAGGCCTGCGATCAGGCCGGCGAAGAGTGGCTTGTACATCGGGGGTCCGGGGTCAGGTGCGGAAGGTGACGCCGCAGCCGGGGCCGGGCGGCAGGTGGATCTGGCCGGCCTCGACCGGCAGCGGGGTGAACGGGTCGTCCTGCAGGTGCAGGTGCTCCGACAGCTCGCAGGCATGGGGCAGGCGCCGGATCACGCTGGCGGCCTGCAGGCTCATGGACTGCAGCAGCGCGGGGCCGAAGGCGGCGCCCACGCGGCACCCCACCTCGCCGGCCTCGCAGAGGCGCACGGCCTGCAGGAAGCGGCGCAGGCCGCCGAGGTTGGTGACCTTGAGGTTGATCACGTCGACCGCGCGCTCGGACACCAGGCGGAACACGTCGCGGACGGTCTGCGCGCTCTCGTCGGCCTCGATGGCCACCGGCAGCGTGCGTGTCAGCAGGGCCAGGCCGGCCACGTCGGCTGCCGGCACCGGCTGCTCGATCAGCGAGATGCCGTGGCGCTCCATGCGGCCGAAGGCGGCGATCAGCTGCTTGGCGTTGTACGACTGGTTCGGGTCCAGCGTGAGGGCCACGCCGTCGCCGGCGGCCGCCCGCACCGCGGCGACGCGGCGGATGTCGGTCTCGGTGTCGCCGGACAGCTTGAGCTTCAGCTGGCGGTAGCCCTCGGCCACGAGGCCGGCGGCCTTCTCCGCCATCTCCTCGGGCGACTTGATCGGCAGGATGCGCGAGAGCGGCACCGCGTCCCGCAGCTTGCCTCCGAGCAGCACGTGCACCGGCACCCCCAGCCGGCGCGCCAGCAGGTCGTGCAGGGCCATGTCGATGGCGGCCTTGGCGGTGGGCTGGTAGGCCAGCGCGGCGTCGATGTCCTCGAGGATGCCGGCGAGGTCGTCCACCGGGCGGCCGACCAGGCGCGGCGCCAGGAAGGCCAGCGCCGCCTCGGCGCCGGCGCCATGCGTGGAGATCGCCGGGATGGCGTGGCAGTAGCCCAGGCCCTCGTGGCCGTCGTCGTCACGCAGGCGCAGCACCCAGCCCTCCAGCCGCGGCACCTGGGCGCGCGCGAACTTCCATTGCGGGTCGGCCAGGCCCTGGGTGCAGGGCTCGATCAGGAAGGAGGCGATCTTCACCGCGCGCTCACTCCAGGGTGATCTTGGCCTTGGCGATGATGTTCTTCCACTTGTCCGACTCGGCCTGCATCACCTGCTGGTACTCGGCGCCGGTGGAGGTGGAAGGCAGGGCCCCTTGCTGCGCGAACAGCTGGCGCATGTCCGGCGCGTTCACCGCGGCGACGGCGGCCTCGCGCAGCCTGGCGGCGATCGGCGCCGGCAGCGCCTTGGGCGCGATCAGGCCGTAGGTGGTCTCCATCACCACCCCGGGCAGGCCGGCCTCGGCGGTGGTCGGCACGCCGGGCAGCTGCGGCGCGCGGGCGGTGCCGGCCACGGCCAGCACCTTCAGCGCGCCGCTGGCCACGTGCGGCAGCACGGGCAGCAGGTCGACCATGGCCGCATTCACCTCCCCGGCCAGCAGGGCGGTGATGGCCGGCGCCGCGCCCTTGTAGGGGATGTGGAGCACGCTGACCTTCGCCTGGTCCTTGAAGATCTCCATGCCGATGTGGGGCGTGGTGCCCGGGCCCGCCGAGCTGTAGGTCAGCTTGCCGGGCTCGGACCGGGCCATCTTCACCAGGGCGTCCACCGAGTCGATGCCGCCTTTGGTGTTGACGACCAGCACGCTGGGGATCTTGGCCACCAGGGTCAGGAACTGGATGTCGTCCAGGCTGTAGGCCGTGCGGGTCAGGTTCGGCATGCCGGCCAGCGGGCCGGGCGCCACCAGGGCGAAGGTGTAGCCGTCGGGCGCCGACTTCACCGTGGCGTCCACGCCGAGCGCGCCGCCGGCGCCGGCCCGGTTGTCCACCACCACCGACTGGCCCAGGCTGGCCGACATCTTCGTGGCCAGCTGGCGGGCGATCGCGTCGGTCGGGCCGCCGGGGGCGTAGGGCACGACCAGCTTGATCGGGCGGGTGGGCCAGGCCTGGGGTTGCGCGAGCGCGGACGGCGCGACGGCCAGCAGGGCGCCAGCAACAGGCAGCGCGAGGGTGGCGGCGAGCAGGCCGCGGCGGGGCATGGGCATGGGGATGTCTCCTTGGAATTCGGATAGTCGCCGGCCAGTCTAGGGCGCGGGACCGGGGCGCGTCCCTGCGGAATGTGCAAGGCTGCTTTGCAGGATCGTGCCCTGACGGGGGCTTCCCCCCTGGCTAGAGTCGGTGCCCATGCACGTTCCCGCCCCGTCCCCCGCCGACCCGGCGGCTGCCCGCCGGCGCGTGGCCGTCACGCTCGCCTCCGCCTCCATCGACGTGATCGTCGAGGGTACCGGCCCGGCCGTCGTGCTGCTGCCGTCCTCCCTGCGGGACTCGCAGGACTTCGACGACCTGGCCGCCCGGATCGCCCGCGAGGGCCTGCAGGTGCTGCGGCCGCAACCCCGCGGCATGGGCCGCAGCAGCCCGCCGCCGGCGGGCATGACGCTGGAGACCCTGGCGGACGACGTGGCGGGCGTGATCGCGCAGCTGGCGGCCGGGCCCGCCGTGGTGGTCGGCCATGCCTACGGCCACTGGGTCGCCCGGATGACGGACCTGCGCCACCCGCAACGCGTGCGCGGCGTGGTGGTGCTCGGCGCCGCCGCGCGCCAGTTCCCGCCGGGGATGGCGGACGCCCTGGCGATCGCCAGCGACCCGCAGCGCACCGACGAAGCGCGCCTCGAGGCCCTGCGCGTGTGCATGTTCGCCCCGGGCAACGACCCCTCTGCCTGGCTGGCGGGCTGGCACCCGCAGTGGCGGGCCGCCTACCGAGAAGCGTCGCAGCACCCGCCGCGCGAGGCCTGGTACGGGCAGGCCCATGCGCCCCTCCTCGACCTCCAGGGCGCGCAGGACGCCTGGCGTCCCCCGGCCACGCGCGGGGAGTTGCGCGACGCGCTGGGCGAGAAGGTGACGGTCAAGGTCATCGAGCGGGCGGGGCATGCGCTGGTGCCGGAGCAGCCCGAAGCGGTGGCCCGCGCCATCGTCGACTGGGTGCGGGGGCTGGACCGGGTTCGATAATCCGCCCATGCACAAGGCCCGCGCCACCGAATTCGAACTGGACATCACGTCCGACCTGCAGAAGTGGCGCTCGTTCATCGCCATCGGCGAACTGGGCAGCCTCACGCGCGCCGCGCTGTTCCTGGACAGCAACCAGTCGTTCCTCAGTCGCCAGGTCAACGCGCTCGAGCGTGAATGCGGCGCGCGCCTGTTCAACCGCACCGGCCGCGGCGTGGAGCTGTCCGAGGCCGGGCAGCGCCTGTTCCCCCGGGTGAAGGCGCTGCTGGAGCAGGCCCAGGCCCTGGAGCGCGACATCCGCGCCGACCTGCGCGAGCCGGTGGGCTCCGTGACCCTGGGCAGCCTGCCCTCCATCGGCACCATCCTCACCGGCCGCCTGTTCGCCGAGGTGCGAGCCCAGCTGCCGGGCGTGAACCTGCGCGTGCTGGAGGGCTCCAGCGGCCAGGTCGAGGAGTGGCTGAACGAGGCCCGCGTGGACATCGCCATCCTGTATCGCTACTCGGCCACCCTCCCCGAAGGCGAGGAGACGCTGGCCACGGTGGACAGTTACCTGATCGGCCACCGCGGCGACCGCATCACCGCGGACGGCCAGGTGACCTTCGCCAGGCTCGACGGCCTGCCCTTCATCCTGCCCGGCGCGCCCAATGGCCTGCGCACAGCGCTCGATGCCGGCGCGCGCCAGGCGCGCATCACCCTCGCGCCGGTGATCGAGGCTGACTCCCTGCCGCTGCAGAAGCAGCTCACGGCACAGGAACACCTCTACACCGTGCTGCCGCTGCACGCCGTGTGGCAGGAGGTGCAGGCCGGCACGCTGCAGGCCGCGCGCATCGTGGAGCCGCCGTTCCAGCGGACCGTGGCTCTGGCCTTCGCCAAGGCCAAGGGCCCGTCGCGCGCGGTCACCGCGGTGACCGACCTGCTCGTGCGCATCGTCGGCGAAATGGCCGCGCAGGGCATGTGGCGCTCGTAGCGATTCGCTGACAGGCCCCAGGGAACCAGCGGGCCGCGGTTTTCACAACCACCGCTGTTCGGGGCGTTCCTCGCCCCGGGAGATTCCCCCATGCAACTTTCGCAGGTCATTGCGCACCTGGGCGCCGTGCTGCGCCAGCCCCAGCTCGCGGCGGACGAAGGCGGCGCCTGCGCCTTTCGCGCCGGCGGCGTCGACATCCGGCTCGAGCCGCGCCCGCAGCCCGAGGCGGCCTTCGTGATGCGCGCCTTCCTCGGCGACATCGACGTACCCGATTTCGCCCCCCTGCTCGAGCGCCTCCTGCGCGCCGACTTCTTCGCCGGCGGCGTCGGCGGCCCGGCCCTGGGCCTCGATGCGCAGTCGGGACTGTTCCTGACCCAGCACTTCGAGGAGGGCCGCCAGTCCCTGGTCTCGATCGAGGCCTGGCTGGCCCGCTTCATCGCGCATGCGCGGGTGTGCCAGGGCCTGCTGGTGCAGGCCCGCGCCGCCAGTGCCGCGCCCGCCGGGGTGCCGGCATGACGCCCCAGGCCGTCGCGGACCTGCTGCAGTCCGTCTTCGGCTGCGCCTGCGGGGCGCTCGGCGACGGCGCGCCCTTCGCCCTGCGCTCCCCGGAGGGCGAAGTGATCGAGCTGCGCTATGTCGCGGACCTGCCCGCGCTGTGCGCGGCGATTGCGCTCGGCCGGCTGGATGAGGCCCACCGCGAGGAGGCCCTGGTGCGGCTGCTCCGCACCAACCTCCACCTGGCCCATGCCGGCGGGCCCCATGGCGCGCTGGCCCCTCAGGGCGCGCAGGTCCACCTGTGCTGGACCCTGCCGCTCGATGGCGGCGATACGGCGCGGCTGGCCGAGCGCCTGCGCCGCCTCGTGGCCGCTGCCTCGCCCATGCGCGCGGCGCTGGTCGCGGACCACGTGCTGTGCGAGCCGTGACCCATCTTCTGACTTCAGGAGAACCCCATGCCCCAAACCATCACGGCGCCGGACGGCGTCGCCTCCTCCCCGCCGCCTGCACCCAGGCGACAGGCCTGGGATGCCGACCCGCAGAAGCCGGTCGACATGCCCGCCCACACGCCGCCCGCCGACCTGGCCGGTCATGAGCCGTCGCAACCCGTCGTGGCGACACCGCCACGCCAGCCGGTCGAGCGCGTACCCGCACCCGCACGGGAGTCGATGGACGAGGTCTGCCGGACCCGCCCGTCCTGCCCGCTCCAGGTGACCTGCGAGCCGATCGGCACCGAGTGTGAGGCCTGCGCCGATTGCTGCGCCGATTGCTGCGCCGATTGCTGCGCCTGTGTCGGCGTTTCCCTGCTGGCCATCTCGGTGGGGGAGTGGGTCTGCGGGTGCTCCGTGGCGACGGCCGAAGGGATGGCCATCGCCGGCGGATCGACCGTGGGCGCGTCGTTCCTGGCGCACGCGTTGAAGGACTGTGCCTACGTTCCCTGCTGCAGCTGGGCGTGAGCCGTCGTTTCGCCCCGGACGGAACCCGCGGCAGCCTGGCTGCACTCAGGCGGTCGTTGTCCGGCGGCCCGCCGGTCCCGGAGCAAGCCCCATGCAATTGATCGACATCGTCCGCGGCCTGGCCCAGGCCCTGCACCTGCCCGAGCTGCGGCCCGCTGCCGACGGCTCCTGCGCCTTCCGCGTGCATGGCATCCCGGTGCTGCTGCTGCCGCGGCCCGAGGGCGAGCAGGCCTTCGTCGCGCGGGCCCGCCTGGGCAGTCTCCACGGAGCCGACGCCGCTTCGCTGCTGCCGCAATTGATGGTGGCGAACTTCTTCGCCGACGGTGTCGGCGGCGCCGCGCTCTCGCTCGATGCGCGCGGTGATGTCTACCTGACCCAGCACTTCCCCGAAGCCTGCGCCGGCTTTGCGCACGTGCTGGCCAGCCTCGAGCGCTTCGCGGCGCAGGCGCGCCGCTGCCGCGACCTGCTGCCCGCCCCGGCCAGCCACCCCCTCCTTGAAGGACATGCCTGATGACCCTGCTTCACGCTTCCCTCGCCCATGCGTTCGCCGATTACGTGCGCCTGCCCGTCGACCAGGTCGAGGATGGCCGTGCCCGGAGTGTCACGCTCGAGGGCGGCCTCGCCCTCGAGTTCATCTGGGTGGCCGAGGTCCCAGCGCTGTGCCTGGCGATGGCGGTGGGCCAGATCCTGCGCGCCTCCCAGGACGAATGCCTTGCCGGCGCGTTGGCTTCCAACCTCTACCTCGCCGACGTCGGCGCGCCGCACTACGCGCTGAGTCCGCAGCAGGACACGCTGTACCTGTGCCAGACGCTTTCCGGTGACCCGTTCGACGCGTCGCAGGTGGGCCCCGCCGTCGACCGCCTCGCTGAACTGGCGCGACAGGCCCGAGCAGGTCTGCTCGAGCGCCAGTCGATCGCCTGATCGCCCTGCACCGTTTCCCCTTCCACTTCCAAAGGTCCACACATGTTCCCCTCCCCGTTATCGAATTCGAGTACCAGCAACCAGAGCCTGGCGGCTTCGGATTTCGAAGTGCGCCCTGCACCCGAGAAGCCGCAAGCGGAATCTCCCGCCCTGGCGCAAGCCGGCGGCCAGAAGCCCGCGGCCATGTCGATGGTCCAGGACGCGGCGCCGGCGCGTGCCGAGGACCGGGTGCCGCCGGATCCCGTGCCGGCCACCGCCAGCCAGGCGGAGGGCGACACCCGCTGCGGCGAATACCTGGAGTGGTGCGGGCTGGCGACGCCGAACTGCGTGGGTGCGGCCGGCACGATTGCCTTCTTCGCGTCATCGCCCCTGCTGGGTTGCCAGATCTGCGGCTACGGGCTCCTGGCTGGAGGGGGCCTGAGCACCCTGGTCGGGGGTCACGACACCGTGCGGGGCCCGCAGGCGCAATGCATGCCGGACGTGCGTGGGCGCATCCAGACCACGGCCGGTATGAGCGAGGCCGGCCTGGGCCTGGTCGCCCTCGGCATCGTGGGCGAGCTGGGCGCGGCGAGTTCCTCCATCCTCCCGATCGCAGCCGGAGGGACCCTCATTTGCGCCGGGTTGACCGTCGGCCAGATGTGCTGCGAGGCGTGACGCGCCTGGCAGCTTCTGCGGCCGTTCCAGATTTCAGAAGGGTATTTCCATGCTGACGCTATCCGCTTCGTCCCCCGCCGTGACCGGTTCCACCCTTTCACGGTCCGACTTCGAGACGGCCCCCGCCCACCTGCCGCCGGCCGAGGGCTCCGCGCTGGACCTGCTGCGTGACAAGGCGCCCGTGACCCTGTCGATGGCCGCTGACGTCGGCCCGGCGCGCACCGGTGACGCGGTCCAGCCCGATCCCGCGGCGCCGCGCGACGGGGGCGGCGTGCCGGGCCGGTATCGCGAGTTCCTGAACAAGATCTGCATCGGGATGGCCCCGGCTTCCATGGGTGTTGGGCTCCTGGCCTCCTTCGCGTCGCCCCCGCTCGGTTGCCAGATCTGCGGCTACGGGTTGCTCGCAGGGAGTGGCCTGGGCCTGGTGCTCGACTTCGACGAGGAATGCCGGGCGCCAGGCGTCCAGCGCATGCTGGCCGGCGAGCCTTCCGGGGTCACCACGGCGGGCCTCCTGACCGAGGCCAGCCTCGGCCTGACCGGGCTCGGGCTGGCGACGGCGGCGGCTGGGGGGCCGGTGACTTGGCCGCTGTACGTCGGGGGGTGGGGGGCGGGCGCGTTCGGGTGTGCCACTTTTGTCGCCAAGTGCTGCGGAGACTGACCTCCGCGGCGAACGCCTTACTCGCGCCGCACTCGGCCCGTGGCCGGCGCAGCGAGGCCGGGGTGTTCGGTGATGTAGTGCACCAGGGCGTCCAGATCGAGCTCTCCGCCGACCACCTCGCGCCCGCGGGCTTTCGCGCCGCCGCCGTCGCCACCCTCGGCGAGGTAACTGTTCATCGCCACACGAAGGACCTGGTGTGGCGCCACCGGTGAGCCGTCGAGGGTCATCCGCGTGACGCGGTCCCCCGGCCGCCGCTGCGGGTCCCACCCATAACCGAAGCCCGCCGACGGATACAGCACGCGCGGCGAGGGGCCGGCGAGTTGCCGCTCCAGCAGCGACTTGAGCTGCGCCCCCGTGAAGGTCTGCACCACCAGGGTATTGCCAAAGGGCTGGGCGCGGAACAACTGCCCGTAGGTCACGGGTCCGCCGCCCGGCGGCACCACCAGGTCCGCGCGGACGCCGCCCGGGTTCGTGAGCGCCAGTTGCGCCCCGCCCCGCTCGGGCGCGCGCGTGGCCGCGAGATGGGCGTCGGCGATGAGGTTGCCCAGGGGGCTGTCGCCGTCCGGGCCCGGCGTGCGCGTGACGGGGCCGGCGAGCCGTCCCACGGGCCGCTCGGCCAGCGGCGCGGCGGCCGCGGCGTAGCGGGCCACCAGGCGGTCGACTTCCGCATGGCGCTCGAAACGCGGTACCCGCGCCGTGGGCTCCACCCGCCGCCCGTTCGCGGCGATGAATCCCTCTGCGCCCTGAACGACGAGGTTGCGGGCGTTGCGCGCGACCACGCGGCGAGCGTGCGGGTCGATGGTGAGGTCGATGTCGGTGAGCAGCGTGCCGTACTGGCCGGCGCTCGTGAGCAGGAAGGGGCGTGACGGGTCGACCTGCGCGTGGTCACAGAGGTAGGCGCGGTGGGTGTGGCCCGAGACCACCACGTCGATGCCCGGGTCCAGGCGCCGCAGGATCGGCACGATCTCGCCGGACAGGCCGTCGCAGCGCGCCTCGTAGAGCGTGGCGCCCGGCACCTCGCCCCCCTGGTGCAGCAGCACCACGATCGCGGACACGCCTTGCGCCCTGAGCCGCGGCACCAGTGCGTTGGCGGTCGCGGCCTCGTCGGCGAAGCGCAGGCCGGCGACGCCCGAGGGCGCGACCATGGCGGGCGTGTTGCGCAGGGTCATGCCGATGAAGCCCACCTTCACCACCTGCCCGTCGACGCGGAATTCCTTGATGCCGGTGGCGGGCAGCAGCGTGGTGCCGTCACGCCGGTGCACGTTGGCCGCCAGGAAGCCGAAGCGCGCGCCGGGGAAGGGCCTGTCCAGCTGGCACGGCTCCCAGCGCGTGAAGCGCTCGCAGCCGCCGTGCTGCAGGCGCAGCAGCTCCTGCCAGCCCTTGTCGAACTCGTGGTTGCCGACGGCGTTGAAGTCCACCCGCATCGCGTTGGCCGCGAGGATGGTGGGCTCGTCGAGGAACAGGGCCGACACCAGCGGGCTGGCGCCCACCATGTCGCCGGCCGAGACCACCGCGTGGTGCGGGTTCTGCGCGCGCAGGTGGTCGATGGCGCTGGCCAGATAGGCCGCGCCGCCGGCGGGCACCGGCACCGTGCCCCCCGGGCCTCGCACGTTCACCGCCAGGCCGGGCGGCTCCAGGTGGCCGTGGAAGTCGTTGAACGCGATGATCTTCACGCGCACCGCGGCGCCCGCCGGCGCCGGGGGCGACGCCCGCACCGCCGCCGACGGTGCGGCGCGCGAAGCGCCTTCCTCGGGGCCCGCGCAGCCCGAGAACAGCGCCGCCGCCAGGGCCGCAGCCGCGAGCAGCAGGCGGGGCGTGCGTGCCGGCATGACGCTGCGGGTGGCCGCTGTCAGGCCTGCAGGTGCTTGCCCACCAGGCCCGCGATCTCGAACATCGTCACCTGCGGCTTGCCGAAGACGGCGGCCAGCTTGGCGTCGGCGTTGACCTTGCGCTTGTCCTGGGCGTCCTGCAGGCCGTGGGCCTTGATGTAGTCCCACAGCTTCTTGACCACCTCGGTGCGGGCCACCGGCTCGGCGCCCACCACCGCCGCCAGCTCGGCGCTCGGCGTGAGGCCGGCGGCCGCCTTGCGCGGGGCCTTGGCCTTGGGCGCGGCGGTCTTCGTCGCTGCGGCCTTCTTCGCGGCCGGCGCCTTCTTGGCCGCCGCCGCCTTTTTCGCCGGCGCGGCGCGGCCCGCAGCGGTCTTGCGCGGCGGGTACTTGCTTTCGCGCTGCTCGAACTCGAAGTTCACCTTGCCGGCCTCGGCGTCCCAGACCAGGAAGGCCTTGAAGGCGCGCCGCGTGCGCGAGGAGACGAACTTGTCCAGCAGGTCGGTCTTGCCGCCGGCCAGGAGCTTCTCCATCTGTGCGCGCTCGATCGGCTGCTGCAGGATGATCTGGCCGCTCTTGAAGTCGCACGAGGGCGAGGCCTGAGCGGGCGTGGGCACGCTCTTCTCGCAGACGTAGTTCTTGCCGAACTCGAACACGCGCGCGCCGCACTTCGGGCAAGGGCCCAGGGGCTGCTGCGCGGAGAAGTCGACCAGCTCGCCGGTCTCGGCCGGGTCGGCCTCGTCGCCGAAGTCGAACTCGAGCTTCCAGTTCCTGTCGTCGTCGCTGTACTTCAGCGCGATCTCGGCGACGAAGGGCCAGCCCGCCTTGGAGCGGAAGCCTTCGAGCGGCCCGATCTTCTTGTCACGCAGGAACTGCTCGACTTCGTCCGGCTCGAAGGCGCGGCCGGCGGGCATCTTGGTGAAGGAGAAGCCGCAGGCATCGTCACCCGCGCCGCTCTTGCCGGCGCAGGTGTAGCGGCGGTAGTTCTCCTTGACGATTCCGCCGCAGTTGGGGCACGGCGTCTTCAGCGTGGCGTAGTCGCCCGGCACGGTGTCGCGGTCGTACTCCTTGGCCTTCTTCACGATGCGCTGCGTCATCTCGGCGATCTGCTGCATGAACGCATCGCGCGAGAGCTGGCCCTTTTCCATCTGCGCCAGCTTGTATTCCCACTCGCCGGTGAGTTCGGGGCGCGAGAGTTCCTCCACGCCCAGGCCGCGCAGCAGCGTCATCAGCTGGAAGGCCTTGGCGGTGGGAATCAGCTCGCGGCCCTCGCGCAGGATGTACTTCTCGTTGATCAGGCCTTCGATGATGGCCGCGCGCGTGGCCGGCGTGCCCAGGCCCTTCTCCTGCATGGCCTCGCGCAGCTCGTCGTCGTCGATGGTCTTGCCTGCGCCTTCCATGGCGCCCAGCAGCGTGGCTTCGGAGTAGCGCGCCGGCGGGCGGGTCTTCAGGCCCTTGGCCTCGGCCTCGGCGGTCAGCACCTGCTCGCCCGGCTTCACCGCGGCCAGCATCTTGCTGTTCTCGTCGCCCTCCTGGTCGGCCTCCTTGCCCCAGATGGCCTGCCAGCCCGGCTTGACCAGCACCTTGCCCACGCTCCTGAAGCTGTGGCCCGCGGCCACGCTGATGCGGGTGGTGACGAGGAATTCCGCGCTGGGGAAGAAGACCGAGAGGAAGCGCTTGACCACCAGGTCGTACAGCTTCTGTTCGGCCTCCGACAGGCCGCTGGGCGCCTGCAGTGTCGGGATGATGGCGAAGTGGTCCGAGACCTTCTTGTTGTCGAAGATGCGCTTGTTCGGCTTGACGTAGCCCTTGTCTGCGGCCTCCTTCGCGAAGGGCGCGAGGTGGCGCATGCCGCTGGTGGCGAGCATCCCCATCGTGTCCCTCACGGTGTTCACGTAGTCCTCGGGCAGGTGGCGCGAGTCGGTACGCGGGTAGGTCAGGGCCTTGTGGCGCTCGTACAGGCTCTGGGCCAGGGCCAGCGTGGTCTTGGCCGAGAAGCCGAAGCGGCCGTTGGCCTCGCGCTGCAGCGAGGTCAGGTCGAACAGGCCGGGCGAGGCCTCGGTCTTGGGCGTGGACTCCTCGGTGACGCTGGCCTTCTGCCCGCGCACCGCGTCGGCGATGGCCTGCGCGTCGCGCGCGGACCAGAGGCGGTCGGCCTTGAGCTCGGCGTCCTCCTCGTTCTTCTTCCACTTGGGGTCGAACCACTTGCCGGCGTAGGGGCCGGCGGCGGCCTCGAAGGTGGCGTGGATTTCCCAGTAGTCGCGGCTGACGAACTTGCGGATCTGCTCCTCGCGCTCGACCACCACCGCCAGGGTGGGGGTCTGCACCCGGCCCACGGTGGTGAGGAAGAAGCCGCCGTCGCGCGAGTTGAAGGCGGTCATGGCGCGCGTGCCGTTGATGCCCACCAGCCAGTCGGCCTCGGAGCGCGAGCGCGCGGCGTCGGCCAGGCCGGCCATCTGCTTGTCGGTGCGCAGGTGCTCGAAGCCGTCGCGGATCGCCTGCGGCGTCATCGACTGCAGCCACAGGCGCTGCACCGGCTTGCCCAGGGGCTTGCTGCCGCCGGCGTACTGCTCGATCAGGCGGAAGATCAGTTCACCTTCGCGGCCCGCGTCACAGGCGTTGATCAGGGCGGTGACGTCCTTGCGCTTGGCGAGCTTGACCACCGCGCTGAGGCGGCCCTTGGTCTTGTCGACCGGCTTGAGGTCGAAGAAGGGCGGGATCACCGGCAGGTGGGCGAAGCTCCACTTGCCGCGCTTGACGTCGAACTGCTCGGGCGCCTGGATCTCGACCAGGTGGCCCACCGCGCTGGTGACCACATAGCGCTCGCTCTCGAAATATTCGTCGTGCTTGTCGAATTTGCCTGCGACCGGCGTGAGGGCGCGGACGATGTCCTGCGCCACGGACGGCTTCTCGGCGATGACCAGTATCTTGCTCATGTCTGTATTCGGCTGCAGCGGCAGGCATCGGGGCCTGCGGGCTGCGGGTTGTTCCTACAATCGGCCCTCACGCGCGTGCGCGCACGCGCATGTGTGCATGTAATCAACTTAACAGAGTTTCCAGCGATGGCAGCCAAAGAGCGGGCACCCCAGGCCAAGGCCTCCACCACGCCGGCGCGATTCTCGGGCCGGAAAATCCAGGCCCGCAAGTCCGGCGTCCACGGCCGCGGCGTGTTCGCCGTGCAGGACATTGCCGAGGGCGAGACCCTCATCGAGTACGTGGGCGAGATCATCACCTGGAAGGAGGCGCTGCGCCGCCATCCCCACGACCCGAAGGACCCGAACCACACCTTCTATTTCCACATCGACGACGGCCGCGTCATCGATGCCAAGCACGGCGGCAACTCCTCGCGCTGGATCAACCACTCCTGCGACCCGAACTGCGAGGCCGACGAGGTCGACGGCCGCGTCTTCATCAAGGCCCTGCGCAACATCCGCGCCGGCGAGGAGCTCAATTACGACTACGGCCTCGTCATCGATGAGCCCTACACGAAGAAGCTCAAGGCCGACTACCCCTGCTGGTGCGGTTCGAAGAACTGCCGCGGCACCCTGCTGGCCCCCAAGGGCCGCCGCTGAATGCACGGCGCGGCTGAAGCGGTCTGGGAGGCGGTGGCGCCGCTGCTGCCCGGGTTCTCCGTCGAGGTCCTGCCCGAGGTCGACTCGACCAACACCGAGCTGATGCGCCGCGCCCGCGCCGGCCGGGTCGAGCCGGTGCTGCTGGCGGCGCTGCAGCAGACGGCCGGCCGCGGCCGCCTGGGCCGGCCGTGGGCCAGCGCGGTGGGCGACTCCCTCACCTTCTCGCTGGGCCTGCCGCTGTCGCCGGCGGACTGGTCCGGCCTGTCGCTGGCCGTGGGCGTGGCGGTGGCCGAGGCGCTGCACCCGCGGGTGCAGCTGAAGTGGCCCAACGACCTGTGGGTCGACGGGCGCAAGCTCGGCGGCATCCTGGTCGAGACCGCGAGCTTCGCCGGCGGCGCCGGGGCGCCGCGCTACGCCGTGATCGGTATCGGCATCAACATCGCGCCGCGCGAGGCCGACGGCCTGTCCACGCCCCCCGCCGCCTTGCGCGAGTTGTGGCCCGAGGCCGAGGCCGGCGCAGCGCTGGCACGCATCGCCGGTCCCCTGGTGGCGGCGCTGCAGGCGTTCGAGCGCTTCGGCTTCGCGGCCTTCCAGGCCCGCTTCGACGCGCGCGACCTGCTGCGTGACCGGCCCGTGACCCTGAGCGACGGCACCGCCGGCACGGCCCATGGCGTGAGCGAGTCGGGGGCGCTGCTGGTGCATACTGGCTCGGGCATGCAGGCCGTCACCAGCGCCGAGGTGAGCGTGCGGCCCGCGGCCTGAATCCCAGCCCATGTTGCGCCTGACCGTCGTGATCCTGCTGCTCGCCAACCTCGGCGTCCTGGCCTGGACGCAGGGGCTGCTGCGCCCCTGGGGCCTGGGCCCCGTGCAGCAGGCCGAGCCGCACCGCCTGGCGCAGCAGCTGCGGCCCGAGGCCATGGTGATCGTGCGCGGCGAGGAGGCCCAGCGGCTGGTGGCCGAGGCCGCGAACGCCCGCCCCCCCGAGTGCCTGGCCACGCCGCCCCTGCCCGAGGCCGTGGCGTCCGCAGTGCGCCGCCCGTTGGCAGCCTGGCCCGCCGGCAGCTGGAGCCTGGAGCCGGCCAGCGACCCGGGCCGATGGATCCTCTACATGGGCAAGTTCGCCGGCCCCGAGATGCTCGCCAAGAAGAAGGCCGAACTGCGCGCGCGCGGCGTCTCCTTCGAGCCCCTGGCCAATGCCGCCCTGGAGCCCGGGCTCTCGCTGGGCGGCTTCACCTCGCAGGCCGCGGCCACCGAGCAGCTCGCCGCGCTCATGGCCAAGGGCGTGCGCACCGCGCGCGTGATCCAGGAGCGGCCGGAGGCGCGCGGCGTGACGCTGAAGCTGCCGGCCGTGGACGAGGCCCAGCGGGGCCGGCTCGAGGACCTGCGCGCGGTGCTCGGGGGCCAGCCGTTGCAGCCCTGTCGCTGAAAGGCGGCGCGGTCAGGCCACCAGGTCGCCCGCGCCCGAGGGGATCCAGTCCTTCAGCTGGAAGCGCAGGCTGATGCGCGTGCCCGGCAGCGGCGCGCCCGGGTGGACCGCCTCCACCTGCACCTGCGCGTGGTGCTGGCGCGCGATCTCACGCACGATCGACAGGCCCAGGCCCGAGCCGTCGACGTTGGTGCCCAGGACCCGGTAGAAGGGCTGGAAGACCAGTTCGCGCTCGGCTTCGGGGATGCCCGGGCCGGTGTCCTCCACCTGCAGCACCAGCACCTGGCCGAACGGGTCGGCCAACACGCGGGCGGTGACCACCCCGGGGTGCTCGGCGCTGGAAGGCGTGTAGTTCAGGGCGTTGTCCACCATGTTGCGGATCGCCTCGGACAGCAGGGTGCGGTTGCCCTCGAGCGTGGTGCCGGCCGTCTCGGGCGTGGCGCCTTCGTAGCCGAGGTCGATGTGCTTGTCCATCGCCTTGGGCAGGAAGTCGCTGACCACCTCCATCGCCAGCTCGGCGAGGTTGCAGGACTGCACGCCCAGCGGGCGTCCCGTGCCCTCGGCGCGGGCCAGCGACAGCAGCTGGTTGACGGTGTGCGTGGCGCGGATGCTGGAGCGCCCGATCTGCTTGAGGGACTGGCGCAGCGCCTCGGCATTCGTCTCCTCGCGCTGGGCGAGGTCGGCCTGCATGCGCAGGCCCGCCAGCGGCGTCTTGAGCTGGTGCGCGGCGTCGGCGAGGAAGCGCTTCTGCGTGGCGATGGAATCCTTCAGCCGCGTGAGCAGGTCGTTGACCGACTGCACCAGGGGCGCCACCTCGAGCGGCACGGCCTTGTCGTCGAGCGGGGAGAGGTCGTCGGGCTTGCGCGCGCGGATCCGCTCCTCGAGCTGCGACAGCGGCTTGATGCCGCGCACCAGCGCCAGCCACACCAGCAGCACCGCCAGCGGCAGGATCGCGAACTGCGGCAGCATCACGCCCTTGATGATCTCGGTGGCCAGCACGGAGCGCTTCTCGCGCGTCTCGGCCACCTGCACCTGCACCAGCACCTCGCCCCCGGGCGCGGCCAGGCGCACCCAGGTGTAGGCCACGCGCACCTCGAGGCCGCGCATCTCGTCGTCACGCAGCCGCACCTCGCCCGGGGCGGGCTTCTCGTCGTCCGGCGGCGGGGGCAGGTCGCGGTCGCCACTGAGCAGGTCGCCGCGGCCCGCGGCCACCTGGTAGTAGACCTGGTCGGCATCGTCGGCCCGCAGGATCTCGCGCGCCGGCTGCGGCAGGTTGAAGCTGGGGCGGTGGCTGGCGTTGAGGGTGACCAGCTGGGCCAGCGCCTGGACGTTGTACTCGAGGGCCCGGTCGAAGGGCTTGCCGGCGATGCTCTGGGCCACCAGCCAGGTCAGCGCGAGGCTCACCGGCCACAGCAGCAGCAGCGGGGTCAGCATCCAGTCGAGGATTTCTCCGAACAGCGAGCGCTGCTCGCGCTGGAAGATGCGCATGGACGCCGGCGGTGCCTCGTCAGCCCGGGATCTTCTCGAGGCAGTAGCCCAGGCCGCGCACGGTGGCGATGCGGATCGGGCCCTTCTCGATCTTCTTGCGCAGCCGGTGGATGTAGACCTCGATCGCGTTGTTCGAGACCTCCTCGCCCCACTCGCACAGGCGCTCGACGAGCTGGTCCTTGCTCACGAGGCGGCCGGCCCGCTGCAGCAGCACCTCCAGCAGGCCCAGTTCGCGGGCGGAGAGTTCGACCATCTTGCCGTCGATGGTGGCCACCCGGCCGGCCTGGTCGTAGACCAGCGGGCCGTGCTTGATGGTGCTGCTGGTGCCGCCCATGCCGCGGCGCGTGAGGGCGCGCACCCGCGCCTCCAGCTCCTGCAGCGAGAAGGGCTTGGCCATGTAGTCGTCGGCGCCGTAGTCCAGGCCCTTGACGCGCTCCTCCACGCTGTCGGCGGCGGTGAGGATCAGGACGGGGAGGCTGGAGCCGCGACCGCGCAGCTTCTTCAGGACTTCCAGGCCGTGCATGCGGGGCAGGCCCAGGTCGAGGATCAGGAGGTCGAACTCGTTGTTCGTCATCAGGGCGGCGTCGGCCTCGGTGCCGCTGGCCACGTGGTCGACCGCGGCGCCCGAGGCGCGCAGGCTGCGAAGCAGCCCGTCGGCCAGGACCTGGTCGTCTTCGGCGATGAGGATGCGCATGCCCGTCTCCTTCTCCGTTCGGTGTGCGCCGCTTGGGGCCTGCCTGTCTGGCGCAGGCGTGCGGCTGTTGGCGGATTCTAGGCGCTGTGACTCAGGCTGCCGGCCCGGCGTAGGCTTCGAGGCCCATCGCCACCACGGTGGCGATCTCCTCGCCCACCTCGGCGCGGAATTCGGCCTCGGCCTGGGCCACCGCGTCGCGGAAGGCGCGCAGCCAGGCCAGGCCGGTGGGCGTGAAGCGCACGCGCCGGGCCCGGGCGTCGGCGGGGTCGGGCTCGCGCACCACCAGGCCCCAGGCCTCGCACTGCGTGACCAGGTCGCCCATCGCCTGCTTGGTCATGCCGGCGCGCCGGGCCAGGTCGGTCAGGCGCGAGCCCTCCAGCGCGAGGTGGCGGGTGATGTGGACATGGGCCGCCGTGACCTGCGCGCGGGCGGCCAGGTTGGACAGGGCCAGGGGCACGTCCACGTCGTGCGCCATGAGGTGCAGGACGCGCTCGTCGAACCGGCGCATCGCATGCCCCAGCAGCCGGCCCAGGTGCGACAGGCGCCAGCCGTCGTCGAGGAACGGGTCAGTCATCGCCAGATGGTAAGGCAAACTGACCAAAAAACGGGTTTACTGGTTTGAACAGGCGGGTACAGTACTGGCCATGCATCCAGCCTGTGGTTAAAGACACTGGATGCCCGGTTCCACAAGTCATTGATCCACAAGGAGATTTCCATGGACGCACAAGTCAAGGGCAGCAAGGTTGCCGGCGCCGCGGGCGCGGACAGCGAGAAGGCCAAGGCCCTGCAGGCCGCGCTGGCCCAGATCGAGAAGCAGTTCGGCAAGGGCACGATCATGCGCCTGGGCGAGGGCGAGCAGATCGAGGACATCCAGGTCGTCTCCACCGGCTCCCTGGGCCTGGATATCGCGCTGGGCGTGGGCGGCCTGCCCCGTGGCCGCGTGATCGAGATCTACGGCCCGGAATCGTCCGGCAAGACCACCCTGACCCTGCAGGTCATCGCCAACATGCAGAAGCAGGGCGGCACCTGCGCCTTCGTCGACGCCGAGCACGCGCTGGACGTGCAGTACGCCAGCAAGCTGGGCGTGAACCTGCCCGACCTGCTGATCTCCCAGCCCGACACCGGCGAGCAGGCGCTCGAGATCGTCGACAGCCTGGTGCGCTCCGGCGCGGTGGACCTGATCGTCATCGACTCGGTCGCGGCCCTGGTGCCCAAGGCCGAAATCGAGGGCGAGATGGGTGACTCGCTGCCCGGCCTGCAGGCCCGCCTCATGAGCCAGGCCCTGCGCAAATTGACCGCCACCATCAAGAAGACCAACTGCACGGTCATCTTCATCAACCAGATCCGCATGAAGATCGGCGTGATGTTCGGCTCGCCCGAGACCACCACCGGCGGCAACGCGCTGAAGTTCTACGCCTCGGTGCGCCTGGACATCCGCCGCACCGGCACCATCAAGAAGGGCGAGGAGGCCATCGGCAACGAGACCAAGGTCAAGGTGGTGAAGAACAAGGTCTCGCCCCCCTTCAAGACCGCGGAGTTCGACATCCTGTTCGGCGAGGGCATCAGCCGCGAGGGCGAGATCATCGACATGGGCGTGAACGCGCGCATCCTCGAGAAGTCCGGCGCCTGGTACGCCTACAACGGCGAGAAGATCGGCCAGGGCCGTGACAACGCCCGCGAGTTCCTGCGCGAGAACCCCGAGCTGGCCCGCGAGGTCGAGAACAAGGTGCGCGAGTCGCTGGGCATCCCGCTGCTGCCGGCCGGCATCGGCCAGGACGAGGCCGAATAAGGCATGCCCGCAGGCCAGCTCTCGCTGAAGGGGCGGGCCCTGCGCCTGCTCTCGATGCGGGAGCACTCGCGCCTGGAGCTCGAACGCAAGCTCGCCGGCCACGAGCAGGAGCCCGGCGAGCTGGCCCGCGCGCTCGACGAGCTCCAGGCCAAGGGGTTCATCAGCGAGGAGCGCGTGGTGGAGTCGGTGCTGCACCGCCGTGCCGCCCGCCTGGGCGCGGGGCGCATCCGCCAGGAGCTGCAGGCCAAGGGGCTGGAGGGCGAGCTCGTCGCCCAGGCGATGGAGCAGCTCAAGGCCACCGAGCTCGAGCGCGCGCGCGAGGTCTGGCGCCGCAAGTTCGACCAGCCGCCGCAGGACGCGGTGCAGCGCGCGAAGCAATCGCGCTTCCTCGCCGCGCGCGGGTTCGGTGGCGAGGTGATCCGCAAGGTGCTCGCCGGCGGCGCCGGCGAGGAGGACTGAGCGAGGGACTCGCCCGGGCTCAGAGGCCCAGCATCAGCTGGAGGTTCTGCACCGCCGCGCCGCTGGCGCCCTTGCCCAGGTTGTCCAGGCGGGCCACCGCCACGGCATGGCGGTACTCGTCGTTGCCGAACACGCGCAGTTCGAGCTTGTTCGTGTCGTTCAGGGCCAGCGCGTCGAGCTTGCCGCTCTCGGTGGCGGGCTCCACCGTCACCCACTCGCTGCCGGCGTAGTGCCGCGCTAGCGCGTCGTGCAGGTCCTGCGCCGAGGGCTTGCCGGGCAGCAGGTCCAGATGCAGCGGCAGCTGCACCAGCATGCCCTGGCGGAAGTTGCCCACCGAGGGCGTGAAGATCGGGCGGCGGGTGAGGCCGGTGTACTTCAGGATCTCGGGCAGGTGCTTGTGCTTCAGGCCCAGCGCGTACAGCTCGAAGTCGGGGGCGCGGCCGGCCTCGTAGTCCTCGATCATGGTGCGGCCGCCGCCCGAGTAGCCGGAGACCGAGGGCAGGGCCAGCGGGAAGTCCTTCGGCACCAGGCCCGCATCGACCAGGGGGCGCAGCAGCGCGATCGCGCCGGTGGCGTAGCACCCGGGGTTGCTCACGCGCCGGGCGTTGACCACGGCCTCTCGCTGGCCGGCGCACAGCTCGGGGAAGCCATACACCCAGCCCTCGGCGGTGCGGTGCGCGGTGGAGGCGTCGATGATGCGCGGGCCCTGGCCCTGCGCCCGCTCGATCTCGTCGACCATCGCCGCCGACTCGCGCGCGGCGTCGTCGTGCAGGCACAGGATCACGAGGTCCACGCCCGCCATCAGCTCGCGCTTGGCCTGCGGGTCCTTGCGGCGGGCCGGGTCGATGCTCACGACCTCGATCGCGGGCATGTGGGCAAGGCGTTCGCGGATCTGCAGGCCGGTGGTGCCGGCTTCGCCGTCGATGAAGACTTTAGGCATCGTTTTTCAGTGAAATGGGGCGCCCCGCCCATGTAAGAGAGGCGGAAGTTTCAGGGTTATCACCATGATACAGTCGCAGGTTGCTATTCGGCACCCGAAACCCGGCCTGCCTCACCCTGCCGGGGACCCCCCTCACTCTCAAGAGATATCCTCATGAAGATCCACGAGTACCAAGGCAAGGAGATCTTGCGCAGCTTTGGCGTGCCCGTCCCCCGCGGCATTCCTGCATTCACTGTCCAGGAAGCGGTCGAAGCCGCCCAGAAGCTTGGCGGCCCGGTGTGGGTCGTGAAGGCGCAGATCCACGCGGGTGGCCGCGGCAAGGGTGGCGGCGTGAAGGTGGCCAAGTCCATCGAGCAGGTCAAGGACCTGGCCGGCCAGATCCTGGGCATGCAGCTCAAGACCCACCAGACCGGCCCCGAGGGCCAGAAGGTGCGTCGCCTGTACATCGAGGACGGCGCCGACATCCAGAAGGAATACTACCTGTCCGTGGTCACTGACCGCGCCACGCAGAAGGTCGCCTTCATCGCCTCCAGCGAAGGCGGCATGGACATCGAGGAAGTGGCCCACGCCACCCCCGAGAAGATCATCACCATCTTCGTCGACCCGCTGACCGGCCTGACGCAAGCCCAGGGCGAGGAACTCGCCAAGGGCGTCGGCATGCCCGCCGACTCCGTCGCCCAGTTCATCGACGTGTGCCAGAAGCTGTACAAGTGCTACATGGACACCGACGCGTCGCTGGTGGAAATCAACCCCCTGAACCGCGACAGCAAGGGCAACATCATCGCCCTGGACGCCAAGTTCAACTTCGACTCCAACGCCCTGTTCCGCCACCCCGAGGTCGTCGCCCTGCGTGACCTGGACGAAGAGGATCCGGCCGAAATCGAAGCCTCCAAGTTCGACCTGGCCTACATCAGCCTGGACGGCAACATCGGCTGCCTGGTGAACGGCGCCGGCCTGGCCATGGCCACCATGGACACCATCAAGCTGTTCGGCGCCGAGCCGGCCAACTTCCTGGACGTGGGCGGCGGTGCCACCCCCGAGAAGGTCACCGAAGCCTTCAAGATCATGCTGAAGAACCCCAAGGTCGAAGCGATCCTGGTGAACATCTTCGGCGGCATCATGCGCTGCGACACCATCGCCACCGGCGTGATCACCGCCTGCAAGGCCGTGAACCTGAACGTGCCCCTGGTCGTTCGCATGAAGGGCACCAACGAGGAACTGGGCAAGAAGATGCTCGCCGAGTCCGGCCTGCCGATCATCAGCGCGGACAGCATGGCGGAAGCGGCCCAGAAGGTCGTGGCGGCTCTGAAGAAGGCTTGAAGGAATCACCATGTCGATCTACATCAACAAAGACACCAAGGTCATCACCCAGGGCATCACGGGCAAGACCGGCCAGTTCCACACCGAGAAGTGCCAGGAATACGCCAACGGCAAGAACTGCTTCGTCGCGGGCGTGAACCCGAAGAAGGCCGGTGAGTCGATCTTCAACATCCCGATCTACGCCTCCGTCAAGGAAGCCGCCACGCAGACCGGCGCCACCGTGTCCGTGATCTACGTGCCGCCCGCGGGCGCCGCGGCCGCGATCTGGGAAGCCGTCGAGGCCGACCTGGACCTGGCCATCTGCATCACCGAAGGCATCCCCGTCAAGGACATGCTGGAAGTGCGCAACAAGATGAAGGCCAAGGAAGCCGCCGGCGGCAAGAAGACCCTGCTGCTGGGCCCCAACTGCCCCGGCCTGATCACGCCCGACGAGATCAAGATCGGCATCATGCCCGGCCACATCCACAAGAAGGGCCGCATCGGCGTCGTGTCGCGTTCCGGCACGCTGACCTATGAAGCCGTGGCGCAGCTGTCCGAGCTGGGCATCGGCCAGTCCTCCGCGGTCGGCATCGGCGGCGACCCGATCAACGGCCTCAAGCACATCGACGTGATGAAGGCCTTCAACGACGACCCGGACACCGACGCCGTGATCATGATCGGCGAGATCGGCGGCCCCGACGAGGCCGAAGCCGCCCGCTGGTGCAAGGCCAACATGAAGAAGCCCATCGTCGGCTTCATCGCTGGCGTCACCGCCCCTCCCGGCAAGCGCATGGGCCACGCCGGCGCGCTGATCTCCGGCGGCGCCGACACGGCCGACGCCAAGCTGGCCGTCATGGAGGAGTGCGGCTTCAAGATCACCCGCAACCCCTCGGAAATGGGCCGGCTGCTGAAGTCGCTGCTGTAATCCGCAGGCAAAAGCGGCCACGCGCCGCGGAAATTGTGGGCAACCACAATGCAGGGCCGATTGACCTGAGGGACAATCGGCCCTTTCCTTTTCTTACGGTCCCGAAAGTTTTTTGCGGGGACCCCCCTCAACATGGAAGCACTCACCACAGCCACCTTCTGGATCGCCGTCGGCCAGATCATCCTGATCGACATCCTGCTCGGTGGAGACAACGCGGTCGTCATCGCCCTGGCCTGTCGCGGCCTGCCCCCGACCCAGCGCCGCCTGGGCATCATCTACGGCACCGCCGGTGCCATCGTCCTGCGCGTCGTCCTGATCGCGTTCGCCCTGGCGCTGCTCGCGGTGCCCTACCTCAAGCTGGTCGGCGCGGTCCTGCTGGTGTGGATCGGCATCAAGCTGATCGTCCCGCAGGACGAGGACGAGCACGGCAACATCAGCTCCTCCGACAAGCTGTGGGGCGCGGTGAAGACCGTGATCGTGGCCGACCTGGTCATGAGCGTGGACAACGTGCTGGCCATCGCCGGCGCCGCCGAGAGCGCGGGCCAGCACCAGCTGGGCCTGGTGATCTTCGGCCTGCTCGTGTCGATCCCCATCATCGTGGCCGGCAGCCAGATCGTCCTCAAGCTGATGGACCGCTTCCCGATGATCATCACCCTGGGCGGCATGCTCCTGGGCTGGATCGCCGGCCAGATGGCCTTCACCGACCCCGCGCTCAAGCCCTACCTGCCGGCCGACAAGGCCTGGGAGTACGCGGCGGCGGCGGCAGGTGCCCTGCTGGTCCTGGCCGTCGGCAAGGCGCTGCTGCGCATGCGCCCTGCGGCGCACAGCGAAGAAGCCGCCTGACACGCAAGGCCGTGGGCTGACGGCTTGTCCCCGCCGTCAGCCTCTGTTAACTTTCGCTCACAGTCGCCGCCGGGGATTTAATCCTCCGATGCGGGTGCGAGGCAGGTTCGCCTCGCACGAGACCAGAATACACAGAGGTCGGCGGAAGTGGGCACTTCATCACAAACCAGGCATCGCGCCCCTTGGCGCCGGGGGGATGCCTCGGGCCGGGCGGCGCGGGACGCCGCCGGTCGTTGCATGCGAGACACAGCGCGGCCCTTGGAGCGCTGACGCATGCACTACGCGTTTGCCTGCCTGACCGACCGTGGCCTGACCCGCGCGAACAACGAGGACGCCGTCTTCGTCGATGCGGCGCACGGGCTCGCCGTCCTGGCGGACGGCATGGGCGGCTACAACGCCGGCGAGGTCGCCAGCGGCATGGCGACCTCCCTCCTGGCCGAACACCTCGGGCGCTGGCTCGAGGACGCCGGCCCGTCCCCGGACGGCCGCGACCTGCGGCGCGCCCTGCAGGCCTGCGTGGCTGAAGCCAACCGGGCCATCTTCGATGCGGCCCAGGCCAACGCCCACTACGCGGGCATGGGCACGACCCTGGTCGTCGCGGTGTTCCAGGAGGCGCGCGTCGTCGTCGGACACATCGGCGACTCGCGTTTGTACCGGCTGCGCGGTGGCCACCTCGTGCGCATCACCCGTGACCATTCCCTGCTCCAGGAGCAGCTCGACGCCGGACTGATCACGCCGCAGCAGGCGGCCGTCTCCGTCCACCGCAACCTCGTCACCCGGGCCATGGGGGTGGACGAGGCGGTGCTGCTGGAGGTGGCCGAGCACCGGGTGGAGCCGGGCGACTGTTACCTGCTGTGTTCGGACGGCTTGTCCGACATGGTGGACGATGCGAGCATCGCCACGCTGATGGCGGCGGATGTGTCGCCCGACGCCCGGGCGCGCCTGCTGGTCGACGCGGCCAATGCGCGCGGCGGCCGCGACAACATTTCCGTGCTGCTCGCCCAGGCCAGCGGCACGCCGGCGAAGCGGGGCCTGATGTCCCGCCTGCTGGGTGCGTGATTACCAGGAATCGAGAGGAGAGGGGCCATGCCGAAGATGATCATTTCGATCGACGGTGTCGTCATCAAGGAGGTGCAGCTGACCAAGGACCGCACCACCCTCGGCCGTCGGCCGTACAACGACATCGTGATCGACAACCTGGCGGTCAGCGGCGAGCACGCCGTGCTGCAGATGGGGCCGGGTGGGGTGATGCTGGAAGACCTGAACAGCACCAATGGCACCTATGTGAACGGGAAGTCGGTCAAGCGCCAGTTCCTGCATCACAACGACGCGGTGGAAATCGGCAAGTACAAGATCCGGTACCTGGACGAGGCGCCGGCCGCCTCCTTCGAAAAGACGATGGAGGTGCAGCCGCCGGCCGCCGCTGCCGCGGGCATCGCCCCGCCGATCCCGCCGACGGTGCCGGTGACGCTGGGAGAGCCTGGCGGCGAGCAGCGCGCGGTGATCAAGGTCATGTCGGGCGCCGCCGCGGGGCGCGAGGTGGCGCTGGTGAAGGTGGTCACCACCATCGGCAAGCCGGGCGTGGCGGTGGCCGCCATCACCCGGCGCACCGAGGGTTACGTCGTCGCCCACATCGACGGCGAGGACCCGCCGCGATTGAACGGCAATGCGGTGGGCGCGGACCCGGTGGGCCTGCACAACGGCGACCTGCTCGAACTCGCGGGGACGCAGATGCAATTCATCCAGGCGTGAGCGTGATCGGATGACGTTTTGTGTCACTGCGCGACACGGCCGGTCGACAAAAATGTCGATCTGAATTTGCCAATTGATCGGGATCAGGGACGCAGCGTGGATTTCTTGGCGGGATGGTAGGTTTTGGTAGTCTTCTGAAGTTGGCACATCAATTGCAGTGTCAACTTGCTTCTTCAGATTTATTCCGGAGGTTTCATGAAGCGTCAACTGCAAGCGGGTTTCACCCTTATCGAATTGATGATCGTCGTCGCGATCATCGGCATCCTGGCGGCTGTGGCGCTGCCGGCTTATACGGACTATACGAAGCGGGCGAAAGTGTCCGAAGTGATCTTGGCTGCATCTTCTTGCAGGACAACTATTTCTGAGGTGTATCAGACTGCTCCAGCCGATGCCACCACCATCGATTTCGGCTGCAATGAAACTACGCAGAAGAGCAAATACGTAAAGGCGATCGCCGTGGACGCGAACGGCGTAATCACTGTTACTGCGACGGGATTCGGTGACACGGGAACCGACGCGATTGATGACAAAAAGATCTCTTTGGTGCCTTACCATACCGAGGCGGCGAAGAAGGTTGTCGCCACCGCGGGTCACGTAGGCTCGCCGGTGTTCAAGTGGACTTGTGGTCCGACCACTGAAGGTGGGATTCCTGCAAAGTTCTTGCCCGGTTCCTGTCGCGGTCCGCTCTGATCTTTGAGAGATTAACGGGGTTAGGTCTTGTATCAACTCGACTAGTCCAGTCTGACTGACGGACCCCTGGCGCCCCCTTCCAACCCTCACGCCGGCTCCCGCCGGCGTTTTCATTTCTCGAGCCCGAACCTCTGGCCTAATCCGGGGACTCTAGGGTCAGGTCTTGCACTAACGCGACCAGTCCCCGCGGGGTGACCCGGTCCTCTCGATCACCCAACGCCGGCTGATGCCGGCGTTTTCATTTTCCATCCACAACCTCTGGCCTAATCGCGTCCATGCGCATCCCCATGGGGTGTGATTCGCCAATCGAGGCAGGACACGAGGAGATCCAACGGATGCAGGGCCGGCAAGGCACATCGAAACAGGGCGCACCCTGGCTGCTGGCGCTGGTGGTGCTCGCCATCACTGTCCCCTGGCTCAACCCCTACACCGCCGGCCCGTCCGCCGCCGTCGTCCCCTGGCTGCTGACCCTGTGCGCCACCGCGCTCCTGTGCCTGGCCGCGGGCGTGCGCAGGCTGCCGGCCTCGCTGGTCGCTGGCGGCGTCGCCTTCGCAGCCTGGGCGATCGCCCGCGGCACCGGTAGCCTGGAGACCTACGCCGTCGCCGGCGGCGTGGCCCTGGTCCTCATGGCGGCCGCCGCAGGCGCCTCGTTGGCGCAGCGCCCGCAGGGGGTGCGTACGCTCGCCGAGGCCTGGGTCATGGCCGCCTCGCTCAGCGCCGTGATCGCGCTGTGGCAGCACCAGGGCTTCGTGCAGGAAGCCATCGCCTGGGCCAGCGCCGCCTCGCCCGGCGAAGCCTACGGCAACCTGCGGCAACGCAACCAGTTCGCCAGCCTCACCGCCATCGGCCTGGCCGCCTGCGCCTGGCTGTTCACCCAGGGCACGCGCGCACGCCTGCTGCTGCCGCTGGTGCTGCTGCTGTCCGCCGCCAACGCCGCCAGCACCTCGCGCACCGGCCTGCTGCAGCTGCTGCTGATCGCCGGCTTCTCCATGGCCCTGCCCGGCCCGCGGCGCGGCGCCCGCGTGGCCCTGTCCCTGGCCGCCATCGCCGCCTACGCGCTGGCCGCCATGGGCCTGCCCTGGCTGCTGGAGGTGCGCGGGCTCGGCGGCGCCAACCTGCTCGATCGCGTGGCCGGCGTCGGCGCCTGCAGCAGCCGGCGCGTGCTGTGGTCCAACGTTCTGGACCTGATCGCGCAGCGGCCCTGGCTCGGCTGGGGCTGGGGCGAGCTCGATTACGCCCACTACGCCTTCCTGTACGACGGCCCGCGCTTCTGCGACATCCTGGACAACGCGCACAACCTGCCCCTGCACCTCGCCGTGGAACTGGGCCTGCCCGCCGCCGCGCTGTTCGTGGGCGCGGCAGCCGCCGCCGCCTGGCGCGCACGCCCCTGGCGCGAGACCGACGGCGCCCGGCGCCTGGCCTGGGCCGTGCTCGCCGCGCTCGCCCTCCACAGCCTCGTCGAATACCCGCTGTGGTACGGGCCGTTCCAGGTGGCCGTGGGGCTGTCCCTGGGCATCCTGTGCGCGCGCGGCGCGCCGGCACCCGCAGCCGCCGCGGGCGTGGCCCGCGTGGCGGTGCCCGCACTCGCCCTGGCCGTCGCGGCGTACGCGGGGTGGGACTACTGGCGCATCGACCAGATCTACCGGCCCGAGTCCGCGCGCGCGCCAGCCTATGCCAGGGACACGCTCGCCCGCATTTCAGGCTCATGGCTGTTCCATGACCAGGTGCGGTTCGCCGCCTTCACCATGGCGCCGCTGCGTCCCGACAACGCGGCCCAGGTCCACGCCGAAGCGCAGCAGGTGCTGCATTTCTCCCCCGAGCCGCGCGTGATCGAACGCGCGATCGACAGCGCCCTGGTCGCGGGCCGCGAGGACAAGGCCCGGCTCGAGATGCGGCGCTTTGCCGCGGCGTTCCCGGAGGAACACGCGCGCTGGCTGGCGCGCAGGCAGCCAGCGTCGTCCCCGCGCTGAGGCCGTCGGACGCGGCCCTCGCCGGCGAGATGGCCGCGTCGCGTGCGGCCCGCCGTGGCTTGGCCGCGAAGCGGTCGCATCCCTCGTCACATCGTCACGTGCCTGTCACTTCGCGTGCTTAACGTTGGCGTCGATTTCTTTCCAACGGAAATTTTTCGACCCAAAGGAATTTGTCGTGAACAAGCACAACGAGCGCGCACTGGACGCAGTGGATTTCAACGAGGAAAACTCCAACGACTCACCCAACCCGACTTTCGACGCCGTGCTGCAGGCGCGCCTGAGCCGCCGCGGCCTGCTGCGCGGTGGCGTGGGCACCGTCGGAACGGCCATGCTGGGAGGCTTCGCGGTGAGCGCGTGCGGCGGCGGCGACGTGGCGCCCGCCACCCAGGCTCCCCAGGACAAGCTGCTCGGTTTCAGCGCCGTCCCCAAGAGCCTGGCGGACGCGGTGAGCGTGCCTGCCGGCTACACCGCAACGCCCCTGTATGCGCTGGGCGATCCCCTCACCGCCTCGACGCCTGCCTACAGGAATGACGGCACCGACAGCGACTTCGAGAACCGTGCCGGCGACCACCACGACGGCATGGAGTGGTTCGGCCTTGGCGCCGACGGCAAGCCGTCCGCCACCGCCACGGACCGCGGCCTGCTCGCGATCAACCACGAGGCCACGACGGACGAAAGACTCAGCTCCTTCTTCCTGCACGCGGACGGCGGGACCACGACGCTTCCGCGTCCGGCCGCCGAGGTGGACAAGGAGGTCGCGGTCCACGGCGTCTCGGTCGTCGAGGTGCGCAGGGTCGGCGCCAAGTGGGAGTACGTGAAGGACTCGGCCTTCAACCGCCGCCTGACCGCGCTGTCCGAGGTGGAGATCTCGGGACCTGCCCGTGGCAACGCCCTGCTGGTGACGAAGTTCTCACCGACAGCGACGAAGACCCGCGGCACCCTGAACAACTGCGGCACCGGCAAGACGCCCTGGGGCACCTTCCTGACCGGTGAGGAAAACTGGTTCGGCTATTTCACCCGCAGCGCGACGGACAACGCGGCCCGCGGCACCGACAAGAGCGTCACCGCCCTGAACCGCTATGGCCGAACCCAGGGCGCGGCCTCCCGCCACGGCTGGGAGAGCGCCGGGACCGAAGACAAGTACGCCCGCTGGAACAACAGCAAGCTCGGCACGTCCGCGGACGGCAGCGACGACTATCGCAACGAGATGAACGGGATGGGCTACGTCGTCGAAATGGATGCCTACGACAAGACCCGGCCGGCCCGGAAGCGCTCTGCGCTGGGGCGTTTCGCGCATGAAAGTGCTGCCTTCGGCCGGCCTGTCGCGGGCCAGCCGCTGGCGGTGTACATGGGCGATGACGCGCGCAACGAATACATCTACAAGTTCGTTTCCGCCGCCAGCTGGAACGCCGCCGATGCCAACCCGGCGGACCGCATGGCCACGGGCGACAAGTACCTCGATGCCGGCAAGCTGTACGTGGCCAAGTTCAATGCGGACGGCACCGGCCAATGGGTCGAACTGTCGGTGGCCAATGCGTCGATCGCCGGCTACGCGACCTACCGCTTTGCCGACCAGGCCGATGTGTGCGTCAACGCCCGCCTCGCAGCCGACGCGGTCGGTGCGACGAAGATGGACCGCCCCGAGTGGTGTGGCGTCAATCCCGCGAACGGCGAGATTTATTTCACGCTCACCAACAACAGCAACCGGCGCGTCGATCCCACCGGCTCCTCGCAGCTGGCGCCCGATGCGGCCAACCCGCGCGCCTACACCGACATGAAGGGTGCGACGACCCAGGCCGGCAACCCCAATGGCCACCTGCTGCGGGTCAAGGAGGGTGCTGCCGGCGCGGCGGCCACCTCGTTCACCTGGGACATCTACCTGTTCGCCGCCGAGGCGGGCGCCGACAAGGCGATGGTCAACATCTCCAGCCTCACCGCCGACCAGGACATGTCCAGCCCGGACGGCCTGGTGTTCAGCCCGAACACCGGCATCTGCTGGATCCAGACCGACGATGGGGCCTACACGGATGTCACCAACTGCATGATGCTGGCCGCGATTCCCGGCCAGGTCGGCGATGGCGGCAAGAAGACCCTGACCTACACCACCGCCGCGGGCGGCACGCTCAACGTGGACACCCAGGTGGGCAAGCTGCCGACGGCTGATACGCTCAAGCGCTTCCTGGTCGGCCCGGTGGGTTGCGAAATCACCGGCCTGTGCGAGACCCCCGATGGGAAGGCGATCTTCGTCAACATCCAGCATCCGGGCGAGACGACCTCGCAGGCCAACCTCGCTGACCCGACGAAGTACACGAGCCAGTGGCCGTCGAATGCCGGCTACGGTGCCGGCAAGCGTCCCCGCTCGGCCACGATCGTGATCACCAAGAACGACGGCGGCCGGATCGGCACCTGACGCCGCCGCGAGGCAGCCGCTGCCCGGCCTCCGCAAGGGGGCCGGGCCATTTCATTCCGGCAGGTTGCCCGGTACCCCAGCCCCGGAGGCGCCGCCCTGGCCCGGGGCCACGAAGCTCCCGGACTTGCCCCCGTGCTTCTCCAGCAGCTGCACGCCCTCGATGACCATGCCCCGGTCCACCGCCTTGCACATGTCGTAGATGGTCAGGAGGGCGACCTGCACCGCGGTCAGTGCCTCCATTTCCACCCCGGTCACGCCCACGGTCTCCGCCGTGCAGCGGCACGAGACGGCGTGGTCCTGGGGCTGCAGCTCGAAGTCCACCGCCACGCGGGTCAGCGGAATCGGGTGGCACAGCGGGATCAGGTCGCTGGTCTTCTTGGCGGCCTGGATGCCGGCGATGCGCGCGATGCCCAGGACGTCGCCCTTCTTGGCGGTGCCCGAAGCCACCAGCTGGAAGGTGCCGGGCAGCATGCGGATGCGCCCCTGGGCCACCGCCACCCGGTGCGTGGCGGCCTTGGCGGACACGTCCACCATGTGGGCTTGGCCTTGCGCGTCAAAATGCGTCAGTGAACTCATGGCGGGCAGGTGACTCTGCGTGAAGGTATGAAGCATTCGATGATACGGGCGCCGCGCACGCGGGCCCTGGCGCTGCTGCTGGCCCTCGGGCTGGCGGTGCCGCCCGTGCCCGCGCAGCTGCCCGCCCTGGGCGACGGCGGCGACCTCTCGGTCAGCACCGAGCGGCGCATCGGCGACCGCGTCGCGCGCGAGTTGTTCCGCGACCCGGACTACCTCGACGACCCGATCCTGTCCGATTACCTCGACAGCCTGTGGCAGCCCCTGCTCGCGGCCGCCCGCCAGCGCGGCGACCTCGGGCCCGACCTGGACCAGCGCTACGCCTGGCGCCTGCTGCTCGGGCGTGACCGCAGCATCAACGCCTTCGCCGTGCCCGGCGGCTGGATGGGGGTGCACCTGGGCCTGATCGCCGCCACCACCACGCGCGACGAGCTCGCCTCGGTGCTGGCGCACGAGCTCACGCACGTCACCCAGCGCCACATCTCGCGCATGGTCACGCAGGACAAGCGCCAGGCGCCCTGGACGATCGCGGCGGTGCTGCTCGGCGCGCTGGCCGCCTCGCGCAGCCCCGACGCGGCCAGCGCCCTCATCACCGGCGGCCAGGCCCTGGCGATCCAAAACCAGCTCAGTTTCTCGCGCGAGATGGAGCGCGAGGCCGACCGCATCGGTTTCGCCGTCATGACCCAGGCCGGCTTCGCGCCGCAGGGGTTCGCCAGCATGTTCGAGAAGCTGCAGCAGGCCTCGCGCCTGAACGACAACGGCAGCTACCCCTACCTGCGCACCCACCCGCTGACGACCGAGCGGGTGGCCGACATGCGTTCACGCACGCAGCTGGGCGCCCGTGCCGCGCCGCTGCCGCCCGACCTGCAGCATGCGCTGATGGCGGGGCGCGCACGCGGCCTGTCGGCCGCCGGCGTGGACCGCCAGCGCGCGGTGCTGCAGGAGGCGCTGGCCCAGCGCGCCGACGGGCCCGCGGCGCGCCAGGCCGGCGCGCTGTATGCCGGCGTGGTGGCGGCTTCGCGCCTGCGCGAGCCCGCGCAGGCGCGTGCGCTGGCGGCGCG